>JAFGLM010000003.1 GCA_016928055.1 Gammaproteobacteria bacterium
CAGTTCTTCAAGCTCCAGTTCTTCAAGCTCCAGTTCTTCAAGCTCCAGTTCTTCAAGCTCCAGTTCTTCAAGCTCCAGTTCTTCAAGTTCCAGTTCTTCAAGTTCCGGTTCTTCAAGTTCCGGTGCTGTTACCGGTCTGGTTTTTCCTGACAATAATTCCGTAACAAACGGTAACACGGTTCGCTTTCAGTTTACCTCACCGCTTAGTCCCTATCCAGCAACCTATATCTGGAGATACTATCCAGTACAACAGGCTGGATACAATACGACTTTTTTCTGGGGCAATAACGGTGAATTTGACGCCGGTGATGTCTATTACGGCTTTCATCCCTATCCCAGCCCGCCGCCCAATGGAGTGAATCATAAGTGGGAAATCTCGGTTGCCGGTATCGATACACAAAGCCCTGAAAGTGTCGTCTACGAAACCTGGTATACACAGGTCGCCAGAGTTTACGTCAGCGGATCTTATCGAATTCTTGAGTTTTACTGGGACTGGCCTGACACCAGTTCACATGTCATCGTCGAAACAATTGAAATCGCCGAGCAACCCACTCTCCCACCTCAACCCGTTTTAACTTTTGGCGATGCACCATGGGCGCCCGGTAACGAAATGCTGTCGGGAATCCTAAGAGGCATTCAGGTTTATGATTCGCTGTTATCAATCTCCGATATCGCCAACGAGATCGCATCGCCTGGATCCATTACAACACCATGGTACCTGAATCTCAATCCGACCCCTTCCGATATCAGCGACAAGTCCGGTAACGGTCATCATCCCGTCTGGGTAGGTCAGCTGCGGCCAACTCTGTATCAGGAACAATAAACACTGATATTTAAAACAGCATCAGGTATATTCCAAGAACTTTTATGTAATAAAACGTTCTCTGAATAGTACGCGCGCCGTTTATGGATCCGGTTATGAAATCACCAAATAGATTTTTCCTGTGCATCATGTTTGCATGCTGTTCACTCTTATATGGTTGCAATGGCGGCGGCGGTGACAGTCAGTCTGATACTGGAGGATCCGGATCTTCGGGTTCAGGATCGATAACCGGCCTCGATTTTCCTGATAACGATACGATTACAAACGGCGATACCGTACGCTTTCAGTTTACTTCGCCACTCAATCCCTACCCGGCAACGTATATCTGGAGAATTTACCCGCGTCAGCAACCAGGATATTACACAACCTTTTTCTGGGGTAATAATGGCGAGTTTCTACCGGGTGATGTTTATTACGGTTTTCATCCTTATCCTGACCCACCTCCCGATGGCACCAATCACAAATGGGAAATCTCGGTTAACGGCGTTGATACACAAAGCCCGCAAAACGTAGTGTACGACACCTGGTACACCCAGGTGGCCAGAGTCTATGTAAGTGGGACAGATAGGATACTGGAGTTTTACTGGGACTGGCCGGACACCACTTCACATGTCATTACTCAAACCGTTGCGATTGCCGAACAACCGGGCTTACCACCCAATCCCGTTTTAACATTTGGTGATGCACCGTGGGCTCAGGGCAATGAAATGTTGTCGGGGATTTTGCGCGGTATCCAGATTTATGATTCGCTGTTGTCAGAAAATGAAATCAGTGCCGAGATTGCGGATCCTGGGTCTGCCAGGAATCCTTGGTATTTAAATCTCAATCCAACGCCAACGGATATCAGCGATAAATCAGGTAACGGACACAGTCCGGTTTGGGTTGGTTCTTTGAGGCCGACTTTATACCAAAATTAACAAATAGTTTAAAAAGCTAGCCTTCTATCTCATCGGTATCCACCTGGCCCGATAGGCGTCGGCGTATATGTGACCAGGACATGCCGACGGCCAGTATACCGGCCAATGCAAATTCAGCTAAATAGAGCACAGCATCGGCGCTGCCAGCGGGCAATACACCCCAATCGACCAGTAACCAGATCAGGGTTCCAAAAAAAGCCGCCGCCAGCATCAAACCAACACCACCCAGCGAATTAGCCGTAGCGCGGATAAAAATTACCCAACCAATGAGTAGCACCACACCAACAAAAATTTTGCCAACTATCTGGTTTTGCGGATCATGAGTTGCCCAGTGAAAAAAAGACCAGCCACTGGGATTGAAAGTAAAAAAGACCAGTATTAAGGCGGCCAGCAATCGCCAACCAAAACCGCCAATATTAAATTGCTCTGTATGCGACATTTGCTACTCCCGAAAATAATCAAGCCTTATGATAAATCCTGGCACCGCTTTTTCTGAACTTGTCTGCCTGTTCCTGCATACCCTGCTCAATGGCAACTTTTATATCGCCAATTCCTTTCCCAGATGCATAATCCCTGACGTCCTGTGTGATTTTCATGGAACAAAACTTGGGTCCGCACATGGAACAAAAGTGTGCCACTTTTGCAGAATCTTTCGGCAAGGTTTCGTCGTGGAATTCACGTGCGCGATCCGGATCCAGACTCAGATTAAACTGATCCTGCCAGCGAAATTCAAAACGCGCCTTGGACAAAGCATTATCACGCAATTGCGCACCCGGATGACCTTTGGCCAGATCGGCGGCATGCGCTGCAATCTTGTAAGCGATAATGCCGTCGCGCACATCCTGTCTATCGGGCAACCCCAGATGTTCCTTGGGTGTTACATAACAAAGCATCGCTGTGCCGTACCAGCCGATTTGTGCAGCACCAATTGCTGAAGTGATATGGTCATAAGCAGGGGCTATATCAGTTGTTAAAGGTCCTAATGTATAAAACGGTGCCTCAAAACAATCTTCCAGTTCCTTGTCCATATTTTCCTTGATCATCTGCATAGGCACATGACCCGGACCCTCAATCATGACCTGAACATCGTGCTGCCAGGCAATCCTGGTCAGTTCACCCAACGTTTCCAGTTCGCGAAACTGCGCTTCATCATTGGCATCTGCAATCGAGCCGGGCCGCAATCCGTCACCTAATGAGAAGGCAACATCATACGTTTTCATGATTTCGCAGATTTCCTCAAAATGTGTGTAAAGGAAATTTTCCTGATGGTGTGCCAGACACCACTTCGCCAGAATCGATCCACCACGCGAAACAATACCGGTTAAACGGGATGCGGTTAGTGGCACGTAAGCCAGTCGAACGCCAGCATGAATCGTAAAATAATCCACACCCTGCTCGGCCTGTTCAATCAAGGTATCGCGAAAAATCTCCCAGCTCAGTTCTTCGGGGCCGCCCTGCACTTTTTCCAGCGCCTGATAAATCGGCACGGTACCCATGGGCACCGGTGAGTTACGAATAATCCATTCCCGCGTTTCATGTATATTTTTGCCGGTCGAAAGATCCATCACGGTATCGCCGCCCCAACGGGTAGACCAGACCATTTTTTCCACTTCTTCAGCAATACTGGAGGACAGTGCCGAATTTCCGATATTGGTGTTGATCTTGACCAAAAAATTGCGGCCAATAATCATTGGTTCCAGTTCGGGGTGATTGATATTGGCCGGGATGATGGCGCGGCCACGGGCAACTTCATCGCGTACAAACTCCGGTGTAATCTGATCCGGTAATCGCGCTCCAAAATTCTGGCCTTTATGTTGTTTCAATAACAACGTGTAACGCGGATCGTTTCGCAGCTCTTGCAAACGAATCGACTCGCGAATCGCAACAAATTCCATTTCGGGGGTGATAATTCCCTGCCGGGCGTAATGCATTTGGGTGACGTTATGACCGGTTTTGGCACGGCGCGGAGGGCTACGGTGTTCAAAACGTAGCGATGCCAGGCTGGCATCGCCTTCGCGTTCCCGGCCAAATGCAGAGCTGGGTCCATCCAGTTGTTCGGTATCGTTGCGTTCATTAATCCAGGTCGCCCTTAAACGCGGTAAGCCTTTCAGTAAATCGACTTTTATAGCGGGATCAGTATAAGGGCCCGAGGTGTCGTAAACCGGTATCGGTGGGTTTTCCTCAACACCAAAACTTGCCGGTGTATCGGTACACTTCACCTCTCGCATCGGCACACGAATATCTGCTCGTGAACCGCTGATGTAGATTTTGCCGGAACCTGGTATGGGCTGGGTGACTTCTTTGGACAACCGGGCAGTCTGTTGAAGGAGTTCCTCTGCAATCGCACTCATAATGTAAAGTCCATAAGTTTAGGGTAAACGCTTACTTGAACCGGTAGGGACTGGAAGTGCCTGTCAGAAGATAAGTCCTGCACGCTTCCCTACGCCGGTATCAACCGGTTCAGGTTCGAAGGGTATGAACGCACCAAGGCGATATGCAGTCTGCCGACGCGCTCTTTTTCTCAACCGAACCACCTGCTGGTCCGGTACCCCTAGCTAGTTATTGCAGAGTAGGGAAATTATCGCGGATTTTCAACCGACTTGTTGCGCGCACAGTTATTTTATTGAGCATGAATCCAAAAACCGCAAATTTAGCGTCAGAATTAAGGTGAATCGATCAAGCTGGAGTTTGGTATCGGATCGGAATTTGGCCGCATTTCTGAGCGCCACCCGGCGTGTTAGAATGCCGCCAGTTTTCAGGGCACCGAGAAACTTTTAAACGATGAATATCGAACAGGCACGTTTCAATATGGTGAAACAGCAAATCCGCCCATGGGAGGTGCTGGATCGTCGAGTACTTGAAGTTATCCTGCAAACACCGCGTGAAGAATTTGTGCCACATCAATTTCGGCAACTGGCGTTTACCGATACTGATATTCCGCTGGCACACAATCAGTTTATGTTACGCCCTGTTCTTGAAGGTCGTATTTTGCAAAGTCTGGATCTGCGAACCTCAGACACGGTACTGGAAATTGGAACCGGTAGCGGTTATCTGACGGCTTGTCTGGCTCAATTGGCAGGGCATGTCGAAAGTGTCGATATTTATCCGGAATTTATCGAACAGGCGAAGCAAAAACTGGCCATTTTCGACTGTGACAATGTGTCGCTCTCTGTCGGTGATGCTGCACAACAATGGGGTCAGGCAAATCAGTACGACGCGATTGCCGTAACCGGCGCGTTACCCTCGGTACCGGAGGCTTACAAACGAGCCCTTGCGACGGATGGCCGCCTGTTTGTCATTATTGGTCAGGCTGACAAACCCATTATGGAGGCCATGCTGATAACGCGAAAGGGTAAAAATCAATGGATGCAGGAAAGTCTATTTGAAACCTGGGTTTCACCGCTTATAAATGCCACCGGATACGCATGAAACTGACGAGCAGGTATACTGTCGTACCGGGAGATACATCACTGCCACACGCTTAGCAATATTCTGCCAACAAATAAAGAAAATAGAGAAAACTATCATGCACATTCGAAATTTTTGCTACGCCGCCAACCTGGTTGCACTTGCCACGATAGCTAACGTCACATCCGCAGCAGACTTGTCCGAGGTTTATAGTCTGGCACAACGCAACGATGCGCAATTCCGCGCCGAAACGGCCAGTTACTATGCGGCACGGCAGCAAAAACCTATTGCTCGCTCGGCATTACTGCCACAGATCAACGGTTCAGCTGAGAAAGGCGATTCATCGAGCAAAGGCAGTCAGTTATTTGATGCCAACGGCGATGGCTTTCGCGAAACGGCCATTTCTGTTCCTGGTGTAGATACAGAAACAACGCAATGGAACGTCAATTTACGACAGTCCGTGTACAACCACGCTTACTGGAAAAGAATGCAACAGGCCAGCGCACTGGTCGCCCAGGCAGAAGCTCAATACGAAGCCAACAAACAGGCTCTGATTCTGCGTACCGCGGAGACCTATTTTAATGTGCTGGCAGCAGAAGATAATTTGACCTTTGCCGAAGCTGAAACCAAAGCAGTCGGCCAGCAATTGGAACAGGCCAAACAGCGTTTTGAAGTTGGCCTTATTGCGATTACCGATGTAAAAGAATCCCAGGCAGAATACGATAATGCTGTTGCATCTGAGATAGAAGCACGCAATCAACTTGACAGTTATCGCGAGGCGCTTTGGACTCTCACGAATACCAATATTCCGAAACTGGCGAAGCTGGGCGACAACTTGGCGCTGCAAGCACCTGAACCTCAGGATAAACAACAATGGGTTGATCAGGCACTGGCCAATAACCTTAATCTATTGGCAACCCAGTCAGCCTATCAGGCGGCAAAAAAGGAAGTTGCTGCACAACGCGCCGGTCATTATCCGAGCCTCGATCTGGTGGCCAGCCGAAGTT
Organism: Gammaproteobacteria bacterium; assembly: GCA_016928055.1. GTDB lineage: Bacteria > Pseudomonadota > Gammaproteobacteria > HTCC5015 > HTCC5015 > JAFGLM01. Next base: position 6,156 of record JAFGLM010000003.1, read on the forward strand.
ACAACGAATCGGATACAGGCCCTATAAGTGCAGGCGCTCTTGGTATTCTGGATTCTGATCCTACTGACAACACAACTGATTATGTCGGGATTCAACTGACGGTGCCGATTTTTAGCGGTGGTCATGTCAGTTCCAGTACCAAAAGGGCAATCTATCAACGTGATGCGGCTGAGGAACAACTGGAACTCACCCGTCGTGCAACCGTACAACAAACCCGCAATGCCTATCAGAATGTGCTGGCCGATATCAGTCGCGTCAAAGCTTTGAAACAGGCTCTGATTTCGTCGCAAGCCGCCTACGAAGCAACCAACGCGGGATTTGAAGTGGGCACTCGTAATTCAGTGGAAGTGTTGTTATCGTTACGTAATACATTTCGAGCAGAACGCGATTATGCGGCTACCAGATATAACTATTTACTTAACACCTTGAGATTAAAACAGGCAGTCGGTAATCTTCAGGTCAACGACCTGCAGATCATCAATAACTGGTTAAAGTAAGACAATAAAAATGAGATTAAGAGAAAAGGCGCCGCTTTTTCTGGCACCACGATACTGGGCAACCTGGTTGTTAATTGGATTGATGTATGTATCGGCCAAATTGCCTTTGCCCGTGCTGTACGTAATGGGTTCGGCGATCGGTGAGATTGTCTATTGGCTGATACCGAGGCGCCGACACATTGCGCAAATCAATATCGATCTGTGTTTCCCTGAACTCAGCAAACAGGAACGGGCAAAACTGGTAAAAGACTGTTTCCACAGTGTTGGAAAATCTGTAATGGAAACGTCGCTGGCATGGTGGGGCAACGAAAAAATTCTGCAAAAACGGGTGCAGATTGAAGGTCTTGAATATATCGAACAGGCGAAGAAAACCAATCGCCCTATTCTGCTGTTAAGTGCTCATATGTGTTGCACTGAGATCGGCAGTAAGCTTCTATCCCTTTATTGTCCCTTTCAGGCCATGTACAAACCGGCTAAAAACCGCCTGTTTGACGCTGTTGTTGTTGCGCAGCGTAGTCGCATTTACGAGGATGTGATACCACGCAAACAATCGCGACGCTTATTAAAAAATCTGAAAAACGGCATAACCACCTGGTATGCACCTGATCAGAGCTTTGGCAGTGAACGCACCCTCTTCGCGCCCTTCTTCGGTGTTCAGGCTGCAACCTTGACCGCCACCTCAAGACTGGTCAAATTTTCCAACGCAATTGTTATTGCTTTTTTTCCGTATCGATTGCCGGATAACAAGGGATACCGTCTGGTATTAAAACCGCCGCTGGAAAATTTCCCGAGCGATTCAGTGGTTGAGGATGCTGTCCGGGTAAACCAGATTATTGAAGAAGCAGTACGCGTTGCTCCTGAGCAATATCTTTGGCTGCATCGACGTTTTCACCACCGCCCGGAAGGCGAAGCCCAGTTTTATTAATGGCCGTTCGCGTACCCTTGCGCTATCGCCTGCTGTTAGTCATTCTCAGCCCGCTGGTTTTTACCTACCTTGTATACTATACCTACCGTCACGGCGGTGGCTGGCGTTATATCAAACAACGATCAGGCTATACGAAAAATCTCATATCAAATCGTGTTGCATGGCTACACGCCGCTTCTGTCGGCGAAGTGAACGCTGCGGTTCCTTTACTGGAATTACTGTTTAAACAGTATCCGGAAGTGCAATGGATATTAACAACCAATACCGTAACCGGCGCGCAATCCGTAGCGCAAAAATTCGGCAACCGGGTACAACATCATTATTTACCGCTTGATTATCGAATTGCGATTCGGAATTTTCTGAAAAATGTTCAACCGCGCTGCTGTTTGATAATGGAAACCGAGCTGTGGCCAAATCTCTACAGCGTGTGTAAACAACAAAAAATCCCCCTGGCGATCATCAATGCGCGTCTTTCCAGGAAAACACTGGATATGCCCAAATGCCTGCGCAAAATCGCCACGTTTTGTCTGGAACAAGTGTATGTGATACTGGCACGTGGCAAACAGGACCAGATTGGTTTTATACAACTTGGCGCCGACCCCGACCGACTGCGGGTCATCGGCAACATTAAATATGCAGCAAATGATGCCCGTGTTAAACAGGCAGCGGTAAAATTTGATCGACCATTCGTACTCGCTGCCTCCACGCATAACGACGAAGAACTACAGCTGGCACGCATGTGGCAATCGCTCAACATTAAATCGCATTTATTAGTCATAGCGCCCCGCTATCCGAACCGACGACAAGAAGTCCTTGAAGATCTGGAAAAAGCCGGTTTAAAAACCGCCGTTCGCAGCCAACAAGATTCCGTCACCTCCGAAACCGATGTTTACCTGGTCGATACGCTAGGCGAACTGGCCGGATTTATGGCCGATGCGGATATCATATTTATGGGCGGCTCACTGGTTCCACGTGGCGGACAAAACGTACTGGAACCGGCAAAACTCGGTAAGGCCATCATCACCGGCCCGCAAAGTTTTACTTTCGCCGAAGATATTGAAGCATTGCTTGATGCGGATGCGATTGTCTGTAGCAACACGATTGATGAATTAAAAAATACCATTGTGGAATTACTACAGAAGCCAGATCGCGCAAAACAGCTGGGTAACAACGCACAACGGTTTATGGCAGAACGTGCAGATGTTGCGGAGCGGTATTTGGATGAAATTAAACAATTGGGATGGCTTGAAAAAGATCAAAAGACTACCACGGTGAACACGGAGTAAAAAAGAGGACACGGAGAAAGATTTTTGAGCGAGTAGCCCGGATGAAGTGAAAAGGAATCCGGGAGCTTGCCGATTATTCACGAACGATATAAAACAACCAAGGCGCAACAGTTATTAAGGTAATAAACAACACCCATACCCTGCCCGCGAGCAAATTGTAGTCATGAAGTACCTTTGATAAAGCTTGGCGTGAAAGTACAAGCCCCATAAAAAACTCAAAAACTACTGTAAAACTGAGCCACATTATACCAATCGAAAAAGCATGCCCACTAGAGGTCGGTGGAAAACGAGATATGACGTACCAGATAAAACTTCCGATAAAGACCGAACCAATTAGTGTCGAAAGCTGGTGTGCACGAAGTTCAGACAATACTCTACCAAAGGTAAACTGCCGCAAAGCACCATTGGCAATTGCTATGAGAAGCATTGGAATCCACATGAGTATGTATATGGTCACGATACTTTACCTTTTTGCTTTTTAAGCAATCTATCCCGGGTTTCGTTTCACTTCATTTGGGCTACTTGCTCAGGCCGCACATAAAAGTTGGGTTTCGCAAGCTCAACCCAACCTACACTTCTCAACCCCCAAACTCCAACCCCACCAGCTCATACAAACTCTTGTAAACCGGTATATCCTTAAACTCCTCAGGTAACTTATCAGCTTCACCGATAAAGTAACTGCGCGCAATACCTGCAGCCTGCGCAGCCTGTAAGTCACTCAGCTTATCTCCAACCAGAATGGAAGACTGTAAATCCAACCCATGATCTTTTGCTGCATCGAGAAACATTTGCGGACCTGGTTTTCGATAAGGCGATTCTTGTCGATAGTTATCAATTTCTGCTTCAGCGTGATAGGGGCAGAAATAAACGCCGGTTACCGGTATGTTCTGTTCAGAAAATCTTTCCAGCATCCAGTTATTTAACGTATTAAAATCCGCCTCGGTGAAATAGCCACGAGCTATTCCAGACTGGTTGGTGGCGATAATGAGTTTGTAGCCCAGCTGATGCAGGCGACGGCAAGCATCGAAGACGCCGTCAATAAAATGAAAATCTTCTATCTTATAAACGTAACCGAGATCTTCATTGATCACCCCATCTCGATCAAGAAAAATGGCCTTGGATAATTCAGACATTACGCGTAATTTTTGAATTTAGCCTTAAAAGAAACTCACTTCGGTTTTTCATCTGGAAAAATGGATTCTTCTATCATGCCGCACAGGATATGGCCAATTGTAATATGCGCTTCCTGAATATGTGGTGTGTAGTCTGACGGTATGTTGATACAAACATCACTTTTGTTTTGTAACATCCCGTCCGAACCCGCCAGGCCGACTACGGTAATGCCCATTTTTTTTGCCTGCTCAACGGCAAGTAATATGTTTTTTGAATTGCCGGAGGTACTGATTCCAATAAACACATCGCCGGCTTTTCCCTGAGCTTCCAGTTGACGTTCAAATACCCGCTCATAGCCATAATCGTTGCTGATTGCAGTCAGCATCGATGTGTCGGTGGACAGTGACATAGCCGGCAATCCCGGCCTATGGTAGTTGTAGCGCCCCACTATCTCTGCGGCGATATGCTGTGCATCCGCTGCACTACCACCGTTACCGGCAAGAATAATTTTATTACCTCGCTTTAATGCATCGACGCAAATTTTTGCGGCTTCAACCACACGATAAAGCAATGGGTGATCCTTTAATATTGCCTGTTTAACACCAATCGAAGATTGGATATGCTTGATGACATAGTCATCTGATGTTAAATCAACCATTTTTAAGTCCTTAATGAGCGTCTTGTTCAGAATATCCCCGCAACAGGGTTAGCCAGTTCTCGTCTATAAAATGAAAGTGTTCTCTTGCTTTTTTCAGTTTTTTCAACGAGCGCAGCAAACGCCTGAGATTTTTTTGCTGCCAACAACATGCACGGTTACGTATTCTACCTCGATCAAAATCAATTAGATAAACCTGTGAATCGTGCAGCAATATATTATGTGCATTTAAATCCGCGTGATCGACACCCGCCCGGTGAAACTTCGCAATAACGATTCCCAATTGCTCCCACACCTGATCACTCAAGGCGGACTGTGTAAGTGTATCAGCCAATGATTCAGTATCGGTAATCCGTTCTGTAATTAAATCAGCTCGATAGCACAAACCATTCCGTTGGATACGTGCCGCCACGGGTACCGGTACCGGCAAATCAAGTTCAATCAATCGTGCGAGCAAGTGCCATTCCCGCCAGGCACGTGTTCTGTTCAAACCGGTCCATAAATACTGATCACGGATAAAATTCCCGACCACACCACCACGATGGTAATGCCGCAATACATGCTCTTGATTCTGCCACAAGAAAAACAATGTGCTGGCTCGCCCCTGGGCAAATCCTGTTACAGACTGTCGCGCGCGCCAGAAAATGGGATCAAACCAGTTTAAATCAATATTGGACTGCCGCCCTGCATCATATAGGATATGCTGCCCATCAAGATCAATTTGCTGAATATTTATCATATACGCATGACATTACCGTTTTTAGAGCCTCCGCAATCCATCTGCATCCTGCGCCTGTCAGCGATAGGCGACGTGGTGCACACGGTGCCGATTATTCGCACGCTGCAGCGTCACTGGCCGGCCTGCAAAATCACCTGGATTGTCGGCCGGCTGGAAGCTTCATTAGTCGGTGATATACCGGACGTCGAGTTTATCATTTTTGACAAACAGGCAGGACTAAAAGGCCTGCTTGATTTACATCGACAACTAAGCAAACGACGTTTCGACCTGCTACTGCATATGCAGGTTGCACTGCGGGCCAGCCTGATCAGCCTGTCAGTCCACGCGCCACTCAAACTGGGTTTTGATCTTCAGCGGGCTCACGATTACCAATGGCTCTTTACCAATCATCGAATTGACGCCAGACCGTGTCAGCATGTGCTGGACGGGTTGTTCGGTTTTCTTGAAAAAATCGGGGTCCCTGAACGTAGACTGGAATGGGATATCCCGGTACCCGATAAGGCCAGACAAAAAATACAACAATACCTCACACCCGAAAAACCGTTGTTGGTGATTAACGCATGCAGCAGCAACCGTCATCGCAACTGGCGTAACTGGCCCGCGGATCGTTACGCCGCTGTCGTTGACCATGCAATCGGTCAATTGGGCATGCAAGCACTGCTAACCGGAGGGAACTCTGAACAGGAACACAGCATGGCTCAGGATATTTGCAACCGTGCAACTCATAAGCCGCTTAATCTGGTCGGACAAACCACGCTGAAAGAGCTGCTGGCGATACTGAATCGTGCGGATGTATTAATCGCACCGGATACCGGACCGGCTCATATGGCTACCGCGGTCGGCACGCCTGTTATCGGGCTATACGCCACCTCCAATCCACATCGCACCGGCCCCTACCTGCATCAAAATCTGGCCGCTAATTATTACCCGCAAGCCTTAGAGCGATATTCCGGAAAAACTGTGGAACAAGCCCGCTGGGGAGAGCGTGTCCGGCATCCAGATGCCATGCAATTAATACCGGTAGATGATGTGCTGCACAATCTGACCCGGATAATCAACAAATAGCCCTATCAATGCCACGTTGGCCTGGTTTTCCGATAATCGTGAAAATGTCTAATATTTACTTGTAATACGTTTGCCATATTCATTAAACTCCGGGCCTGTTCTGGTATCCCCACCGATATTTTGTTGGGTTAATTTATAACTATATGCAAGCTCTTCATAATCCTTTTCGAACTGCCGCAGCTGGACTGATATTCCTATTTCCTCTATTTGGACTATATATCGATCACTGGGCCAGTTATATCTATACCCTGCTCCTGCTCATGATTTTTTTTGTAAAGTTTTTACCAGTTGAACGCGATCTTTCGTCTTGCGAAAAGTATTTGATGCTGATTGTCTGTTTCCTGGTTTTAACTGTACTCGCCAATTATTACTTCGTAGATAGCAGCGACTTTAATTATTCGAGAGTACGACGTTATTCCAGAATATTTCCGGTTATCGCAATAATTTATGTAGTCGCACGAACCAAACCAAGGGAAGCGTGTTTATGGTACGGCGTTGTTATTGCGGCGATATTGTCTGGCATACTTGGTATATCTGAATGGCTAAACGCCCCTGGTATGCACTTACGTCTTCAAGGCAACACCAATCCATTAGTCTTTGGATGGTTGAATTCCTGTCTCGGATTGATGGCAATTTCCAGCTGGCGATATTTCAAAGAAAAGAATATCTGGATTCGCTTTTTGCCGTTTATCGGATTCGCGCTCGCTTTGTTCGACAATATATTATCAGGCTCCCGAAGCGCATGGATCGCAATGCTTATTTCCAGTGCATTACTCGCAAAGTTCCACCGGCAACACAGCAAAACAGTTACCAAATATGCAACAACCATCGTTATTATTCTTACCTGCGTGGTTTTATACCTTATTCCGCAAACCATGGTAAAAACCAGACTGAATGAAGTACATCAGGATGTTGTATCGTATGTAAATAATGGAATTATCAGCACATCCATTGGTGCTCGTTTTGAAATGTGGACATTGGCTCTGGAGATCTTTTCTGATCACCCCATTCTTGGCGCCGGCGCAAATGAATTTAAAATACGCGTTGACGAAAGAATTCAGTCGGGAAGATACCCCGAGGTGTATCATAACTTCAGCGAACCACACAATGAATATATTGCCGCTTTATCCAGTCGTGGCGTGTTAGGTCTAGTATCTATTTTGCTGTTATTTGGCTTACCGTTGATTTGTTTCTACAGGCATACCCAGTCCAAGTGCCTCCGAGTACGAAGAATTGCTCATGCCGGTACCGTATTGGTCTTAAGTTACGCAATACTTGGTCTAACGGCCTCTGTTTTAGATATTTGGCTCTCTTTATCGTTCTTTTCTTTCTATTTGGCGGTACTGATGGCGTATCTCTACAATCAAATATCATCTGAAACAATCAAGATGCAATAAATTATTGTTTATGTAATTTTATGAAAATTGCTTTCGAAGCCAGCTCTATTTCGACCTATAAGCCAACGGGTATCGCCAACTATGGTCGTTCCATTATCGCTGAGTTGATAGATCTCTGCAGAGACCAAGATGACTTTACACTCTTACACAAGATCTCTAGATACAGGAAACGCAACACTTTATATAGACCTAATAATATAAATTCGAGTTTTTATATACCTCAGCTTCCACATCTTTCCTCAAAATACGACGTCATCCATTCACTTGACGCCTATGTACCCAAATGGCGTAATGCAGTAAAAATCTCTACCATTTACGACCTGTTTGTACTGGTTAGCGGAGAAGAAAAATATTTTCCTAAAAAATTCATCCAAAGAAAGCAAAAAAACTACCGGACAATAAAAAATACAGCCGATTACGTAATAACAATTAGCGAAACAACAAAAAAAGATATAGTGGATAAAATTGGTTTCCCCTCTGACAAAGTTTATGTTACGCCTTTAGGCATTGCTTCGGATTTTAAAACACAAACAGATGACGCAATACAATTTGTAAAAAGCAAATATCGCATATCCGGGAATTACCTGTTTTTCGTAGGCAATATATCTTCCCGAAAGAATGTACGTAGATTAATCCAGGCATTTCATGCCGGTAAGTTTCACAAAGACTTTCAACTGGTACTGTGCGGAGCTAACAGTTATCACGGCGATACTGCTTTGCAGGAAATCGACGAACTTAAGATAAACTCTCGGGTTCACGTGTTGGATTATGCAGACGACCAAGATTTACCGGCGCTGTATAGCGGTGCTAGTGGCTTTGTTTTTCCTACGCTTTACGAGGGGTTCGGACTGCCCCCATTGGAGGCAATGGCCTGCGAGACTCCGGTATTGACCAGTACTACGGGTGCTGCGCCGGAAGTGTGTGGCGAACATGCTGTTTTGGTAGATCCTTATAGCGTGGACGACATTGCAGCAGGAATTGAAAAACTATTGAATGTAACACCTGAAAAGATTGCAGCCGCAAAGTATCATGCAAAACAATATACCTGGCGTCGCTGCGCTGAAGAAACATTAAACGTCTACCGAAAAGTCCTTTAACTTTTCAATATCCCCTGCAATACGATCAACCGATAAATCCTTAAGACAGGCATAATGCCCAAAAGGACACTGACGTTTATAACAGGGGCTACACTCTAACCCGAGATATTCTATAACTGCTTTCTTACTGAGTGGCGGTGTATATGTTGGACTGGATGAGCCATAAATAGCGATTAACGGTACATCCACCGCCGCGGCGATATGCATCAAACCCGAATCATTTGATACCGCAACATTGAGTTGCGCAATCAGATCAACAGCATCAACAAGACTGGTTCGACCACACAAGTTATTGATTGATTGCGGCGATACGGATGCGATCAACCGGCCAAGCTCGGCTTCTTTCTGTGAGCCAAAAATCCAGATCGCATAACCGTGCTGAACCAATTGACCGGCCAGTTTTCTGAAATATTCGGTTGGCCATTGCTTGGCCGGCCCGTATTCAGCCCCAGGCATCAAACCAACAACCGGTTTATCGCTTGAAAGATTTAATTCGACCAGCAATTTTTGCGCATTATCATCACTTGTCTGCAAACGCGGTTGCGGACATACCAGTGTAGCCGGATCATGCTCACGCTCCATCCCTAACGCGACAAAACGCTTAACCGTTTGATTAAGGCGCGGATCCAGTTCTCTTAAATCATTCAGTAGTCCATAGCGCATTTCGGTTTTAAAACCGGTACGCACCGGTATACGCGCCCAGAATGGAACTAAAGCGGACTTAAACGATCGCGGCAGTACGATTGCTCGCTGATACCGATTCTGCCTGAGTGTTTGAGCTGTTCGCCAACGTTTAGCCAGACCCAGTTCACCATGCGCCACATCCAAGGTATAGGCCTTACGTACTTCCGGCATGCGACCTATCAGATCAACAGACCATGCCGGCGCAATTACATCAATTAACGATTGGGGTTTCTGTAGTTGTAACGACGTGAACAGGCTTTGCGCCATCACCATATCGCCCACCCAGGACGGGCCAACAACCAGACAGTTTTCAACTTCAGACACCTGTTGCTAACTCGCAAAATCAGTTGCGTGTTTTTCCAGCCAGGCCAGATACAATGACACCCCCTCCTCAACTGACTTGAATTCCCGCGAATAGCCGGCTTCGCGTAGCAGCGAAATATCCGCCTGGGTATAACTTTGATAGCGACCCTTCAAGTGATCGGGAAACGGTATGTATTCGATTTGCCCTTCACCATAATAATCCTGCACAGCATAAGCCACATCATTAAAAGTCTGACTGCGACCGGTCCCCAGATTAAAAATACCGCTAATGTGCGCGTTTTGTAAAAACCATAAATTAACCGCTGCAACATCTGCAACATATACAAAATCCCGGCGTTGCTCGCCATTGCCATAATCATCACAACCTTCAAACAGGCGCATTTTCCCGTCTGACTTTAACTGATTGAAAAGATGATAGGCCACACTGGCCATGGTGCCTTTATGCTGTTCATGTGGGCCGTAGACATTAAAATAGCGCAAGCCAACCACCTGCGACTGAATTTCAGGTAGGCGTGCCCTTACGTACTGATCAAATTGATACTTGGAATAGCCGTAAACATTTAACGGACGCTCATACTGCGCCGCTTCCTTAAAAACTTCACCAGCGCCATACACTGCGGCTGACGATGCATAGATATAGGGTATGCCGTGTTCGGCGCAAAAATGTAGCAGCGTTTTAGAGTATTCGTAATTATTATCCATCATATAACGACCGTCCCATTCGGTGGTCGTTGAGCAGGCGCCCTGATGAAATATATTTTCTATCTGGTTAGCAGTACTGCCTTGCTTTATAAAATCCAGGAATCGATCCTTATCCATGTAATCGGCAATATCACAATCAACCAGATTGATAAACTTGGTTCCATCGCTAAGATCATCAACCGCGATTATATTGGTATGCCCTTGTTCGTTCAGAGCATGCAATAAATTGCTGCCGATAAATCCGGCTCCGCCTGTGACAATTGTATATTTCATATTTTCAAACCGGTTTACGAATTGATTCGATAATCTTGCTTGTAGAACATCCATCAATAAAATCAAGCACAACGATATCACCACCATTGTTCTTGACAATATCCGCGCCGACAATTTCACCGGCCAGGTAATCTCCGCCTTTAACCAGCACATCAGGCATAATTTCCTTAATAATTCTGGCGGGTGTGTCCTCGCTAAACGGTACTACCCAATCGACACTTTCCAATCCTGATAACACTGCCATACGCTGCATTAAACCATTGACCGGCCGGTCGTTCCCTTTAAGACGTTTAACCGAATCATCATCGTTTACTGCGACAACCAATCGGTCGCCTAAGTCTGCTGCCTGTGACAGATAAGCAACATGACCGGCATGTAAAATATCAAAACATCCATTCGTAAATACAATACGCTCACCGCTGCATTTGGCGGCAGCGATCTGTTCAAGTAATAGCTCTTCCTCGATGACACCCCGTTGCAAAGGTTCGTGCTCTCTTAATGCCGCTTCCAACTCGGTAACACTGGTGGTGGCTGTACCCAGTTTACCGACGACGATACCAGCGGCCGTATTAGCCAGCGCTGTGGCATCTGCCAGCGTTGCCCCTGCAGCCAATGCAGCACCTAAAACTGAAATAACGGTGTCTCCTGCGCCCGTCACATCATAAACTTCACGTGCTCTGGTCGGTAATTTCAGTGCGCTCTTATTGCGTTGTAAAAGCAGCACGCCTTTTTCGCTACGCGTAATTAACAGCGCCTCCAGTTGCAATTCAGCAACCAGCTTCTGACCGCGTTCGATGATTTCTTTTTCATCGGCGCAATATCCCACTACCGCTTCAAACTCGGCCTGATTGGGTGTAATCACGGTCGCGCCGCGATAACGGGAAAAGTCACAGCCTTTTGGATCGACAAGTACTGAAACGTTCGCCTTACGGGCAACATTTATAATCTCTGCAATATCGGCCAGGGTTCCTTTCCCATAATCAGATAATACCAACGCACCATGACCGGCGATTAACTCACGGCAGGTTTTATTTAAAGCGCTTGCACTGGCACGATCGAACCCGCCTTCAAAATCGAGTCGGATTAGTTGCTGATGACGACTGATAACACGCAATTTGGTAATCGTTGTCTGTCCCTGCAGACGCATAAAACGACATTCGATATTCGGCTTTTTCAGTAAACCTTCCAGGGAATTGGCCGCTTCATCTTCACCGGTTAAACCCAGCAATGTCACCTGACTGCCCAGATCGGCGATATTAAGCGCCACATTACCGGCACCGCCCGGTCGTTCCTCGTTGATGTGTATATTAACGACCGGCACCGGTGCTTCGGGTGATATGCGTTGGGTCGGACCATGCCAATAACGATCCAGCATTAAATCACCCATTACTAACACGCGGCTGCTTGTAAAATCAGGTAGGCTTGTTTTCATAAAAAATTATCCCACTTACTCCTGTCTCGACATCCATATTCAGTCAATATCTATACACAAAATATTCAGTTGGTTTTTTCACCCACACGCTGTTTAACCAGTAATTTTATATATTTGGTTCGAACATATTGCGATGCCAGATAAGCCATCACCAAACCATGCCAGCCATCCAGAAAACCCCTTTTGAAGAAATAGTATTTAATAAATCTGATCCAGGGATTAACAATCAAATTCAGAATATGTGCTTTTTTTCCACGAGCATCCATACCGGCAGCCCGTATGGTGGTGTACTTGTCCATGGTACTGAGATGCTCAGCCAGTGTGCGATAAGGATAATGCAGAATCCTGCCTTTTAACGTCCCCATTGGACCGTCGATTTCAACCTTATCATGTGGATCGTACCCGCCCCAATGACCCCGGCGACGATCAAATAAACGCAAATTGTAATCCGGAGACCAGGTGCCGTGTTTGACCCAGCGGCCCATATAGAAAGACAACCGCGGCATCCGCCAGCCAACCATCTTTGGAAATCCGGCTGCTCGTAAACTGAGTATTTCGGCGCGTAATTCATCACTTATTCTTTCGTCCGCATCCAGCGACAGGATCCATTCATTCTCCGCCTGACGGATGGCAAACTCCTTTTGTGCAACATGGCCAGGCCAATCACGTTCGATAACGCGCGCGCCACAACTGGCAGCCACATCGCGGGTTTTATCTTCTGAATGAGAATCAACCACTACCACCTCATCACAGAAATCCAGCGACTCGATACATTCCTGAATACGGTCTTCTTCATTAAAGGAGATAATGCAGGCAGAAATTTTTGGTAACTCGGTACCCTTACCAATCATTGTTTTAATCCCGGAGAAAAGATCAGAATAGCATCAAAGCCGGATTCTAATACAGTAAAACCACAAATCACAGCTAGCGCCTTTTATCATTGCACAGTGACAGATACAAATTGTGATAACGCGATGCAATCTGCTGCGGTGAATATAAACCTAATCTCTGCAATCCTGCGCCGGTTAGCTGCCGGCACATGCCTGGGTCTGCATACAGTTGCTCAATCGCGGCAGTGAGTTTTTCCGGATTGCCGGCCGGCACCAGCAAACCATTCACTTCGTGCTCAATAACATCCAGTATCCCATCGGTTGCACTGGCTATGATCGGACAGCCTCCCTGCATGACATCCAACAATGTTGAACCCAGTCCTTCCTGATAGGAAGGAAAAACAAATAAATCAAAGGCCGCGATCCAGTTGCCAACATCCGCCACAAAACCAACGAATTCAACATTAGATAAGCCATCTGCCAGCTTTCTCAACCACTGCTCATCTTCACCGGCACCCAGAAAAACAAAATGAATGTCGGGATATTTTTCGGCGACAAGCCTGGCCGCTTCGATGGCTACCGCCTGACCCTTATGACGATTAACCAGTGCACCGATGTGGCCAATAACAAACTTGCCCGTGTACCTCTTTTGCAATCGAGCAACTTCCTCTTTATCAACAGGAAAAGATGCATACATAGAAGGGATAATCCGTACTTCAATACCGGCCAATAATGTATTTACACAGCATTTGATTGCGTTCGACAACGCCACAACGGCCGCAGCATTTCGATAGACTGCGCGCGTAACAAAATTTCTTCCAAGCGGATTCGGAACTCTGCGAGTAATGAGATAGCGGGTCTTATATATCAGCGAATATAAAAATGCCCATTGCGCGGCTTTCGCATCGTGAGCATGAAGAATGGAAGGTTTGAGTTTGGCGACTTTTACCACAGCGGTGAAATAGGGTTTGCTCACGGCAACGTGACTTAATCCTGCTGTACCAGCCAGTTTACTGTGCAAGGGCGAATCCGACCTCGCTATCAGTATCTGCGGAACACCCGTATCAGCCAGCGCCTGAATAAGCAGCTGGGTCTGACGTTCGCCGCCACGAAAACCTTTTGCCAAATTCACATGGCAAATTAATAAATTCGAACTTGTGCTGTTATTCATATGAGCTATAAGCTTGTTCCACGTTTGCGGTATACTCAACAACGTCTTATTCAGACAGTAGCCCATATTGTACTTTAAATGGTTTGACCATTATGCGAGTTTTATGTGTAGCACCACTCAATGCCCGGCACGAAACTGCTCAGTTTCTCGGCCTGCAGAAAAAAGGCGTTGATATTTATGTCGTGGTCGCCAAAAAAGTGGAGCCTGATTACAGTGAATTGATATCAGCAGGAATTCCCGTTGAAGTGATACCAATGCGGGGACGCCTGGACCGACCGGCTTTTTTGCGTCTCCGTGAAATTATTAAAGCCCGTCATATCGATATCATTCATGCCTTTAATAATAAAACCATTGTCAACGCATTAAGTGCCGGCAGAGGCTTACCGGTTAAATTTATCGCCTATCGAGGCATTGTCGGCAATGTCAGCTTTATGAATCCCGCTTCCTGGTTGACGTATCTGAATCCACGTGTGAACCGTATTATCTGTGTGGCCGAGGCAATACGTCAGCACCTTCTTCATCTAAGATTCCTGTGGTTCAGAATTGCGGCTGAAAAGCTTGTTACGATACATAAAGGGCACCACATCGATTGGTATAACAAAGAACCCCAGGATCTGGCTCAGTACAAAATCCCCAGCGATGCCTTTGTGGTAGGTTGCGCCGCAAACTATCGGCCACGAAAAGGTATTGAGGTGCTTATCGATGCATTGCAGAAAATACCGGATGAGGAAAATGTCCATATCCTGCTGATTGGCGATATGTCAAATCGTCATTTACATAAACATCTGGCAAAAAGCAAAAAAGCAGACAAGGTTCACCTTGCCGGTTATGTAAACAATGCACCGGAAATACTGGCAGCCTGCGATGTCTGCGCACTACCGTCCCTGAAACGAGAGGGTCTGCCAAGATCGATTATTGAAGGGATGGCCTACGGAATACCCGCCATCGTGACCAATTCAGGCGGCAGTCCCGAACTGGTTGATGACGGAGTAAATGGTCTGATAGTGGAACCAGGATCGGCAAAGGCATTGGCTGAGGCGATTTTAAAATTCCGTCATAACCCTGAATTCCGCAAACGCGCCGGTCTGGCGGCCAGAGAAACCATCAGCACGCGTTTTACGGTTGCACAGACAGTCGAAAAAACCTACCGGGTTTACCAGGAACTGTACGAGCAAAAAACGCCTGACTTTTGATCTGTATCGTTCTTAAGTGTCTCGATTAAGCCGATAAAGCGTACCGCAGTACGGGCATAAAGCCTCTCCTTGCGGCGACTGTTCAATCGGAATATAAACTTTCGGATGCATACTCCATTTACTGCTTGTACCAATCGGGCAATGCAGTGGCAGGTCCGTGGTTTTTACAATTGAAATTCGATGACTATCCGGAATAGCCGGTTCTATTCTGGAAGTAACAAAATCAAACTTCACGACAGAATCAAACTTCAGACGTGACTCAACCAATCGGCATGACGATCACTGCGCCCATAGACCAGATCAAAATACGCTTTCTGCAGTTTTTCGGTAACGGGTCCGCGATCACCGCTTCCTATCATTCGGTTATCCAGCTCAATAATCGGTGTGACTTCCGCTGCGCTGCCGGTAAAAAAAGCCTCATCGGCGATATATACCTCATCACGGGAAATACGTTTTTCCCTGACTTCTATCGCCATTTCGCCCGCCAATTCAATAATGGTGTTGCGCGTAATACCATTCAGACAGGAACTTAAATCCGGCGTAAACAAAACCCCATTCTGCACACAAAAGAAATTCTCACCGCTGCCTTCGGAAACATAACCATCCGTATCCAGTAATAATGCTTCATCGTAACCACAAGCCGATACCTCATTCAAAGCCAGTATTGAATTGATATAACTGCCGGTTGATTTGGCTTTACACATGTTGACATTGACGTGGTGGCGAGAAAAGGAAGACGTCTTGATTCGAATGCCATGTTGCAAGGCATTTTCACCCAGATAAGTGCCCCATTCCCAGGCCGCAATGATGCAATGTACTTTCAGGTTGGCCGCATGCAGACCCATGCCTTCCGAACCGTAATACAGCAACGGCCGAACATAAGCGGCATTGAGCCCGTTCTCTCGAACGACCTGTTTTTGTGCCGCGTTAAGTTCATCTGCGCCATAAGGGGCAGGCATCTGCATAATCTTGGCTGAGTTAAGCAAGCGCCTGGTATGGTCCTGCAATCGGAAAATTGCCGGACCTTTAGCCGTTGCATAAGCCCGCAAGCCTTCAAATACGCCGGTCCCGTAATGTAAGCCATGGGTTAGCACGTGTGTCGTGGCGTCGCGCCAGGGGGTCAACTTGCCATCGACCCAGATTACCCCGTCTCTATCATGCATAGATTTGCTCATGATTTTACTTTTGTTTACCTGATGAAAGTTACAGGGTGGGGATTCTATCGAAATCCGTACCCCGGCAAAACTCGTATTATGTCATTCGCTGCAAAAAACATGGTTATTCGTCAACATCCATGTATTTGCGCCAGATTTCTGCTACCCGATCAACATAATCACGTACCACATCAGCATCACCAATGACCGCTCCCTCACCACCTAAAGCACGTCGATGTATTTGCGCGCGCAGCTGCAAGTAACCCTCCGTCAGGCAATTCACTTCATCACGGGTAAATAACCCCAATGTCCTGAACTGTTCCAGAATACGAATATTGTCAGTGTAGCGTGTTAACTCGGGATACTGGTA
Organism: Gammaproteobacteria bacterium; assembly: GCA_016928055.1. Taxonomy (GTDB): domain Bacteria; phylum Pseudomonadota; class Gammaproteobacteria; order HTCC5015; family HTCC5015; genus JAFGLM01. Next base: position 23,063 of record JAFGLM010000003.1, read on the forward strand.
CGCCCAGGCCAGTACGCCAAATTGCACCAGAAATTCAATATCCCCCAGACCACCGCGATCAAACTTAAGATCGAATTCATCCGCCCGGCTTTTGGCGATCTCCTTGCGCATACGCTCGCGCATGTTGCGTACTTCCTTACGCAGTTGCTTATGGTCACGCTGTTGGATCAGGATGTTGTGGCGGATTCGTTCAAATTCTTCCCGGATGTGCGAGCTGCCAACCACCATCCTGGCTCGTACCAAGGCCTGGTGTTCCCAAATCCAAGCTCGTTCCGCCTGGTATTGCTGAAACCTCTCCAGCGAGCTGATCAGCATACCGGATGCCCCATCCGGCCGTAGACGTAGATCGGTCTCATACAGTATCCCGGCTAACGTTGGAGTGGTCAGCCAATAAACCAGCCGTTGCCCAAGACGTGCAAAAAAACTCTGGTTATCGATAACGCATTCGCCCCGCGTCTGCTGTAACTCCCCGGCACTGTTATGTAGCAATACAATATCCAGGTCCGATCCATAACCCAGTTCAATGCCACCCAGTTTGCCATAGCCCACCACCGCCATCTCAGGCACATAATCACTACCCCCCAGGCTGCAACCCGGCGGGCCATATTTCACAACCAGCTCTTCGTATGAGAGTGTACAAATCTGGTCAAGAATAGCCTCTGCCAACCAGGTCAACTGATCGCTGACCTTCATTAGCGGAAGTTGCTCGTTAACATCAACTGCGGCAACCCGCAGGGTTTGTTCCTGTTTGAAATGGCGTAACGCGTTTAAACGCTGCTCAGGATCTTCTTCCGCTTGTGTTTGAATGAGTTGCCGCAATTCATGCAACAATTCCTCTCTGGATGGCAGGTAGTAGAGTTGTTCAGCATCCAGCAGACTGTCCAGCAAAATGGGTTGCCGTGCCAGGTAATCTGCAATCCAGCCACTGGCTGCAAACAATTCCATCATTTGCGTCAAAGCAGCCGGGTACTCAATAAGCAACGCAAGGTAAACCGGCCTTTGCATAACGGCCTGCAATAACTCAAGTACCCGCCTTAGAGTCCGTTCTTCGTTTTTAACGCTGGGTAATTGCCTTAACACCATTGGCAACAATGTGCTCAGGCGATTGCGTGCCAGCGGTGTAACATTCTTAAACGAATTGGACACAAAAAAACTGCGCAGGCAGACAAACAATGCATCAGCATTACTAAAACCACAATCGCTCAACGCAGCAACAGCCTCTGCATCCGGCAAACGTCCATTTAGTAATTGATGCATAGTCAGTTGGCACTGATCCGGCTGTTTCGTGCCCGGCTCTTCATGCGCAAAAAATATACCCTGAAAATAATTGCTCGCCGCTGACCGGTGCCGTTCCAACGCTGCTTTAAAGTCTGGCCAGTCACCATAACCCATCGAGTAGGCAAGGCGCTGGCGTTCCAGTTGCTCTTTTGGCAACGCATGGGTCTGCTGATCGTCAACCATTTGCAGTCGATTCTCGGTATCGCGTAAAAAACGATACGCTGCCTGTAATGCACACGCCGAATCTTGCTCCAGTATGCCTCGATCAGCCAGCCGTGCCAGCACGACTAAAATCTGACGACAGCGCAGCTCCGGATCGCGACCACCACGAATCAATTGAAAGGCCTGACCGGTAAACTCGATCTCCCTGATACCACCGGAACCCAGCTTGACGTTATCATGCAACCCTTTGCGTTCCACTTCGCGCATGATAAGTGTCTTCATATCACGCAAGGAGGTGAATGCACCGTAATCGAGATAGCGTCGATAAATAAACGGCTGCAATAACTTTTCCAGTTGTAATTGATGCGCGATCATTCCGCACACCGGCCTGGCCTTAATCATTGCGTAACGTTCCCAGTCGCGACCCTGGTGCTGGTAGTAAGATTCCATAGAGGCAAATGAAACAACCAATGCACCGCTGTCCCCAAATGGTCGCAGTCGCGCGTCAACCCGAAAGACAAAACCATCGGCGGTCATCTCACTCAAATAGCGAATCAACGCCTGTGCCTGCGCGACAAAAAAACTCTGATTGTCTGTACTGCGTTGCCCATCAGATTCGATTCTGGTCTGACCTGCCTCCGGGTAGGCAAAAATAAGATCAATATCGGACGAGTAATTCAGTTCACCACCACCCAGCTTACCCATTGCCAACACGACCAGCGACTGGACATCGCCCTGTTCCGAGACGGGTTGCCCATAACGAACACATTGCTGCCGGTAAGCGCGGGCATGCGCCTGCACGACGCAAAATTCAGCCAGCTTGCTGAGTGCATCCATAGTCTCGTTCAAATCTGCCCAGCTGTATAAATCACGCAGGGCGATACGCATCATTTCGCGCTGGCGCAGAATGCGTAGCTGGCGCATAAAATCTTTATCGTCAGCCGCTTCATGCAACAGGCTTTCATGTTCAGTCAATCGTTCAATAGTAAAAGGTTTGCGTAACAGAGGTTCACTACATTCTTGTGTTACCCAATCCGGATGCGCTGACAGCGTCCTGGCGAGAAAACGACTGCAACAAAAAGCGCTTGTGATTCGATCCACCAGCGAAGCCTCAATGGCAGGCAGGTTTGCCTGCGAAAGGACCTCCTGCAGCTGCTGGTATCCCTTCCGGCCTTCTGCCAGCAATTCCGGACTACCCGGCAAAGCAGTAAGCCTTTTTTGGTTTTCAACTACCAAGCTGGATGTGGAGCCGTGGACTGTCATATTTGCCTGCTATAGATGAACGATGACATTAGTTTAACCGTTTCGTGTACAAATTGAGCAGATTGACTGTTCACAAGACCGTAACAAAAGCTTTACAAAAATGACATGCATCGCAGTAATAATTCCGGGCAACGGAAGTAGGTGCTTATATGTCAATTCTAACAGCGGTATCGTTGGAGCGAGTTGTTGAAAGGGATCTGGACTTATGCGTCTGGTTCAACCGCGCCTGCCAATATCAAAACATCAAAAGACTATTTGCCCTGATTAGCTGGCTCGGCGATGGCAAGTTTTGGTATGCCTTGATGCTGGTTTTGCCATTCGTATATGGCAACACCGGCTGGAACACCAGCCTGCAAATGATCATCGTAGGCATCGGCGGCCTGGCCGTTTACAGGCTTATCAAGGCGCGTACCCATCGCTTACGTCCGTTTATGGTCCATCAGTCCATAAACCTCGGTGCCTCGCCGCTGGATCAATACAGTTTCCCGTCCGGGCATACTTTACACGCTGTCAGTTTCACCATTATTGCAGTTAATTGCTTTCCGGCGCTGGGCTGGATGCTTATACCGATTACAACTCTGGTTGCTTTATCTCGTGTAATCCTCGGTTTACACTACCCTTCCGATGTAGCGATGGGGGCGTTGATCGGTGCAAGTCTGGCTATTATTAGCCTGTATATCTAGAATTCAAGCCAACACCTAATTCAGCGAGTGGATGAAATATCCGGGGAGAGTGCATTGCGCGTATTGATGATTTCGGACGTGTATTTTCCACGAGTCAATGGAGTTTCGACTTCAATCAAAACTTTCCGTCAGGAATTGCAGCAACAGGGACACAACGTCGTTCTGGTAGTACCTGAGTATGAAAATAAATCAGTAGACGATCCGGATATCATCCGTGTTGCTTCGCGTCGGGTTTTAGGCGATCCGGAAGACCGCATGATGCAAAGCAAAGCGTTGAGCATGTTTCGCAAGCGCCTTACACCCGGACAATTCGATATTGTTCATATCCAGACTCCCTTTGTTGCTCACTACGCCGGCGTGAAAATTGCGAAACAATTGAGCCTTCCCTGCATTGAGTCCTATCACACCCTGTTTGAAGAATATCTGTACCACTATATCCCGTACTTACCAAAAGCATTCTTACGCTATCTTGCGCGACACTTCACTCGCAGCCAATGTAAAGCGGTTGATACGATCATTGCACCATCACGACCCATGCTGCAGGTGCTGGCCGATTATGGAATCGACGCGCCGGTCGAGATCCTCCCGACCGGCATGCAAATGCAACAGTTCTTAAAAGCCAATGGCAAAAGCTTTCGGCGACGACATGCAATAGATGAAGGCAGACCAACGCTGGTGCATGTTGGTCGCATTGCCCATGAGAAAAATATTGATTTTCTAATTTATGTATTGCAGAAAATTCAACTGCAAATTCCCGATGTGCTGCTGATCATTGCCGGCGAAGGACCTGCCCTGCAACATATTAAGTCGCTGGCGCATAAACTCAAGCTGGACCGAAATATTCTTTTCGTCGGTTATTTAAGTCGCGATCATGACTTGCTTGATTGTTATCAGGCCGGAGATGTGTTCGTGTTTGCATCCAAAACTGAAACACAGGGTCTGGTTCTGCTGGAGGCTATGGCGGTGGGCGTTCCAGTAGTATCCATTGCCCACCTGGGGACCAAAGATATTCTGTCTTGCCAACGCGGTGCACTGGTAGCCAACGACAATGTTGATGATTTCAGCACAAAAGTGATCCGGCTACTGAGCGATCAATCACTACGTTCTCAATTGAGTTACGAAGGCAAACAATATGCCGCAGAATGGTCCGCTGCTCAACTCGCTGAGAAACTGGGTCGCTTGTACCAGACACTGGCACATAAAACACGCAGATCAATTTTATAAAATACTCAAATCCTGTAGTATTTATGAATTAATCCTGACAGGCTGTAGCTAATGAAACCAGGTAAAACCGGACTGTGTAGAATAATTGACGCGACAAAATACTCCTGTAAAGGCTTTTCATTCGCCTGGAAACATGAGGCCGCTTTCCGCCAGGAACTGATATTGAGCTTGATACTGATTCCGCTAGGCTTATGGCTGGGCGATGGCGCTACGGAAAAAGCATTATTGATTGGGGTTTGTTTTATCACGTTAATGGTGGAGATTTTAAATACGAGCATCGAGGCAGTAGTTGACAGGGTCGGCAATGAATATCATGAACTCGCAGGCAGCGCGAAAGATCTCGGATCGGCCGCGGTCTTCATTAGTCTGGTGATGACTGCAACGGTGTGGAGTTTGATTCTCTATGAAAAATTTTTCCTTCACGCGATAAATTAACAAGATTGCGGATTACTTAACACCACCACCCAACCAGTCCGAAAAATAAAGAAACGGAATGGTTGAAAAATAGATGATTATCAAAACAACCAACAAGTAGAGAATATAACGAAACGGTTCCTGCAAAAATCTATTAAGAAACGATAAGTTGTTGCCTTCCGCTTCCGATTGGGAATATTCCTGTTGAGCCTGTGTAGATCTTTTGGTTTGATATTCCTCGATCAGCTTTTTAGCCTGATCAAAACAGTCTTCATCATTCAACCATATCGCAGCCAGCGATATGCGCCAGTTCCCGGCAGATGTTTCATAGTACGGAATATCGTTTTGAGACAATAAAGCGCGAATCTCATCCGCTTCATCATCAGGTACACCATTGAGCTTAAAGAGCATTACCGGCATAAATGCATCCAATCTATTGCTTTTTCCATAATCTGACATACGGCTGTTGTAATTTCATCATTTTCCGATCCAGATGTCTTATATCGATCATTCAACAATATTGTACTTTATACAGTATCCAGGAGTATCTACCTGGCAAAAATGTTGCATGGCTACGGAGTTGCACAACAGGCAAATCTCAGCAGGGGGTACAACATATGGATAATGAAGATTATGAAAAACTGCGGCATCCTGAAAACTTTTCTCTGACAGCGTTAGTCAAGCTCTCCAAGCTGCGCCGTAAGGTCGCCGAGCACGGCTATGAATTTTTTAATCTGAAAGAAGGTGAAATCATACTGTTGCTGGAAGCTGCCCGACTGATCAGTTGCGAGGAAACCAGAGATCTGGCACAACAGTTTATGAATCTGATCGGCGTTAAGGATAAAAGCTTCGCATCTCAAAGCCCGCAAAGTACGGAACAAAACGCGTTAAACCTCGCCTGAAAAACCGTTCTGCAGTTGCCCGGTGCTCAGTCCTTGGGGTGCTATGCATTTCCTCCGATTGAACTTTTCTGCCAATACGTGGCCTGTATGGGGCCAATAAAGCCCATTGACCCGAGATAAACCGGTTATAAGTGGAAAACCAGCTACTGCGGCATGGACGGGCTGAGCGAAATTGCCTAGAATGTGCCGCCTTGCGGTGACGGGTACTATTGGCATTTGCCGGTAAAATAGACAGGCCTGATACCGTTTAATCAAACTGCCAGAAATCCATTTTATGCCCTGTAAAATCGAATCCACCACGTTCCGCTTTCATTATCTGTTGCTTGTCGCGATTTTGATGGTTTTTGGTTGTAAAAGCGACCTGACAGCGAATTCTTCTTCAACCACCAACGCGGAATCGCCGGCTATTAAGGCCACTATTTACGTCAACACTATAGTGGAAACAAGTCAAGCAACTGGACTATCCGGACGTGTCACGGATATCAGAGCACGGTTTTATGATTTGTCTGGCGGCAATGAAACACAGATCACTTTGGCGGAGGGTGATACGATGACCGCCACAGCTCCGTATAACGGCGCAGTCTACGATTTCAGGCATAATAACTACGGATGGTCAGCCAGAATCATGGCAGGAACCGCTACCGCAACAGTTGAATATGATGCTAGTAATGAAATGTTGCGACTTAAACCAGTCTGGGTTGATGCGGATAATGATGTGATTGCTGTTGTCGGTGATTTGTATCGGTCAACTGATCTTACCGCCGCCACAATCTCGCTGGATCTCTACCTTCCTGAGGCTTACGTTACTTACGTAGCTGACGCTAATATGCAAATTCAGATTTTGCTACGTGACGGCCAGGGTGTTGATGCTCTGCTGCCCCAAACTGATGTGTCTAGTTTGAATGGTGATGCATGGAATACCATCCCCATTTCCAATATCAGCGCCTCGATGCTAACAGTGAACGATGGGGAAAATTTTAATCTGCAGGATGTCTATTTTCTTGCTATCCAGTTTATATCCAACGGCAAAGCAATCTCAATAGACGATGATATTCTACTTGATAATATTAGCATTGCGGTACCATCAACAATCCAGGAAAGCGCCTTTGCATTATCGTATGTCGGTGTAAATGCCGCCGGCGGCGATGATTTGGTCCATCTTACGCGTTATTATGGGGGTATACAGGGTAAGCCCTTAACTATTTCTGTTGACAGGGAAACTGTGCCCGTCACCAATCCATGGTTTCCAATCAATGATACCACCGCACCCAATTTCGATGATCTGCTGTTCTATGCGACTACTACTATAAATTTGCCTGATATCGAAATTACCTCTCCAAAATCCTCCGATCCGGATGACGATACTACGCACTACGAAGTCGGTGCTGATAGTGTAACCATCGAGTGGTCGCCGAGTGGTACAACGGATGAAATCAGTATTGAATACCTGAACAATTGCGGTCTCGGCTATGGTTACGATCCTGATGGATTAGCGCCAAGAAAAACAATAACAGGTGATCCCGGATTTGTAACTTTACCCATTGAAGATCTCCTGGCAGAACAAACTGCAAGCGACGGCACAAAATATTACGAAACGGTAAGTTGCATTGTTTATATTAAAATGATTCGTAAAACCACCGGCGTTATCGACCCGGCATTCTCTGCTGGCAGTGAGATAGTGGCCAATCATGAATCGTATATTGTCTCCCTTATTTCGATACCACCCGCATCCTAAGCCAATAACACCTATGCCAACTAAAATATTTTTATTCTTTATGCTTGTCGTTGGGCTTAATAGTCCGTCATTTGCTGCGCCTGTTGAAGATCATTTTTATGTGGATGGCGTTTACATGTTTAATGCTGTATCCAGTGCGAGCACAACAGATTTCGATTTCAATGAAGCCAACGGCCTCGCCGCATTTGGCGGTTATCGATTTAATTCCTATATTTCCATTGAGCTCGGCGGGATCGTGTTCGAACCTATTAGAAGCCTGGAAGCGAACACATCCGTCAACATTAACACTGAATACGATGTCGCCGGATATGCTGTCGGTATAAGAGGCGACGCACCGATTGGAGAGCTATTTACAGTCTGGGCGGGGATCGGGCTATTCGATTGGGAATCGACATTTAACTACGATATCACTTACCCCAATTTCCCCGCGCTGAGTCGATCCGGCAGTAATAGTCATTCAGGGCAGGACTATTACCTCAGGCTTGGTTTGACACACCCTCTCTCCGATTCCTTGCATGTCACGCTGGAAACTATGCAAATGGAATTGAGTGATTTTTTTAATACTGACCAACCTAACACCGATTTCAAACAGAATTATATTGGTATAGGGATTGGCGTAAACTTCTAATACGATCGTGATTCCTCCTGGCTCGAATCCAGGAATTAACACACTCAATAAGGCCTACGATGAAAATCTCGGGAAATACCGTTGCATCCATACATTACACGTTGAAAAACAGCCGGGGCGAAATACTCGATTCATCTGTTGGCGCTGAGCCACTCGAGTATTTACACGGAGCTGGCAATATTATTCCGGGGCTTGAAAGCGAACTGGCCGGCAAATCAACGGGCGATAAATTAGAAGTTAAGGTCGAGCCGAAATTGGCTTACGGCGAACGTCATGATGAGATGGTGCAGAATGTACCGATAGCCCATTTTGAAGGCATTGAAGACCTGCAGGTTGGCATGCGATTTCGTGCTCAATCCGATATTGGTGAACAACTCATAACAATTGTCGGCATCCAGGATAACGAAGTGACCGTCGACGGCAATCATCCGCTGGCAGGTGAAACACTCTATTTTTCTGTCGAGGTGGTTGGACTGCGTGAGGCAACCGCAACAGAGATCGAGCATGGCCATATTCATCATGGTGGTTGTGGACATAATCATTAGCGTTGATGAGCATTGGCTCTCTCGCGAAACGTCCTATTATTTTTCCGCACTGGCATTTAAATCAATGATGCTATGGGCACAGTTGTTCATTAATGGCGGCTGCCACAGTTCCCGTAACGGCTTGCCTGCGTAAAAGCAAAGTATGCTCTTGATCATCGCACCGTGACTGACAATCAGAACGTCATCATCTTGACTCGTTTCAACAATTTTATTCGTCGCAGCGATTCCGCGTTGCTGTAACTCACTGAAAGTTTCCGCCCCCTGCAATGCAAATCGATCAGGCTTGAGCCAGAACGCATTAAATTGCTCCGGATATTCCTGCTCAATTTCAGCCTTAAGTCGTCCCTCCCAGGGGCCAAGATTGATTTCCTGTAATTCATCGACTTGGGTGATTTCCAAAGCCAGTTTGTTGGCCAGGATCTGCGCTGTTTGCAATGCTCGCTCGCTGCTGCTGCTGATTATCCGACCAAATGAGTAGTGCAGAAGTTTACCTGCCAATTGTTCAGCCTGTTCTTTCCCCAGAGAAGTTAGTTCAGAGTTCTTACGACCCTGCATCCTGCCTTCTGCATTCCAGTTCGTCTCTCCGTGGCGGATTAAATGGATTCTTTTCAAAATTCAAAACCTTTAGTAAATAAAAAGCGAATAAACCAGATGATTCTGGAATGGAATTCTACTTATCAAAGACAAACCTTCCAATAGATTATGTTAAATTCAGTTTCCTTATTTTTCTGAAGAAGGTATTATTTTCCAAATTAAGTTATTACTACGGGCAGGCGGGGTGGATAGTGAAAATCATTTATCGAAAATTACTTCAGAAAATTCTGACATTACTGATCACTGTTTTGCTTGTCTCCTGTGGTGATGGTGGTGGATCAACCGGCGGCTGGACTTCGGGTGTATTTCAGCCCGCCAGTGATTTCGAAGCACGCTGTGCTTCTCCGCGCAGCGGAACCGACGACATACAGGGAACTATTGTTGATGAAAACAACTGGCTACGTTCCTGGAGCAATGATACCTATTTGTGGTACGACGAAATCGTCGATCGTAACCCGGCCAGCTATGCAACCCTGGAATATTTTGACCTGCTCAAAACAGACGCCATAACGCCGTCGGGCAACCCAAAAGACAAATTTCATTTTACCTATGACACAGATGAGTGGATAGCACTCTCACAATCCGGCGTATCGGCAGGTTACGGCGCCCAATGGGTTATTATTGCGGGGGCACCACCACGCCAAGTGCTGGTCGCCTACACTGAACCCGGCTCCCCGGCAACCAGCGTACCCGCCAACCTCGTGCGGGGCGCTGAAATCCTGGCTGTTGACGGAGTTGATGTCATCTACGGTAATGATGTGAATACACTGAATGCTGCTTTTTTCCCCGAACAAGCCGGCGAAAATCATAGTTTTACCGTCCGCGATCCCGGCGGTGAACAACGTTCATTCACCATGCAATCCGCCAATGTTACATCCGATCCTGTCCAGTCTGTGCAAACACTTGCCGGCGGGGAGGTCGGATATATATTGTTTAATGATCACATTGCCACTGCGGAAGAGGAATTGGTCGACGCAATCGATTGGCTGGATACTCAGAATGTCACCGATTTCGTCCTGGATATACGCTATAACGGCGGCGGTTATCTGGCAATCGCCAGCCAGCTGGCTTATATGATTGCCGGTGATGCGCGAACGAGTGGTAATGTTTTTGAATCAACAACTTTTAACGACAAACATCCAACTACTGATATTTTTGGTAATCCCTTAACACCCATGCCATTTATAGATGAGACCATCGGCTTCGGCAGCCTTCCTGCCGGCCAGGCTTTACCGTCGCTGGGCTTATCAAGAGTGTTCGTCCTGACCGGCCCCAATACCTGCTCAGCAAGTGAATCCATTATCAACAGTCTGCAAGGCATCGGCGTCGAAGTCATTCAAATCGGCTCAACAACCTGTGGCAAGCCATATGGTTTTTATCCGCAGGACAATTGCGGCACAACATATTTCACCATTCAGTTTAAAGGTGAAAATGCATTGGGATTTGGAGATTATACGGATGGGTTTTCACCCGCCAATACCACAAGTGATGTCGGTACCACGGTAACCGGTTGTTCAGTTGCCGATGATTTTACACATCAACTTGGTGATATAGCCGAGAGCCGATTAGCCGCAGCGCTTAGTTATCGAGCAGGCAATCCTTGCGGCGCTGCTACTGGCAACTCCAGACGAGTGATCAGTCGCAACGATATTAACGCGCCAATCTCGGCGACTGACGGTTATACACCCAAATCTCCATGGCTGCAAAACAGAATCATAAACCGGTAACCGCCATGAAAATTACAACCGGCATTCTTCTAAGCTTAATGATTTTATTCGCCTGTAAAAATTCAGATACACGTGAAGCTGTACCTGCTCGTATCATCGAGCCTACAATAGAAAGCCGGGCGGATCTGCATCTAACTGTAGCAAACGCGCTGCATAATTCCGCTATCACTTTGGCGGATGATGCACTAACTCGTAGCAGCGTACTGATCATTGAACGTAAACTACAACGTGATGCAGACAACAACAGGATTATGGGTCGCGATTTTGGTACGCCTGAACAATTTCATTTGGTATTAATCAACGATCAATGCGTTTTGATCCAGAAAAGCACTGGCAATCAATTTGTGCTTAGCAAGACGCATTGTGTTGCAGAATAATACGCTCTATATTTGTACATACAAAATCGCAAATATACCTCACATATCACAAATGTGTTTGACTTCTCCACCGGTTGAATTGGTTGTTTCAGCCTGCTTCTGTACTTCCTGCATAAAATCCGGCGGTACATAAGACATCATCTTTTCACTACACTTTTTGATCTGTTGATATTCGGTCGAATTGATAAACTTCCTGGAGTAGTCTAATGCAGCCTGTTCGGCGCCTTTTCGATCACCATTTTCACAAAGCGATTTTATCTTTGCCTGCATCGCCTTTCCTTCAGCTTCCATTTTCTTTAATCCGGCTTCATTCATACATTCAGAGGCTTTCTCCATTTCCTTAGCCATCTGCTCAGCGGCCTTTTGCATCGCTTCAGGATCATTAGCCATTTGCTGTAACTGACTAAAATCAATAGCCTGAACCACCAGCGGTGCAAACATAATTATGAACCAAAAATACTTTTTCATTTATCAATTACCTCTCTGTTTTCTTTGAGAATTTCTTAATTTGCCTGTACCAGGCTTCCTGATTATCACGGCTGTTCGCAATCGATCTCCACCAAAACAGGACATGCCGTCAAAATCACTGCGTGCTATCGGCAAATACTGGCAATCAATGTCACTTTGTTGATTGCCCGTTGGGTCTGGATCATGCACATATAAACAGTAATCATCGTAACCACTAACAGTAACCCAGTGTGGCACTTTTTTCTGGTCCATCTGATAGGTACTGATTAAGACAATCGGAATAGCGCCATTTTTAAACGCTTCTGTTAAGTCGTCCTGCACGATATCAGTATAATGTGTAACAACTCCCAGCTCTTGAATTTGTTCACAATAATCATTATGCACCATTTCAACAATACGCTTTTTATTTTCATCGCGGACGCTGCTAATAAACAATGGGCCCTCCTGATTAATCCACACTTCTGCGTTAAAACCGCGCTGCCTGGCAGCCAGCGCCAAACCAAAAGGATGGCAACCTCCATGACCGGCCATCATGAAAATAGTGGTGGCTTCACGCCAGATTTGCAGCTCCTCATGTTGAGATGGCTGGTAATTTTTATTTATCGCATGCATGGCCATCATGAGTGATACCGGTCCACAGGTAAAAGACGTGTTTTGTTTAAACCAGGGGATTTCGGCGTGCAATTGCTGCTCTGAAAAATAGCGGATACGTTTCTGAAAGCGTAAGGCGTCTTTGTGATCATCGTAATAATCCAGAAAGATGCCAAAGCGTTGATAACCTATCGATTCGTAAAGTTTAATCGCACGCAGATTATCGTGGCTTACTTCCAGGCGCATATACAAACGACCCGCGCTGCTGGCCTGTTTCTCGGCGGCATTGATTAATTGACGCGCAACACCCTGACCCTGATATTCCGGCAATACCGCCAATGAATACATGCGTGCCAGCTGGGTTCCGCGATAATAAATAACCAGAACATAACCAACCAGTTGCCGCTCAGTTTCTGCCACGATAAAGGCTTTATTCTCAGTAGTCAGCCAGTGCCTTAAACTCCTACGACTTAGTCGATCATAATCAAAACAACGATCCTCAAGTTGTTTCAGCGCCTGCAAATCCTCACCAACGGCCTCCCGCAATTGAAAAGATATCTTGTTCATTATGATAATCCTGTCAGTGCCTGCTGTAAGACCTGCCTGCTTCTAAAGATAACCGATTCACGCCAGATCGGATCGGCGGGACAAAAATGTGCCAGCATAGCCTCGCGAACGGTTTGCCATTGTTGCTGCCAGCCTGCATCAGTTCTGATCTGCTTTAATTGCTGCATCGGTGTTTTGGCCCAGAATCCGTGATCATTTAACAACACTTCAAATAACGATGCCGTACCCAGGGTTCCAAACTCCAGCGTAATAAAGCAACTATTGCCCTGCATAATCCGATGCCAGGCATAATCCAGCAATCCATTTTTCGGCACTGAACTGGAACTGCCCTGTTCCGGCACGGTAACTGCAGCACCATACCAGTTTTTGGCCGTCTTAAATCCATCACCACCCAGAGGATGGTCACTGATCACTTCGCCGTAACCATAAGGACCCAGGCCGGTATGGACATCGATAACCGCCAGCTGTCGCCGCGCTAGCTGATACTGCTCGAACAATGACTTGATGACCCGGTGGCCATGATTCGGTTGTACACCCCCGTAAAACGGTGCCAGCGGATCGATGTATTGTCCACCACTAACAGCCAGTTCAAATTGTTCCCGGCCATACTGCTTTTTATATGCTGTGAATGCTGTCTCGCGCAGCTGTTGGTCGGAACCCAGTAAATACGGCTGCAAATCAGTAAAGCCCGGATTGACCGGCAACTGGGAAAAATCAACAAAATTGCGATTTAAATCAACGCCGTTCTCATCACAGCGCCGGTACCAAGCGTACCCCCAGGGGGTCAGGGCGTGAATCAATAACGCCGCGATATCTTCACCCCAGGACCATTGCTGCTCTTTAAGGCGCATCAAAAAATCAATTTGCACAGCGGACCCGGCGAATCCTTCTATGCCATGGGTGCCGGCAATCAGTACCAGTACCTTTGGAGCATTCAACTTACCCAGCCAGGCCGTTTGAGTAATCAATGGGTGATCAATCAGGTTGTTGTTCGGCAAATCCCCCAGTGGAAATGACTTCTGCACGGCAGACAGCCGGTCAACTTCATGCGACCACTTTTCAACTGCCCCTGCGTAATCAGTTGGAAAAGCACTGAGATTGATGGTTGAATGGATCATCCCTGGAAACCGGGTCAAATTATCCGCAAAGAGAGTTAGCATAGCACTACATTGTCCGGCTGAGTATCGATCAGGAGCGACTTTACTGGCAGGATGGCAGAAGAAACAACAGCTTATTTTAATACTTTTGCTTTTTTTCATTTAAGCGCACAATCACGCTTTCAGGAGGTACTACCTAACCTATCTAATCAATGTCGCAAACCATTATCGTAATCGACGACCTTTCAGACTGGGCTCATTTTTATCCCAGTGAAGAGGTCATGACGTTTAGTCAATACTTTAAAGCGCAACCTCGTTCCGCAACACAACGGACCCGGGTCATCAACCTTTGCGACAACAGTCGTTATCTCTCTGACGGTTATTATTGCTCGCTGCTGGCTGAAGCACGTCGTAACCATGTAATGCCGTCAGTACGGGTATTAAATGATCTCGCTAAACGCTCTCTATACCGACTGCACCTTGAAGATGTATCGGAAACGCTGGAGAAAACCCTACGCAGTCACAACCACGAAGACACTCTTCGTTTACGGACTTTTTTTGGTCATGCCATTCGAACCGAGTATAGCGAACTTGCTCGCCGTCTGTTCGAACGTTTCCCTTGCCCGATACTTGAAATCACGCTTCGCTTTCGTAAACGCTGGGAGATTACCGGTTTAAAACCCCGCTCCCATCGAGAGCTCTCCGACGAGGAAGAAACCGCTTTTGCCGAATCGCTAAACGAATTTAGTCGTAAAATCTGGCGCAAGAAAAAAACCCGCAAGAATTTTCGCTATGACCTGGCCATTCTGACTAATTCCGACGAAAAACTCCCCCCTAGTGATAAAGGCGCATTGAAAAAAATGATAGCGGCCGGTAATGACCTGGGTATCGATGTGGAATTAATTAAGCAGACCGATTATATGAGTTTGCCGGAATTCGACGGTTTGTTTATTCGTGAAACAACCGCAATCGATCACCATACTTATCGATTTGCAAAACGGGCAGAATCTGAAAACATGGTTGTTATCGACGATCCCACTTCAATTCTGCGTTGCACCAACAAGGTCTATCTGGCAGAACTTTTCCGCGCCCATAAAGTACCGACTCCACGCACCCGTGTCTTGCATAAGAATAATCCACAGCACATCATTGATTTAGAAAACGATTTTGGTTATCCCATTGTCATTAAAATACCGGACGGTTCCTTTTCTCGCGGTGTAGTAAAAATTCAGAACAATACTGAGCTGCATCAACATCTGAACGAACTATTTCAAAAATCCAGCTTACTGCTGGCACAAGAATTTCTGTTTACCGAGTTCGACTGGCGTATAGGCATACTGAACCGCAAACCATTGTTTGCCTGCCGCTACTTCATGGTTAAAAATCACTGGCAAATTTACCTGCATGGCAGTAACCGAACTCACAGCGGCGGTTTTGAAACCGTTTCCGTTGATTCCGTACCAAAGCCGGTCGTACAGGCTGCGTTTAATGCCACCTTACCCATTGGCGATGGTTTTTACGGTGTCGATGTCAAGGAAGTAAATGGAAAAGGTTATGTTATTGAAGTAAATGATAATCCTAATATTGATAGCGGTGTTGAAGACAAGTATCTTGGAAAAGAACTCTATCGCATACTAATGTCTGAATTCCTGCGGCGCATGGATCTGCGGCGCAATACTCAATAGTTCATGGATAAAAATATGGTCAATCAGGATAAAATTGTATTTTACAACGACAAGTTGATTGTTTTGTCGTTAGGCCATCAGTTTCAACAACCAAATCTACGCGATAAATTACTTGAATCAGCTACGTCGAGCCATTACCGGGATGCCGTACGTATTCAACCCGATAAAGGAGAGGCATGGATATTCGATTACGGCGTCATCGTGTTTTGGGGCGTTGACGATCAAGAAAGAAAATTTGTGCTTGACACCGTTGAGCCATATGTTAAAGGTGTTGCCGTTAAATATGAAGTGGAAAATTTTCGCTTCGAATTACATTCCAATCAAAACCTTATTCGCCAGGATACGGTGTTCTTGTCGTCCGGCGATTATTTGTATCGGCTTGCGGTCTCACATGCAATGGCACAATCCATTAAATTAAACATATTTGAAGATGACGCCCAAAGCACGATAATGAAAACCCGGCATATACCAAGATCCCTGGCTGAAACGGGACGCTTTATTCTGTCACGCAAAAAAACCGCTAAAATGCGCGGCGAACTATTCAGCACCAAGAGCGATATTATTTTAAACTACGGTCTGTTGGATACACCGGATTTCTTTTGGGAATATCCCGACCTGGAAAGCTTGTATGAACTGACAGCGCGTTACCTTGATATTCGATCCCGTGTTTCGGTACTATCCAACAAACTTGAAACCATACACGAATTATTTGAAATGTTGGACAATGAACAGAAACATAAGCACTCATCAAAACTGGAATGGATCATTATAATATTGATCGCCATAGAAATAGTCTATTTCCTGATCAATGAAATTATCCATTAAATGCCGGATTATAGTCCTTTTTAATACGCTTTCCTGTATAACAATTACTTTATCTCTCAGTCGTAATTGAGTTTCGCAAGAATATCGTTTAACAAGCCTTGCGCACCTTGCTCCCCAGCAATATCATTTAAAATGCTCATGGAAGCTTGTGAGCGTGCAACTTCGCGATCATAATATTTCTGATTACACTCCGAAACCTTCTCCTTCAGCATTTCAAGATGACCCGGGATCTCGTTCATAGTCCTAACCCACGTTTCAATATACAGACATTCAACAGTATCTATCTTAACGCTATAATCAGCTCTTGCAAAAATCATGTTGAAATCCTGACACCATTCCTTATTTGCTTTATCTGACAACCTGAATACTAAATCAATATACGGTTCTGCTCTTATTTTTGGCGGACGAGCACTATCTATGCCTATTATTCTCAGATCTTTTATATTTTTCATTTCCATCCTTGAAAGAATACTCGTAGCTTTAATTCATCGGATTAAAAACGGTGTACTTACGCCATGAAGATTCCATAGTATTAATGGTACTGAGGCAATCATTAAGATAACGTTGGTTACTGAAAACAAACTCACCTTTTTCGTTAACGTAGTAAAATTCCCTGTTATTATACATAAGGGCGAAAAAGCGCTGGTACTTGGCGATTTTTGATTCTGCACCCGATATATCAGGCAACATCTTTATAAGCTGTGGTTTAATATCTCGACCCCAATCTTGCCAGGCATATTCCCGGTATTGATCGCTCCAGTTGCTGCCAGCTACTGATTCCCTGAATGCATCGACAGAGTCGATCAGTTTGTCATCATAGTTAGTGATATAGCGAGAGATTTCTTCCAGGGTCTTCATTCGCCAGTTGTATTCCACTTCTTCGCGAATGGTCTGATGGTCTTGCATGCGTTCTGAATACAAAGGTTCGATAGCATCGGTATAGTCCAATCTCAGGGCGAATACATCGCGAAGCAAAGCCTGCGTATATTCAACGCTATTTGTGATAGCTTGAATTTCGCTTCCACTATACTTGCCATAAAACGCCTCTAGTTTTTCATTCGCCTTTCTATTCCACTCATCCATGTCCGCTTTCAGATTTTCTTCACTCACATCAGTATTGATGCGTGCTATTTCCTGTATAACCTTGGTAGCATCAACGTAATACTGCTGAAATGCTCGGAATTTATTGTAGCTTGAAAAGCCCATATAACCAACGACGGCAACCACAGGTATCAGAACAACAATTAATGCAATTTTGACCAGACGTTTATTCATCGAGTACCTCCTAAAAACCGATATGACAGATTTCTTGTTTATTCGGCTATGTATAATGAAGGTTCAACAGCGCTTAAGACAGACTAAAGGCAATACCACACAAAGCAAGAAATGTAAGGAAGGTCTTTAAACACATGTGGATACCTTTCAGACGCCGGGGTTCATTGTAAATGGACTTCGAATGAAGTCAACCTCAAGATAATCAAGAATGCTCCTATATTTCTACCCTCGACTCGATTCAACGTCCGGTTATAGCTCAGCCTAACCCCCAAATCTTCACCTGATGCGAAGTTTGCTTTATACTCGATTTCAATATTTAAGGAACGCGGCCTTTATGCAATTTTCGCAAGTAATATTAATACCCTGTCTTGCAGTCACACTGGCTGCCTGCGGTGGTAGCAGCAACACCACCCCGCCTCCGGTCGACAATAATTTATATACCGCCTTCGGCGCGCCCGAGCAGGTCACTATTGTGGGTTATACGGGCGACGCCATGGAACCGTTTTTAAGTCGCGATGGTCAGTTTCTCTTCTTTAACAGCTATGAGGGCGCTAGTGATAAAGATCTATACTACGCCAGCAAAGTTGATGACACCCACTTTACTTATTTAGGAGAAGTTCTCAACATCAACACTATCAAGGTCGATGGTGTGGCCAGCATGGATAACGCTGACAACTTCTTCTGGGTATCCACAGACATCTACGCACCTCCCGCCACCTACGATACACTTTTTTCCGGCACATTTGATGGTACTTCAGGCGAAATTAGTGACGCGTCGGCTGTTACAGGGCTGGCGGAAGGTATTAACGGACATCTGAATTTTGATCTTGAAATCAGCCCGGACGGCAATACACTCTATTTTGTAGATGGCGTTTTTTCCGGTGCCGCACATCCTGACCAAAGCAATATCGCAATTGCAATAAAAAACGGTAGCGATTTTTCACGTCATCCTGGTAGTAACACCCTAATGGCAAACATTAATACCGATGACCTTGAATATGCCCCAACTGTTTCTGCAAATGGCCTCGAGCTGTTTTTCACACGTATGGACCCTGATACTCTACAACCCAAAACCTACCGCAGCATTCGCGACAATACTGTTTCCGTTTTCCAAACACCACAGGAAGTCAGCGCGATAACCGGCTTTGCTGAAGCGCCTGCTTTTTCGCCCGACGAAAAATCTCTTTATTTTCATAAACTCGAAGGCTCTACGTTTGTAATTTACAAAATTGAACGTCCGTAATAGTCAATAGACATGCTGCTCAAATTTATGGGGAAATCAATCAGCAGACTTACGTCAAGACTACTCTGATGTTTGCTTGCTGATAATAGGATTATCCGGCACACAGCCCTCGTCACCCGCAGCCATGGCGCTTACACTGACTTCCGAGATATGCAAAACCATTTTGCCATCCGTTCCGATTGATAATGGCGACGTGACATTTTTAAGATCTGCGCCTTGCGAGACGAAGCAATCCAGCGGGATAGGTAGTGCAAACCACTCTCTCAGAGGTGCTTTCTTCAAATAATCATAAATGGAAACTTGTGCCTCGCATTTCTCACCACAGATCATTTTTACGTAGACCGGTTTGTGGCTGCGCACATCAAGTCTTAATGCCAGCACCAACTCGGCCTTATTTTCGTAGGCCGAAAGATCCACTGAACGGCCGGTGATAGACGCGCCCCCCCATTTATCCTGCTTACTCCAGGTGAGTTTAATCGCCCCCGGAAATTCCGGCGCGTCGGATGCTTCCATTACCAGCTTTTTAGCCTCACTTACACCTTCGTTTCCCTGCAATGGCATCCACCAGTTCCCAGGATCAGATAGCACCCATTGCCAACTGTCGGGTGTATCGCCTTTATGGAAATAGAAAAAGTCTGGATTAACCGCTGCCGACCCCGAATGAGCCACGTTGCCGATAGTTAAGGCCAACCAGGATAAAATCGTTGCAAAAACCGATACACTCTTTCGCATGACACATACCTTAAATAAACGGAGTTTCTGCTAGTCTTCTATTTTCTTGTTTTGCATTCGCTTTTTGTAAATGGCTTCCAGTTTATAAAGATCCTGTTGCAACTCGAAAAAACCATGCCAATGTGCATAATCCGGTCCGCCCATCATAGCGCCTTGTCTTGCGCGCCGACCTTCATGATGCCATAGATGATAAAAGACTATTTGAAACTCATCGGTCCAGGGATTTTCCTTTAACAAACCAGCCTTATTCAGCTCATCCAACATCTTCTGAGCCGGTTTATAGTATTCTTCATTGTACAAACGAACCGCTTTATCGCCTTGTAAAAAGAAATTATCCGCATGTTTCTGACTATGACAGGAACTGCAAACGGTCTTCATTAACTCGCGACCTTTTTCACCGTTGCCCAGTAACGGACTTAGCACATCGTCCGAATTGCGTACCTGGGATTCTTTCGCCCACAGGTTCCAATATAGCCTTTCGGTAATATTATGGGTGGTTGTTAATTCGCCGATACCGCTCATATGACAAGTTGCACAGGTTGGTGCACGATAATCACCAGGCTCCCACGCATCAGGCGGAGAATCCCACTTCCAATCGTCACTATCGGTAGCAAAAACATGTCCGTGCTTGCTGTTTTCAAAAATTTCAAAATCAGGATGATCCGGCCCTAAATGACAGGATGCGCACGCCGCCGGTTTACGCGCCTCGGAAATTTTAAATACATGGCGGGTATGACATGCTGCACAATTGCCGGTACTGCCATCCGGATAGATATTACCCATACCTGCATTCGGCCACGTCTCTGCCGTTGGCCTGCCTTCTTTATCTAACTCGATTTTCGTACCATGACACTGCATACAGCCGGTTTCGGAAGGTGCATTCTGCAATTCAGGATTATCTCGACCTTCATGTTTTCGTATCAATGCGTGCAAACTGTCTTGTGGAATAATCTGGTGATAGGCGCGGAAGTGACCACTTTGATTAAATTGCTCCATCTCCTTAGCATGGCAGCGCCCACAGACCGCAGGTGAAACGAGTGCACTGATATAGACTTTGAAATCGGCTAAATTTTCGTGTTGGGTTGCATTAGGAGCGTCTTTACTTACGGCATGACAATCAAGGCATGAAACACCTACGTGACTGTGACGACTGTTTTTCCAGTCGTTGACGATGCCGGGGGATTTGTCTTTGTGGCAGTCAATACAGTTTTTAGCCGCTTCTGTGTGACCACGACTGATCATGATGGTCTTGATATTACTCAAGTCGCCGACGGATTTATCGCCCTCATTTGCCGATAACACCGTATTGGCCGATAAAAGTAACCCCATTACACCGGCAAGCCAAAAACGGATTTTCATGGCGCGTCCTCCTCGTTACGTAATGCTAAATGATCAAGCAGATTTTTGTGGCCAACATTCTGGTGGCACGAAACGCATTGTTGCTCAATTTCACCCATAAAATATGGCTTATGCGCAACAAATGCTTTGGGATTGGGCATACTGGCTCGCTCCAAATCTTTATGACAGGCGATACAGCCCGAATCATAAACAAAATCTTCCCGCAGTTCCCGTTTTCCTAACCAGTCTATTTTATCCAGATTATAAAATGTCTGAGCCCAGATATCGTGCAAACCATAGCCGGTTTTGGCGAGAACGTAATGAAACTTGCTTTCGTGTGGTAAATGGCAATCCACACATTCCGCAGCAACACCGAATTGATTGTTTCCGCCGTGTTTATCGTCACGGAAAGACTTAACCAGAGGCTGCATCGTATGACACCCACCACAGAAATCGGGTCCGCCCGTGTGTTCAAATACTGACTCGGTGACCACCCAGCCCAGAAAAGAAACCAGCCCCAATACCATCGTCAGAATCAACAATGTAACACGCGGCCTTTCTATAACTAAATCGATCATCCGTTTGAGCATGCGATCACGATACCCTTTTAAAGGCGGGGAGAATAAACGGCCTGACACTTAATGTCTACAACCGGATATTTGCATGCCGAGTTAACGATTTATCAAACTAAAGCTGACATTTAATCGGTATTAACTAAAATTATAAAAAATCGCCCCGCAATTGCGGGGCACTTTCAATACCATAAAAACTTTAAGGTAATGTTATTTTTTTGAAGACCAGTTATTCCGTACTTCAGCTTTTATTCTGAAAAATAGCTCCCGATATATTGGGAGCTATTTAGACTTCAGGCTGAAACAATCACCTTAACTAATTACTTAATTGGCGTTTACTATCGCGTTGATGATATTCGGGTAAACCTGAGCCCCTGTGCTACGGTTAAAGAGACCCAAACCTGTATCTCCGGTAACACCGTTGTCCCAGTAAACCGGCACAATCTGATGCGACAGTGCAGATCCGGTTATATAACTGTTCCAGCGAATCCGCTGAGTTTCAAAACCGGACACGCTCTGGCGATCAGCAACTCCATACTCACCTAAAAGCACCGCAATGCCTTGATCAATAAAATTGGTTTTCATCGCCTGCATTTGCGAATCCACCCAGGCTTCATTCGCCCAGGTTTCAACCGTGCTCGGCCAAGTTGTAACGTTGCTGCCTGTGTTCAGCGTGAAATTGTATGGATCGTAGTAATGAACTTCCATGAACAGGTGGTTGCTGATGGTATCAGTCGGAATCACTGCGAAATTCACAGTATGACCGATGTTGGTATTAAAACCCTGCACGATCAGATAGCGGCTGGCATTGTTACCGCCGGTCGCACGCACCGCGTTTACGAAGGTCTGGTTGAAGCTGTTCTGCACATCAACGTACTCCTGCGTTGGTGTTCCGTAATCGCCTTCGTTCATTACTTCGTTGGTGCCGGCAAACAACAGATGGTCACCGTAGCTTCTAAAATGATTAGCGATCTGCGTCCACATAATGGACAAACGGTTGTTCAACGCTTGCTGGTTGGAATAGAAGGGATGATTTAACCAGCCACCGTCCCAATGCTCGTTGATGACAACGTACATACCGGCATTTAAGCCATAATTTACGACTTCCTCGACGCGGTTCAGCCAGGTCGGATCAATGGTGTAACTGGATGCATCGGAAAATGCGCTCCAGGCTACCGGGATACGTAGGGTGTCGAAACCCGCCGCTTTAACTGCGTTGATCAGCTGCTGCGTGACTACCGGGTTGCCCCAGGCTGTTTCATTGCCGGGGCCCATCGATTCCATCGAGTTACCCAGGTTCCAGCCAATCCCCATTTGCTGCGAGAAAGCTACCGCGCCCAAGCCGCCGCTGGACGTCGACGAGGACGAACTGGAACTGCTCGATGAACTACTACTGCTACTCGAAGAGCTACTGGAACTGGAGCTGGAAGAGCTGCTGCTGCCGCTGCAACTGGCCGCCTGCGGGTTGTTTCCAATGATCGTAAGTGAATCAATATTGGGCAAGCCGCTGCTGTTGGTCGCTACGATGCTAATGTCATTATTTCCGCCACCAAGTGCGACATTATCCGAATCGACTGTCCAGCTGTCCCACGAGCCGGTTGCAGGAAAGCCGAGATTGCCGGCTGTCGCACCATTAATCACAATATTCGCTGTTCGAGTTGAAACCGTTGCATAGCGTAAATCCAGAATGTAGTTGCCACTGGAGGGAACGTAAACCCGATAATCTACCGCATTACCATTGGCATTGTCGGTATTGGCAAAACCACTGCCGGTATAGCCGACATGATTATTGTCTACGGTGCCATCAACATTGCAGAAACCAGTCTGATTTTCCTGGATGGTAATTTCGGTGCTGCCGCCTGAACTCGAAGACGAACTTGAGCTGCTCGACGAACTGGAGCTGGATGAACTGCTCGATGAAGAACTGCTGGACGAGGAGGACGAACTGCTTGAAGATGAACTCGAACTACTCGATGAAGAACCACTTCCAGCACACGTCGGTAATGAAAAACTACCCGTATACGATCCCTGGAATCCAAAACTCGTGGTTCCGCCCGCAGATATATAGCTGGTCCATGAGACCGGGGTCGCAGTGGCCGTATTGCCGGATATGGATAGATTCGCACCCCACGAACTGCTGATGCTTGGAGTCTGGTTATATGTCAGCGCTACCGTCCAGCCGTTAATAGCCGAGCTACCGTTATTTTTGACAACCACATTAGCCACATAACCGCCGGTCCAGGTTTGCGCAGTCACTGTACAGGACGTTTGAGCCAGTGCATTGTTTACCAGAAACGGAAAAGCCAGAATCGTCATCGTGACGATGACGTATCGTTTAATTGAAATCATGTTTTCCCCTCGCAAGTTAAGTGTGTAACTAACCGCTCCCGCCAATCGTAAACAGAATCCCGATTGACCCTTAGAAGACGACTCCGCTGGTTGGCGGTCATCTTCAGTTCGAAATCTTATCCTTATTGTAAGAATGACTACAAGTTAAATAACGGTATGTACGTGGCAATACGCAAGCCCATATATGCGAAATACCAGGATGCCCATCTCCTGAAAAATATCCTTACGAATTATTTTTAAAAACTTTGTGCAGCTTAGCCCTGCGCTTTCGAGCCTGTCCCATTGCATAACTGGATTTACAGTATCACCTGTATACTCGGAATCGACGATGAAAGTGGAATCGTATTAATATTTTTCGCTCCCAACTTCGCCAGTTGATATCTCACTTTCGCTAAAGGTATTTCCGGGTTTTCCATATCGATCTGGATATAAAACTCCGTATATTCCTTGCCTATTGTTTTGGTCGGCTCATCAGCAAAAAGATTATTTTCGATCAAATATTTTTCTATTTTGGCAGCATCGCTGTTTGGAGAATTAAACAAAATCATGACTTTATGTTCGGCATTCACCGCACCAAAAAGGTTAATCAGAAAAAGCTCCAACAAGTCTTTTTTCTTAGGATCTTTTTTTATTGCCGGATTAATCCAGATACTCGATTCAGAAAGAAGTATTTCATCAACAATCTTAAGATCGTAATTCCGAATAGCACTGCCCGATTGTGTGATTTCAACACCCAAATCGGCACCGCCATTTTTTACCTTGGCTTCCGTTTTGCCCCAGGTTTCGTAAATCAGTACCCCCTCATCGATTAACGCCGGTGTTTTATATTTTTGTACGGAATACTTTGTGTATTGCTCCAGCAAGCCCAAAGACTTAAGCTTCGACTGAATCCAGTCCAGCGTGAGATACGGCATTTCCGTCACAACCGTAATCAGCTTTTTCTTCTTTATTATTTCTTTCAAAATATCATTGATATTGTCAGGGCTGTCTTTGGTAGCAATCCCAACAATTCTGACTTTTCCTCTGTTTAAAGACAGAACCCGTTCCAACTGAATGTTAGTTTTGTATGCTAATTTTAGCTCCAGTATTCTTTCCGTGATCCAGTCATCACCGGCAATAGCCACATCAAGTTCGTTGATACCAAGCTGGGAACCGAATTCCTGTGGTCGCCCATCCCAACCAAACAGATAATTCATCCCGGAAAACGAACTGGGGCCACCTTCTGAGTAACCTGTTGTCTTAAATCCACAGTCCTTTAATAACGCTATTAAGTTACCACCCCGCTCAGCATTCGCCAGTGAACCGGCAGGCATACCTATTTTTAAAGTTGCATTTTCCATGTCTTACTTCTCTACTACCGTAAGTGAATCATCATCGTTGATTTGCCGATAATAACAGGATGTATAAGGATTCCCGCTCGCCTTTTTGGCATGGCAGGCGCCCTTGCCCTGCGGTTCAACCAGGTAGAGCAATGAGTTTTGCTCACAATTGATTCGGATAGCTTTAATTTTAAGGGTGTCGCCAGAGGTCGTACCCTTCTTCCAGAGCTCATTTCGTGATCGACTCCAGTAAGTAGCCAGACCGCATTTTCGTGTTTCTTCAAATGCTTCTCTATTAGCAAAGGCAAGAATTAATACTTCTTTTGTGTTGTAATCCTGCGTGACCACGGGTATCAGGGCCTGACCATCTTCGCCAAAATTGATCAGTAGTTCGCTTGTATACTCTTTTGACATAACTCTATTGTTCCAAAAATTTGGCGCGCCCGGAGAGACTCGAACTCCCGACCAACTGGTTCGAAGCCAGTTACTCTATCCAGCTGAGCTACGGGCGCAATGTTCAACATAATGGCATAGCATAACGCAGAACGCCAACGTGCGCAGCAAACGCAAAAGCAGCAGATTTTTCAGCATCGCTGGTGTAAAATTCCTGACCCAGGGGCCAACAAAACCGGTCGTTTTTGGGGATACAAAACCCCGGTGTATTTAAAAAAGTAAATTCTATGCCGAGCCTTATTTTTCGCACCGTCGTCGCAAATCTGGAGAAGTCAACGTGATCATAGAAACACGAGCCTACGCCCGCGCCGGTTTGCTCGGAAACCCTTCCGATGGCTATTTCGGCAAGACGATCTCTATTTCGGTGAAAAATTTCGGTGCCCATATCACCCTGTATCAGAGCCCGGAATTGAAAATTGAACCCCAAACTCAGGATATCAACGAATTTTCCAGCATTCATGATCTTATCGAAAGAGTAAAAATCCACGGTTATTACGGTGGCGACCGCCTGATCAAGGCAGCCATAAAAACGTTTGCCGACTACTGCCGGCAGAAAAATATTAAAATCGAAAATAAAAATTTTACCATTCGTTATCACTCGACCATTCCCCGCCAGGTTGGACTGGCCGGATCGAGCGCTATCGTTACTGCAACCATGCGTGCGTTAACGCAATTTTATAAAATTGACATCCCGCTGGAAATATTTCCTTCGATTGTTTTGAAAGTCGAAACCGAGGCACTTGGCATCAACGCCGGTTTACAGGACAGGGTCATTCAAACTTATGAAGGCTGTGTTTACATGGATTTCGACAAGCAACTGATTGAAACCAAACAGCATGGTCGCTATGAGCGCCTCACACCAAAAACGCTGGATAATCTTTACATAGCATACAAGGTTGAACTGGGGAAAGTATCCGGCACAGTGTTAAATGATATACGGTCACGGTATGATCGCGGCGATATCGAGGTCATCGAGACGCTCCAGGAAATCGCCTCACTCGCTGAACAGGGCAAACAAATGCTGATTAAAGGAGACATTGACGCGCTCAATGCACTTATCAACAGGAATTTTGACCTGCGAAGAAAAATAATGAACATTTCAGACAGCAACCTTGAGCTTGTCAACACTGCCAGAGCTTGCGGAGCCTCTGCCAAGTTTACCGGTTCAGGCGGTTCGATCGTCGGTTTCTATAGTGATGATGAGACCCTGACCAGATTGATCATAGAGATGAAAAAGATCAAAGCCAGGGTCATCAAACCATTTGTCTTTTGAATAAGGAATTTGCTACATGATCAAAAAAGCAGTGATACCTGCAGCAGGATTCGGAACCCGCTTTTTACCTGCAACCAAAGCACAACCCAAAGAGATGCTGCCGATTATCGATACGCCGACAATTCAATATGTCGTACAGGAAGCGGTTGATAGCGGAATAGAAGATATCCTCATTATTTCCGGTAAGGGCAAGCGGGCTATAGAAGATCACTTCGACCGTAACTGGGAACTTGAAGCACTTCTCGACGAAAAAGAAGATAACAAGTTTTATAATGAAATTCGTCATATTGGCGATATGGCAAACATTCATTATATTCGCCAGAAAGAAATGAACGGCCTGGGAGACGCCATTCGTTATGCAAGGTGCCATGTTGGCAATGAACCTTTTGCTGTGCTACTGGGAGATTCGATCATTGATTCAGTTATCCCGGTTACTCAACAACTTATCGACATTTATGAGCAATACAAACAATCAGTCGTAGCTGTACAGGAAGTGCCCCGGGAGAAAGTTTCACTGTATGGAATAATTGGCGGGCAGAAAATTTCAGATAAATTATGGCAGATAGATGAATTAGTGGAAAAACCGGATATCAGAAAAGCCCCATCCAATCTTGCCTTTGCAGCCAGATATATCCTGACTCCCGGCATTTTTGATGCACTGGATGCAACCACTCCGGGAAAAAACAATGAAATTCAGTTGACGGATGCCATGTCCCTGCTACTGCAGAGAGAATCTATTTACGCCAATGTCACACAGGGCACACGATATGATATTGGCAATAAGATGGACTACCTCAAAACCATCGTGCATTTCGGCCTTAAACGAAAAGAGTTTTCGGGCGAATTTAAGAAATTTTTAAAGGATCTGGTGAAAGGTTTTTAAACATATCCAGGCTGCTGTCCCTGAGGCCCGCATGGCATGGCGGGCCCAGGCCTGCTTCGATTTTCCCTTCCGAATATTTGTCAATTTGCCCATTTCAGGCCATATTAGACGAAGAATTTGGCCACTCCGTCAAAAAATTGAAATTTGCTGCAACCTTTTGTCACTTTTGTTCGTTCTACCAGTATCGAGGCAATAAACCTACGAAAAGCGTGCATGACTCATGACCCAGGTTGTATCCTTTTTTAAGCGCCAAAGCAGTGGAGATAGCTTCGAGGAAGTACTGGCGCCTCACATGAACTCATTGTTCAAACAGGCCTATCAGTACACCGGTAACACCCAGGACGCCGAGGATCTGCTGCAGGACCTTCTGGTCGAACTCTATCAAAAACAGGACAAACTACACACAGCAAAATCCCTGCGCGCCTGGCTTATGCGATGCCTCTACAATCGTTTTGTCGACGGATACCGGAAAAAGAAAAGCGCTCCAAATTTCGACAGTCTGCACGACGAATATCTGGCCAATAAACTCCCGAATGACGATTCCCCCGAAACCAGCTATTGGCATAAACAGGTACTGGCGGGGCTGTCACTGCTCTCCAGGGAACAGCGGATGGTGGTTTGTTTACACGATATCGAAGGTCACACTCTTGCAGAACTCTCCGACATAATGAAAATCCCTTTGGGTACACTGAAATCTCATTTATTTCGCGGACGTCGGATATTACAAGATAGATTTAAATTGCAACCTTTTGACGACTGTGTACGTCTCTAATAACAAAGACACCCTGTTTTCGCCAGCGAGTTAAATTGGAAATATTATGAAATGCAACGAACTAAATAATCTGATTGATGACTACATTGCGGGCCAGATCGAAGCCGGCGTGGAGAAACAGATTTCAGATCACCTGACAGTTTGCATAGATTGCCGCGAGCGCGTTCGGCAGTACAAGGAATATTTTGTTCGCATGGCAACGTTCAATGCACCCAATCTCGATAGCGGTCGCTCCGCAAGAATACTAAGGCTCGCGGTTGAAGAGGGTGAAAAAAGGATAGCTGCTAAAAAACATAAACTGTCCTTTATGCGAGGGTTTGCTGCCGCATCAATTTTGGCAGTCGCCTTATTATTTGGTGTAAACACCTTGAACACCAGCAACCCTCCGTCAGAGATCGTCAGCATGTATGATTGGGAGCGAGATATTTCCCTGGTCATCCATGTACCAAATGATATGGATGGCGCCCTGCTTGTCCTTGATTTACCGGATGATATCTCAATCCGTGGCCTTGAGTACCTGGCGCATATAGAGTGGCCGGTAGATTTAAAGAAGGGCTCTAATGTCATCACACTACCCATCAATATCGAACCTTACGCCGAATATGCCGAGCAGTTGACACTGGCGGCATCTATTGAATACAAAGATAAAAAACGCGACTTTATGCTGGACATTAGTCTGGCATCACCTCAAACCGGGAAGCACAGCCAGTTATTCGATGCATCGGCTGCGCTATTCAATAACGTTTAGTTAGTCGGAGAAGATCATGAAAAACATTATAGGCATTTTAATTGGAGTACCGCTGGTGGCTCTGTTGAGCGTCCCAACATTTGCACAAGACCTTGACAATGTCGATGTTGGCGAAATCACGATGGACGTTTCTGATAATGCACGCACCATTAGAAATGAACATCGAAATCGCATCCGCAATGTTGTTTATCAATATATGCTTGAAAATGGTGACATTACACAAGCCGAACTGGATGCACGTTTAGCACTTCGTGAAACACACCGTGAAGAACTTCGTGCGCTTCGAGAAGCGGGCGATAAAGAAGGCCTTGCGGCGCGTATCGCTGAACTAAAGCAAGAACGCGCAGCTCATAGAGAACAAATGCGCGAATACATAAATGCACACGAAGACCTGGCCACTGCTCTCCAGGAACAACGGCGGGAATTTCAGGAACGGCGCCGAGAGGGTGCCGGCCCGGGTGATGGTGGGCAAGGTCCAGGCAATGGCGGTGGTAATGGTGCATAAAATTTACCCCCCAATCTCAAAAAACAGTTGAGGTGATTGCGCAAGTCTAAAGTTTCCATTTTTAGGCTTGCGCATTTTTATGTTACCTCAATCGAGATCATAAAAGTCAGTGTTGTGAGGCGATAACATCAAGGGATTCTCAAATGAAAAGAATTCGTAACATTACTCACGTGGTTTCTCAAATACTACTATTGGTAACTCTCTCCGTACTTCCATTGATGTCGTTATCACAAACTTCATCACTAGTTGAGAAAGAAAATCTAAACAGCAAAGCCAAACAGGCCTTTAAGTCAGGCAAATTTCATCAAGCATTAAATTACTATCAACAGCTTGATCAAATTTTTCCGTCTTACACTTCCCGGTACAATCTCGCAGTCTGCCACTATAAGCTTGATAACTGGCGGCAGGCTTATAAGATTTTTAGCGAATTGCATAAACAGGAACCGATGAACGAGTACGTCCACTTAAATCTCGCACTTGCAGCGGTTCGGCTGGGGAAAACTGAAGAGGCCCTGGAGCGCTTTATGTTGCTTGCTGATACTGCCGAATCAGATGAAATTTATGTCCTGGCATACAAACACTATCTTCAATTATCAGACACAAAGAATGACGCAACCCTGGAGCAATTGAAAAACAGAAAGTGGATGCTAAGCGCTGCTTTTGGTGTTGGTTCAAATGACAACATTATCGACCCCGCCGACGAAAACGCCAGCGCGCAAAGCGATACTTTTTCCGAACAGACCTTTTCCGCCAGCTGGTACAGCAGCGAGGACCTCAATAGAAGCTGGCTAGTCGATGCCTCGCTATACTCATCGAGTTACTCAAAAGTCAGCGAGTACGATGTCGATTTGGGCGGTGTTGGCGTGAAGAAATATTTTTCACTGGGTAAAAATCATCGTCTCCATCTGGGTGTTAGATTTGACCAGTCTTCCATAGATGGCACGGGTTATTTACAATCGATTTATTATGATCTCGGAACACGCTACACTTTTAACAAGTTAGATTTGCTTGCGATTTCAATTAGCCTGCAAGAAAGCGATGACAGAGATGAAATTTATTATGGTTTGGCCGGAAAATCCTATCAGTTTTCCACGGACTACCAGAAATATACAGGCTCGCAACGCTGGAGATTGCGTTACCGCTTTGATCGGGATGATAAAAATGACAGTGAGACTGTAATTGACGACGATGGCAATACGAGTTTTACCAGCTACTCTGCCGACAGACAAAGCCTTTATGGATCTTGGTCTTATCAAAGCAAAAACTGGTATACCCAGCTATTCGTTAACTATCGGGACAGTCAGTACAAGGATCCGCACATTATCGACTCTATAAGCTCGTTACGTGCAGATCAAAGAGCCTCGGTCGGGCTTCAAATATCCCGTCAGCTATCTGAACATTGGACTTTGGATTTTGAGTTTAGCAACACAGACAATCAATCCACAATCGATCAATATGAATACAATCAAAATATCGCTGCGCTTATGTTGTCATGGCAGAACTAGCTCGAAAATACCGCATAGAAAGCGTCATTTTAGCCACTGCTTCGAGTTCATTTCTTCCCACGATTTCGCTAATTTCTCCCATTTTTACGTTAGGAACGACTTCGCATGGGTAAAGTTTTTGTTTATTGTGCCGATGGCAGGAACTGAAGCTTCTCGTAAATCAAATTACTGAGTCTTACAGCATGACAGATAGCATTCTTCGTTCAAGAACTGGAATATGGAAGTACCTGGTGATCCTTCTTTTCTTCCTCTCCACTACGTCTTTTGGTGCTGAAATGGACAGACAGCGCATTGGATTTCTCACCGGAATTGAGCCCGAGAATGCGTTTTTCAGCCAAATGGTTAAGATTATGCAAGTCGCTGCTGACGATCTAAATACCGAATTGATTGTCGCGAATGACCCCAGTCGAAGCACCTATACAACGAAGCGTATTGGTAGCAAATTAATAGCCTCTGAACCCAAACTGGACTTTTTTATTACCAAATATTTTGATGGCGTCACCCCCACTCATATAAAAGAAGCAAAGTTACGTGGTATTAAAGTTTTCGTTCTGAATTCTGATGTTTCGGAATCTGACTATCCGTTAGTTGGAAAGTTACCCCGCGAAAAATTTGAAAACTGGATTGGCCATATGGTTCCTGATGACAGGACGGCGGGTTATGAGCTTGCCGATTCACTTCTAAAACATGCTACCAAGACAATAGGCGCAGATAAGGAATTGCATTTCTTTGCGCTGCATGGGCCAGCCGATACCAGTGTTGTAAAACTTCGCGTTAAAGGAATGAAGCAGCGTATTGGACGCTCTTTGAATAATCTGATTTTAAGACAGGAAGTGGTCAACTGGACCGCTGAAGACGCGGAAAACAAAATTGTCGAGTTACATCAATCTGATCCAGAAATGGATGTCGTCTGGGGATTTAATGCCGCGATAACATGGGGCGCATATCAGGGGCTGGAAAAGATTGGCAAACAACCCGGTAAAAACGTAATTATTGGGGGATTTGATTATAATTCTGAGAGCATAAAGGCTATCGCCGACGGTAAAATCTCAACAGTTATGTTCGGTCATTTTCTGGAAGGAGCATGGGCATTGGTCTTGTGCCATGATTATGCTCATGGAGTTGACTTTGCCAATAGCACCGGAGTTAGAATTTCTACGCCATTAAGTATCATGGACACGAGTAATTATAAGCAATATCAAACTTTGTTAAAAAAGGAAAATTGGGAAAAAATTGATTTTAAAGAGTTCTCAAAAATGCATAACCCGAATCTGAGTGAATACAATTTCAAAATCAGCCAGTTTCTAAAATGAAATTGGGACGGAAATACCTACAAGATTGTAAAAATATCTTTTCCTGAAACCTGCATTAACTCATCTTACAACCAGCAGACTCCGCTGGTTTTTTATGGCTCATTGATCTATTAATAGCAATTGTACAAACCACGTAATGGTTTAATCTTCTTTAAGCTTAAAGTTTTGACAAGTTGACCCGATAACCAGCTAATCGCCAGAAAACAACTTACTGGAGGCGTGATGATAGCCACAATTGGACTTTGGGTGCCCAAAACAATCCATGCTCCACCTTTACCGGTGGTATTTTATATCCAGTCGTATTGCGATATCGACGTCAAATATGCGGAAAAAATGCTGAAGCTATACGACTTGCAACGCATTCAAACTCACGAATTTGATGATATAAAAGCGGCAAAAGAGTTTGCTCTGCGCAGCTACGGACTTAAGGCTTGTGAATTCAGAAAGTTTCAGATGGAAGGAGAAAGAACGGGTACATACCAATATAACGACGAAAAAGGTGAAATTACTAAACCCAAAAAATGAGCCTGTCCCTCCCCCCTTGCTGTTAATCAAATCAGCTCTCCACATCCTCCTCCTTTGATACGCCACCTGCATGAACAATTTCACCATCATTCATGGTGCAGGAATCAGAACTGAATCTGGTACTGAACTCCATTATTGTCCACTCCTTCACCGAACCCCGTGGGACGTGCGCCCGGCTGTATCTCCATATTCATATTGATTACAGTTCCCTTATCACCGACAAGCACACCTTTCGCCACGGCGCCTGTCGGAGCCGAAGTAGTTGTTACGGAACCCGTGCTAAACCCCCACGAATTCGTGTAGACCCCTTGTTCGGTTCCACCGCCCTTGTAAATGCCGGTATATTGCCCGGAAAAATTTTCACCGGTAACCGGATTAAATCCGGTCATGGCGCCGGTACCATAGCTGGTTTGGAGTTGGAGCTGTATTTGTGTGCCGTCCTTTAGGGAATACATTGTTCCGGGTATCATCGAGCCAACCGGGGATACGTTGGGCATAACACACCCTGTCGTGAGAACGATTATGAAAAAGAAAGACGTGCTTCGCCTGCATTTCATTGAAAACCTCCTAAAAAGGATTTGCATAATTAGTTTTGTGTTCCGGCGCTCATAAACAAACGAGGCTCCATTCTACTCCCATAGTTAGCGGCAGGTGGAAAACCTTACTTTAATCCGGCACGCCTTTTAACCTGGGTCCTGTGCAAATAGCGCGCCATTGCTCCAACTTGGCTAAAAAGGCTAAACGCGCATTTGCCGGACTAGTAGACGGCAGGCGTTGTAAAACATGCTTGCCAACCAGCTCCGGTGTTGAAAGAACATACCGGCGATATAGCTGCTCGGCCTTTACACCATTGAAAAACACGGCTCGAATATTTGAATGCTGCCGGTAAAACGCGACAAAGTCATTCACCACAATCGAGTCTTCATCAATCGATGTATCAAGGCTACCGGGGCGATAACAGGCATTAAGAACATCCCACAATGCAACTTTACTTTCCATCAAGGATTGCAAACGTTTTTTATATGGCGCATCCACACCAAAACCATATAGATCCGCCATAATCGGCCAGAAGGCATTTCTTGGATGAGCATAGTATTGCTGTGCTTGGAGAGACTGGCCGCCAGGCATCGAACCCAAAATCAACACCTTCGCATCTTTTGATGCTATTGGTGGAAATCCTTTAGCATTATTCACTATTGGACCTTGCGACTAAATAATCAGGAGCCTGAACATATTGACCGTTTCAAAGCCTTTGAGTTTGATTTTAATTTCTCACATCTGAAAATAGAAATTAATTATCCAGTTTACAACTATAGCGACAATCACTATCCCGTTATTTGTTCCGCCGACTTTTGAAAAATGCTGCGCCCTGACATCACCTGCCAGACCGTGCGCGTCTGCCTCCTTAATCAATTTCGATGTATGTTTGTAGTAAATCTTGTTCGCGAATAATCCAGCCGGAATTCGAACGAATACGAAAAGCGACAAATACGAACTTAGCACGATGACAGGCTTCTCAAGATTTAACTGTAACACGCCAATAATGATCGGCAGTATCATGGAACCAACAAATCCAAGAACCAGTAATACGACTCCTAGCAAGTACATTTTCCTGAAAAAGAACCAAAGCGAACCAAACAGGAATGCCATCCAGTTAAAGGCAGCTAAGCCACCGGCACCGCCACTAGTAGCTCGCCAAACTTTCAAATAGTAGTCAGTCTCCGTAAACTTAAGAATGTCTTCCTTATCCAGATTGTCTCGCCCTACACCCTCAGAATTTGCAGCATTGTTAATATCGTTTTGCATGTCAATCTTGCCTCATTGTTATTTCTATATAGATTGTTAGTGACCCTGAGCCATCGCCATCTAAATCAACCCTGCTCTTTATCTATCCCACTTTTTACCACGAAAATGCCCGTCGAAAAACAAAAATTCGCCCAGAATCTATTTATTTCAATAACTTACACATCCGTTTACAACATTTTGGAGCGGGATTACTGGCGCACCGAAGGCCGCCGAGTTGGAATTGTTTTTAGAAGCAAACCTCTAGATCACCCCAAACAGTAGATTTTTGGATAAGTCAGTACTACGATTACCCCCGAGTGTTTTTGGGGAGCTTCAGTCTGACCTCATTGATTCACGAACAAAGAAAACTTAGCTGCAAACCTAACACCAAAAGCAAAATACAGTGAAACCATCATTAACAGATATTTTCAGAATTGATCCCGCCTCAAGGCTGAGTAACCTTCGTATTTTTAAGTTAGTTATCACACTCTTTCTGTCATCGGCATTCGCATCCACGATTATAATAATTTGCAACTCGAATTTAGTATTTGATTTTGGCTTTGATGGGTTCAACTTTGGACTATTTACTGTATTCCGAGTGCCACTCGCAATCATTGCGGCCATGTTACCAATTTTGGGACTTATTGCGGCGGTTCACCGATCGTCCCAAACATCCCTTCAGATTCAAAAGGCTTCTGAACAAAATACCTTTTCAAATTATTACAAGCATCGACAGGAGTACATAGATCACTTTAATGAAATTAAAAACGTATTCCCTATGCATATAAAGAATGAATTGAACGATAAAAATGTAAGAATATTTTATTCCCTAACCTATCCGGCAAATAGCCCAAGATGGTTTTCAATCGAACATAGACTAGGGTGGATTGACGGAATTGATAGAGCTCTTATAAGGCTAAGCATCATTATAGAAAACATGCCACAATGTGAAAACATTTCAATACTATCTTGTTTATATAGAGAATTTCTACGCTCTGAAGTCTCTATTAGGCAGGGTCTTTTTAAAATTTCCACCCCAGATGAGGTATGGCCAAATTTGGTAGGAGAAAAAATCATTAAGATAGTGTACTGGGATGGATCCAACTTCGATTTAAAGGTATGGAATCATGGCGCAGCCCCCTTAGTAGCCAGAATCACTGACTATGCTGATCTAATAACACACATTAAATCAGCAGCAAACTCGTTTATGGGAACCATGCTTTTCGGCTCTTCTGTCTATTCAAGTTTAAGTTTGCTGAAAATATCATCTCCGGGAGGGACTCTCCACACCCGGTATTGCACAGGAATACTAAAGTCAATTTATGAAACCAACGACCCTATCGAAGTATCAGAAGAAGATAATAGATTTTTTATTTCCAAAATGTCGGATATAGAAAATAGATATCAGAATGAAGTCGAGAGAATTGAGCGTTGACAAAATCAACTCTTTCACTGCCACACTCTAATGCCCACCGCACAACCCCTGCAAGCGTATTACCTCATCCACCTCAAACCAGGGGATATCAACCTTTTGCACAATCATTTACTGTTACCGGGAATCAACAAAATAATGTTTTTATTCTTGTCAATTTTAAGTAACTCAAAATCAGACAGTCTTTCCAAATCCCGGTACCGTGTTCGGGGCGTTAGATTTTTATATAGACCGGTATACCACTGTTGTGCCTGCATATTCGAGACACCGTGAATCGTTCCCTTCGGAAGCAGATTATTAATAATAGTATATTGCCGCACATTGATTTTTTTGGTTTGCAGTAGAGTATTTAGCTTCACTTCATACAATAGAAAACTGACCATCACATTGACACGATCATGAAGGTGATTGATTACACTCAACATTCCATTCAGAAAAAACTCCACGAAAACAGTATTTGGAAACGGCTGCTTCTTTTCTGATTTCTTACGTGCAATATTGAATACAGTAAAATACTCATCAATTCTACTTAGGTAATATCTAGACATTGCAAAGGGTGCATATTTAAAGCCGGAGCATTTTAGTAAGATTGCTTCTAATACCCTGCCAACCCGACCATTGCCATCGGCAAACGGATGAATTCTTTCAAAATAGTAATGCGCCAACGGCGCTCTTATTAACGGATCTAACGCGATAATACTTTCACTGTTTATCCACGATAAAAATGCCGAAACAAGTGTTTTGATGTCACGATAATTTTTGGGTGGAGTATAAATGCCGCCATGATCCTCATCACCTACTTTTGTCAGCTGCCCCTTGATGTTATCCCGGTAACTTCCGGGAATATTTTGTTGATGACTCAATCCTTCAGTAATAATGCGGTGCAAGTCGAGAAGCATGAACTCTTCCAGATGAATAGCTCCACCACCTTTACTATTTTTAATCGCTTTTTTGGATACATCGTCTGCCAAATTGTAAGCATTGCGGATATTGGTAACCCTTCTCTCTTTTTCTTCATTGATGTTGATGTTCTTTACATCGCCAAGCAATCCGGCGGTTTCTTCTTCCGTCAGGGTGCCACCTTCAATAGTATTGGTACCAAAGACACTGGAAACGATTACTTCTCTTTCAAGCTTGGTTGCCACATCCGGCAAAATCGGCACGCCTGAAAATCGCAATTGAGCGTCATTAACCCGGTCAATCAACGGCCTGATCTTTCCAAGATCAACCCCTACCTCAAACGTAAATAATCCAGATCGCTCGGTTTCCACTGTTATAAAACTGTTGTTTTTCATAAACAGGTCGCCATTTATGTCACATTTTTATTCTTATAAAATACATATAAATCAATAAGATAAAAAATTTTTATACGGAAATAGGCATATTTGTGACACGAAATATGTCACAAATTTGCTGCCATCTCAACTGATTTTTAAAATCTGTCGCCGCACCCTCGGGCCGATACCCTCGGTTTTGTGCTGCGGAGGAGCGCTTTAACTGGATCCCCGCGATCAAGTCGCGGGATGACGTAAAAAAACAGAATGACAAAACAAAAAAAGCCCCGCAATTTCTCGCTGGGCTTTATATATCTCAAGAGAGATTTAGGCGAGGACTTTCGATCTCAGGCGGGGCGCGAGGTGCTTCGACAAGCGGAATGTAAATACGGTCTGCCGCTGCGCGGCCCCGCATAACCGTCCGAACAGTTAACAAAAAGCCCCACGATTTCTCGCGGGGCTTTTTTAATCTACAAGGCGATTAAGGCGAGGAATTTTGTTCGAAGACGAGGCGCGAGGTGCTTCGACAAGCGGAGTGTACGTGACTGGTACATGAGCATTGGCGAAGTACCTCGCAACGAAGTATTCGGACAAAAGGGCCGGCTTAATTACATCATGCCGCCCATTCCACCCATCCCCCCCATCCCACCCATATCCGGCGCACCACCTGCCGGTTCTTCCTTCGGCAGTTCTGCAACCATGGCTTCGGTGGTGATCATCAGACCGGCCACGGAGGCTGCATTCTGCAGAGCCGAGCGGCTGACTTTGGTGGGGTCTAAAATACCGAACTCAATCATATCGCCGTATTCGCCGGTGGCGGCGTTGTAACCGAAGTTACCTTTACCTTCGACGATTTTCGACAATACCACTGAGGCTTCATCGCCGGCGTTGTGGACGATCTGACGCAGCGGTTCTTCAAGGGCGCGCATGGCAATCGCGATACCGACGTCCTGATCTTCGTTGGCGCCTTTCAGCTTGCCAATGTTTTGCAATGCGCGAATAAACGCAACACCACCACCGGGGACCACGCCTTCTTCAACGGCGGCACGGGTGGCGTGCAGCGCGTCTTCAACGCGGGCTTTCTTTTCTTTCATTTCGACTTCGGTTGCGGCGCCGACTTTAATGACAGCCACACCGCCGGCCAGTTTGGCGACGCGTTCCTGCATTTTTTCCTTGTCGTAATCGGAAGTTGATTCTTCGATCTGCGCACGAATCTGTTTAACGCGGGCTTCGATGTCTTTCTTGTCACCGGCACCGTCGATCAGAGTGGTGTTTTCTTTGGTGACGCTGACTTTCTTGGCCGAACCCAGATCGTTGAGGGTGACTTTTTCCAGTGCCAGGCCGACTTCTTCGGACACCACGGTACCGCCGGTCAGGATGGCGATATCTTCCAACATGGCCTTGCGACGATCACCGAAACCCGGAGCCTTAACGGCCGCGACTTTAACGATGCCGCGAATGGTGTTAACCACTAAAGTGGCCAGCGCTTCGCCTTCAACGTCTTCGGCAATAATCAACAACGGACGACCGGACTTGGCAACGGCTTCCAGGATCGGCAGCATGTCGCGGATGTTGGAGATTTTTTTGTCGTGCAGCAGGATGTAAGGTTCGTCGAGTTCAGAACTCATGCTTTCCTGGGTATTGATGAAATAAGGCGACAGGTACCCGCGGTCGAACTGCATCCCTTCGACGACATCCAGTTCATTATTCAGCGCGGTGCCGTCTTCAACAGTGATCACGCCTTCTTTACCAACCTTGTCCATCGCGTCGGCGATGATCTTGCCGATTTCTTCGTCAGAGTTGGCGGAAATGGAACCGACCTGGGCAATGGCATGGCTGTCAGAACAGGGCTTGGACAATTTTTTCAATTGTTCCACCACGGCGACAACGGCCTTGTCGATACCGCGCTTCAGATCCATCGGGTTCATACCGGCGGCGACCGACTTCATGCCTTCACGCAGTAAAGCCTGTGCCAGCACGGTGGCGGTGGTGGTGCCATCACCGGCGATATCGGACGTCTGTGAGGCGACTTCTTTCACCATCTGCGCGCCCATGTTTTCAAATTTGTCCTTTAATTCGATTTCCTTGGCCACCGAGACACCGTCTTTGGTGACGGTCGGCGCGCCGAAGGATTTATCCAGGACTACATTACGGCCCTTAGGGCCCAGCGTCACTTTCACCGCGTCGGCGAGGATGTTGACACCCTTGACCATACGTGAACGGGCGCTGTCTCCAAAGCGAACTTCTTTTGCACTCATTTGCGTTTCCTCAAATAATCTTTAATTCAGAATTCTGTTGGCATAAAAAAACAGGTTTTGTTTCGATTGCTCGAACCATCAACCTGCTATTTGCCTTCTATAACAGCAATGATGTCATCCTCTCTCATAGAAAGAAGATTCTCATCACCCGGTACTTCGGTGCCTGAATATTTGCCGAATAACACCTTGTCACCGACTTTAACATCCAGCGGACGGACATCGCCGTTATCCAGAATCTTGCCTTTGCCGACGGCGATGACTTCACCTTTGGCGGGTTTTTCTTTAGCACTATCCGGAATCACGATGCCACCGGGACTGGTGCGTTCTTCCTCCATACGCTTGACGATCACACGATCATGCAAGGGACGAATTTTCATATTTGCCTCTCCGTTCAATAAACATTGTGGTGGCCCCGCAAAACTGCTTTGGGCAACCTTGCGAAAACGAATCGGGTAAGTGTTTTAGCACTCACCTCGTGGGAGTGCTAATAATAGTTCCAGATCCTTAAAAATCAAGGCCATGATTGAGTTTTTTATTGCCGGCCGATCTAGTCTTCCTTACGAAACTCGCCTTCGATCGTCACCGGCCCCTCTTGATATTGCGCCTGCCTATGCACAGTAAATATGCCCTGCGCGATGATGCGCTTGAGCAGATAGCGTCTTACCGCCGGTACCAGCAGCAGAAAACCGACTGCGTCGGTAACAAAACCCGGTGTCAGCAATAAAGCACCCGCCACCAGTAAGGCCATGCCGGTCAGCATCTCTTCGGCCGGCATCTCGCCGCGCAGGGTTTTTTCCCGAAAGCGCAAAAAGGTCGCCAGGCCCTGGATGCGGATAATGACCGAACCCAGCATCGCCGTGAACACGACCATGGCAATGGTTGGTATTGCACCGATCACGCTGCCGACCTGCAGCAACACATACATTTCGACGATAGGGACAACAATGAAGAGAGTGAACAGGAATTTGAACATCGGGCAAAACCTTTGCTGGCTAAGATACGTTAATAGAGGTTATTGTTGAAATTACAAGCTTAGACTGTGGTATTTCCATAATGATTAGGCCATATTTGCCCCATGCAAAATCTGGACAAAATCCGCCAACAAGCGCTTAGCACTGCAAAGACCGAAGGTGAGGCAGGCGCATCATCTATGACGTTTGAAGAATATCTACAATTCCTTGAAGAATACTGGACGCTATTCGATCTCGAAGAAGCTCTGGCAAATCGGGAACAAAGCAGCTTCCATGACATCAGGCTTTGAATAGCATGCTATCGCTCGACCGCCGATAAGCTATTCCCCTAATACCTCCCTCACCACACTTACCAGTTCGTCATAGCGATAGGGTTTCTGGATAAAACCGGACAACCCCTTGCTGCTTATACTGCCGGCAGCGGTTTGCCGATCATAACCACTGGACATGATCACTTTGACATTTTGTTGAATGGTTTGCAGTTGCTTAAAGGTTTCTATTCCATCCAGCCCCGGCATGGTCATATCCAGCACCACCAGCGTAATGTCGTCGGCCTGCCTTCGATAGATGGCCAATGCTTCTTCACCGCCTGCGGCTTCCAGCACATTAAATCCCATATCCATTAACATTCGTCGTACCAGATGACGAACCGATTCTTCATCATCAATAACAAGGACGGTTCCCTGACTTTGCCATGGTGCATTGTCGATGACGGCGGCGGCTTCGCCCGCAACGACTGATTGAGTGCTGGCCGGAAACAGGACTTTAAAAACACTGCCCTTACCTACTTCACTGGTAACCTTAATCGCACCATGATGCCCACGCACAATACCCAATACCGCAGCAAGACCCAAACCTCTGCCGGTAAATTTAGTGGTAAAAAACGGATCAAAAATTTTCTGCCTGTCACTGTCGCTCATGCCCGCACCGGTATCCTTCACTTCCAGATAGACGTAGGGGCCGGCTTGCAGGTCTTGATCGAGATAGGTTTCCTTTAAATACTCCACTTCACACTGCATAACACCGGTGCGCACGCTAATAACACCCGTTTGATTACCAATCGCATCGGATGCGTTAATCACCAGATTCATAATCACCTGGCGGATTTGAGTTGCGTCGGCGTTAATTGCCGGTAAGTCCGGCTCCAGGCAATACTGCAACAAACATTTTTTAGAAATGGAAATTTCCAACATGCTGGCAATATCTTCCACTAACTCAGACAGATTGGTGAGTTGCACATCAAACTGGCCCTTGCCTGAATAGGCCAACATCTGTTTGGCAAGTTCTGCTGCCTTCTGCCCACTGGCGACAACATTCTGCATGTATTCTGCCGCGATCGAATGAGAATCGACCGACCTTAAGGCGAGATCGGAAAATCCCAGAATGCTGGTCAATATATTATTGAAATCATGCGCGATACCACCGGACAGCACACCCAGACTTTCAAGCTTCTGTGCGTGTTGCACCTGGCGTTCCAGGTTCAAGCGTTCTTCTTCAGCACGTTTACGCTCGGAAATATCGTTACCCATAGCAATAAGAACGAGCCGATCTGCATAAGTGCCGGTTTGTATATGCAGTTCAACCGGATAAGTTGTACCGTCTTTGCGTTGATGAACTGATTCAAAATTAATTTCCTGTTGCCGGCCGGATTGAAGCGATTTAATTATTTCAGTCAATTCCTGTGGAGTACGATACGGATTTAGGTGCAGTGGCGTGAGCTCGACAAATTCTTTTTCCGAATAACCAAGGTTTTCGCGCGCTGCACGATTCGCCTTGATAAATTTTTTTGTTTGCAGATCGAGAATGTATATCTCATTTAATGATTCTTCCATTACACGCGCAAGGTCGGCTTGTTGAGTCTCGGCCTGTTTGCGCTCGCTGATATCGTTAAAAATAACCGCAAACTGCTTCTTTCGCGGACTAAAAACCCAGGTATCGTAATATTTACCCAATTCACGAGAATAATTTTCATACGCCAGCGGCTCGCCGGTTATCGCAACCTTGCCAAACATTTGAATCCAGTAGTCTTCTGTCTCCGGCATGACCTCTTTTATTGTTTTGCCCAGCAATTTATCAGAGGTAACGCCTGTTAGTTTTTCAAAGGCCGGATTCAGTTCAAGATATCGATAGTCAATCGGTTTGCCGGCTTCATCGAGAATAATTTCATGCAAGGCAAAACCAGTGGTCAAATTTTCAAAAAGTAAACGATACTTTTGCTCGCTCTCGCGCAAAGCATCGTGAGCTCGCTTGCGGTCACTGATATCTACAACGCTGCCGCGTAAAAGACGGCGCCCGGCAGCGGGTAAACGAACCAGATAGACCTCGCATTGAATATCCGTACCCTGCGCATCACGATGCGTCCACTCGAAATGCTGCATGTCGCCATCCAGCGCTCGCTGAATCTGCACACTGGCGAGGCGCGATGAGGCCTGTCCATCAGGT
The DNA here is from genome assembly GCA_016928055.1 of Gammaproteobacteria bacterium. Taxonomy (GTDB): domain Bacteria; phylum Pseudomonadota; class Gammaproteobacteria; order HTCC5015; family HTCC5015; genus JAFGLM01. Next base: position 66,795 of record JAFGLM010000003.1, read on the forward strand.
TGAGTCGGGGGGCTTAATTCGGCGGGACCACGCTTTAATAATTCATCGCGATCCAGTTTGTAGAGCTCACAAGCATTTTGGTTGGCATCAATAAATCGGTTGTTTTGATCGGCATCGACCACAACAATGGCTTCAGGGGCATTTTCAAACAGGATGCGAAAACGTTCTTCACTCTCAAACAATGCTTTTTCTGCCTGCACGCGCTCGGTAACATCAACACCGATTGCAATAACAAATTTTACGTTACCCTTCGCGTCTCGTAACAGCGTGTTACGCCATTCGATTAGAAACCGCCGGCCGTCTTTGTGTTGCCAGTAGTTGGTGTAATGCCCTTCCAACTGAGACGGATTGTTTACTAGTAATTCAAAGGCCTCCTCACGAACGGTTTGCGCATCACCAGCCGGCACTAGAATTTCCCATGGATATTTGCCTCTGACTTCAGCAAAGCTGAAACCACTCAGCTGTTCCGCAGCACGATTAAAACGACGTATACGCCCTTCGCCATCCAATACAACGATGAGTGCCCCGGTATTATCAAGAATGGCTTTGATTAATCCACTATCCGCTTCCGCGCTCCAGTTCTCCTTAAGATCGTCCCTATCTGGGCTTTTGTATGGTGTTTTGTCTGCCATTCGCAGGTCGATCCTTCTTTCGTCCCTGGATAGCTTAAGTTTATAAGCTCATTTCCAAAACGGCGCAATTATTAACATCGGGACGTGCTCCCGAGAGAGCACAACAGATTCATGCGACAATACTGCCCCATGAGTAAATACCTGCTGGTCCTGACTACCCTCCCAACTGAAGAACTTGCCAGACAGCTGGCGGCGCAGCTGGTGGAGCAAAAACTGGCGGCCTGCATCAATATCCTGCCGGCGATGACCTCGATTTATCAATGGCAGGGGAAGCTGGAACAGGGTACCGAACATCAGATGCTGATCAAGACCCGTCAGGACTGTTATGCACAGCTGGAGAAATTCATCCTTGCGCAACACCCCTACGAGCTGCCGGAGATTATCGCTGTACCGATTACCCAGGGTTTGCCCGAATACCTGCAATGGATCAGCGATGCGAGGACTTCATAAATGGCTGATTGCGATACTGGTTGTGGCCGCGATCATGGCCGGTTACAGCCTCGGCCGGATATTGGACAGCCGTCGTCAAAGCAAATTGGATCTTGAGTCCCTCCCTTCCACCTACCGCACTGCCAAAACCCTGATCGGCCAACCGCGGCCGGATTTTTTGCTGACCGATATCGACGGCAAACTGCATAGGATCTCCGAATGGGATGGCCGGACTCTGTTACTGAATTTCTGGGCCACCTGGTGCCCGCCCTGTCGTGAGGAAATCCCGACTTTTAATGCGATGCAGGCCGAATTTGCCGAGCAGGGTTTCAGTGTCATCGGAATTGCGCTGGACGAGCTGCAAAACGTGAAAAGCTTCGCCAAAAATACCCCCCTTAATTACTCCGTGCTTATCGGCCAAACGAGTGCCGACGAGGTATTGCGGCGTTACGGTAATACCACGGGCGGCCTCCCTTACAGTGTTTTTATCGATAAAAACGGCCTTATTCGTATGATTTACGCAGGTGGCGCGTTAGATGAAGGGGCGTTGCGCCCATACCTGTTAGAATTGCTGCAAGAATAAACTTTGTACCGATTTTGGGTCGATTTCACGTAATTTAACACCGATCTCCCAAATTTCTGGACAGCTTAGATTCATTCGTGCACAATTCGCCGCCTGACTTCTGTCGACATCGTGATGGTATTTGCGGAAAAATCATGGCGAAAATACTTGTTTTACACGGCCCTAATCTGAATTTGCTTGGCACACGAGAACCCGAGCAATACGGCACCACAACGCTGGATCAGATTAATGCCGACCTGATCACCACCGCCAAACAACACGGCCACAGCATCGATTGCCTGCAGAGCAATGCCGAGCATGAACTGGTCGATAAAATCCAGGCCGGTAAAAAAACGGGCGTGGAGTATATCATCATCAACCCGGCCGCCTTTACACATACCAGTGTCGCCATTCGCGATGCACTGGCTGCAACCGATATTCCCTTTATTGAAGTGCATTTATCCAATATTCATGCACGCGAGACTTTTCGCCAGCATTCTTATTTTTCCGAACTCGCTGAAGGCGTCATCAGCGGACTGGGTGCATACGGTTATCAGCTTGCGCTGCTAGCTATTGTTCAAAAATTGTCTTGATTACTCCTTATTCCCGAGAGGACAAACAGTGGATATCCGTAAAGTAAAGAAACTCATTGAATTGCTGGAAGAGTCCGGCATTTCCGAACTGGAGATCAAGGAAGGTGAGGAATCGGTGCGCATTTCTCGCAATTCACCGCCCAGTATGACGCCCTACGCCATGCAGATACCCTCCACAGCGGCGCCGATGCCGGCTGCAACAGCGAACGCTCCGGCCAGTGAGCAAGCCGTCAGCGATCTGCCGGTGGGACATAAAGTCGAATCGCCGATGGTAGGAACATATTATGAGTCCGCAGCCCCCGGCTCTGCACCGTTCGTACAGATCGGCCAACGCGTTAAAGTGGGTGAAACACTGTGCATTATCGAAGCGATGAAGATTTTGAATCAGATCGAATCGGATGTCGCCGGTGAGATCAAGGCTATCCTGGTGAAGAACGGCGATCCGGTCGAATACGGACAAGCTTTGTTCATCATCGAATAATCCACTCAATACAGAAACGATTTATCCCATGCTTGAAAAAGTATTGATTGCCAACCGCGGCGAAATCGCACTTCGTATCCTGCGCGCCTGTCGCGAACTCGGTATTCAGACCGTTGCCGCCTATTCCACCGCTGACCGCGATCAAAAGCATGTGCGTCTGGCTGATGAATCGGTTTGTATCGGACCCCCCTCTTCTGTTGACAGCTATTTGAACGTACCGGCGATTATCAGTGCGGCTGAGGTTACGGATGCCGACGCCATCCATCCTGGCTATGGCTTTTTATCCGAAAACGCCGATTTTGCCGAGCGGGTGAATAACAGTGGCTTTGTTTTTATCGGCCCCAGCGCTGAAGTGATCCGCACCATGGGCGACAAAGTTGCAGCGATACGCGAAATGAAAGCGGCGGGTGTGCCCTGCGTACCCGGCTCGGACGGGCCGCTGAATCCGGAAGAAACCGACCGCAATCTGCGCATGGCCAAAGATATCGGCTACCCGGTGATTATCAAAGCCGCCGGTGGTGGTGGTGGACGCGGTATGCGTGTTGTCCATCATGAGCGAACGCTGCTGGAGTCGATTGCGATGACCCGTACGGAGGCAAAATCGTCCTTCAATAATGATGCTGTCTATATGGAAAAGTATCTGGAAAATCCCCGCCACGTCGAGTTTCAGATACTGTCGGATAAACATGGTAACGCCGTGCACCTGGGCGAGCGAGATTGTTCTATGCAGCGTCGGCATCAAAAAGTGGTGGAAGAAGCCCCAGCACCTGGAATTACCGATAAACAACGTAAGTTTATTGGCAATCGTTGTGCTGAGGCCTGTAAACGGATTGGTTACCACGGCGCCGGAACCTTCGAATTTTTGTATGAAGACGGCGAGTTTTATTTTATTGAGATGAATACTCGGGTGCAGGTTGAACACCCTATAACGGAGCTTATTACCGGGGTCGATATCGTCAAGGAACAGTTAATGATCGCCGCAAATGAAAAACTTTCAATTGCACAGAAAGACATTCCGTTTCGAGGCCATGCTATCGAGTGCCGTATCAACGCCGAGGACGCCAAAACCTTTATGCCCTGCCCGGGCAAGATCAGTCGTTTTCATGCGCCAGGCGGTCCTGGCGTGCGTGTCGATTCACATGTTTACGGCGGCTATACTGTGCCACCCTACTACGATTCGATGATCGGCAAGCTCATCGTGCACGCAGATGACCGCGATACAGCCATCCGCAGAATGCTGGGTGCTTTAAGCGAAATCGTGATCGACGGCATTCGCACGAATCTTGATCTGCACCGGGATATTCTGTCTGACAGTGAATTCCAACGCGGTGGCTTGAATATCCATTATCTGGAAAAAAAGCTTAAAAAGCCCGCTGTCCTCTGATATCACTGACGGCGTGTTGCACTGGTATCAGCTTTCATTTGAGATCCCGGGCCCGCTGCTGGCCAAAACCGAAGCGGCCTTGCATGAGATCGGGGCCCTGTCGTTAACCCTTAAAGATGCCGCCGACCAGCCTTTGCTGGAACCCGCTCCCGGTGACACCCCGTTGTGGGATACGCTGATTGTTGAGGCCCTGTTCGATACCGATACCTCAACTCAAGTTCTGAGCGGGCAACTGTTGCAAAAGCTTGCTTTTTTGCATGCAGATCAAATTAAAACCAAAATTATCGAAAACCAGGTCTGGGAGCGGGTCTGGATGGATCGCTATAAACCCATGTCATTTGGGAAGCGCTTGTGGATTTATCCCAGTTATACCCAACCTGCCAGTGAAAACACCGTTAATATCCTGCTCGATCCGGGGCTGGCTTTCGGTACCGGCACCCATGCAACCACGGCCTTATGTCTGCGATGGCTGGATGGACAGGAACTGACCGGTAAAACGCTGCTCGATTACGGTTGTGGTTCCGGGGTGCTGGCAATTGCCGCGATTAAACTCGGTGCGGAAAGAGTCTATGCGGTGGATATTGATAAACAGGCCCTGCTCGCCACCCACAACAATGCGGTTCTGAATCAAGTGAATGATAAAATCGAAATTTGCCACAGCGAGCAGTTGCCGGCAGTGCAAGTCGATATCGTACTGGCAAACATCATCAGCGGTATTTTGATCAGCTTGCACGATGTATTGACGAACGCAATCTGTTCGAATGGAAAACTTATCCTGTCCGGCATATTGCCAACTCAACTGGAAGAAATTCGAAAAGCGTATTGCAACGAATTTAATTTCAAATCAGCCAATCAGCTTGAAGACTGGTGTTTGTTGGAAGGTCAAAAAAAACGGCACTGAGAGAGTGCCGTTTTTCCCCTATAAAACCATTGGTCAAAAACTAAATCCAAATGTCGCCTGCAGCAGCGGATGCAGATCGTAATCGGATACCTCATCTTCTAACTGTTGTTCTTCCAGAGTAATATCTTCGTCACTGATACAACCGTTAGTGCTCGGCGTAACCGCACAGATTTCTGCCAAACCAGCAGGCAAGGCAACTATTAAATCCGCTTTGGGGCTACCCTGATAAACGACACCCAGATCAAACCCAAAATGGAATAGCCCTCTTGAAAAGGTATTCCCCCAACCAACGCCTAAATAACCGGCTTCACCGTCGAAAGTCATTTTGCCAGTGGCGACAGTACCGGCCAGCGCGTCGCTGTTACCGATCTGACTTTCACCGCTGTTTATTACTCTCGCAGTACCAGTAACGTTATTATCATTGAAATACATCCCGGCGGTTACATGAAAACCGCCATTGCGCGACGGGAAAAAATCTATCATTGCATACTGATTATCAAGATCCAGTTCGGCGTTGTATTCCAGTCCATCTTCATCATCAATATCGACGTCATATTTCCATTGGTTCAAACCAACACGCATATTGATATTGCGAGTCAGCTGCATAGCCGCTCCAACGCCCAATCCCATTGAACCGGCATGCGCATCAACACCAAAATCCAACGCCTCGGCGGGAGTGGACATCAATAATCCAATTGCGAAACTCGCTCCCAATATCCTGTTATTAGCCATTTTACCCTCCAGAAATAGCCATCCCGGCTTACAGTATAGTTCCCCGGCAATTCTAAACCGCCGGAAAAACCGGTATTGTGACTTGTACCACAGTACCACTTCTGCATACACTCGCGTTATGCAATCCCAATGCCCAACATGTAAAGCAATCTTCCGCGTACATAAAGAACAGCTAAAACAGGCTGATGGTCTGGTTCGTTGCGGCCAGTGCGATTCAATCTTTAACGGCTATGATCATCTGCTAAAAAACCGGGACAAGGTTGCACACAGCCCCGAAATGCTGAAACGCATGTTGCTGGGTCGCAGCAATATCACACCGGCCGCGACGGTTGGCTGGAGCCTTACTATTACCTTGGCCTCAATGGCACTTTTGCTGCAACTCGCTTACCTGCAACGCGACTGGCTGGCAAAACAGGCACATATCGGTCCCTATATTGAAACGGTCTGCCAGCAATTATCCTGGTGTACGTTACAACCCGAGCGTGATTTGAATCAACTGCAACTGGTCAGTCGCAATGTTTATTCACATCCGAACATAAAAAACGCATTAATGATTAACGCAGTCATCACCAATACAGCATCTTTCCCGCAGCCTTATCCGACTTTGCTCGTCAGCATGTCCAATGTGCGTGGGCAGATCGTCGCTCAACGTTACTTTAAATCCAGCGAATATCTGCAACTGAATGCCGATCAGTCATTAATGGAACCAGGCAAGGCAATCCCGGTCAGTGTTGAAGTGCTGGATCCCGGTCAGGATGCGTTGGCTTTCGAGCTGGATTTTCTCTAACAATCTTTTATTGTTTATTTATTGATTACCGTTCTCAACATTATCAATAAATTAACTATTTAGCTGTTCGAAGTACTTTAACGATACGCGCAGAGAGGTTACTATCTGCGACCTGCCTTTTCTCGTAACTCCAGACATTATTTGCACCAGTGATGCACATCGGGCCAGTTGAACTTGCCAATCCATTAGTCCTCGCACCTATGACGGGTGTCAGTGATTTTCCGTTTCGTTCCTTATGTCGAACGCTGGGTGCTGCGATGACTGTGTCTGAAATGCTGACATCGGATATAAAACTGTGGAGCACCCGAAAATCGCAACTGCGCATGTTGCAAAATCAGGATAAGGCGCCTCACGCAATTCAGATTGCCGGCACAGATCCGGCACAAATGTCAGAAGCGGCTCGTTTATGCGTTGATCAGGGCGCACAAATCATTGATATCAATATGGGTTGTCCTGCGAAGAAAGTCTGCAATGTGTCAGCAGGCTCGGCTTTACTGCAGGACGTTCATCTCGTCACACAAATACTGCAGGCCGTTGTTGGGTCAGTGCCGGTTCCGGTGACCTTAAAAATCCGCACCGGTTGGGACCGACAAAATATCAATGCATTAAAAATAGCTTATATCGCCGAACACTCAGGCATTCAGGCACTGACGATACACGGTAGAACGCGTGCTGACCGTTTTCAGGGATCAGCAGAGTATGAAACCATTCGACAAGTCAAATCGAAAATCAGTATTCCCGTTATCGCCAATGGTGATATCGATAGTCCGGCAAAAGCCAAATCGGTACTTGATTACACACATGCAGATGGTTTGTTAATCGGCCGGGCCAGCCAGGGGAATCCATGGATATTCCGTGAGATCAAGCATTACCTTACCACCGGTGAGTATTTATCGCCGCCAACAATCGAGGAAAAGTGCGAAACGATATTGCAGCTTCTACGCGCTATCCATAACTTTTACGGCGACTATCTTGGTGTGCGGGTCGCGCGCAAACACTTAAGCTGGTTTTTCAAATACGACCATCCAGCACTCTGGCGGACAATTTGTCAGCTGGAATTTGCTGGTCAACAATACAATGCAATCGAAAAATTTTTGTATGAGCTACAAAATAACAGAGGCATAACAAAATGTATCTCGAACCAAAATCGACTGGCGGCATGAGCGAGTCCATGTTTGAAACAGAAAGACGCAAGCAACCATTGCGAGCCAGTGTTACAACGTGTTTAAAGCTTTATCTAAATAAACTTGGGCATAATAAACCCAGCGAATTATACCGCATGGTCATCACGGAAACGGAGTACGCATTATTTAAAACCGTTCTGGAATATACCGGCGGCAATCAATCCAAAGCTGCTGAATATCTGGGCATTAGTCGCGGGACTTTTCGAAAAAAGATGAAACAGTGCGGACTAAATGCAAGCGATTGAATTTTTTACTTTAAATAGCAAGAGAAAAATAACGTGGAACAAAATATAGTTATTCGCCGTGCGTTGATCAGCGTATCGGATAAAACAGGCGTTGTAGAATTTGCCCAGTCACTGCTTAAACACGGGGTTGAAATACTCTCAACCGGAGGCACAGCAAAATTACTGCAGGAGAATGGTATCGATGCAACGGAAGTTTCCGATTACACCGGTTTTCCCGAAATGATGGCAGGCCGGGTAAAAACCCTGCATCCGAAAATTCATGGCGGACTGTTGGGCCGGCGTGGTACTGATGACGCAGTCATGCAGCAACATAACATCAGTCCGATCGATTTACTTGTTGTTAATCTCTATCCGTTTGAACAAACGGTGGCCAGACCGGAGTGCGATTTAGCAACAGCAATCGAAAACATTGATATCGGCGGACCGGCCATGCTGCGCTCAGCGGCGAAAAATCATATTTCGGTCACGGTGATCGTTGACAGCAGTGACTATGACGGTATTTTGGAAGAATTAGATAAAGAAAACAGTATCAGCTTTGCAACACGCTTTCGCCTGGCAACCAAAGCGTTTTCACATACCGCAGCTTACGATGCGGCCATTTCCAACTATCTTGGCAACCATAATCTGGATGACGACAAAAAGGGTTTGCCGCCAGTACTCACCATGCAATTTAAAAAAGTACAATCGATGCGCTACGGTGAAAATCCACATCAACGGGCGGCGTTTTATGTTGAGCCGCAACAGCATGAACCATCGATTGCTACCGCAAAGCAACTGCAGGGCAAGGAGATGTCTTACAATAATGTTGCCGATAGTGATGCCGCACTGGAATGCGTTAAGCAATTCTCACAACCTGCTTGTGTCATCGTAAAACACGCTAATCCCTGCGGTGTCGCAATTGCTGCCAATTTAATGGATGCCTACGACCGTGCTTTTAAAACGGATCCTACTTCCGCATTTGGCGGCATCATTGCTTTTAACCAGATTCTGGAAGCCGACGTTGCCAAAGCGATCATCGAACGACAGTTTGTTGAAGTTATCATTGCTCCCGATATTACCGCCGATGCGACACACGTAATCAGTGAAAAGAAAAATATCCGCTTACTGCAAACGGGATCATGGGTGGCACAGCAACATGGTCTGGATTTTAAACGCGTAACCGGCGGTTTGCTGGTACAGGAAAAAGATCTCGGGGTGGTGAATTACAGCGATTTAAAAGTCGTTACCAAACGCGCACCTAACGCACAGGAAATGCGTGATTTGATGTTTGCCTGGAAAGTCGTCAAATACGTCAAGTCCAATGCTATTCTGTATGCACGCAATGAACAAACCATTGGTATCGGCGCCGGTCAGATGAGTCGGGTTTACTCGGCCAAGATCGCCGGCATCAAAGCAGCCGATGAAGGCCTGGAAGTAAAAGGTGCGGTGATGGCTTCCGACGCGTTCTTTCCATTTCGCGATGGTATTGACGCCGCCAATGATGCCGGCATTACTGCGGTCATCGAACCGGGTGGGTCTATGCGTGATGACGAGGTGATTGCTGCCGCCAACGAACATGACATGGCTATGGTGTTTACCGGAATGCGGCATTTCAGACACTAGACAAAAAAATAAAGCCCTTTACGAAAATAAAGGGCTTTCGTTTACCACTCGCCCACATTCTTCATACTGACCCATGGTTCCTGCGGCGCCAGAGGTTCACCTTTTTGCAGTAACTCGATAGAGATATTATCCGGTGAGCGGATAAAAGCCATGCGGCCTTCGCGTGGAGGTCGATTTATAATGACTCCCGCATCCATAAGCCGTTGACATAACTGGTAAATATTATCGACTTCATATGCCAGATGCCCAAAGTTTCTACCGCCGGTATACTCTTCAGGATCCCAGTTATAGGTCAGTTCTATCTGAGCGGATTCATCATCGGGTGCTGCCAGAAATACAAGTGTAAAACGACCCTTTTCATGCTCGCTTTCCCGAATTTTTTTTAATCCCAGTTTGTTACAGTAAAAATCGAGTGATTCATCCAAATTGGAAACGCGTATCATCGTGTGCAGGTATTTCATTTTGTTCCTTAGCAGAATTTGCGACTTGATATGATGCCTTAAAATACTACCAGATTCGCCCGCTCAAAAAGACTCCTTCTTATAGTAATTGTGACTATATGAATACAAATCACTCAAGTTTATGGCCTAATTCGCCGGAATAGCGTTTAATCAGGAACATAAATCGTCCTGTTTTGATTTATACTTTTTGCTTTGCAGAATGAGCCAGATTTCATTGATGTTATCAGAGCATAAGAAATGAGCCATAGAACACGCCTTGCGGTCACCATAAGAGATGTTGCCAACCACGCTAATGTGGCGATGAAAACAGTGTCCCGCGTCTTAAATAATGAACCTAACGTTCGCGAAGAAACACGCGCTCGTGTATTTGAATCTGTTAACGCGCTGGGATACAAACCTAATATCTCCGCCCGTAACCTGGCCGGTGCTCACTCCTATGGTATCGGGATTTTTTACGACATCCTGGATTGCCCCTATTTCAATATGATGTTGATCGGTGCGCTCGACCGCTGCCGAGAAGAAGGCTATCAGCTGGTGGTTGAGACATTTGACGAGGATTTTGACAAGAGCGACGCAAGTATTATTGATCGAATCAGGCAATTGACTATTGACGGTGTCATCCTGCCTGAGCCGATTTGCAACAAAGAATCATTGATTGAAGCGCTGTTTGAGTGCCACATCCCTTATGTCAGAGTGTCTCCTGAAACGGATATCCACAATGCGCCCTATGTCTGCGTTGATGACCATGCTGCCGTCTACAATCTGACCAGTTATCTTATTTCGCTGGGACATAAGAATCTCGGCATCATTCGTGGTCGCGAACAGGACAAGGCCAGTAGTCTGCGTTACGAGGGTTTTTGTGCCGCATTACGCGATCACGATTTGAGTTATTTGCCTGAGAATGAAGCATTTGGCAGTTTTACATACAGCTCAGGATTGGTTTGTGCGGAGAAAATTCTCAGTCATAAGAATCGGCCGACTGCCGTTTTTGCCTCGAACGATGAAATGGCCGCTGCGGTAATTGCAACCGCTAATCGGCTGGGACTAAACGTTCCCAAAGATCTGTCCGTGGCAGGATTTGATAATTCTGCTCTGGCACTTAATGTTTTACCCAACCTGACGACTGTTAATCAAAATGCCAGGGGCTTGGGTAACGATGCGGCGGCACTATTATTCAGGCTAATCAAGCATCATGATTTACCGGATGAATCGGAACCGTTGTTTAGTATTCTTGATTATAAAACCATCATCAGAGGATCCACCTCTGAACCAAATTTATCTTGAAACCGGCGTACAGAACCTCAGGTAATTACCATCCGGGTCCCTGACTTGCATTTCACGGTTACCCCAGGGCTCGTCATGTGGCAATGTATCGACCGGTATACTGTTCGCCAGCAACTTCCTATACCAGTCATCAACATTCTCGACATAAAAGTGCACTAATGCACCCGTTGCTGCCTCGTTTCTTTCCGTTAAATAGATCCGCGTGCCTTCGTGACTGATCTGGGCAAACGCCGGTGCGCCTTCCGCTGCGCACCAGATCCAGTCGATATCAAATCCTAACCCTTCTGAATAAAACTGCCGTGCAATATCGATATCGTTGATACGCAGAGTTGGAATGGCGGTTAATGACATAATCTTTTCCTTTGGTGAAGAACTAATTCTGCAAAACCGGTAAAATTCGCCGGCAAAATTAAAACACAAACAGAGAATACGATGAATGTTCTGATAATTGGTGGTGGTGGACGAGAACACGCGCTGGCCTGGAAAGTATCACAATCCTCACTGGTCGATAAAATCTTTGTTGCTCCCGGCAATGCCGGCACTGCGCTTGAATCAAAACTGGAAAATGTCGCGATTAGCGCGGCAGACATTCCCGGCCTGCTCGATTTTGCGATACGGCAAGACGTACAGCTCACCATCGTTGGGCCCGAAGCACCGCTGGTTGCCGGCGTGGTCGATCAGTTTCAGGCTGCCGGTTTAATTATTTATGGTCCTTCCCGGGCTGCTGCTCAGCTGGAAGGTTCCAAAACCTTTACCAAGGATTTTCTGGCCAGACACAATATTCCTACCGCTGCCTATGGCAGTTTCACCGATATCGAACAGGCCAAAGCGTATATCAAGCGGCAAGGGGCACCCATTGTGGTCAAAGCGGATGGTTTGGCGGCCGGTAAAGGCGTGATTCTGGCGCAAACCGAAGGCGAAGCAATCGCTGCAGTAGAGGACATGCTGGCAGGTAATGCCTTCGGCGAGGCCGGCCATAAAGTCGTTGTAGAGGAGTTCCTGGTTGGCGAAGAAGCCAGTTTTATCGTTATGGTCGACGGCAACAATGTTTTGCCTATGGCCAGCTCACAGGATCACAAGCCGCGCGACGACGGCGATCAGGGGCCGAATACGGGCGGAATGGGCGCTTACTCCCCGGCCCCTGTTGTAACGGCTGCCATGCACGATCGCATCATGAAAGAAGTCATAAGACCGACGGTAGATGGCATGGCAACTGATGGTATCCCCTACGTCGGTTTTTTATACGCAGGATTAATGATCGACGCAGATGGCACGCCCAAAATGCTGGAGTACAACTGCCGTTTTGGCGATCCTGAAACACAGCCCATTATGATGCGACTTAAATCCGATCTGGTAGCACATTGCCTGGCTGCGCTCAATGGAAAACTGGATCAGGAAAAAGCCGACTGGGATCAACGCCCGGCACTGGGTGTGGTGATGGCAGCAGGCGGCTATCCGGATGACTACGAAAAGGGTGAAGTGATCAGCGGACTCGAAAATGATTTTGACGGCGATGTAAAAGTTTTCCACGCCGGCACCAAAGAAAAGAACGGAAACGTGGTGACAAATGGCGGTCGAGTTTTATGCGTAACCGCACTGGGAAACACCGTCGGCGAAGCACAGGCCAAGGCTTACGCGGCGGCGGATAAAATTCACTGGAATAATGTTTACTGCCGACATGACATCGGCTATCAGGCTATCGCCCGGGAAAAGAAATAAGATCTAACGTTTCATTGAGTCAAAAAATTCGGCGTTCGTCTTTGTCCCCTGCATTTTGTTCAACATAAACTCCATCGCTTCCAGTTCGTCCATCGAATGCAGGACTTTGCGTAACACCCACATCTTCTGTAACTCATCGGGATTAATCAGCAGCTCCTCACGGCGCGTGCCGGAGCGGTTGATATTGATTGCCGGGAACACTCGTTTTTCAGCGATACGGCGATCCAGATGGATTTCCATATTGCCGGTGCCCTTGAATTCTTCGTAAATCACTTCATCCATTTTTGAGCCGGTGTCAACCAGGGCAGTTGCAATGATGGAAAGGCTGCCGCCTTCTTCGATATTACGTGCGGCGCCAAAGAAACGTTTTGGTCGTTGCAGCGCATTGGCATCAACACCACCGGTTAACACTTTGCCTGAGGCAGGTACAACCGTATTATAAGCGCGCGCCAGACGGGTGATGGAATCGAGCAGAATCACGACATCCTGTTTATGTTCAACCAATCGCTTGGCTTTTTCGATAACCATCTCGGCAACCTGTACATGGCGACTGGCTGGCTCATCAAAAGTACTGGACACCACTTCGCCCTGCACCATACGTGTCATCTCGGTCACTTCTTCCGGACGTTCATCGATAAGCAAAACCATCAAGTAACATTCAGGATGATTCGCCGCGATGCTCTGCGCGATATTCTGCAGCATAATGGTTTTACCGGCTTTCGGTGGTGATACGATCAGACCGCGCTGACCTTTCCCGATTGGCGAACATATATCGATAATGCGCGCGATGATATCTTCCTTGCTACCATTGCCGCGTTCCAACGTCATGCGATCATCCGCATGCAACGGGGTCAGATTTTCAAACAGTACCTTGTTGCGGGCATTGTCCGGGCCACCCATATTAATTTCATCGACCTTGAGCAGCGCGAAGTAGCGTTCACTGTCCTTGGGTGGTCGGATTTTTCCGGAAATGGTGTCGCCGGTGCGCAGATTGAAACGTCTGATTTGACTGGGTGAAACATAGATATCGTCAGGGCCGGCCAGATAGGAACTGTCCGCCGAGCGTAGAAAACCAAATCCATCCTGCAGGATTTCCAACACCCCATCGCCGAAAATATCCTCGCCACTTTTAGCGTGTGATTTCAGGATTGCAAAAATAACATCCTGTTTGCGCGAACGGGCAACATTGTGAGCATCCATGGATTCAGCGATCGCAATCAACTCATTAACCGGTTTTTTCTTTAATTCATTTAAACGCATAAAATTTAACCACGTGGGAAATACAATTAGATTACGGAAAGCCAGAGATTTCTGGCTCAGTCCAACAACTAAATTCGGTTTGTCGGGGATACCCTTGGAATACGAGTGGGGCTCAATTTAATTCTTGTGTCAAGCAGCGGCAACGATACCACTAACTTTCTTGAGCGTCCAGCCCGGAACAACATTGTACCGGGCCACACCACATCTTATAAATTACTGTCTATAAAAGCTGTTAACTGTGATTTTGACAGCGCACCCACCTTGGTAGCCTCGACATTTCCATTCTTAAACAACATCAGTGTCGGAATCCCCCGAATACCATATTTAGGTGGAGTATCAGGGTTTTCATCGATATTCAGTTTGGCGATTTTAACCTTGTCACTATACTCGGCTGATAACTCATCGAGTATCGGCGCAATCATCTTGCAAGGTCCGCACCATTCAGCCCAATAATCGACAAGCACCGGCTTGTCGGACCTAAGCACTTCTTCCTCAAAATTCGCGTCAGAAATATGCAATATATTTTCGCTCACGCCAGTTCTGCCTCCAGTTGGCTATTTGAATAAAAACCGTAACAACACCCGTCATACCCCGATTATTTGCCTAAATTGGATAAAATCTTGGACTTTCAAGCAGGCGGGGAACAAGCAGTGGGTGCTCACGACAGGTTTGACATTTATATGGCCTGGCAGAGTAAATTGCAACCCTAATAATACGTATTTGTGAGTTAATTTCCGTAACAGTGCCCGGTTTAGGATAGCGCTGCGTAATTCATTGATTAGTCCATTGACAGCCGTATCGGCTCCGGGCCACATTACGGCTACGCAGTTTTTCGGTATTCTGGCGAGCGATTTTGAATGTTAAGGTCCACCTTCCATAGCAAACCCTTAGATAGAATTTAAATATGAGTCAAAAATCCATATTAGTATCAGGCGGCGCCGGATATATCGGCAGCCATGTGGTTAAACAGCTGGGTGAAGCCGGCGAACGTGTCATCGTTCTGGATAACTTATCCACAGGCTTTGCTGATGCCGTGCTGTCAGGCAAATTCATTCAGGGCGATACCGGTGATCGGCAACTGGTAAGTCAAATTCTACGCGATTACCAGGTTGACTCGGTTATGCACTTTGCCGCCCATACCATCGTCCCGGAATCCGTGGAAAATCCGCTTAAATATTACGGCAACAACACCTGCTGCTCACGTAATTTACTGGAGTGTTGCCAGCAAGCCGGAGTCGAGCATTTTATTTTCTCCTCAACGGCAGCGGTATACGGAATACCGGACGATGGCGTGGCCAGTGAAGAATCTCAGTTGCAGCCGATCAATCCCTACGGCATGTCAAAACTGATGACGGAGCAAATGCTGCGGGACCTGTCTTTCGCCACGCCTTTGCGACACGTGGTGTTGCGCTACTTTAACGTTGCCGGCTGCGATCCGGCAAACCGGATCGGGCAGTCCACCAAAAAGGCCACCTTACTGATCAAGGTGGCCTGTGAAGCTGCGGTCGGGAAACGTGACCAGGTTTATGTGTTCGGCACCGATTACCCGACAGCGGACGGTACAGGCGTGCGTGACTATATCCACGTCGAAGATCTGGCGACGGCTCATATTCAGGCGCTGGATTATCTTCGCAATGGCGGTGACTCAACGACCATGAATTGCGGTTACGGACACGGTTACAGCGTGCGGGAAGTCCTACAGATGGTCGAAAAAGTGAATGGTGCGCCGCTCAATATAGTTGAAAAACCGCGCCGAGCAGGAGACCCACCCAGCCTGATCGCTGATTCTGAAAAAATTAAAACACTATTGGGCTGGAAACCCCGGTACGATGACCTTGAAGTCATCGTACGAACTGCGCTGAACTGGGAAAAAAAGCTTTTGTTGAGACAAGGTAGCTAGGATTTGTAAAACTTGCCTACGGTTTCAACGACATAAGCCAGTTGCTGCTCCGTTAATTCAGGATAGATTGGCAATGCAAGGGTCTGTTCTCCAGCCAGTCTGGATTCCGGGCAATCATCCGGCGCATAACCCAGATAGCTGAAGCATTGCTGCATATGCAGCGGTACCGGATAGTAAATCTCTGTCCCAATATTTCTTTCAGTTAAATAAGTCCTTAACTCATCACGCTGTTGCACACGTATTACATATTGATTATAGATATGCCGATAGCCTTGAAGAGCGACTGGCGTTGACACTTTATCAGCGAGACCCGCATTAGCGAATGCAATATTATAAAAGGCCGCATTTTTTTGTCTGGCGGCAGTCCAGTCGTCCAGATGCTTTAACTTGATTTGTAATACCGCAGCCTGTAATGCGTCCAGTCTGAAATTGCCGCCTATAACCGAGTGAAAATATTTTGGTTCGCCACCGTGCACACGCATAATTCTAAGGCGTTCAGCCAATACTTCATCATTGCAGACACACATACCTCCATCACCAAATGCACCCAGGTTTTTACTGGGGAAAAATGAAAAGCACCCAACATCACCAAAACTTCCGGCTCGCCGGCCATCGTTGTAGCTCGAACCGATCGCCTGAGCAGCATCTTCAATCACATTCAGATTATATTTTGCGGCGATACCCATAAGTGGATCCATATCCGCAACCTGGCCATAGAGGTGTACCGGTAATAAAACCTTGGCTATACCTCCGGTCTTTTTGTTGATCAACCGCCCTTTTGTAAACTCATATTGTTTGGCTATCGTTGCTTCCACCGCCACCGGCGACAAGTTATAAGTGGTTGGATCGATATCGCAATAAACAGGACGTGCACCACAACGTGCAACGGCGCCACCTGTTGCGAAGAATGTATACGGCGAGGTAATGACTTCGTCTCCAGACCCAATATCAAGGGCCATCAACGCCAGCAACAGGGCGTCCGTACCTGATGATACCCCGATGCCATACCCGGTCCCGCAATAAGCGGCTATTTGCTCTTCCAGTTTTTGTACATGGGGACCCAAAATAAAATATTGACTGTCACAGACTTCATCAATGACTTTTTTTATTTCTTCTCTAAGAGCGTTGTATTGACCTTTTAAATCCAACAACGGCACTGTAATAGCAGTCTTCATTAATGCACATTCCTCGCACGATACATGTTATTAAATTTTTTCGCCCGGCTTTGGTTTAGGTATCCTGATCACATTCATATTATGTTTTCTTATTCGATAAAGCAACTCTGGTAAACCTGCTGGTAAGAAGACAGCATTTTCTTCATGCTAAATCTATTTTTTATGCTACTTCTCGCATTTTCACCCTGCCTGATCCTTAACGATTCATCTTTAAAGTAGCTTAACAGCACCGAAGCCAATTCATCGACGCTATTGACTGCCACTAACCTGCCCGTAACGTTATCTTCAACCAGTTCGGGATTGCCACCGACATTGGTTGCCACAACAGGTAAACCGCTAGCCATTGCTTCCAGAATTGTATTTGAAATACCTTCGGCTAATGAGGGCAGAATAAATAAATCCATTGCGCTCAGTAATACCGGAACATCAGACTGATCGCCGGCAAACCAGACATAAGGCTGAATACCTTCAGCATTAACCAGATCTTCAAGCTGTTGTCTGGTATTGCCGTCGCCGACAAGTATTAACCTCAATGTTGTTTTTATTTCCGGATTTTGATCGATCATCAATGCAAATGCATTGATTAGATATTGTTGATTTTTAACTGCCTGCAACCTGCCAACGGTACCAACGATAAAACATTCAGGCGCATTAAAACCGGCCGGCAATGCTTTTCGACAGAGATGTTTTTCTACCGGCTTAAATCGATCATTGTCCACTCCATTATAGATTTGGGTGACTTTTTTCTCAGGTATTTTTAAATCATGAACCAGCCACTGATATAAATCCTTTGAAACAGTAATATATCGGCTGACAAAAAATCGACAGAAACGCCTCACCAACCTGTATTTCCAGTTTGAGCCATCGAGATCATAGATATCCCGCCCATGCTCACCATGAACTCGTCTCTTTACTCCAGCCAATAAAGCTATGATATTCATTTCCAATGCGGCCAGATTTCGAGTGTGAACGATTTCAGGCCCAAGTTTTCTTAAAAGACTCCACAACCTGAAATAAATGCCAAAATCATGGCCTGGCTTCTTATGCAATGCATACACTTGCACGTTCTGCCGCGTTATACGATTTCGAAAATCTGAATACTCGGTAAGACAAACAATCGTATGATCGCAAAATTCTTCCGGCATTCCGTTAATAAGATTGATCAGGCCGTTTTCCATGCCGCCCGTATCAAGGCGATAGATTATATGCACCACCAACGGCTTGGTTCTTTTTATTTTAGCCATGAATCAAGCAACTTCAGATTCTCAGACCACGAGTATTTTTCTTCTATCATCTGCCTGGCAGCAATCGTCATAGATTTTCTTCTATCGGGATTATTTTTCAAAATCTGCACTTTATTCCTGATTTCATCAGCGGAATCGGCTAACAGATAATCCCTGTCTTCAACAGCATCAATGCCCTCAATTGCTTGTGACGTTGTTATTACAGGACACTCCATTGCCATGGCCTCCAGCACTTTGTTCTGAATTCCTCTGGCGATTCTCAAGCATATTATGGTTGCCTGCGCATAGGCGAGATATGGTCGAACATCATTCACTTTTCCGGTTACGATAATCCCTTTTTCCTGACTATTTAAAGCAAGCACATTTCTGCCTGGATTGGACCCGACAATATAAAAAAGCGCATTGGGAATAACCGTCCTAATCGAAGGCAATACATCTTTCGTAAACCAGCGAACCGCATCTTCATTTGCCCAGTAATCCATCGCACCAACAAATACAAAGGGAACCGTATCAGGCATATACGGATTTACAAGATCACCGGTCAAAGAATAGAAATCCAGATTTACGCCATTGTTATAATATTGGATCTTACCGTCCAATCCAGGCGTTAATAACCTGAAATGTTTTGCCTCGCTACTCGATACAAAGGTGCTGACATCAAATTTATCCGCAATCCGTCGCTCATATTTCTGCAGTTTTCGGAATTCTCTGTTATACACCCAACTCAATGGCCAGTGCTTTGTTTTAGCATACTGCTGCCATTTATCCGAATCAATGTCAACAAAATCAATAATCCTTTTGATACCGGAAAATTTTTTACACTCAACGTATTGCGCCATCGAAGACGAAAATACAACAATACGATCGATAGCCTGATTATTCAGAACATCATTGACCCACCGCTTCATCCGGAAACTTCCGTAATAAGGAACGGTTAATGCGGCGCCTTTGAGAAAACCGGAAAGTGATCGTAAGGTCGCCAGCTTTTTGTTTAATGGCAACAAACAGGTTGATGCACATAATTTTTCAACTTCCGGTGCGTATAACCAGTCATCGACATCATCTACAAATGCACCAAGAAATAACTTATGTCGTTCAGATAGATATTTTAATAAATGATAAGAACGAATCTTATCGCCTTTATTTGGCGGATAAGGAATTCTATGTACCAGCAACAATACATTGGACATGATTAGCCCAGATTTTTAGATATGACAGGGCCAAGTCTTTTAGCAATGGCGACCGGCAGTTTTTTCCAGATTTTTATAAAAAACTGATATTTTGGGTTTAACGGATTGATATCCGGAATCTCTGCAGAACTTATTAGTTTGTATCCATAATGCAATGGTTCCGGTTCGAATCCCCAGTTCTTCTTAAAGGAATACGAACCCGTGCCCTGCTTGCTGCGACCATAGTCAAATATTTTGCATCCTCTGCCCGCCGCGCGGCACATAACCTGCCAATACATATAATCATTACCTTTCAACTCACGCGCAAGAACGGTACCACCACCGTAATACGGCAGAACTTCATCTTTGAAGTAAAAACTCATTACACTACTGACCAGTTTATTTTTATACAAGACTGTAAGTATTTCACATTGATCGCCAAACGCTTCTTTAATATTGGCAAAATAGCGTCTGGCAAACACCGGCGTACCGAGATTACGGACACTTTCGGCATAGGCGTTATAGAAGCGATCAATCGTTTGATCAATTTCATATGTCATACCACTGGCAAGACCTTTACGAACCATTGCACGCTGCTTTCGTGGTATCGCATTCATATTTGCATCATGATCAGACTCCATTGATCGCCTGAAGGTGACATATAAATCTTTTTCATGCCATTCACCATTCAGCTCGGAGATATTTCGTGTTTCAAGACAATTCACTTTTAGTTTTTTGGCAAGCTCAAATGCTGCCTGTTCAAGACACTCTGCAGCTTCAGCCGTGTTTGCGATAACACCGCCATAAACACAGAATGGTGTCGAAATCAGGCTGTTGCCGAACATCAGGCTTTTAATATGTCCGAGCGGATAAACCCCTTCAATTGTGCCGTCGTTTTCGGCATATAAATAGTATGTTTTGTGGCCAAAACTTTTTTCAATTATGCCTTGCCATTCAGCAAAGTGAAAAAATGTCGAATTTGAATGAGTTAAAACAAATTTATTCCACTTTTCGTAACAGGATTTATTTAATTCCTTAATAATCATAAAAAACCCGATTCAGCTAGATTAATAATCCGTTAATTGACTTTTCTTCAAGAGACAGGCCGTTCAGAGTATTTTGAACAGTGGTAAATTTGAAATCTTTAAGCAGCCTGGACAACCTTGCTTCACACTTATCGAGATTATTGTAATGCCGGAATGTCGACAGCATGCTTGCCTTATATCTCGGTTGCTCAGGATCAACTTCCCATGGATGCAGATAAAAGATACCAGGCCTACCCAACCGGGACAGGCGCGAAAATGCCAGCTTTGTCAACCAATAGGGATACAATCTGAAATAACCTCCACCTGCAACAGGAAGAGAATAATTGAAAAGCTTTAAGGTGCTGAGCGGAAACTCAATAATACTTTGTCCCGTTGCGGTCGTAATGCGATAGGGTTGCAGTGGTGAATCCGGCACGCCATATCGATCATGCCGTACCGGAAAAATACTGGAATCATAGTCAAAACCGGCATTAATCAATATTTCCATTGCCCAGTAAGAGGATCGTGTAATCGAATAGCTGGCTGCCCTATAGCCGGCGACAGGATGCTGGATGATATCTTCCAGTAGACTTTTTGAGCGTATAGTCTCTTGTTTGAATTCTTCCGGCGATTGTTCATAGACAAGCTGGTGACTATATCCATGGCAAGCCACTTCATGGCCGAGAGTGAATATTTTCTCAACTATATTCGGTAATTTTTCGGCAACCCAGCCCAATATAAAAAATGTTGTCTTGATACCGGCAGCATCGAAAAGCTCTAATAGCTTGTCAGTATTTTTTTCGACTCGCAATTCGCAGCTATCCCATTGACTGCGGTCAATTGATTTTGCCAGGGCCGCAACGTGGAAATAATCTTCCACATCAACTGTCATGGCATTTTTTGAGAAGACTTGATTTATTTTGTCATCATTGGCTGTTATAGGTGATATCTTCATCGTCGTCCTCCATAGAGCCGGATTCACCTATTACGTTTTCATTCTGATAAACCAGCTTACAAAACCGGGTTAGATGGATTTCGTCATTGTGATTAACGTAGGCCTTGTTGATTTTCTTATCATTTACGATAACACCATTACGGCTGTTTAAATCGATCACCATACACATATTATGCGTTGTGTATATTTGCGCATGAAAACCACTGACTTTATTGTCATTGAATCGGATATCACATAAAGGCGAACGCCCTATCATGATAGACTCCTTCTCCAGTATGTATTCCCCTATTTTCTGATCCTCAAAATAAGCGATAACTTTCTGCTTTTTACTGGAGTCCGGACTGAGTTTTTCCTGGCTTATTTTAACTTTTCTTTTTGCCTTATTTCTGCGCGATTGGTACGGCTCCCATCCCAGTTCCTTAACAGCATCCTTTACCAACGAGACATTTATTTTTGGAACGCTATCAACATAGCCCGCGGTTAACACAGTGTCGCATAAAGTATTAATCAGCCGGGGAATTCCGCCTGTATATTCGTAAATAACCGAAATCGTCGCTGCAGGAAATAAATTGGGTTTTTCGGAACCGGCTACGGACAAACGATATTCAATAAATTCCGCAGTTTCCTCTTTTGTCAGGGGGCCTAGATGAAAACGGAAACGCGCTCGCTGCACCAATTGCTCAAGCTCCGGCAAATCAAGCATATCGCTGAATTCCGGTTGTCCAACCAGGATGACGTTCATAACCTTTTGCGTATCGACCTCAAGACTGGACAGCATTCGCACTTCTTCCAGCGCCGGGCGACTTAAATTCTGCGCTTCATCAACAGCGATCACAACACGCTTATGATTTCTATTTTGTTCCAGTAAGAAATTCTTCAGAATACCAAGTAACTCAACCTTCGATATACCAAACGGCTTAAATCCGAATTCCATTAGAATTGCCTGCAGCAATTCCACTTCATTGAACTGTGTCTGATAAATATCGGCAAGTAAAACATTATCAGCCAGATCTTCAGTGATCTTTCTGATTAATGTTGTTTTGCCAATACCAATTTCTCCGGTGATGACAACAAAACCATCTTCATTCCAAAGCGAATAGTCCATGCACGCCAATGCGCGCTTATGCGCCTTGCTTAAATATAAAAACTTCGGATCTGGCGATAACCTGAACGGCAGTTCTTTTAAATTGTAATACTCTAGATACATTTAGTTAGCGTACCATGCTGTGTTTGTTAAAACCTGTACCCAATACCGGCTGATACCCTGTTTTCTACATAATCCGACGTATTCACAGCGCCTGACAAATCATCACCGGTTTCGCGATCACTCCACACATACTCAGAGAACACATTAACGCGATGACCTATTGTTCTCTCGTACCTTATCGAACTACTGTCAAAAACAGTGTTAACATCCTCGCCTAACTGGGTATAGCGTATACGCTGAACCCCAAACCTTATGCGATCAAAGGGCGTATAATTCCACATCCATACCAAGCCCGCAGATTCTTCTGTTTCATCATCATCTACCACAAAAAAATCCCTTTCGATTTTTGAATAAAAAACATTCAGAAGGGTTTTTGAAAAATCGAAGCTGAAATCGGCTTGCGAAGTTTTTTCAAGAAAAATATCAGATCTGCTGGATGCCAGACCATTTAATTCCAGTTCAATGGCTGGATCTGGTGCTGCCAAACCAATGGCGCCAGACTGGATTTGCGAGCGTTGCCTCGCGAACGATTCAATGCCCTCATTATATGAAAGAGCCGTAGTCAGTATTTTCGATACTCTTTCCCATCTAAAACGCCTGGTCCGCCCGTAAGTTCGTTCACCAGCCGCCATTTCCAGGCTAGTGCGCCTGGAATTAAAGCCAAAACCAGCCATCCAGAATGTTTCACGAATCTCGCTATCATTGATTGTTTGCGTAAATAAATCGGTTTCTTTTCCGCCTTCGGCAAAAATCTCCAGTTTTCCGGTTAGTGCGTAGTACAAATCCAGCTGCGAGACTTCATAATCCAGTATCGTTGTCCGGTCTTCTTTTTCGATTTCCGATGAATAACTTAATTTCCAGCGCCAATCCGACTGACCTGGTAGTTTTTCCAGGGAAAACTCGTCATTATCACGATAAATATCTTTAACATCTGCTCCATCTTCCGTCACTTTTTCCTGATAATTGATTACGCTGCTGGTCGTCCCTGCGATCAACAAATAGTCATCGTTAAAATTACGCCGTAGATAGGGATGGATACTGGCAGTGGCAACATCAGTTCGATTTTCCGTAGACGTTACATTACTCGTTGGCACAGTTGCCGTAGGATCAATTATGACCTGCGAATACCCAAGCAACCCATCGATGAAGAAAAAATTATCAATTAGCTCCGAGGCAAGACTGCTGCTGAGTTGATGAAAAACCTGATTCCTATCCGCTATATCATGATAAAAAAGCGCTTCTGCGTTATAGTCGAGCTCAAAATCGAATCGTTTTGTCTGCCGACTTAATTTAATCCCAGGCACGACCTGTGTTACAAATTCGGATTCTTTCTCAGCATCATTTGCGAGTGCAATGTTATCTGTATAAATCTCAGTCAGCAAAATACCCGGTTTTATTTCCCATCCTGACGCAAAACATACACATGAAAACAAAATGCAGTGCAAGCCGATAAATACCCGAAGCGCGTATCGGATACGATTTGAAAATCCTCCCTGATTGTTCGCTAATAATTTAATGAAGCTAGTAATAACCATAACTCCCATAGTTATACCGACCGAATCTGGAACTTTGCTTGTTAAGGATCACATTAATTGCTTTTTCTTCCGGTAGCAAAGAAACAGCCTCCTTGATCTGCGCCTGACCTGTTGAGCACGACTTAACAACCAGCACCACCTGCCCCATCAATGCAGCAAGTACCGGCGCTTCTGTTGTCAACAACAAAGGTGAGGAATCGAAAATAACCAGTCTGTCCGGGTAACGCCGGGCCAGTTCTTTAACGACTTCCTCCATCCTCTGACTGGCCAGCAACTCTGTTCCCAATTCGCTAAACCCACCTGCCGGCATAATCGTTAAACCCGGAACATCTGTCTTAATTAAAACGAATCCCGGGTCCATAGCAGGGTTTAACAAAACATCCACAAGCCCTTTTCGATCTTCCACTTCCAGCAACTTACTGACTCCCGGTTTTGCGATATCCGCATCAACCAGCAGCACCGTCTTACCCAGCTCCCGCGCAACACTCAGAGCTATGTTGATTGAAATAAACGTTTTACCTTCATCGGGTAAGGAGCTGGATACCATTAACAGGTTTCTATGCGGTTCATCCTTTGAAATTGGACCAAATGCACTTTTTAAAAGCGGTCGTTTGATATTACGAATTTCGCGATCCAGCAATTTTGCATTTTCTCCCTCCGTTACAATGCCCTGGAGTTTCAGTCTTTCGAGTATTGGGTAAACGGAATCGTTGGAAGAATTTTTAAAATACTCCACCAATTCTTCCGGCGGCTGATTCGCAACCGCTTTTTTCCGATTAAGATTAATCTCTTCCTTGTTCAGGCTATGAATCTTCTCAATCGCCTTTTCCACTATACTCATCTATAAAACCCTGTATAAAATAACGAATGACTAAACAACAATAACCACTAAACCATACACTAAAAATAACGCAGCCACCGAACCAATCAGCAGCCTGTCATGTAATCGCTTTTCTTCCCGCTCCCGCTCCGTTAGAAGATGGCTGACTGCTCCCAGCACCGGCAAACCCAATACGCTTTTTATTTCGTGATGATTGGTAAAAACAGGCCTGATCTGACTCATCAAAAAAGCCAGTGCAATCCCAAAGAGCAAACTTCCGAATGTAACGACTGTTACCAGCAAAGGTCGATTAGGCGAAACCGGCTCATCTGAAACATGGGCAGGATCGATAATTCTTATTTTAGTCTGCTCTTCGCTCCTTTCCGCCTGCTGAGATAATTCAGCCGTACTTAAACGACGCAGCAACGCTTCGTACTGATTCTGATTAACGGTGTAATCGCGATTTAATCGGGCCAGTTCCGCTTCAACCTCCGGAATCGTATCGATTAAATTTTTCAATCTACTTACCTCAGATTCCTGCTCTACCAGCTTGCGCTCCAAAACGGCAACTTCTGCAGACGCCTGACTTAATGCAATCTGCATACTCTGATAAACAGGATTTAGCGCCATAGATTGCTCCGGACTTAACGACCCTGATGACTGAATAAAAGAAGAATTTGCGTTGCCGCCGGCGCTTCTTTCCTGTTTTTCAAGCGCTTCAATAGTCTGTTTCAACGCAATAACATCCGGATGATTTTCCGTCATTGTTAACAGCATGGTGTTTAATTCGCTTTTAAGCCTGTTTGTTTTTGAGCTGCCGGTAGCAAGGTTTGATGTACCACCACCACGACTGTTTTCCTGGCTGACAAAACCAAAAACAGGTTCTTCTCCCTCAATTTGTTTTTGCAGGGTATCTCGCCTGGTTACAGCAATTTTCAAATTGGTTTTGGTGGTTTCCAGACCATCCGTAGCCGCTTGCAATCTCGCATAGTAATCACCTTCCCGGCCCGGCATTAATCCAACATTCTGTTTCTTAAAATCAGCAAGTTTCTGCTCGGCAACCTGCAATTTCACCTCGTATTCCTTGATCTGATCCCCCAAAAAACTGCGTGCTGTGCTGGATTCGCTTTTGTTTTCCCCTAAAACCTGGTGAACAAATGTCTCCACAAGTTCCTGAACCACTTTTTCTGCCATTTTTTTATCGTGATCCAGAAAGGCTATTTTAAATAGATTGGCACTGCCGTTTTCATTTGCAATAGTGATTTTGGCACGCATAACATCGATTAGCTGCAAAATTTCCGCTTGATCGGAAATGCGCTCAACCAGACCGGTTTCCAGCGCCAGTCTTTCCAGTTGCGGATTACTGAGAAGAGAACGCTTGGTTAACTTAGCCTGTGCCATAACATTGGAATCGATTGCCATTCCCTGCAGCAAAGGCTTTAAAACACTTTCATCATCAACATAGATGCGTGCGCGGGCCTCGTACTGGTCCGGCAAATTCGCTATATATATCCAGCCAATCAGGGCCACCGCCCAGGCGGCGATGATCGCATAGAAACGAAAACGCCATATACCCCTGATATATGCCAATACGACGAGTAACTGTTCCTGAATCAAATTATTGCCTTCTGTAATAATGCTGTCTAATCAAATAACCTTAACTTAAATAGCCATATTTACTAAACAGAAGTAGCCCTTGCTTAAAAGGGCTACTTGTGGGGACCGCTAATACTTCAGCGATTTAAAATCTGGACTCCGGAATAATCAGGATATCACCAGGATAGACTTTCATATTCGCTGAGATATCGCCACGATCCACCAGATCTTTCAACCTGACGGTATAACTCACTTCCTTACCACCGCCGATCGTGCGTACCAGTTTCGCTTTATTGCCCGCTGCAAATTCTGTCAGGCCACCCACTTCGATGACGACATCGAGCAAAGTCATATTATTACGATAAGAAATGGCACGCGGACTGGTTGCCTGGCCAACAACGCGAATCTGGCGATCAAAGGTGCCGACAAAATTAGTCACGATCACCGTTACACTTGGGCTCTTAACAAATTGCGATAATGCAAGCTCGATATCGCGGCCCAATCGCGTCGGTGTCTTGCCGACGGCGACCATATCCTCAACCAGTGGAATCGAGATCTTGCCATCGGGTCGTACCGGCACGGTGGCTGATATATTCTCATTGCGCCAGACAAAAATGTTCAGCACATCTCCCGGTCCAATCTGATACTCATTAGCAGTTGCCAGCCTGCTCGCAGGGAGATCCGGTACGGCGACATTTGAAGAACAGGCCACAATCGACGCCACTATTGAAACTCCCACCAATAATCTTGAAACTTGTCTCATCATTAATTTCCATCGCTGAATAATTATTAGTAATCCAGGGGTTGCTTCCTACATTTTCGAACCCGGCAAACCCCCGTACTGGAATCAGGCGCAAGTATACCAAGCAACTGATTCCAAGCTCCGATAATTTGGGCGATCCAGATCAAACAGCGAGCGCAGATTTCAAACCCGAACCGCCAATCGGCCAGACCTAAACATACTACAATCTTGGAGCAACGAGTAGCCATGGCCCGGTTATTTGGCCAGTCGATCAAAACTACATAACAGCAAACACGCGCTTCACCGGATCAAGACCGGAGTAAGTAGGGAACGTGCCTATTAAACCTGGTTTTTCCAGACTTTTTTATCCTGATTACGCCAATCTCCAATCCCGCATCAGCGTGGCCCTGGGGGACCGGGTTACTCCTCTTTTTCCACCAGTAACTTATAAGGCACCACATGATTCTCAATATTTCTGACTTTGTAGCCATCGATATGGATATAAATCGTCATGCCGGCGTCCAGATATATCCCCGGGATGACTTCAATATTGGTGTCAGCATGCTTGCTGGATACATTAATCTCTAACATCGTTATATCGGTAACACCCAGATCAATATCATCGGCTTTATCGGGCCAGGTCACCTGAAAACGGTAGTTACCGGCTTCCGTTGCAACATATTGCCAGTAATCGCTCAGATCTGCCGTGCCAAAAGACTGCACCGTCCCGACTACATAACCCGCTTCTCCAATTACGTCGCCTTCTTGCGGAGAGCCATCATCCCCACCGTCATTCTCGGCAGGTGGCAGCGGATCACTACCGGCTGCTGCTGTAACCGTTAGCGTGTAGTCCACTTCCATTCCGCCGGTTACCAGTCCATGTACCAGAATAATGACAACCTCGCCTGCTGTTTGATCCAGCAGCCTGACAACTTCAGGTTGCGTGTGCGCATTAATCGCGCTGCCGAGAACGACTTCATTTCCATCATAAACAATAAGATCCAGGTCGTTTACAGGTGGGATAGTATCTATCCAGGACAAGGTAAAATCGTAGTTTCCATCCGACGGTATGGTGTAAGAAAAATAATCATAAACATCCGACTGATCACCTACGCTACTCGTAGGTGGTACATGAGGAATAACAATTGGAGTTGCTGAATCAAAATCGCCATTAAGTTCTTCACCATCCTCAGGAATGGGCGCAGGATCCGGAATTTGAGTGATATTCAATGTATAGGGAATTTCACTCCCACCGGTTGCACCGAGTTCGTCTGCGGTTATTTTTATGTAAATTTCTTCTGCATCTTCAAGTTCGGTCTGACCATGAATCCAGTCGGTAATATCATTCAGTACAACACCCGATGCAATTGGATTTTCTACATCATTTGTAGCGTAAATCGTAATATCAAGATTATAAGCAGCATTATAAAATTTCAGACTGAAATCATAATCACTTGCCGCAGGCGCCGTAAAAAGAAAACAGTCGCTGGTATCATTGGTCTCGTGCATAAATCCCTCAAATGATCCTGCCGCGTTTACCGGGTCGGCATTGGCGCAATCATCATTATTATCTGAATCGAATACCGGGCCACCGCTGCTACTACTACTGCTACTACTACTGCTACTACTACTGCTACTACTACTGCTACTGCTACTGCTACTGCTAGAACCATTTGCAGAATCATCACCGCCACCGCCGCCACAGCCCTGCAGTAACCCCAGAAGAACAATCGAGCAACCGATACTGATTATACTTTTCCAAAGACCTGAAACCTGCATGTTGAACTTCCTCTGAATAGTGGTTCGCTCACCTGATCGGGTACCAATATAGCCCCTACAAACGACTCGCTCAGTGAACTTGTTACCCATAATTTGTCAAGTACTCGACAGCCTCCGCGGTAGAATCGTCATTCTACACCACGCAGCGGCACCGATCCTGCGGACGGGTGCTATATTAATTTGTTTCGAGTATAAGTAGAGCAGGAATAGTGCCAACGGCGGGATGATCAGCAAGTACTACAACCGGGATTCAGAAAACAGTCTTTGGTCTATAAAAAACAGGTCTTGCGGCAATAAAAAGCCTCCGCAAAACCCTCTGGCGCATTGGCCTCGATACCCCGCAACCTCATCAGCGATTCAAATACATCGCGCGTAAACCAGTGTTTACTGTTCTGGGATTCGAACGAGTCCATAATGAAATCAATTTTGGCGTCCCGCTGCTGCTTGGATATGGCAACAAATCCGTTTGGCGCACCCATGTCACCATCGAATTTCATAATTTCATATTCGAGTATCAAATGATTGCGAAACGTATTCCAGGTTAACTCAGAAATTACCCGGTGATCCTGATGCAGGTCATGACGATAATGAGTGAAAATAATATCCGGATTGATCATGCCGCCTAATTCGTTGAAGAACTGCTTGATCAAAGCCCATTGATCCGGAAAGTAGGCATTTTTAAACTGCCTGATCAGTACGGTGTTTTTCTTAACCCCCTCCAGAAACAGGCCGGCGCATTTTTCAGCTTCAACTTTGCGTACCTCGCTGGAACTGAAAACCACCCAATGAAAATCCGCCTGAGGAAAACGCTCTTTCAATTTCAGTATTGTGGCACCGCAGCCAATCTCAATATCGTCACAATGCGCGCCCAGCAATAATATCGAATTAATGTTTTCAAATCCTGTCGCTAACATAATTGTGTCTCTACTGTTTTTCCCATACCTTCCATTTCCAGTCGCCACTTTCTTCCATCTTGTCGAATTTCATTTTGTCCTTAAAAGTATCCATCGCTGCCCAAAACCCGGTGTAGTTGTAAGCAATCAGCTTACGTTCTTTCAGTAGTCGCAAAAACGGATCAACCACCAGCTCTTCGCCGGGTCGCATATAATCAAATATCTCCTTGCGGAGAATAAAGAAACCACCATTAATCCAGTAATTGGCGTGCCCGACATCCTCGATAGCGGTTACAAACCCGTCTTTATCAGATGTAACTGCGTGAAAACTTTGTGACGGCCGCACACTGACAAAACTGGCTATCGCATCGGTAGCCTTGAATTTTTCCAGATACTCGTCAAGCGGGAAATTCGACAGGCCATCACTGTAATTGGCCAGGAAAATATCTTCATTTTCAAAGTATTTTTTTACCGCGAGTAACCGCATGCCGATATTGGATTTCAAACCCGTATCAATAAACTTAATCCGCCAATCGTCGGTATCGCTGCTAAATAAATCAACCTTGCTTCCGCCGGCTGAGAGTTCAAAATCGTTCGACAACCATTCATCGTATTTAAGGAAATACTCCTTAATCATTTCACCCTTATAACCAAGGCAAAGCACAAAATCATTATGGCCGTAATGCGCATAATACTTCATTAAATGCCATATAATCGGCCTGGAACCGATCGTTGCCAAAGGCTTGGGAATGGTTTCTGAATACTCACGCAATCGCGTTCCATAACCCCCGCAAAACAAAGCGACTTTCATTGTTTCCGCCCTCGAATCCTGATCATTATTTCTTAAAAAATATTTCTATCATTTCTTTTCTAAGCGAATCAATTAGACGACCCTTTGGAATTTCAACATCATCATAACGAATGGGGGTATCAATAGCCACATTCTTAACCAGTTTGCAACCTTGAGCGACCCCCATTGGCAGCAAATTTTCCTGCCGGCAGGTTTCAAAATTATCAATCAAAGTGTACGCAGTAAAACCACCTATGCCATCCAATACATCGCCAACTTTCAAATCTTTTTTCGCTATCGCTGCCGCATCACAATACGGCTTGCCTTTGGGTGCAACGGTAGCATCACCAAGCAATACCGCTCGCGCAACGGTTATCGGTATATCCAATTGCGGCAAATGGAAAGGCGTATAAAAAACATAATTCGGCCCATCTCCCATTTTAAGATACTGTAGAT
Organism: Gammaproteobacteria bacterium; assembly: GCA_016928055.1. Classification (GTDB taxonomy): domain Bacteria; phylum Pseudomonadota; class Gammaproteobacteria; order HTCC5015; family HTCC5015; genus JAFGLM01. The sequence continues at coordinate 98,337 of JAFGLM010000003.1, forward strand.
ATTCCTTCTTGAGTGGTTGCTCGGTATAGCCTACTACAAAGGCTCCTGTGTAAGGTGAGGCACCCAGTAAAAAATCAACAATACCTTTTCCCGGCTGAAATGCATCCGCCGGAAAATGTTGCAGGCAGGTGCGCACGTCTTCACAGGCAACACCATACATGCCGCGTTTGCCCACACCAAAACCCAACCCATTCGCCAGAACAGTCAACTCCATAGACAACTTTGTACCATCGACAAATGAAGTCATCATATGGGGCTTTTGATTGTTTTTCTCAGCGAAATCGCGTTGTGTGTCAGGCGTACGATGTACATCATAAAAACCTTTTAAATTTCCTGCACCGACAACTTCCAGACCGATTGTTTTTACATAGCGGGCAAGATTGGACGCCACTCCAGGCTCATCTCCATCTGTATTGGAATAAATAACGCCCTGTTTGTCGGCGAAATGTTTCAGCAACGGCCCGACCGTGGCATCCATTTCACAATTGAGCACAATAGTGTGTTTGCCGGCCTTAATGGATTCAAACGCACACCAGGCACCAAACTCGACTTCGCCGGTTGTTTCAATAACCGCATCTATCTGTCCGCATTGAAAAATAACGTTGGGATCATCGGTTACGGCGTGTCCTCGTTTCTTTATTACAGTATCAAGATCGCCGGGTCGGGTAACCTGTACAGGATCTTTCACCCCGGCTATTTCATAAACTGTTTTTGCAGCCTGCAGAGTGCGATTGGAAATTGCAACCAGATGTATAGCAGGAAACGAATTTATTATTTGCGAACAAATATGCCTGGCGCTGTACCCCGCACCAATCATAGCCACCCTGATGGGTTTGTCTTCCGCTAAACGTTTCGCGATTGCCGTATCAACAATTATCATGTTTTTATCTCCCTGTTTATACCTGAAAGTAAGACCAGTTTTGATCGTTATCTGAAAGCACTTTGATTTCACCTGGCCACTCTATACCAAAAGCCGGATCATCATACTTAACTCCGGTGGCATGCTGCGGAGCATAAAATTCCGAAGTATGATAATAAATTTCAGAATCATTCTTCAGCGTCAGGTATCCGGTAGCACAACCCTCCGGCACATAAAGCATTGAGGCGTTCTCAGGATTGAGTTCCAGCCCATACCATTTTTTAAACGTCGGCGAATCCGGGCGCAGATCAACTACCACGTCAAAAACAGCGCCACGCGTACAACGCACAATTTTCACTTCCTGGTACGGCGAAGTCTGATAATGCAAACCACGCAACGTCCCGGCCAGCGGGCTGAATCCGATATTGGATTGCTTGATATGGGAAACCAGACCCTGGTCTTCGAATTCCTTCTCACACCAAAGCCGGCCAAAAAATCCCCGCTCATCACCTATTCTTTTTACATCGATAACAAACGCCCCGGAGACGGGAGTTTCAGTAAATATCATACACGCGCCTTTTTTGAGATGACCACCTATCGATAAGCCGAGTAAAACAGCTAGATACACCAGCGCAAGTTCGTATCCAGTTTCCCTTCAGCAATCAGATTTTTGATATGCGCAATACGCTTATAGCGTATCCCCTCATAATCATCCTTGTTCAGGCCATGCTTGATGTAGGAATCATGACACTGTTCGACACCCATACGCGCCGTCCACCGGGTTTTAAAATCAGGAAAAACTCGATGAATTTTGTCAAAGTTAACCCGATAACAACGTTCATCCGGACCCGCGTCTTCAGCGTGTTCGATTGCACAATTTGGCACGGTTTCTTTTACGAATTGAGCCAGATCACGCATCTGATAGTTTTCCTCATTGCTGCCGACATTCACTGCCAGGTTATGAATGGTTTCTCGGGGCGCTTTTAAAGCGCAAACAACCGCCTGCGTAATATCTTCAATATGAACCAACGGGCGCCACGGTGTACCGTCACTCTTCATAAGAATACGTCCGGTTGTATAAGCCCAGGCGACCAGATTATTGATGACCAGATCAAAACGAATACGTGGTGACACACCGTATGCGGTTGAGTTGCGCAAAAAGACCGGGCTAAAACTGTCGCTTGCCATTGGCGAAACATCACGCTCAACATAAACTTTGGATTTGGCATACGCTGTTACCGGATTGAAATTAGCGGTTTCATCCAGCATTTCGTCACCCGCCTTGCCATACATGCTGCAGGACGATGCGAATATAAAACGCTCAACACCCACTTCGCGTGCAATTTCCGCAATGCGCACCGATGCCTTGTGATTGATGTCGTAGGTAAGATCCGGGTTAATATTGCCCAGCGGATCATTTGATAAAGCAGCCAGATGGACAACGGCATCAAAACCCCTTATGTCATCCGGGACAACATCGCGCACATCTTTTTCCATTGAAGGAATTGACAACGGTTCATCACCGTATGTGCAAAAACGATAAAGGTCTGTATCCAGACCAACCACATCAAAACCTTCTTTGATAAGGATCGGCACCATCACAGTACCAATAAACCCTCGATGACCTGTAACTAGAACTTTCATTTGGCCTCCATTTTTATGACCTTCTACTTAAACTGTATTTTACAAAATCGCTTAACTCGATTAACAACTCATTCTTGTGCCAGTAACTATATTTACCCAGATAAGCAGCCAGCGATACTTTTTCTGAGAACGAAACAGGCGCCCGTAATACGGCCTTATAATATTCATACACGCTACGCCAGACTTGAAACAGCATTCTTTTCCTGGCGGGATCCCAGAAATCCTTTTGGGTTTGTTCGTTGGACCGATCCCAACTGCTGGCCTGCTCATGCATACGCCGGGAGAAAAGGTACTCGGGTATCTCAACAAATTTCCCGTATAACGTCAATTCACCAATAAGGTTGATATCGGAGGCAATATAGTTCCCAAATAAAGCAGTTCGCGCCAATTCCTTGTGACGCATTAAACCATACAAGACATTGCTTAGCCCTACTGATTGATTAAACTGAATGAATCGGGCTGCTGCGCTTTCTGACTCAAGGTTTAGATTGTCATCATACTGTTCGATAAGCCTGCCGTCGCCGTCGATAATATTGGTTTTACCATAGACCAACACGCAGTCCTTGCGCTTATCCAGCACCTCAACACATTTTGAAACCAGAGTCGGCTCGGCGAGATCGTCTGCATTCGCCCACCTGAAATACTCACAATCAGCGGGCTCAAAACATCGCGCATAGTTTCTCGATGCGCCGAGATTGATATCACTTTTTATATAGTGAACCCTGGCATCCTGTTGCGCGTATTGACGGCAAATTTCAGGGGTACTATCAGTTGAAGCGTTGTCCGATATAATCAGGGCAAAATCATCAAAGTCCTGGGCCAGGTTCGATTGGATGCTTTCCTCAAGGTATTTCTCCCCATTGTAAACAGGCATACCAATACAAACCTTGTGATAAGGCAATGAAACCGAATCGCCTTGCATTCAATACTCCCCGTAATAAGGTTATACCTTCTCTCTCAAACTCTCAGTTAGACGCCGCCAATCGCAAAGCAATATACAGGCCAATGAACACCAAACTGCGTCCAGAGCCATAGTAAAGTTTCTGTATCCCAAAAAGAAGTTAAATAGTCACACCGGCAAACATACCAGCCTGGCATCCGGATTAGTGTGTTTGTACAAAATTCCAACAACCCGGTGTCAGGTTTTCATTATTCAAGCTGCCGGTTGAGGAACAACCAGCGGCAGTTAACCGCTAATCAAAGACCCTGGCTTCCGGAATAGGTACTACAAACCGACAACCCCATTCACGCACATACTGATGTGCTTTCATGATTTCTTCCCTCAGGTTCCATGGCAATATTAGAAGGTAATCGGGTCTGGTTTCCTTGATTTTCTCCGGATCAAAAATAGGTATATGCGCACCCGGTGTATATTTGCCTTGTTTGTATGGATTGCGGTCAACCGTATATTCAAGGAAATCGGTTCCGATACCGCAATAATTGAGCAGGGTGTTGCCTTTGCCGGGCGCACCATATCCCACAATTTTTTTGCCGGCATTCTTTGCTTCAATCAAGAAGGCCAGTAATTTACGTTTTGTCACTTTGACCTGCTCGCCAAAGTGCGAATACTTACCGAGTTCCAGAAAACCTTCCTTCACCTCACGTTGCCACAACTCATGAACAGCACGACCGATCTCCCGACCCGTATATTCCGAATGCTGCGCGAAAATACGCAACGAGCCGCCATGCGTCGGTAATTCCTGCACATCAAACAACGTTAAACCGTGACCGGCAAAAACCCTTTGCACAGCAATAAACGAGAAGTAAGAAAAATGTTCATGGTAAATGGTATCAAACTGATTTTCTGCCATAAGCCGATATAAATGCGGGAACTCCATGGTTATAACACCATCCTCTTTTAAAAGAATTTTCATTCCCGCAACAAAATCATTCAAATCCGGAACATGTGCAAGCACATTATTGCCCAGCACAAGATCAGCCTGTCCTGTTTCAGCAACTATCTCACGCGCGGAATCGCGGCCGTGAAAACGAACGGTTGTATTAATGCCTTTTTCAACCGCGACCCTGGCAATATTCGCCGCCGGCTCAATACCCAGAACAGGAATATTTTTTTTCACAAAGTGCTGCAGCAAATAACCATCATTGCTGGCGATTTCCACAACCTGACTGCTGCCATTTAAACCAAAACGCTCAGTGACCAGCTCAACATACTGCCGCGCATGTTCCACCCAACTATCCGAGTAGGATGAAAAATACGCGTATTCCGAAAAAATATCCCCCGGCGCAACAAACTCTTCCAGCTGAACCAGTAAACACCTTTCGCATATATATGCATGCAAGGGATAAAAAGGTTCCATATGATTCAGTTGTTCCGTGGTAATGTGCGTCTGACACAGAGGTGACATCCCCAGATCAACAAAGGTGTGCTTTAAAGGCTCACCACAGTAACGACAATCTGATTTATCACTCTTTTTTTTTGGCTGAATTAAGTCATTCATAGAATTTTTTGTTGTACTCATAGTTATAGGGCTTATCAACTCCCGCGTTCATTATTCATCTGGTCGATGGTGCTAATTTTAAATTCGCTGTAAATCAAGCACTGCATCGTATTGTTCGGCCAGCTGCCTACTGTATTCTGCTTGCTTGTCAGCCAGCATGGCCTCAATATGTTCTGCGTCAGATTCAATTATCTGAAAATACTCCTGAAGATTTTCTACTGCAATACTATCCAGATCACAGGCCACCTTACCCAACCCGCAATCCTGCATCAAATCATGGGTTTTCTGCCCATAACATATTGCCGCCACCGGCTTGCCCAGAAAAAGTGAAAGCAATACACCGTGAAAACGGGTCGCAATTAGCAAATCAAACTCACTCATGCTTTTCAGCAACCCGGAAACGGATTCACTGATTACCGCTCTGACATTGTGCGTATGCCGGGAGTATCTTTGTTGGAGTAGATTCCGAATATCAACGATTACGTTACCGTCTTTGGGCTGGGTGGAAAAAAAACAGACTTCGTAATCTTTATCGAGTAACCATGCAGAAAACGCCGCAATTTGTTCGATATACCGATTGTATTTTTCTATATCCGCAATCGGCCAGTAACGCGGATCGTAAACCGGCATGGGATTAATGCCCACCAGGCGCCGATCACGGGTGGAATTTGATTTTTGCGAGCCGATTGAATCTGCCATCAAACTAAAAGCAAGATCCGGGTAAACACTTTTGCTCACTGCAGGATAAAACCGGCTGACCAGGTCATATGATCCAATGTCGCGGAAAGAATAATAATCAGAAAGTTTCAGTACCCATTTGACAAACTTTTTTCCTATGAAACCGTCGAGCGGTCCCGCGCCGACGCTGATAAAATTAACTTTAGTTCCACTTAGCTTCGCCAATAACGTCCAGTTGAGCAAAGAATATGGAAATCCCCAGGCGCCGCCAAAGTTATCCAGAAACTGGTTGGAACCTGACACCAGCAGGTAATCCACGGTTTTTAGCAGTTTATAGTTTTGCCGGGAAAACTTGAGTTGCTCAATTACTATGAAAGGTAACTGCAAATACCAGACGGCAATTTTTAGCAGGTAGAAAACGACAGGCAATCTTCGTTTAAGTAATGCCTTTAGCCCGGGACTGTGCTCGGAAACCGATTCAGCCTCCAGATCGCGATAACGTGGATAATCCATCCACTCGCGACCCTCAACACGCAAAGGAAATGCATCGACAGCGTGACGTTTTGCGCTGTCTTTGGGATCAATTGATATACATATTATTTCCGCATCCGGATGTCGCTTTCGACAGTTACCGATGACCGCTTCAATAATCGCCTCATCACCCAGGTTTTGATTACCGTAATGCCCAAATACCGCTATTTTTTTTCTGTGATTATCCGACATAAGAACTGTGTTTTTTTATTGAGAAGTTGCGCATGGAATTGAGCTGTCCGTTTACTGCTACAGGCACAATTCCAGGGCTTACCTGGAAATTGAGGCGCAGGATTATACAAGTTCACAGACTGTGAATACAGTCGCGGCAATTTATTCAGGGATTAACCGGGCGCGCCGCATTGAGGCTAGCAATATCAGGACAAACCATAACGACCACCACCCGACGCCGCCACCTCCGCTGTTTTCATCACCACCGGAAACATCTGAACCACTTGTATCGACATCCGGATCACCAGCGTTGCCTCCACCGCTGGAAGAACTTGAAGAGCTACTGCCACCACTACTGGATGAACTGGATGAGCTGCTACTCGAGGCAATGCCTCCAACCATCACGGTGACGGAGCGGGTTGAGCCGTTATCGCTGTTATCCAGGCAACGCAGTGTGTAAACACTGGTCGCTGAA
>JAFGLM010000004.1 GCA_016928055.1 Gammaproteobacteria bacterium
GCTCATTACCCGCATAATCTTCGTGGCCACCACCCCAGACGATCAGTCGATCACGACTCGAATCGTAGGCACCACCACTCCAGGCAGCCATAACACTCTGCGGACCTGTATAACCCGGCGGTGGATTGCCTGGAAAGTGATTTTGCAATTTGCTGTTCGGTACTTCGTACCATTGACCCGGTTGCAAATTTAAATCATCGAATGCATCTGCGTAGACAACCAGAGACCCCAGAAAAAAATTGCAACCCACAGCAATAATTCCTACTAAATTCCTTTTCTTTATCATCATGTCTTCCCAGTGTAAAAATGAAAAACTAACTAGATATAACTGTATATAAATATATGTGTTTAAAATAACGGCTAATGTGCACGTATCCGCAGTTCAATTATGTTTATTGTGATTGGTGTCGCAATTTGTATGCGCAATAGAGGGAAAAACATGAATCAACAGAAATTCTGTTCGCTAAAAAACAGACAAAGAAAATTTGTGACAGAACTTTGATGAAAAACGCTGGTGGGAGTACCGGTGATTATGTTTATAAAAAATAAGCAAAAGAACTTAGGTAGAAAACCTTAAGCAAAAAACTTAAGCATGTGTACTTTTATAAACAATCCTGACTAAACAGCTTTGTTATTTTCAATAAAAAAATACAACCTGCTTATATTTGGAAAAACTGTGACGGGTTTATCGTAAAAGCGTATTTGATTTTAGATTGAAACTAGGGGATATATTCGAATGCTCCGGCATCCAGCGCGCCATTTGTCTGACGTGTTTCGCGACTATGAGGATGCAAATACTGCCAGACCGGTGTTAAATCAAAACCATCACCCGAGCCGGGCGAGGTTCCCTTGTTAGTGGCGGTGGAGGTAACAAGCAAATGATAATCAAAACCGTTGCGATCAACAAAACCCGGCGAGTTGGTGACAATATTTGTGGCATCCAGTCCGCTTGGAGTGGTTGCGTTTCCAACAAACAGATTGTTTTTAAATAAAACAGTGCTGGTACCACCGGCAACCTCTGCGAATACTCCACCACCGGAACGATCGTTTACAAAAGTATTGTTTACTGCGTAAAGTTTGTGCAAGCGTCCGTCACCGGATAATCCTTCCGCGCCATACGCAAACAATTCAGAATTATCGGTATTCTCACTCTGCTGCAAAGCATTGCCTATTACGTAAGTTAAACCACCTTCCGGTACATCAATCGCGCGACTGGATGCCCCATCGGTTTCATCCATCAACCGGTTATATAGGATATAGTTCTCTCGCGCACGAGTTTTCAGATTGTGTCCTATGTTGGCATGATGTGAATAATTATGCCGAAAGATCAGAGTCTCCCCATCATCAACATAAATATTGTGCGTATACCCAATGTCGCCGAAACCATTATAATTAAATTCACTGAACTCAATGATCATAATTCCGTAAGCGCCTCCCAACATTCCATTTTCATTATCGTGAAAATAACTGTTACAAACAGTTAAGTTATTGCCTTCAGCGCGTATACCGGCGCCATTTTCATCATCAACACTGGCCTCGGAAAATTCTATATTCTCGATACGAATATTATTACCTGTTGTTACCCATATCCCTTTACCGCCGGCTTCCACACCCTCGGCTTTCATATGCGCGCGACCATTGACACCGCGGATAGTAATATTATCCGTGTCCCAATAAGTTGCATCACCGGCATAAGTACCGGCCTCGATCTCAACCACATCGCCAGCATTAACAACCGCGGCAGCATCACTTGGTTTGGCGTAGGTCTGACCGGGACCGACGCGTAAAATATTATCGGCGACAAAATTATGTGCAATGGATCCGTTACCATCTATAGTCACAACGGTTCTACCGCTAAAGTTTATTGTGTTATCTGCGGCCGGATTGTCGTCAGCAGCCTGATTGGTAAACGCAACGGTATAGGTACCGGGGCTTAAACCTGACGCGTCATACTGAAAGAAACAGCTGCCGTTAACCTGAAATACCTCTGCATCCATCACAGGATCACCGTTATCGCCATCATAATCATCGGGTGTTACATCACCGGCAAAAACATAAACACTGTTGCGGCCAAGCCGATTTATAAAGTGGCTGTCAACATTACCCTTGTTTGGATCCAGACTAGGAAAGCCTGCATTGCTACCGCCGCTGCTACTGCCGGAACTACCTCCATCGGCGGCATCTTCTTCTCCATCACCATTGCTACCGCCACAAGCAAGCAGGAAAGTAAGCACAAAATATACAGGAAACAATCTAATGTATTTTTTTGCGGTCATCATTTTCTCTCCGACTTAACAGATATGCGCGGCTGTAACGCAAAATTTGGATAATCACGGTAATCGGGTTGTACAGCAGAATTAACAAATCGACGCCAGGCTGCCTTTGCATTTGGTACATCCGCATCAACGGCAATTGCCAGCGCTGGACGCATGTTGGAAGGATAACCTGTCGGACTATCGGCATAACCGGTCATCTCAAGTCCGTCCACACACGGTCCATTTAATTTTCCGGCAAAATTTTTCTGATAAAGTGTAGCGAAATCCGGCCACCATTTATTCCTCGCGGGACCCACTAATAAATGATAAGGCGCACCGAAAACATAGCAGTAGCCGTTATTACCGTCGCCACCCATGCGACCAACCGGAAACTGCGCTTTCCAGTTGCGTAACGGTATTGCTTCAATAAACCCTAACTCAACCAGATGCCCTGTCATCCAGGTATAAAAATCGTCCATCCATGGCGCAAAGTCTTCATGCCCGTCATATGATTTCAAGGCGCCCAGTTTATTGGCCGCTGGATTCTTAACGTACAGCTGTGTGTTGTATTCAATATTGAATAAAACCCGGTCATTAAAATATTTCTTTAAAGGATGATCGTCCGGTGTGATGTACGCAGCGCGGGCGATTTCCCGCAACGCCCATGCCTGACCTCTGACCTGAATACCGATAATGCCTTTTTCATGTTGCCGGTAAACATGATGCGACCACAACATATTCCAGTTGGCCCAGAATTGCAGTTCTTCAAGATAGAAATAATCTCCGCTCAGCAGATAAGGAAGATAAGCGATAGAAGGTTGGTGGGCCTGATCGTGCGAATATTTATTACTATCGCGCTCTTTCGGTAAAGTTTCCCCGTTCCAACTTAGATCCGGATACTCAGCGATAGAAACCGGCAAACCCGTTTTCCCATCCCGATAATGAACCGAATAGGTACCACCGGCATCACCACCAGCCAATGTTGCCTGCAATGCATCCTGATCACCGCTAACAACATACAGTGCCGCCCATCGAGGTAGCGGTCCAATAGCAGGTGAAGCCCCCGGTTCAGGCATATACTCAGACAGCGGCCCGTTACTCATCGGCTCCACCTGTTTCTGCAGACGCGCTAACGCCTCCCTGCCGGGTTGCAGCGATATATAATTTGAAACAGCACCAGTGCTCTGCAGATAATCAATATCGTGAGTAATAACCACAGCCGGTTTATCCGCCACCCAGAATGATTTATGCCAGCGCGCATGATGAAAGTGATTTAAATTCTGTTGTTGATAAATCGGCTTGCCATTAATCTGCAACTCAATATCGTAAGTAATATTTTGCGGTTGCTGCTGAAAGGTCCAGTTATTCTCGATGACAAAATCGACGCGTATATTTTTAAGATCCTGATAGGCACGCACATGAAAATAACCTGCCAGATAATTGTGGGCATGAACTTCGTCGTCCAGTAATGGTCCGCCGATAATCCATTCAGAAACCACCGGCCCTGTTAACCATTGTCGAAAAATGATTCCGTTCTGAGATGTAGCGAAAGGACTGGCAGCAAGCAGTCTTGACAACATTGATTTCTGTTCGGGTTTTTCATCCGCCGCATGCAACATTGGTTGCAGGGAAAGTGAATAAGACTTACCGGCAGTTTGTATTTTAATTTCAGCGTTAACATTGGCTTTGATTAACTGTTCAAGCGTAATCGCTGAACCTTCGGTAGCTGCAGCCGACTTTACAATTTCAAATCGTGTTCCGTTTTTCAGTTTTGCCGGTGTAAAGCCACTGACAATGGCGTGGCGGATCGAACCATCTCGATGCAACGCCTTGATATCAAGCTGTAAAGGTATACGAAAGCCATCGACCGATACCGCTTGCCACGCAGATCCGGTTCTAAATTCTCCTTCTTTAAAAACATATCCCGTCGTAAACGGCTGTTGCCCCGGCCCGGTAACCTGTAACGCCATTGTCGGAGATGCCACAGCAATAACGCTGGAATTTGTAACCGCTAAAATAACCAGAGCCGCTAAGCGGCCCCAGTATATAAGTAATTTTTTTTTCAAGATTTACTCATCATCTGGATGGATTGTTTGATAACGCCATCTAAGCAACCACACAAAGGATAGCAAAAATATCAACAAGACCAATGGCCCCAGGCTGCCGCCGCCGCTCTCATCACTGTCATCGGAATCACCATCGCCCGAATCGCCGCCGGCAGGTATGCCTCCAACCATCACGGTGACGGAGCGGGTTGAGCCGTTATCGCTGTTATCCAGGCAACGCAGTGTGTAAACACTGGTCGCTGAA
>JAFGLM010000017.1 GCA_016928055.1 Gammaproteobacteria bacterium
CCCAATAAAAAGGCTTGCCACAGCGTTGCTCAGTTCGCCCAAAAAATAAACCCCAGTAATTTTTACTGGGGTTTGTCAGCAGCCTGACGCGGCCAACAGGCCGCGTTTTTTTTGCCGATATACTATTGAATTATCACGCTGTGATCGGGTCCAAAAATCCGCAAAACGCGCGGCCTAAGGGGTGATACTATGAAACACGTACTTTTTGTAGCTGTTTTATGTTTATTTACAACGGTTTCCGTCAACGCGTCCGAAGCAGTGGATGCGGTCTGGAAAAAGCAGGAAGTTAAATTCAGTTATTTAAGCACCGAGGTGGCTTATTCCTGCGATTTGATGGAGTCCAGGGTCAAAATGTTACTACGCCATTTAGGTGCGGCAGAAGACGTAAAGGTTAGCATGCCGCCGTGCGCGGGATTTGACCGGCCTCAAAACCGCTTCAGAATAACCGCAGATTTTTCTACCTTAGTACCGGCATCGGAAAGCGATACCGACGCGGTTAATGCCGAATGGCAGGAAGTGACGCTTGGCAAAAACCGCCCGCAATTTTTAGATGATAATGACTGCGAGCTGGTTGAACATTTTACCAAATACCTGTTACCGACTATTGAACATCAGGTGGTTGATGGTAAAGCCCAATGCGGTGCGACCAAACATATTCTGACAGGAAAACTTAAGTTAAAAGTATTAGTTCCTGTTGAGGAAACTAAAACGATATCGAGGGTAGATAAATGAAGGAACGCAAAACCTGTTTATTAATTACAGCCATTCTTTTTTGTTTGCCTGTTTACGCAAGTGCTCATGATAGTACGGGGCAGGAAGTTAAGGTCGACAACAGTCGCTTTACGATTGAAAACAGTGTTAATACATTTTCAATGGATAAAACGGTTAAAACCGAAGTGGGTTATCAGTACTGGTTTGCAGACAAAAAGTTTATCGATGGCCGAACACTGAAAATGAGTGTGGTTAAACCGCATGCCGCCACCCACGAACCGCATGTACATGTCGAAGATGAATTTTTCTTTGTGCTTGAAGGCACAGCGGAATTTTATCTGGACGGGAAGACAACGGTTGCCGGTCCCTATACCAGTTTTTACTGTCCTTCCAAAATGAAGCACGGCATTCGCAATGTCGGTGATACCGAGCTTAAGTACCTGGTTATTAAAAAATATCAGGATGTTGAGTGATATTATCCATTGACGCAGTAAGCGAGTCAGCTTAAAGCATGCATAGTAATTAGTAAGTTTAGTTGGGTATTTTTAGGTAACCAAAGCATCAAAGCTTAAGCCACTCTCCTTCTAAGAAAAGGTTTGGAAGGTATCGCAGCTCATGCAACCCGAAGAAGGGTAACCGCTTAAGCCCCTCTCCCTCCGGGAGAGGGTTGATACGTATAGCAGTTGAAGCCCCTCTCCCTCAGGGAGAGGGGTTGGGGTGAGGGGATATAAACACTGGTCTAAAAGCGATTTTTTATTTCTCCCTCATCCTGTCCTTCTCCCGAAGGGAGAAGGGAACGTTTATTGTTATCCGTAAAGACCTCGCGCGCTCGCAAATATCGAATTAGAGATAGTTTTGGTTAGTTTCGCAGGGCACAGATATGAATGGCGCGTAACCAAAGTATTACAGTCTAATCCCCTCTCTCTCCGGGAGAGGGGATGGGGTGAGGGGATTGAATTAATTCGTTATGAATTTGTTCTAAAACGGCCTGTGTTTCAGTCAGTATCTCATGATTCCAAAATCGTAAAACCCGATAACCTCGAGCCCGCAAATATTCTGTTCTTGCATAATCGCGATCTTGTTGTTCCCCATGCTGGCCACCATCCGCTTCAATGATTAACTTGGCTTCAAGACACGCAAAATCAACAATATAAGGTTCGATCACCACTTGGCGTCGAAATTTAAACCCATCCAGCCTTCGTGCCCGTAAGTGTCGCCACAACAGTTGTTCAGTATCGGTGGCCTGGCGTCGCAGTTGTTTGGCAAAGAATTGCACGAGTTTTTGATCCCCTCACCCTGACCCTCTCCCGAAGGGAGAGGGGAATCCGGATTCATGATTTTTTTTACAGTCGTACTTTGTTGAATTGTCAAGCTACTAAAGCTTATTAATCATGCTGGCGATATAACCGGCACCAAAACCGTTGTCGATATTGACGACGCTGACACCACTGGCGCAGCTGTTGAGCATGCCTAACAGCGCGGCGATACCGCCAAAACTAGCGCCGTAGCCAACGCTGGTGGGTACAGCGATAACCGGTTTATCGATCAGGCCGGCGACAATGCTGGGCAGCGCGCCTTCCATGCCGGCTACTACCACAACAACTCTAGCGGCTCGAATGTTATCGATGGTATGTGTCAGACGGTGAATACCAGCCACTCCGACATCAAACACTCGATCGACTTTATTGCCAAAAAATTCCGCTGTAACCGCGGCTTCTTCAGCTACCGGTATATCCGATGTTCCGGCGGTGACAATCGAGATGGTGGATGATGGGATGATGGTTTCCTGAAGTTTTATAGTGATGGTTTTTGCAATTTCAGAATAGACCGCGTCATAGCAAATAGCTTTGACCGCCGCGTACATTTCCTCGCTGGCTCGTGTTGCGAGAATATTGATATTCTCATCGAGCATGGATCCAACAATATCTTTCACCTGTGCAACTGTCTTGCCGGCACAGAAAATCACTTCGGGATAGCCTTTACGCAACTCGCGGTGCATATCAACTTTGCTGTGGCCAAGTTCCTTGAACGGCAGGTCCCGCAGTTTATCCAGGGCGTCGCCAACATCCAGATCACCCTTTTTGACATCTTCCAGAATGGCTTTTAGTTTTTCAATATTCATAACAATATTAACCAAGTAGAATTTTATTCACTTCATCATAAACAGCCTGTAGCGGCACATTCATTTCGTTGGCAATTCTTTTGCAGTCTTCGTATTCGGGTTTCGATTTTAGAATTTTGTCACCCAGTCGTGCAGATTTGACTTTGACCTTTCCATATTTTGTTTCAACCACTGATATTTCACGCTCCAGCATGGCTCTGTCAGCGCGATATGTTCTGATTCCAAGTGTGGTCGTTTCGTTCAAGAGCAATTCGGTCATTTTGTCGGAAGTGTCTTCCGAACACAGAACCGTAAGTTTTGCGGCGGGTCTGGTTTTTTTCATATAGATGGGGGTGATATAAACATCTTTAGCGCCGATTGTCATGAGTTTATCAATCAGATAGTCATAAAACTCCGGATTCATATCATCAATATTGCATTCGATCACGGTGATGGTTTCGGAAGCCAATGATGTTGTTTGTTGTGATCCCAATGTGACACGTAGCACGTTGGGTATTTCCAGATCCCGCATACCAATGCCGTAGCCGGTTTTTTCAGGCGTGAACTCAAACTGTTTGCCAAATTCGTCAACAATCGTGGCTAGAATCGCCGCCCCGGTGGGAGTGGTGGTTTCGAATGCTACCTTCCCGGTTCGTATGGGGACATTTTTAAGTAGTGCAATCGTAGCGGGAGCCGGAACCGGCAGGGTGCCGTGTTCGCAGCTGATATAGCCGCCGCCCAATTCGACCGGCGAGCAGAGAATTTTTTCAACATGGAGTGCATCGATACAAATCGCAGAACCAACAATATCCAGAATGGCGTCCACGGCACCGACTTCATGAAAATGAATTTCATGGATGCTTTTGCCGTGGATTTTGGCTTCGGCTGCGGCCAGCTTTTGAAATATCTTTGAGCTCAGTTGTTTGACGGCATCAGATAATCGGCTGTCGAAAATGATTTTTTCGATATCCTTAAGATCCCGAGCGGTCTGTTTTTCCGTCAGCTCAATATTGACTCTGCTGCCCTGAATTCCTTTTTTGCTATCGCGCAGAATTTGAATGTTATAACCGGTCAGATTCAGTTTTTTCAATTCTGACAGCAGGTATTCCTTATCAACACCGATGTCAATCATCGCGCCGAGATGCATATCACCGCTAATGCCTGAAAAACAATCGTAGTGCAGAATTTTCATAATGTTTGAGTTGGAAATGTTGACCGGATTTTCGGAGCATACCTGAAAAACCAAGCAATTTGATAGGTTAAATTCCAACTGCAATATTCAACCGGCAGAGCACAAATTACCAGTGTTGTTTATCACGAAATACCGGTCATCTGTCCCAGTGCCGATTTTGGCTGATTTTCGTATGCTATTATCGCTTAAGTAACCGGAATTCTTGTCGATTAAGGTGATCGGTATGGATGGGTTTTCCCAGCAACAAAAACCGCGTGGGTGGAGACTATGAAACGACGTGATTTTCTGACCAAAGGACTTGGCGCGGGCGTTTTTGCGGGCTCGCTTTTACCGTTGGGCAGAATGGGTCAGGCGATGGCCGAAGAGCCGATCAGCGAGAACGGATCTTATGACCTCGTTGCGATAAAAGGCGCTGCGCCGGATGTGATGTTTGACAAAGGCATAGCGTCGCTGGGTGGTATGCAAAGGTTCGTTAAACCCGGGCAGACCGTGGTCGTGAAACCCAATATTGGCTGGGACTCAGGGCCGGAGCGGGCTGCCAATACCAATCCGGTGCTGGTCAAGCGTGTCGTCGAGCATTGTTTCAAGGCCGGCGCAAAAGAGGTTTATGCCTTTGATCACACCTGCGACGAGTGGACCCGATGCTATAAAAACAGCGGTATTGAAAAAGCGGTAAAGGATGCCGGAGGTAAACTGGTCACCGGTGACAGCGAAAGCTACTACCAGGATGTTGAAATTGCTGATGGTGCGGTATTGAAAGATGCCAAAGTGCATCAACTGATGCTGGAATCCGATGTGGTCATCAATGTACCAATATTAAAGAGTCATGGTGGTGCAACCCTGTCTATCGCCATGAAAAATTTAATGGGTGTTGTCTGGAACAGGCGGTTTTGGCACCGGAACGACCTGCACCAGTGTATTGCCGATTTCGCGACATACTGCAAACCGCAACTGAATATTGTTGACGCCTATAACGTGATGATGCAAAACGGCCCGCGCGGCGTATCCGAGGCGGATGTGGCCAGGAAAGGATATCTGGTTATCTCGCCGGACATGGTCGCCGCCGATGCCGCCGCGGCCAAAATCTTCGGGATCGAGCCGGAAGAGATTCCACATATCAAGATCGCCAATGCGATGGGTGCAGGCGTTATGGATCTGGAGAAACTTTCAATCAAGCGGATTACCGTTTAACATTTTTCACAAGCAAAGTTGTTGTGATGAAACAGGTATTTCTTAAAAATGCAAGGGTTGTTATCTCTCTTGCATTTTTTATAGCAACAGTATTTGTATTTGTTGATTTCAGGGGAGTGTTATCCGAGTTCTCGGTCAGCTCGATACTTTATCTTCAATTTGTCCCTTCCTTGCTTAAATTTATCGGCACCCTGAGTCTTGCAGTGCTCGGATTTGTACTCGTTATTTTATTAACTGCGCTGTATGGCAGAGTCTATTGTTCTACGATTTGTCCATTGGGGCTGTTGCAGGATCTTGTTTCATTAATTTCAAGAAAATTAAAAAAGAAAAAAAAGTATAAATACCGAAAACCAAAAAACAAAATAAGGTATTCGCTATTCGCGGTGACAACAGTGTTGTTTCTATCCGGCAGCCTATCGCTCTTATATATGCTCGATCCGTTCAGTATTTTCGGCAGATTGCTGACAAATGTTGTTCGCCCTCTCTATCTTGGTTTAAATAACCTCGCGTCCGCCGGGTTGGAGAGTATCGGCGCATACATCTTAAACCCGGAAAATATTGCACCGGCCAATATTCTTGTTATTTTGTTTTCTATTGCCATATCTGTATTGGTTATCTGGATGTCATTCTGGCATGGGCGGTTGTACTGCAATACGATTTGTCCGGTTGGCACATTGCTGGGCCTTATTTCCAGACTGTCTTTATTTAAAATCAAATTCGCAGAAGATTTATGTACCAATTGTGGGGAGTGTTCGATTGTCTGTAAAACCGGATGCATCGATATAAAAAGAAAGCAGATCGATTTTTCAAGATGCGTGGGATGTTTTAACTGTATCCAATCATGTCCTGAAAACGGATTAACTTACAGACTGATCGGGCGAGGCCGTCCAGAGCAGGAAACAAAATCGGTCGATCAGCCACTACGAAGAAAAGTACTCAGTGTCGCGATAGCATCGATTGTTGGTTATTTGAGTCTGGATAAATATGCGTTTGCCGCCAATCTGATTAAACCCAAAGGTCAAACGAATATACCTGAAAATAAAAACTTCCCGGTTTGCCCGCCGGGAGCAATCGGCATTGAACATTTTATGAACAGCTGCACAGCCTGTCATTTATGTGTCAGCGTTTGCCCGACGGATGTTTTGCAGCCTTCGGTGTTTGAGTACGGCATTCTCGGGTTTATGCAGCCAACAATGGATTATGCAGTCAATTTTTGTAACTACGATTGCCAAAAATGCAGTGATGTTTGTCCGAGCGGTGCGATATTGCCGCTTACGCAGGAAAATAAAAAGTTAACGCAAATCGGCAAAGTTCATTTTATTCAGGAGAACTGCATTGTCTATACCGAAAACACCGCCTGCGGCTCCTGCTCGGAACATTGCCCGACCCAGGCCGTGCATATGGTGCCGTATCTTAATGATCTGACCATACCGGAAATCGATCAGAATATTTGCATAGGCTGCGGCGCCTGTGAATATGCCTGTCCCACCAGACCCTATCGGGCGATATTCGTCGATGGCAATGAAATTCATCAGTTGG
This sequence comes from Gammaproteobacteria bacterium, assembly GCA_016928055.1. GTDB lineage: Bacteria > Pseudomonadota > Gammaproteobacteria > HTCC5015 > HTCC5015 > JAFGLM01. The sequence goes on from JAFGLM010000017.1 coordinate 6,735, forward strand.
CGGAAAAACCTGAAATCAAAAAAATTGAATCGGTTGAATCAGAAGACTTTCCGTTTTAACAGTAAGTAGCCTGGATGAAGCGAAGCGCATTGTTATCCCATTAACTCGAAAGAAGACCCCTTCTCCCCCAGGGAGAAGGACGGGATGAGGGGCAACAAAAATCGCTTTTTAAATGCGTGTTTTTATTCCCTCACCCTAACCCTCTCCCTGAGGGAGAGGGAATTCCAGAATCCAGTATGTAGAAAAAATTTAATCCTCTTGTCATTCCGGAAAGCTTCAGTGCTTATCCGGCATCCAGGAAAATCTTGTCATGCCGGACTTGATCCGGCATCCAGGAAAATCTTGTCATGCCGGACTTGATCCGGCATCCAGAGAAGTTATTATTGCTTTAACCTGACTAAAAACTTGGCTGATTGTATAAATTACAATCTTCGGCAATTTGCTCTTGATCTAAGTCAAATACGCCGAAAAAACTTCCCAATTCCCCATAAGAATGATTGCGAATCCGGCGATCTTGAGTTAAGTTCCGCGACAGGGTTTTCAGGATAAAAAGACTGTAGGGATGCGGAGCTATTAGGGTGCCGGATCCATACTAAGAATCGGGCGCTAATAAAAACACAATGCCGGGAGCGAGCCATGCCAGGGTTTTTGTCATCTGCTGTTCATTCTGTTGTTAAAAATATCGATAACCAATCTCTAATACCCGATGCGAACCAGCCAAACCGGGCGCGTTGTACTTTGTCTCGGGCAATATGCCTGGCGGTATTGTTATCTGGAGCAGTGGGATTTGCGCAATCGGTGCAGGCGGAGACTTATACGTTTCCGAATAGTTGGTGGTACTCCAACCCTGGGTACACAATTAACTATACCGATAGCGACGGAACGTTTACTTTGGCCTGGAATTTTGATTTGCCGACGGACGGTTCTGATCTCAATTTTGTACTCTATAAAAAAATCGGCACCTCTGTAACGCCTTATAGTACTACCTCATTTCAACAATCGTTTAGCAATTTACCGGCTGGAACGTACGAATTTCATATTCTTGCGAGTTACTGGTTTGATGATTATTGGGATTCTTATGAAGAGTACTTTTTTAGCAGTTATAGATTGATTATTACCGTGCCTCCACCGGTACCGGGTACGCCCTCAATGAATATGGCTACCACAGACAGTGATGGCGATTACAGTATTTCCTGGGGCGGCGTTGCGAATGCCACCAGTTACAAATGGCAGGAACGTGTTAATGGGGGCAGCTGGAGTGATGACACAACCACCAGTTTGACCAGTGCATCCCGAAGCGGGAAACCCAGTACCACTTATGGTTATCGGGTAAAAGCTTGCAACAGTTCTGGTTGCGGTGCTTATAGCAGTGAACGGTCTGTTATTGTTGCAATCACTCCAGGTATACCGGCGTCCATCACGGCTGACCCTAATCCCAGTTCAGGTAATGTCACGGTGTCGTGGGGTAGTGCAAGTGGTTCGGTCACTTACTATGATTTTGATTATAAGATCAGTACGTCCGGCACATGGATAAATGGTTATGACGGCGCCGGTTTAAGTAAAGCCTTAACCGGTTTATCGGTGGGTATATGGAACTACCAGGTACGCGCATGTAAAACAGTCAGCACCTACACGAGTTGTTCGACTTGGAGAGAAAATTCATCCAGCATAGTACCGTCGATTCCTGTTATATCTTTAGCCTCAACAGACAATGATGGAAATTACACAGTAAGCTGGAATGCTGTATCAGGTGCTACTAGCTATAAATGGCAGGAGCGTATTAATGGTGGCAGTTGGAGTGGTGAAACAAGTACTACGGCTACCGAACTACCACGAACAAAAGGTAGCGCTACCTATGGTTATCATGTTAGCGCGTGTAATGCGGTTGGCTGCAGTGCATACAGCGCCGAACAATCGATCATCGTCGCTATTACGCCAGGGGTGCCATCCTCAATTTCTGCCAGCCCAAATCCGAGTTCAGGTGATGTCACAGTATCATGGGGCAGTGCCAGCGGAGATGTGACTAAATACGATTTTGATTACAAGATAAGCACATCTAGTACATGGATAAATGGTTATGATAGTACCGGATTGAGTAAAGCCTTAACCGGTTTATCGGCGGGCACATGGAATTACCAGGTACGCGCGTGTAAAACGGAGAGCACATATACCAGCTGTTCGGATTGGCGTACAGGTTCATCTACGGTTGAGGAATTATTATTACCGTTAGGCATACCCGGCCCAATAGATGGCCCGGCTGTTTCGCAAGGTGGAGAGTTCTATTTAAGTTGGCAGCCGGCTGAGAACGGTGATGGCGATACCGATTATCTGTTGCAGCAACGTTATAATTCAGGCGATTGGTCCCAAATATATTTGGGATCTGGTGAATTAATTCATCAAGTCCATACGGTAGCAAACGGTAATTATGAATATAGGGTCAGTGCTTGTAGAGATAGCAATTGCACTGATTACAGTGCAATTAAGCCGGTATTTGTTTCAGGAATAACCGGCACAATCGAAACACCCCCGCAACCGGTATTGGCAACAGCGCCGGCACCGGCTTCAACAATCGATCAAACAATTAGTTTAAATGGAGAGTTTGATGTTTCTTCTGGTGGCCAGGCAACTTATAACATTCCTATTGAAGTTGCTGCGGGATCTGGTGGTTTTGCACCGAGTATTAGCCTGAATTATAACAGTGGTTCAGGTAACGGCGTTGCCGGTTGGGGCTGGTCGTTAAGCGGCCTGGGCAGCATCAGTCGTTGTCGGCAAACCGAAAGCCAGGACAAAAATGCTGCACCCATCACCTGGACTGAAGAAGATCGTTTTTGTTTGAACGGTGAACGTCTGATGGTGACCTCCGGAACGTACGGCGCACCCAATAGCGAGTATCGCACCGAAATTGAAAGTTACGCTCGTATTACTGCACTGGGTGGCAGTACAGGTCATCCAGATCGTTTCAAGGTGGAATATAAAGACGGCCGTATTGACTATTACGGTGGTAATGCTTCAGTAGGCATTGATGCTGCCAAGCAGCGTTTCGATGCTGTTAACCCAAAAACCTATCGCTGGCTCTTACGCTATCGCACAGATAGTGCCGCAAACCGAATGATTTACTATTACAACAACAGCGGGTTTGGTCCAATACCGCGTATTACAGATATTCTTTGTGGTGGTGATGATGCTGAAGCTGGCCATATAAGATTTCACTGGGAGCTGAGACAGGATAAAATCCGTGGCTACATTGCCGGGTACGAATACTGGAACGAGTATCGCTTGCAAAGTATTGAAGCGTTTGGTGACGATGCAGATAACACGCAAATTCGTAATTACAATCTGCATTATGAAGAAATCTATGAGGAGCCGAATGAATATGATCGGGTTAGTCGGCTTTCTTATGTTCAACCCTGTCGAGGTAGTACCTGTGGCCGTGCAACTTATTTCGCATGGACTATACCAACTATAGGGTCAGTTTTCTCTCATTCGAATGTTGTCGCCGTGAATTTGGATATAACCCCCAAAAAGTTTGCAATGGGTGATATCAACGGAGATGGTCTGCAGGATTTAATCTGGACGGATAACATTACAATTAAGCATTCTCTTGCTAGTGTCGATAGCAATGGCCAGCTTCAATATACTCCTACACCTCTGATTAATGGAGGTTTGATACGGGCTTCGGGAGCCCAATCTTCGAAACTTTGGATGATTGACTACAATGCAGATGGTCGAGATGATTTGGTATTTAAGGAGACTGCGAACCATTGGGAATACACTCCGGGTATACGGGTATATCTCTCGACACCGACCGCAAACGGTGGTTGGGCTTTGTCAACAACGCCCGCCTACGAAAATATTATTCCGCTGGGCTTAGAAGAGTTTTATGAGCCACAATTTGTCGATATCAATGGTGATGGCTTGCAGGATGTCGTCGATACATATTCCAAGAAAGTCGTAGTGCAAAAACCGGATGAATACGGGCAGTACTACCCGATGCAAGACATTCAGTTTGTTCATCCGGTAGGCGTAACGCCGTGTGATAATAGTCTACTAGATTTCGAGTTACACCCTCAAACTGGCGATTTCAATGGCGATGGCCGTATCGATTTTATTGCCGCGGTTTCAGTATGTAATGGCCAGAGTCAGGCTCAATATCAGCATACTTTTGTCTATACCAGCCATCCGTTGCCGAATGGCGGTTTGGAGCTGCATTATTTTGATACTTTGTACGAATATGTTAGTTACGATGTTTGGGATTCGGATGCACGTCAACTTCTTGCTTATCTCAGAGTCGCTGATTTGAATAATGACGGTTTAAGCGATGTGATTAATGGTTCGTGGATTTTTAAATATCGATTCAGCACTGGGACAGGGTTTACGCCAGAGGAAACTGTTACTGGCATGAGACCTGACGCGGAACAGGCTTTTATGGGTAACACCTCAGTGGTTGATATGAACGGCGATGGCTATCCTGATCTGGCGAGTTACTATCATGATATTCAGCCTGGTGATAATGGCTACGGTTATGATGAACACGGTACCTTCTGGACAAGAATTCGTTACTGGGATCCTTACACAAACTCTTTTTCAGCCGATTTCGTATCGTATGCAAGTCCGTATTATTTATACAGCTACAATACAAGTTTCAATTTTACCGATATGAATGGGGACAAGTTACCCGATTTGGTTTCACTGAGTCTGGATGGTCCTTCTGGAGGGATCCATGTAAATGTTGTGCCACAAATCCCTGGCGAGTATCTTCATCCATACAACAACATAATTAAAACAATCTGGGAAATAAATGGTGAATCCATCAACATTCAATACGATAATCTTGGCCAATCTGAACATTACAGTTATCTCAGGGGCGTGAATTCCACTACACAGGAACAGGTTTGCCAGGATACGGAGGTTGGCGATGTTTGCTGGAATAATTATGAAATAGCCGCGATCTCATCGACAGCGTTTTATGACAAGATAAACAACCCATTCCCAAGCGGGACTTTTAATCAGAGCCTTGAAAGCCCGCCCTTAGGTTTGGTGTTTAATATCAATAGTAGTATGCCGGTTGTGACGGATGTCTCGGGTAAGATTGCGGCTAGTTATTACTACCATCAGGCGCGCATGGAGGCATCAGGACGTGGTTATCTCGGCTTTAAACGTGTTGTTGAAGTTGATCGCCGTAATGGTTTACGGAAAGAAACAGACTACCGCCAGGACTGGCCATTTACTGGGCGACCATTAAGCACCACACTATTTAATCGTCACGGTGCAAAATTGCAGGAAACCACGATGGAATGGGGTTTGGTTAACTGTGATCAGAATTGCGTGAACAGTATTCGCAATGACATTGCTAATGGTGGTATCGCGCAGGCTTCTGCGATTCAACCATATATGAGCCACTCTCTGAGCATTGATTACTACGTAGAAAACGATAACGTATGGGACCAAGGACCCGAAATCAGGTATATCGATTACACCCGGATCATGGATGACCATGGAAATATTTTTGCAGAAACCGAAGAAACTTACGGCGAATCGTACGATAATTTTGAGCTTCGCAAGTCAATCAATAACATATACGACTACAGCGGCGCCACCTGGTCGATGCAACAGGGACGACTGTCTAATATGACAGTTACTTCCAGTAACACTCTTGGCAGCATCACTCGCCAGTCAACTTTTACCTATTATCCTGCGGGGCCGCAGATCGGGTTGGTTGAAACCGAAACTCTGGAACCAGATTACAGTGAGTTTACCCAAACCACAACGCATACTTACGATAATTTCGGTAACCGTACGCAATCAATTACAACTGGTGGTGGTGAAACCCGTTATAGTCCACGCCTCGTTTACGACAGCACCGGGCGTTATGTCGATGAAGTATACGAACGTTTCAACGACGGTTCCGGTAGTGGGCTAGAGAGCGTTGAGCGACTGGTTAGCAGAGTCGCCTCTCGTGATTATTATGGAAATCCGACCTATTCATACCGTTATGTCGATAGTAATACCTATATAGCCCAAAGAGCTGCCGCCACTTCGCTGGGCGTGCCCTATTTCAGTAGTGACAGCAGTGGTGCATGGTCTTTATTGAGCGCAGGTCTCGGTGTCGATAGCGAAGGTGTATGCCCCGGCAGTAACAACACCGATACACATCAATATATCAAGACCGCTGGTGGCGGCGAAAGCATCGTTTGTTTTGACAGGCGTAATCGCAAAATTCGTGAAGCCACGCGATTGTTTAATGGTGCGTGGAGCAGGATTGATACAGAGTACGATTCACTGGATCGGGTTGTGCGCAAGAGTGAGCCCTATATTCAGGGTTCAGAAAAATACTGGACCAAATACAAAGACTACGATCCGCTTAATCGCGCCCAACTCATTGAGCACCCTGATTATCCTGCAACCGGTGCAGCCACGGTTATTGATTTCCAGGGTTTTGGAACTCTAACAACCAATCCATTAGGGCAAATACAAAAAGTGTATAAAAATGCACTTGGCCAGGTGATTAGTACATTTGACCCAATGAACGGGAATACTTCATTTACCTATGATGCGCGCGGTAACCTCAAAACCATGCGCGATCCAGGAGGAAATACAACAACGATCGACTATGATTTGCTGGATCGCAAAATCGGTATGAGCGATCCAGATAAAGGTAACTGGATTTACCAATACAATCACATGGGCGAACTTACCTGTCAGAATGATGCAAATGGTCAGGTTATTGAACAACGCTACGATTTTCGCGGCCGTATGATTCGTCGCTATGACAATACATCGGGAACGTGTGGTGACACGAACGGCAGTGAACAAAGTGCAGTATCGTGGATTTATGACACTGCTGACAATGGGTTTGGACAACTCGCGCGTGTATGGGATGGTGAAACCGAGTACGACAAAACCATCAGTTACGACAGATTTGGTCGGGTCAGTCAAACTACCACTGGATTTTTAGGTGTTAATAACCAGTTCAGCAATCATTATGAAAAAGTGACCTACGATCAGTATGGTCGAGTGTTCCAGATGTTTGATGCGGCGCGCGCCAGTGATACGTTCGAGAACAATGGCGTGCAATATATTTACAATCCTTACGGTTATCTGTATCAAGTTAATGACGTGCTTTACAGTACTGACGGTCAATCGCGTAATACCTATTACCAGGTTGACAGCATGAATGCTCGTGGTAATGTCACCGAAGCAACTTACGGGAACGGTGTTCTGCAGTCGGCGGCATTCGATCCGGCCACCGGTCGCACAACCGGACTTTGGGCCAACAATGATAATGTTGAGCCGATCCAGAACCTGACGTTGGTCTGGGATGTGGCCGGTAATCTTACCTCGCGACATGAAACCGGCCTGGGTATGAATATGCCAGGCTACAACCGTGATCTTCGAGAAGATTTTGACTACGATGCACTAAACCGTCTGACGCAACATCAACTCAGCGGCGATGCGAGTGGGGTATTCAATATATTTTATAATTCCGTAGGAAACATAACTCAGCGATCCAGTAATGTGGATGATTGGAATATTGATTACTATTATGGAAAAGATTGTACAAATGCTAACGCTGGACCTCATGCGGTATGCGAGACCCAGGGCGATAGTCTACCTGGTGGATATAATTCCTACGTTTACGATAACAACGGCAACCAGACCAGCGGCGCCGGCAGAACGATAGCTTATACCGTATTCGATAAGCCGAAATTGATACAAAAAGGTAGTTATTCGACCGCGTTTTCTTACGGGCCAGATCGGGCACGTTATAAACGTATCGATAATAACGGTAGTGATGAAACCACAACCTTATATATCGGCAGTGTTGAAAAAGTCTATTATGAAGACGGTACTATTCAATGGAAACGAAACATCAATGGTGTTGGCTTGATTGTCCAAACCGTCGATAGTGGCGGAAATATTTTTGCTGAAGCGCAGAATTATTTTATCAAAGATCACTTGGGGTCGATTAATTTGATAACCGACCAGGCGGGTAATGTTATTCAGGCTATGGATTATGATCCCTGGGGTAAGCGCAGAAATATCGAAAGCTGGAATCCATTATCCGATCAGGATAAAGAAGATCAGCATTACGTTGATACCAAGCCAACGACCACGCGCGGTTTTACCGGTCACGAAATGCTCGATGAAATGGGTCTGGTGCATATGAACGGCCGTATCTATGACGATACCCTGGCGCGATTTGTTCAGGCCGATCCGATTATTCAGGATCCCAATAAATCGCAAAGCCTGAATCGTTATTCGTATGTCTGGAATAATCCGTTGAATGCGACGGATCCGAGTGGGTTTGCGGGAAATCAAGAGTGCGATGAGGAATGCGAACTAAATAAACTTGAA
>JAFGLM010000018.1 GCA_016928055.1 Gammaproteobacteria bacterium
CATGGCGTTTCAAAGCCGATTTGATCCATGCCAACAATGAACCTCTATGCAATCGCGCAGCGTTAATGGTCGGCAAAATGTTAAAAATTCCGACTATTTGTCATGTCCGGGGCGGTCAACAGGGGTCACGCATGATGAATTGGACATATAACCTTCCCGACCGATTTATTTCGGTATCACACTGGGTCGCTAAAAGCATGCAGGAAAAACTGCAAATACCCGCCGAAAAAATCGATGTCATCTACGACGGCATCGAACTGGAAAAACTCGATCTCGGTGCAGACGGCACAGAATTTAGAAAAAGCCACAACATCGGTGATAACGATTTCGCGGTTGGACTGATCGGTCTACTGATTCCCTGGAAAGGCCAAGAAATCTTTCTCGATGCCGCTCAATTACTACGAGACAAGATACCTGGATTAAGGATATTGATCGTCGGCGGCACACCGGAGGAATGCAAACCCTACGATAACTCGCTCCGTCGACGCGTCGTCGACGAGAAACTCGACGATATCGTCGTCTTCACAGGTCATGTGAGCAATATGGAGCCTGTCTATAACGGCTTGGATGTCGTCGTTTCCGCCTCTACCAGCCCGGAGCCTCTGGGCACAGTCGTTATCGAGTGCATGGCGATGGGGCGTCCTCTTATCGCTCCCCGTCATGGTGGCGCCGCCGAAATGATGGAACACGATAAAACCGGGCTATTGTTTATACCCAGGGATCCTACTTCACTTGCAGAGCAAATTGAAAAATACTATAAAAACCGCGAACTCCGATTAACCTTAGGCAAAAACGCTCGCGAACATGCCTTTCAAACTTTTGCGGTCAGCACTCACGTCGCTAAAGTCCAAGCGTTATATGAAAGTCTGTTATATCAACAAAAATCTACCCTTTGAGCCCAATGCATCCTTTTATTTCCAGAAACGTCATATATCCTTTGCAAGAAAAGTTATTGAAGCGACCGACTTTTTCATATTTACGGGAACTGGAACAATCTCAATGGAAATCAAGAAACCAAATCGAAGCAATTCAAACACAAAAACTTCAAAACCTGCTTACCATAGCTAAAAACCACTGCCCATGGCATAGTCGTCGCCTCGAATCTTCCGGTATTGCCACCGAACAATTTGCTCTTGAAGATTTACAAAAAATCCCGACGATGACCCGCATCGACGCCCAACAATGCAGCCATGAAATGGTTTGGCATGGCGTACCCGGCGGTGCATACCGCTATACGACCGGCGGATCGAGCGGCCAGCCGCTGATATTTTATTTCGGCAGAAAACGCCAAGCAGCCGATGCCGCATGCCGGATCCGCGCAAGACGGTGGTTCGAGGTCGATGTAGGAGAACCCGAGGTTTATTTATGGGGGGCGCCGGTCGAACTCAATCAAACCGATCACATCAAATCGATCCGCGACCGCATGCTCAACCAGTTGCTGCTCAATGCCTTTCGGATGTCGCCGGCTAAAATGGACAGCTATTTAAAGGCTATCGACAAATTTCAACCACGATGCATCTATGGCTATGCCAGTAGTATTTCCTTACTGTGCAGCTATGCTCAACAGACAGGTAGAACCATAAACCTGCCAAAACTTAAAGTCGTTTGCACGACCGGTGAACCGCTCTATCCTGAGCAACGCACACTGATTGCCAATACGTTCAAAGCACCGGTCGCCAACGAATACGGCAGCCGGGATGCCGGCTTAATTGCCCATGAAAATAGTCATCAGCAAATACTGCAAATGAGCGAATGCAACATACTGGAAGTGCTCGATGCAAATGGCAACCCAGTCAAGCCGGGAGAAACCGGCGAAGCGGTCATCACGGGACTTTGTTCCGAAGCGCAGCCATTCATTCGTTATCGAACCGGCGACATGGTTTCGTTATCTCGCGATACAGATAAAGACGGACGCGGTTTACACGTAATTGCTCACGTTCATGGCCGCAGCACCGATTTTCTGGTGCATCGAGACGGCTCGATCGTACATGCATTGGCGGCAATTTATATTCTCCGTGAAACCGAAGGCGTCGAACAATTTAAAATAATTCAACACGCAATCAATTCATTTGAAATTCAAATCGTCACGAATGAATTTTGGAATCCGGTTTCTTCAAGGAATATCATAGAAAAGTTTAAAGCGCGTTTCGGGACTGAATGTCGAACCGACATTCAACGGATGGATACAATTCCAACGGAAGCGTCGGGCAAAACCAGACAGGTTATTTCATATGTTCAACCGTCTTTTTAACAACATCAATTGGGAAAGCCGCATAACCTAGGAGCACGCAGCAAAAAAGTTCTAACTACATTCTCGGCCAACGGCTCCTGGCACGGCAACAAATCTCATAAATTTCATCCATACCGTTAAAATTAAACAGGATAGCAATTAATCCAATGAACCTTACAAAGTTTATTCCGTGGCGATTTAGAGGCTTGAATCCTTTTTTGAATACTTACGGGGACAAATTCCTTTTCGGAAAAATTAGCAAAACTCTCCCTATAGAGACCAACCCCGATGCAAAAACGGAAATTCATTCCGCGGTTCCCCATCGTTATCTTTATGCATATCTTCTTGCTATAAAATCATTATTGTATTACCACTCGGACCTTTCCATAGTGGTGCATGACGACGGGAGTCTGCTTGACGATGATAAACGGATGATAAAATTTCATTTACCCCATTGTAAAGTCATAGACAGAGCCACTGCGGATGCGGAATTCGATAAATTAAACAACCCTTTTTTATCGCAGGTTAGAAGCAGTTATACCAGTTACTTGAAATTATTCGACTCCACACTGTTCAACCAATCCGAACGCATCATCATTCTCGACACGGATACGTTATTTCTCAAAGAACCGAGCGCCATTATCGACTGGATTGAAAACGGCGGTAAACCTTGGTATCACATGGCGCCTAAAGGCAAAATGAAGGTCAATAAAGAAATGACGATTGCTAATTATGCAAAGTTACAAAATGTACACATCCAAACGTTAATCATGGACAATCTGGACGAAATCAATGACACCCTGCACCAAAATTATTTTATAAATCAAGGTTTTTGTTCAGGATTTATCGGTTATGAGTCAAAAACCATCGATTTCTCCGAGTTGGAGCGGCTCTTCAAGTTGCTATATGAAAAATTTGGGGACAAAATATTTCGTTGGGGTGCAGAGCAGACCACACACGGCCTACTGCTATGTTCTAAAGGCGCAATCCCTTTACCCCTGGAAGATTATTTCGTCTTTACCCAGGCCAACGCCCATCTTGCACACAATGCGACATTCCTGCATTTCGTAGGCGAAAATAGATTTCATAAACTTATTTACCCAAGACTAGCTCATTCAGTAATGAAAAACATTAAAGCCCCCAATCAGTCTATTCTTCCCGAAGCCTGAAAAATCGATCATGGAATGATATACAGCCTGGCCGCACAAATACCAATTTTCAGAATTCCTGAATATGATGAGCAAATTAAATTTACTTGACAAAATCCCTTGGAGATTTCGCAGCAAAACCAACTTTCTCAATGAACACTCCAACTTCATTTTCCGTAAAATATTAAAAACCAGGCCTTTGCCTTGCAAACCAACAAGCGATGTCAATTACATTTCTCTGGTTTGCCACAGGGACGTCAATATTTGTCTTTTAGCCGTAAAATCTTTTTTAAGGTTTTACGATAACGTCCGAGTCACACTTCAGGACGATGGCAGCCTGACCCCAGGAGACATTACTAAATTTGAACATCATATTCCGGGGGTAGCCGTCTTATCCAGGTCGGATGCCGATAAAAAAATCGAACGATTACTGAATCAAGAATTATTCGATATGAGAAGCCATGATGTGAGTTTCTTAAAATTGCTCGATGTCAATCTATTGTTTGATGGTAGAAAGATTGTTGCCGATTCCGACATTCTTTTTTTAAGGCGGCCCACAGAAATAATCGACTGGATCGAAACCAAAAATGCACCGCCTTTTTATCACCAAGTACTCAATGCCAATAAAGCCTTTGAAGCTCAATTACAACGAATCAATCATCGTCTGGGCACGACACTCACAGAACTCGACTACTGCTCTGGATTCATAGGATTTAACGACAGCTTTTCTGTCGAGGAAATGACTCGAGTGGCTCGAGTGCTCAATAACATCAGCAAAGTCTGGGGGCTCGAACAAAACATCTATGCACTGTTGTTGAAAGAACGTTCGAGCATGCTCAACCCTTCGCGTTATACTGCCATCATAGAAAAAACCGCCCCTGCTTTAGTTGAGAACGCCTGTATGATACATTTCGTCGGTAAATTAAAGCATAAACAGTACGTTAAACACGGCATTGAAATCATAGCCAATTTAATTTGAATTCAATGACGTTCTTCGGGAGATTGAGTTATGAAGTTATATAAATTTATCTGTTTAGTATTTTTTGCCGCAATGTCGCTCGAATTGCATGCAGCTCCCTGGGTCGATGCTTTAGCAGGTAATTGGAAAGACTGGCCCGAAGCGAAAAATTTGCCCCCCTTCTGCGGGACTAATCCAAGATACAAACATTATAAAATGAACTTTCGGTCATCCTATTTAAATCACCCCTGTGAATCACTGACCAAGAGAAATACTTGTTTCAAATTTAACGGAAACGATCGAAAGAAATGCTTTATGGCCATCTCCAAAGGGTTCACTTATACATTAAAATTACAGAGTAATCCGGATTTCCCATTACGCCCCTATTTACTCAGCGAGCTTGCACTGACCTATTCCTACGCCGGTAATTACGGGGACGCAGTAAAAGCCTATTCGGAGTCAATCAAGGCCAATAAAAAATACATCAAGGCCTATGCAGGGTTGGCCGATGTCCTTATCAAACTTAAAAACTACAAGGAAGCCGGCAAAATTATCGAGCAAGGTTTAAAATACGATCCTCGTTCAAAAAGACTGATCAGAAGAAAAGATAAAATCGCCCAACTTATCAAGTAATCATTGGATAAATCAAACTCAACAACCAGTTAGCGATTGTCTTGGTTACAACAAACCGAAAGTACGGTGTATAGGATGTGCTGAACAGCGTGAAGCGCATCAAAACGCGATTGATGCGCTTCGTACCTCACATCCTATAACTTATCTTTCATTTGCCGGGGCGATGGTCAGGCCTTCATGAACGTTATGATGAACTTAAATTTGAGTCGAATCATCCCTAAAAGCCTTGAATAACCTTTCAAGACTGTCAGGGTCAGCGAATTTAAAAATTCTTCACTTTAATACCTTCTCCCTAAGGGGGAAGTCTGGATGAGGCATATATAAAACCAATTTTTAAATGCGAACAGTATAAAATCACAAACTGTCACATAAACAACAAATACTCAATAAGCTTAAAAGCTTGAAAACACATCAATAAAATATGATAGGACTTGCCAAAAATCTTTATCGTTACCGCGAACTCATCGCCGCACTGGCCTGGAAAAATATCGTCATCCGTTATAAGCAAGCCTATTTGGGCATATTGTGGGCGGTGATGAAGCCTATCATGCTGATGGCGATTTTCACCCTGGTCAGAAGTTTTATCGGCATCGATAGCGGCGATGTACCTTATCCGATACTCACTTTTGCCGCACTGTTGCCTTGGGTTTTTTTTCAGGAATCCGCCTCTGAAGGCGTCAGCAGCGTCACCTCCAATGCCGCGTTGATCAAAAAGATTTATTTTCCGCGGGAAGTCTTTCCGCTGACCGCGATGGTGACCAAACTGGTTGAATTAACCATTAGTTTCGTGATATTGGCCGGCATGATGATTTATTACCAAATGGCGCCGACCGAACAGATGCTATGGGTTCCCGCCATCATTCTGTATACGATGTTCGTCGCACTGACTATCAGTTTCTTCGGCGCCGCAGTCAACGTTTATTATCGCGATATGTCCCAAGCCCTGCCTGTGTTTTTATCGCTGCTGATGTACGGCTCGCCCGTTATGTACCCGCTTAGCCTGGTGCACAAGACGCTGATCGAGGAACAAGCGGCCGGAGAATGGTCTGAAAGACTCTACACACTTTATACGCTCAATCCATTGGCCGGCATTATCGACAGTTTTCAACGTGTCATGCTGAAAGGTTTGCCACCTGATTACGAAGTGTTATATCCAGGCGCCATTTTGACGCTGGCGATACTGCCGTTCAGTTATCTTTTTTTTAAACGTGCGGAAAGCTGGTTTGCGGATGTGATTTGATGAAAAACAACATATTTTATATTATCCGAACTAAACAACCACCCGCTCAAGCGGGTGGGTTCGAATAACGGACTGAAAGTCCGGATACGCGTCGACTAAACGACGCGTCTTAGTC
>JAFGLM010000019.1 GCA_016928055.1 Gammaproteobacteria bacterium
CGCAGCTCGCGATCCATTTTGATGGCCGCATCGATCAGCACCTGGATATTTAAACTTTATGCTGACACAGAATTTTGAACAGTCTCTGCCGTTTGAAACCAATGCTTTGTCCGATTCACAAACCCCACCACCAATAACATCACCGGCACTTCAACCAATACACCCACGACTGTTGACAGTGCCACCCAAATACTTAAATAGCGTTCAAAAATATTCATTTGTAAGAATCTTTCTTTAAATAGGAATCAATTTGTTCGATGAAGGTGCGTATCTCATCCCGAACGCGTCGGTAATGCTGCATCGCTTCTTCCTCGTTTTTTGCGTCTGCCGCCAGTTTGGGTGGATCATCAAAACCGATGTGCAGGCGTTTTATTTTTGCCGGCAGGACAGGGCAGTTTTTATCGGCATGACCGCAAACGGAAATAACATAATCAGTAGCATCGACCGGTAATTCATCCACTGTTTTTGATTTGTATTTGCCGATATCAATCCCTACTTCCGCCATGGCTTTTACGGCCAGCATGTTCAGTCCGTGTGCTTCAATACCGGCAGAATATGCTTCATAGCGATCAGTGTGCAGATGTTTTAGCCAGCTTTCGGCCATTTGACTGCGGCAGGAATTGCCGGTACAGAGGAATAGTATGCTGCATTTGTCATTTGCCATTTGGTTTTTAACTTCTTGTTTGATTTTGGTCCGATTCTGCTATTGTCCGGAATTAATTTGTCTGATCAAGTATTGATTTTATTAATTGGTTGAAATGCTGATATAGTCCACCTGACAACGGTAACCTTTTAGTGATTGTTTGTTACATATGAATGACACCATGAAAGCCTTGATTGTATTTGATCTGGGTGGAGTACTCATCGACTGGGATCCGCGCTATCTGTATCGGAAACTCTTTAGCGGTGATGATGCGGCGATGGAGCACTTTTTAACCGAGATTTGTTCGCCGGCATGGAATGTTCAACAGGATGCCGGACGACCGCTGGCTGTGGCGACAGAAGAATTGGTGTCCCGTTATCCACAGCAACGCGAGCTGATCAAGGCTTTCTATGGGCGTTGGGAAGAAATGCTCGGTGGTGCAATCGAAGCCAGCGTCGCGATTTTACAGGAAGTAAAAAACCTGGGTTTTCCAGTCGTTGCGCTCAGTAACTGGTCGGCGGAAACATTCTCCCTGGCACGTAAGCGTTATGATTTCCTCAATTGGTTTGACGATCTGGTCATATCAGGTATAGAGAAGGTGGCCAAACCGGACCCTGAAATTTATCAAATTTTACTCAAGCGAACCGGGCGCAATGCCGAAAACTGTATATTCATTGACGATAGTCTGATGAATATTAGTGCGGCCAAAGGCCTTGGGTTTGTAACTATCCATTATCAGTCACCGGATCAGCTGCGAGAGGAATTGTCTTTATTGTGTCCTGGCCTGGCGGTACTGAATACCTGACGGATGGCGCTATTCAGATTATAACCGGTTGGATTGTTCATTGAATCTTGCTTGCTTTTAAGCATAATGAACGTATTCGGCCATTGAGTGAGATTGAAGCTATGAGTGATCAGAAAGTTATCAGCCTGATAACCGACTTTGGTTTTGACTCGCCTTTTGTCGGTGTTATGAAAGCCGTTATCATCTCCCGCTCGCCTGAAATACATATTGTCGATCTGTTTCATAACGTAGCGGCTTACAATGTTGATGAAGGCGGTTTCTGGTTAACACACAGCTATCATTACTTACCCAAAGGCTCGATACACATAGCGATAGTGGATCCGGGTGTCGGTTCTGTTCGCAGAATACTGGCGGCGCGTTATGACGGGCATATTTTTTTGGCGCCGGATAATGGTTTATTACATCAGGCTTTTGGTGGTCAACAGGACATAGAATACCGTGAGCTGGATCTACCGCGCCTGAGTGATCTGCTTGGCTTACCACTTGCCAGCGCAACCTTTCATGGCCGTGATATTTTTGCTCCGGTGGCGGCCGCACTGGCGGCAGGGGTTTGTGAATTTGAAGAGCTTGGTAACACTTACAGCGATGTTACACCGGCGCGCATTGGTCAGGTCATCAAGATTGGCAATGAAATTAATGGTGCCGTTATGAGCATCGACCATTATGGCAATATAATTACCAATATCCGCGGTAAGTTACTGGACGGTCACGAGAACTGTACTGTGGAATGTTCGGGTCATCGTTTTACGATCAAACGAACCTACTCGGACGCACGTGCCGGTGAAGACATTGCTCTGGTTAATTCATTCGGTGTGCTGGAAATTGCCCGGGCCCAGGGTCGTGCCGCTGATCGGCTGGGTGTTAATCGGGGTGCCAAGGTTACAGTCAGGTTTAATAAAACCTGACAAAATGCTATATCAGGGCATGGTCGGAACAAAAGTCCTGAAAGTAACCCGCTATCCTTATTTGAAATTCGTCAGAACCCCATGTTTGAGGTGTAATAATGTTGCAGCTCTGGATTGAAAAGCTGGCGCAAGTCCTCTGGTCAGGTACCGCTACCCGGCCCGGATGGCATACCAGACTGATCTGGCTGGGACGCTTGCTTTACCAGATTGGCAGCGACTTTATGAAGGGTGATATCGCCTTGCGCGCCATGAGTCTGGTATTCACCACGCTGCTTGCCGTCGTGCCTTTATTGGCGGTTAGTTTTTCAGTGTTAAAAGGTTTTGGTGTTAAGAACAAGGATTTGATCGAGTCCTATTTATTACCGTTACTGGAGCCACTCGGTGCGCAAGGCGTTGAAGTTCTGGGCCGTGTTATCGAATTTGTTGAAAATATAAAGGTCGGTGTACTGGGTTCACTCGGTTTGGCGTTATTGTTTTACAGCGCATTTTCCCTCATTCAAAAAGTCGAGCAGGCCTTTAACAATATCTGGCGTCTTAAGCAAAGTCGCACACTGTTGCGCCGCATGAGCGATTACCTGAGTGTATTGGTGATAGGTCCGATTCTGGTATTTTCAGCGATCGGGCTTAGTGCATCCATGATGAGCAATGAACTGGTTCGTACCCTGTTGGAGATTGAGCCATTTGGGCAGCTTTATCGTGTCTTTTTGCGCATCGTGCCCTATCTTCTGGTGATCGCCGCGTTTACCTTCTTTTATATTTTCATCCCTAATACGCGCGTAAAAATCCGCGCTGCTCTTATCGGTGGTATCGTCTCGGGTATTATCTGGCAAACGACCAGCTGGATTTTTGCAACTGTTATTGTGGCATCCGCCAAGTACTCGGCGATTTATTCCGGGTTTGCCACGCTGATTATTCTGATGCTGTGGGTCAATCTGAATTGGCTGATATTGCTATTGGGCGCCGATTTGGTTTATCACCTGCAACATTGGGACGATCTTCAAATACCCCAGCATCAACGCAGATTAAGTATTGCGGACAAGGAATCACTGGCGTTGCAGATATTATGCGTAGTGGGTCAGGCGCACTACGCCGGCCGCCAGGGCGTGATGATGGATGAATTACTCAGTAAAATCAGGTTGCCTGAAATCCTGATTGCGGAAGTGATTGATTTACTGCAGGAAGCCGGTTTATTGAGCGAGAGCGCCGAGCCGGCCGAATTATATCTGCCGGGTCGACCGTTTGACAGCACCAGCGTTAAAACAGCATTGGATAGATTGCGACGAATTCCGGTTTCGGTTGGCTATACTCTGGACGAAGAACGTATCGCCGTTATTAATTCGGTTATTGGTGAAGCGGATCAAACTTTACAGAGCATTCTGGGCGAGATAAGTCTCAAGCAGCTATCGTTAGCTGAACCCAGGAGCAAGGAGACCGCGAATATTTCTGTTTAATGCGAGTTAGTAGAGATCAGTATGAATATAAATGCGTATATCTGTAATTTTATTCGTCATCATGGCAAATTAAGAACGGTAGTGGCCGGTACCTTGTTATTGGTTTTACTGGTTGCCATGTTGACGATAGTTGCCGAGTTGGTTCTTTTCCAGGCTTTACGTTCAGAACCTGTTTATTACGCGGTTTTAATAACGTTTCTTAGCGGACCGCTAATTCTTTACTTATTTGTTAATTTAATTTCGCAACTGGAGCAGTCAGAAGGGAAACTGCTGGCATTGTCAATCATGGATGATCTGACCGACGTTTATAACAGACGTTACTTTCTGGAACAGACAGAAAAGGAACTGGCCAAGGCACAACGTTACGGGACTATTTTTTCCATATTAGTAGTCGATGTGGACCACTTAAAACGGGTTAATGAAACCTTCGGGCATTCCGCCGGTGACGCGGTGCTGCAGTCGCTGGCCAATACCTGCATGAATAATCTGCGAACCATGGATATCTTTGCCCGTCTCGGCGGGGAGGAATTCGCTTTTTTAATACCGGAGTCAGATAAGACTAATGTCGTTGCTTTTGCCAAAAAAGTACTCGACGCCATGGAAGATACCGTCGTGGTTTTCGATCATCAGGAAATTCATTTTACCGTCAGTATCGGTGTGAAAGCCTTTGATGATGCCACTCAGAGCCTGGATGCCATGCTGAAAGATGCTGACGACGCGCTTGAGGAAGCCAAGCGCCGCGGCCGCAATTGCATTGTGGTCTGTGACGCCGCCGAGCAGGTTCCCGCCGAATAGACCGGCCAATCGCTTTAGAACGCCTCCAAAACGCCATTTCAGCCAATATTCGCACGGCAGTTAGGCTACTGGCCGTTAAGAAAACATCCTAATCCTTAGAATCAGTTCAAGAAATGCTGTAACTGGCCGATTACACCGGGTGTACCGGTATTCCAGGGATAGAGAACGGCATGTTAGAGCGATTTAAACGAAAACGGGCCGAATTTTGCACGATCGGCATCGATCTCCAAAGTGATGGGGTGGCCGTGGCGATCGCGCAGCAACCGGGGAAATCGACGTCCACGCGGCTGAAATGCGATTTCTTGCCCTGTGACAAGCCCGCTGAGTTTGCGCCGGTGCTGGACAAACTGATCCAGCAGCGTAATTTGCGTGACCAGCCCACCGTGCTGGTACTGCCGCCCGGCGAATACAATCTGTTGCAGACCAGTACTCCGGCGTTGAGCAATAGTGAGATGCGCGCGGCTGCGAGCTGGAAGATCGGTGAATTGATCGATTATCCAGCCGAACAGGCGGTGGTGGAGATTTTCGAATATCCGGAATCCGGCCAGCGCGGTAAAGAGCGAATGCTCTTTGTGGTCGCCGCAAGGGCTGCAAATATTCAGGACCATGTTAACCAGCTGCGTCAGTCTGAACTGAAAATTAATGCGATTGATATCGGTGAACTGGCGCTGCGCAACGTTGTTTCCAGATTGCCTGAAAACGAACAGGGTGTAGTTGTTCTGTCGCTGGCCGAACGTAGCGGATTGCTGGTGGTGATCAAACAAAGTGAAATTTACCTGGCACGACGGTTTGATCTGGGATTCGATGATTTGATGCTGGGCGACGAACGCATGTTCGACGATCTGGTTTTACAGCTGCAACGCTCACTGGATTTTTTTGAAAGTCATTTTGCACAAGCCCTGCCTGCCAAGGTACTGATCTTTCCACCGGACAAGGTCAGCGGTGAATTGATTATGCATATTAACAGTCATTTAAAACTGGATGTGGAACCGTTAATACTCGAGCAATTACCGAATTGTTCGATCGAGATGGATGAAATCAGCCAAACGCGCTGTTTGCAGGCGATTGGTGCGGCCCTGAGAGAGAAAGAGGTCAGCTGATGAAACAGCAAATTAATCTTTATCAGGAACAGTTCCGGTTAAAACGCGTAGTTTTACCCGCGAACGAAATTTTTGCTTTGTTGGGAATTGGAATCGTCGTACTGATTCTTGCCAGTATCGTAATGCAGGTTACTAAAAATAAAATGACCGAGGTACAGGCTGATCTGGCTCGTCAAAATCAAAACCTGACAACGAATAATGATCAACTTAGAAATAAAATCGCTGAACATCAGGTTGCGGCTGATTTACAGAAAAGCGTAGCCGATGCCAACAGGAAATTACTTGCCAGAAAGCGTGTGCTGGAATGGGTCAGACGTTCGCAAGCGGAAGAAAGAATCCGCTTCTCGGCATTACTGGAAGGTCTCGGTCGTCGACGCATAAACGGCCTGTGGTTATCCGAGGTCAGCATCGATCAGAAAGGTGGTTCCATGCAGTTACAGGGCAACACGCTGAATCCGGAACTGGTGCCGGTATTCCTTGCTGATCTTAAAAAAGAAAAAGCATTTTCAGGAACTGAGTTTAGAAAAATAAAGATAGAGGAGCAGAATTCAGACCGCAGACTAATGCAGTTCTTGTTAACAACTGAGCCACCAAAGGACGATGAAAAGGTTTCCGGCAAAAAGCGCAATGCCCGCTCCTGAGTAATAGAGAAATAAAAGTGAATGGATTAAAAGAAATAGTCAAACCGTTGAACCAGCGTATTAACGCCTTATCGGTTCGTGAGCGCGTTGTTCTGACCATTACTTTGTTGGTAGCAATATTTTTCGTATGGGGTGCATTGTTGATGGATCAGCAGATTGCGGAAATACAAAATATAAGGAAGGAGATAGGTCAACAATCGAGCAGTATTACCAGCATGCAGCTGGTACAGAAATCGATGGTTGAACAGCTGGCAAGCGATCCCAATAAGGCCGAGCAGATACGACTCGACCGCTATCTGGCCGAAGCGGCACGTATAGACAAGGAACTTCGCGAACAAACACTCGAATTTATTTCGCCGCAACAAATGATTGATGTATTGAAAGATTTGATTCAGAAGGAAAGTGGTTTGCGGCTGGTCAGTCTTGAAAGCGTTAAACCGGAAGATCCGTTGGCTGATATGGAAAAGGAGCTTGCCGGCAGCAACACATCGCAGCCTCAGGCCAAAGAAGCGTCAAAAACAGCAGAACCTTCCGGCGCCTATTTGCATACGTTGAAATTGAATTTTAAAGGCGATTACCTGAGCGCAATGCATTACATCCAGCGGCTGGAATCATTGCAGTGGCGGTTTATATGGAAATCATTGTCTATTCAGCTGGAAGACTATCCGGTTACTAATGTTGAATTACAGCTGCAAACATTCGGACTGACAGAAGGATGGATCGGTGTTTAAGTTAGCAAATATCGGCTTGGTTTTTTTGTTGTTCGGACTTATTCCGGTTTTTGCCGAACCTGAAATAATTGATCCGATGCAGCCTCCCAATGCGGGATATATTGTGTCGAACCCCGATGCGAATAAGAGTGAAGGCTGGGTTGTAGCAGAGATTCTTATTTCAACGGAAAGAAGAATAGCAGTTGTGAATGGACGCGTAGTTAAAGTTGGCAGCGTAATTAATGGTGCCATGGTAAGTGCCATTTACGGGCATGCAGTAGAGCTGAATGTGAATGGAAAATCCATTCTGGTATCGCCGGTGAAACGCGATATCAAACGGAAAATAAAGGAATAGGACGAAGCTTATGTGGACCAGGATTCGACTCGTGATATTTATTGCACTCGCAATTCAGGGTTGTGCGAGCGGTAATAAGACAAGTAAAGGATCAACGGATGCATTGTCTGAAATCAAAGCAGCATTAGCTGCAGATTCCTCTGCAAATACCGGAATGACCGAAGGATCCCAGCCGCCATCTGAGATTACCGATGCGCTAATTCCGCAATATCAATCTCGTATACAGGCGCCCGCCAGGCAAGAACCTGTCGAAGAGCGTTTTGATGTGACGGTTAACCATATGAATGCACGGACATTCTTTATGAGTCTGGTACGAGGTACGCCGATTAATCTGGTTGTACATCCGGATGTTGCAGGCTCGATCAGCCTTGATCTTAAAAGTGTAACCATCGATGAAGTACTGGAAGTGACGCGTGATGTTTATGGCTACGAATACCAGCGCAACCGCGCTGGTTATCTGATATTACCGGCACGCTTACAGTCAAAAATTTTCAATCTAAGTTATTTGAATGTTGCGCGCAAAGGCGAGTCGAATACTCGTGTAACGTCCGGTCAGCTGGCCACTGGTGAGCAAGACCAGGGGCAAAATGATAATGGTAACAGTAGCAATCAAAGAGGTCGCTCCGGTCGGGGGGGATCCACCCAGGCGTTTGCGTCAAGCAAGATTGCCACTGAATCGAATGCTAATTTCTGGAATGACCTGGAGGCCACTGTCCGCACTCTGGTTGGTGAGAGTGAAGGTCGCAGCGTCATCGTCAGCCCGCAACCGGGACTGGTGGTGGTGCGTGCCATGCCCGGTGAATTGCGTGATGTCGAGGCCTTCTTGAATAACGCGCAGAAGAATTTGCAACGTCAGGTTATTATCGAAGCCAAAGTTATCGAGGTGCGACTGGATGATTCTTTTCAGGCCGGTATTAACTGGGTTAAATTAAATCAAAGTGCAGCGCAGGAAGCTGCCGGTGAAGGCGATTTTGCAAGCCAGTTCCGACTAAGCGGTGGTCGCTCGGAACTATTTGATGAAGCAGGCAATTTGTCGCTGGCGGGATTGGCCAACAGTAGAGATTCGGTAGGACTCGCCAATATATTTTCGCTGGGCACCGTTCGTAATGATTTTGCGGCAATCATCCGATTGCTGGATCAACAAGGTGATGTCAACGTGCTTTCCAGCCCACGGGTGTCAACGGTTAATAATCAAAAAGCAGTTATAAAAGTTGGATCGGATGAGTTTTTTGTGACTGAGATTTCATCCACAACAACAATCGGTACTTCCACCTCTACAACACCGGAAATTATATTAACCCCGTTCTTTTCCGGAATCGCGCTGGATGTTACCCCGCAAATAAACGACCAGAGCGGTGTGATATTGCACATACACCCAACCATCAGTGAAGTCGTTGATCAGATTAAAGATATAACGGTAGCCGGTGAAAATCAGTCGTTGCCACTTGCCTACAGTACAGTGCGCGAATCGGATTCCATCGTTCGCGCTAAAAGCGGGCAGGTTATTATTATTGGCGGCTTGATGCAGAATCAGTTAAGCAACACTGAGGGTGGTATTCCAGGATTAAAGAGCATTCCGGTGTTAGGTAACCTGTTTAAACAGAAACAGCGCCGGGCTGTTCGAAGTGAACTGGTCATATTATTGAAACCAACCGTTATTGGCGACGACGGAGAGTACTGGAAGAGTGAGCTGGAACAGGTATCGAATCGTGTTGATCAATTGAGTCGATGACAACGTATTTATAGCAAGGAGTGCCGCTAGTGTATCAGCAATATTTTGGAATGCAGGAAATGCCGTTTTCGCTGGCGCCTGATACACAGTTTTTCTTCTGCCATCACGGGCATCAGGAAGCTTTGAACGTGTTGATGGTTGCGTTGGAGTGTGGCGAAGGTTTTATCAAGATTACCGGTGAGGTTGGTACCGGTAAAACATTGTTATGTCGTGAATTGCTGAATCGTCTGAGTGGAAAGTACCACACTGCTTATATACCGAATCCTTTTCTGAGTCCGGTTGGTTTGCGGAAGGCGCTGGCGGAGGAGTTGGATATCAATCCGCATGGACTTGCCGATCACGATTTACTCAAGGCCATCAATCAGCGTTTACTGGATTTATATCAGCAGGGTCGCCCCGTTCTTGTCTGTCTGGATGAGGCACAGGCCTTGCCGGATCAAACCATGGAAACCCTGCGACTACTCAGCAACCTGGAAACTGAAAAGCGCAAATTGCTGCAAATCGTTTTATTTGGTCAACCGGAACTGGATGAAAAACTGGCACGCACGCGCAATCGTCAGCTACGACAGCGTATTGTGCATTCATACCGCTTACAGCCGCTGGACAGTGAAAGGGTGATGAACTATCTGGATCATCGCCTGCGTGTGGCGGGATATAACGGTGAGCCGCTATTCAGACGCGATGCGGCTGATTGCCTCTATCGTATCAGCGGCGGCATACCCAGATTGATCAATATACTCGGCAATAAAGCATTGTTGTTAGCCTTTGGTAAAGGCTTGCGACAGGTCGATGCAAGCTTGATACGTGCCGCGGCCGAAGATACCGATGGAGTCAGTCCGGTTTCATGGTTTGGCGAACAAATCCTGCATATTGGTTTTGCTCTGGGAATGTTGCTGCTGGCACTGGGTGCCTGGATGTTGTGGGGAACGTCGCTGTGAGTGTCATTAATCAAATGCTTAAGGATCTGGATAACCGGCAAAAACAGTCGGCCGGAATGCAGTTTGCGACAGCCTTGCATTTGCGTTCGGCTACGGATAACACTTCTGCCCAACGCAGAGAAGTAATGTTGTGGAGTGTATTGCTGGTGTGCGCCGTATTGTTGTGTTTGCTGTTGTGGCAAGGTGGTGAAATTAATTTCCCGTTTCCAACCGCTCAGCAAAAAAAGGTCGTTACTACTTTGTCCGATCCCAAGGTCAGACAGGCGTTACAGAATCTGGCGATAAAAGATGTTCAGATCACAAATGCCGGTTGGCAATTCCATCGTTCCGGGGCAGCGAGTCTGAATCTGCATTTTTCCAGGTTGCCGGATGAACCCATCACGCAGACAAACAAACCTAACGGGGAAACTGAATTTGTAATGCCGTCGGTAAATTTAGAGGCTGCATTACCGATACTGAATGCTGAAGATTCCCCTATTGAGTCATACCAGTTTAATCAGCGAGAGCGGGATCTTGTGTTAACTGTAAAACCTGCGGCGAGTGTCGATCTCACAATCTCATCGAAACCAACGGGAACAGAGGAGCAGGTAAGCTGGGTCTTAACCGCAACTCCGGTTATGGAACAAGTCGCCGAAACGGTCAAACCGGTTGCGACTGTCAGGAAGCCGGTGCATACCGTCAATTCCTCTGCAACGGACAATCACAAACCAACTATCAAAAAAGTAAAAATACCCCGCGCTTCATATCAACGCGCACTTAATTATTTACAGGAAGCTCGCGTTGCACCAGCCGTTACCGAGTTACAAAAGGTTCTGCAGCAGAATCCTGCCGATAACGAATCCAGAGAGCTGCTGGCTAATCTATACCGGCAGACAGGTCGAAGCACTGAGGCGATTGTGTTGTTACAGGAAGGGATCAAGATAGATCCGTCCTATCTTGCCTTTACCAGGATCTATGCCGATTCGTTGATTGCCAACGGCCAGTTGGAACAGGCGGCGCGTGTGCTCGGAAATTCAGCGGGATATGCACAAAATGATGCCGACTATCATGCTTTGCAGGCTGCCGTTGCCCAAAGACTTTCCCGGCATCAACTGGCAATAGGTTATTACATGAAAGCGTTGGAAATTCAGCCAAAGAACGGCGCATGGTGGATGGGTCTTGCTATATCGCTGGAAGCACTGGATAAAAACGAAGCGGCCGCCGGTGCTTATGCAGCAGCAATTGACAGCGGCCAGCTGAAAAGCGAGTTGCTTACCTACGTCAATGCGCGCTTGCAGAGTCTGGAGCGGAATAAATGAGCACGCCATTAACAGCCGCTGAACGTAAAAAAATTCGCATCGGTGATCTGCTGATCGAAAATCAATTGATTACCGATGAGCAATTGCAGATCGCGCTGAAAGAACAACGCAAGATTGGCCGGAAATTAGGGCAGACTCTGATTGCGCTCGGTTATATTGAAGAAGATTCGCTGCTTGGTCTGCTCGCGAAACAACTGGGTATACCGTTGATTGATTTGCGTCGCCTCGAAGTGAAGCCGGAAATCGTCAACAAGATTCCGGAAACCATGGCCAGACGTTATCGTGCTCTGGCAATCAAAGAACAGAATGGAAAACTGATTGTGGGTATGGCAGACCCAACCGATCTGTTCGCATTTGATGAACTTGTTCGTATTCTTGGACGGGAGTTTAGTCCGGCAATTGTTCGAGAATCGGAATTACTTGATGTATTTGATCGGTTTTATCGCCGCACTTCCGAGATCAGTAATCTGGCCGAAGAGCTGGAACAGGAGTTATCGGTTGCTGATGTCGATCTGGCCAACCTGTTGGCAACAGCATCGGATGAAGATGTACCGGTTGCGCGTTTATTAAAGTCTATTTTTGAAGACGCGGTGCAGATGCACGCTTCGGATATCCATATAGAGCCTGATGAAAGTGTTTTGCGCATACGTCAGCGTATTGATGGTGTTTTGCATGAACAGATAATGAAAGAAAAAAGTATCGCGCCGGCAGTTGTGTTGCGACTGAAGATTACCGCCGGGCTGGATATTTCAGAAAAGCGTCTGCCGCAGGATGGACGTTTTAATATTCGGGTAAAGAACCGCAATATCGATGTTCGCCTGTCAACCATGCCGGTGCAATGGGGTGAGTCGGTGGTTATGCGTTTACTGGACCAGACCGCTGGCATGCTGGAGATGGAAAGACTCGGTATGCCGGAAAAGATTCAAACCGATTTTCGTCGCATTATCCGCCGACCACACGGATTGATTCTGGTCACCGGTCCAACTGGCAGTGGCAAGACCACAACACTGTATGCGGCGTTGCGTGAGTTAAATAAAGCAGAAAAGAAAATTGTTACAGCAGAAGACCCGGTTGAATATCGTTTACCCAGAATCAATCAGGTGCAGGTAAAAACACAAATCAATTTAACTTTTGTCAATATTCTTCGTGCTGCCTTACGCCAGGACCCTGATGTTATTCTGATTGGCGAAATGCGCGATCAGGAAACGGTTGAAATCGGCTTACGTGCCGCCATGACCGGTCATCTGGTGTTGTCCACTTTGCATACCAACGATGCTGTGCACACCGCTGACCGTTTGCTGGATATGGGTGCGGAAGGATTTCTGATTGCGGCCTCTCTGCAGGCGATTGTTGCGCAGCGTCTGGTCAGACGTTTATGCGATTCATGTGCGCAACCTTACCAGCTGACCGAACAGGAAAAAGTCTGGCTGGAATCCACCTGCGGTGTCGATGGCGATACGCTGAAATCCAAACTCGCCGCCGGTTGTCAGCGTTGCAATCATACCGGCTATCGCGGTCGTATCGGCGTGTACGAACTGCTGGAACCGAATCATGACATGCTCAGTGCATTACGCTCGGGTGACTCGGTGGCTTTTGCCGAAGCGGTACACAGCAATCAGAACTTTCGTCCGATGCGGTTTAATGCGTTGGATTATGTACGTGCCGGTATAACATCAGTTGAGGAATTAATGCGCATCAGTTCTGAGCGCGTAGAGGATGACGCTGCATTACGTGAACCTAAAGTGCAGGTCCCGGAAGGCACGCTGGATGAGGTGGAGAACTAAGCGATGCCGAAGTTTTCCTATCAGGCGCGCGTTACTTCCGGCGCAATGGTTTCCGGAATACTGGAAGCGGCAACGGAGCATGCTGTTGCAAACCAGCTTATTGAAACCGGCACTATCCCGATCAAGATTGAACCTTACGAAGAACGGCGCAGCAGTTGGGAGAAAATTCGTCGCAAACTGGGACTGGATAATCCAGGACTGGATGAACTGATTTTATTTTCCCGGCAGTGCAACGCACTTAACAGGGCCGGTGTACCGATCATTCGTGGTTTTCGTATGTTGGCCGAGTCTTATCGTAATCCGGTTTTTTCGGAAACCATAAATGAAATCGCCGATGATCTGGAATCCGGACGCGATCTTTCTTCATCCATGGCCAGGCATCCGAAAATATTCAGTCCGTTATATGTCAATATGATCCGTGTTGGAGAAACCACCGGCCGCATGGATGAGGCATTTCAGCATCTGCATAATTACTATGAACGCGACCGTAAAACACTAAATCAGTTAAAAGCAGCGTTTCGTTATCCGTCGTTTGTCCTGATTGCAATCATTATTGCAACCATCATCATCATGACATTCGTAATTCCAAAATTTACTTCGTTTTATGCCAAGAACAAATTAACTTTACCGGTACCGACAAAAATTATTATGGCGATCTCCGGTTTTATGGTTGATTACTGGCCGTTTTTGCTGGTGGGTGTTTTGGCAGCCGGTTTTGGTTTTCATCACTATATTAATACCGAAAAAGGCCGCTTATGGTGGGATGAAAAAAAGCTCCGCTTTTGGGTGGTGGGTGATATCGCTTTGCGTGCAACACTGGCGCGCTTTTCCCGCACACTGGCAATGGCCCTGTCGGCCGGGGTTCCGGTGTTACAGGCCATTACGGTTACCTCCAGAGCGTTGGGTAATGAGTATGTTGCTACCAAAGTTATCAGTATGCGAGAAAGCATCGAACGTGGAGACAGCATGCTGCGTTCCGCCAGTAAACAACAGATTTTCACACCGATTACTTTGCAGATGTTTGCGGTTGGCGAGGAAAGTGGGCGTATGGATGAAATGCTCGAAGAAGTGGCGGGCTTTTATGAACGTGAAGTCGATTATGATGTGGCGCATCTTAATGCGACCATTGAGCCATTGTTAACCGTTGCTCTGGCCGGTCTGGTCTTATTGTTGATGTTAGGCGTTTTCCTGCCGATGTGGAATCTGGTCGATATGATCAAGTAGAAACCGGATAATTTATGGATGATCAAGGAGGTAAACGGCATTTTGAATTACTGGTTGCGGTGATTGTGATATCGCTGGTTGCTTTAGTCTTTTATGGTTGGGTAGAACGTTTGGCGATAAAAGTTGAGCAGGCGCGAATACAGTACACGCTGTCAAATTTGCGATCGGCAATCAAAATTCAGGAATTAACCATGTTGGTGGCAGGACGCAGTGATGAACTGTTTGAATATCACTATGGAAATCCGATGGAATTTATGGATGCGCCACCGTTCGAGTATAGTGGCGAGTTTGAAGACGGCACCGCAGCGGAAAGTGGCAGTTGGTTTTTTAACCGTCAGAGCAGGCAACTGATTTACTCGGTGATATCGGTAGAAAGCAATCAAGACAAAGCACAGCAGCTTTGTTATCAATTGCATTTAATTGAATCTGTTGAGCAGGAAGTGGGGCGCCTGCGTCTGACTCAGGTGCCATGTCAGGAAAAGGTTACGCAACATGAATGAATTGATCAATCTATGGTGGGTGGTGATTATTGCACTGGTATTTATCTCGGGGCTGTCACTTTGTTTTCCGGTTATGTTAATCAAGCTATCGAGAATTGGCTCCAGGCGATTTGATATACCAGCTGATAAGGTTCTAAACAAATCAGTCGATATCGATCGAATACTCTATCGACATCATCTGATATCCGGTTCGGTAATCTGCCTGCTTTCCGCCGGCACGCTTTATTTGCTGGTATTTGTGCTGGATTTATCGCCGGCATCCATGCAAACCAACTCCAGGTTGCTCGATTGGCAGTCATGGATGCTTGAAGCACTTATGACTGCGTCGCTGGTCGCCGCGGTGATCGGTTGTTGCCTCGGTGTTGTAATGATGCTGCGCCCTTCGCTGATAAAGCCACTGGAATCATGGGGGAATCGCTGGGTTACAGTGCCGACAGAACTGCTCGATAAGGAGATATCCGGCCACCCAATTGAAAGTTGGGTTATCCAGCATACACGTTTATTCGGGGTGCTGACTTTCCTGGCGGCCTGGGTCATTTGGGTACTGGTTTTTGGCTTGAACTGAGGTGAGAACCATTCTCAAAAACATGCGAATTTTTCGGGGCGGGCAGGAATGTGATGGCCTACCCGTTTTTGAGATTGGTTCTAAAGATTCTGCGCGGGTTGCCGATACGGTCTACAGGTAAGCAATCCGGCCCGGGTGCGGCCCGCAGCAGTGGAGATGCTTTTTGGAGTTGAAATTAAAGGAGATGGTAATGATGACTAAGAAACAGGCAGGTTTTACGCTGATCGAGCTGGTCGTGGTGCTGGTTCTGTTGGGTATTATCGGTGCCGTTGCGACGGCGCGTTTTCAGGATCTGTCAGGCGATGCACGTTTAGCGGCACTACAAGGTATTGCAGCGGAGATTCAGTCCGGTTCTGCAATTAATTATGCAGAAGGTGTACTGGACGCTACCTATACGCAGGTTGTAACAAACGCCACAGCTTGTTCGGCGATAGCAGCTGGACTGCTAACAAGCGGAGTACCTAGTGGTTGGACGGTGGCGGGTAATCCGGCGGCATGTGGTACAGCAGGTAATGTTGATAATGCCTGCACATTGACAAATGATGCTGATGCTGCAGTGACGACAACATTTACCGTGATTTGCACCGGCTAACTTTCCTGATTAATCAGGTCAGCCTGGCTGATAACAAAGGGGGGCCTGGCCCCCCTTTATTTTTTCGGATGAGTGTTAAAAATTATTACCATGACGACACTGCAAAAAAATAGCGGTTTTACGCTGATCGAATTGATCAGTGTGCTGGTATTGATCGGCATTGTGTCGGTTGTTGCGGTCAGTCGTTTTAATGCCAATCCTTTTCAATCCGCCGGTTTTAACCAGGAGGTTCGCGCGGCACTGCGCTTCGCGCAAAAGTTCGCAATTATGTCCGGCTGCGATGTGCAGGTGGATATTGTGGCGGCGTCGAACGGTTACGATTTAACACTGCGTAATGATGTGGGTGCAGCACCCGAGTCCTGTTTGACGGCGGTGGGTGCATTTGGGACGCCGCTGCCGAATCCTACCGGTGGTGTGTTTTCCGGCACCGCACCGAATGGCGTGAATGTCAGCACGGATCTCACGTTTTTTTATGATCGTCAGGGCCGTCCTTCAAGCGGCAGTGTTATCAACATTGACGCCGATTCAATTTTTATTGAACCGGTAACCGGGTATGTTTATTAATTATGTTGCGAATTCCACGACATAGCCATGTAGCCTGGATGCAGCGCAGCGAAATCCGGGAAAGCGCTCCCGGATTACACTCTGTTTCATCCGGGCTACGACAATCTCGGGGTTTTACCTTGATTGAATTAATCGTCGTAACGGTTGTGATCTCGATTGTTGCCGTGGGTCTGTTTGGTGTTTTTATGAAGGCGGTCTCCGGCAGCGCTGACCCGATGCTGAATATGCAGGCCATCGCGATTGCGCAGGGTTATCTGGAAGAAGCGTTGTTGCAGCCATACTCCGATCCGAACGGTGGTGAAACCGGCAGTTGTGAAGAAGGCGCCCGTCAGAATTACGATGACGTGCAGGACTATGATTGTATTAACGATACCGGAGGTGCGCTGGATCAATTCGGCAATCCGCTGGCCGGACTCGGTGCTTATAACGTCAGTATTACGGTCACGAGCACCACACTGGGTGGTGGAAATCCGGCTGCAGCACAGGAAGTGCAAGTCACGGTCAGCCATGACGCGCTGCCCAACACGATTACTCTGGTTGGTTACCGGGCCAATTACTGATGAAGCGCCTTCAACAAAGTGGCAGTAACCCCCGGATTGCACTTCGTTTCATCCGGGCTACGCCTGGTTCGGTAGCCTGGATGAAGCACAGCGAAATCCAGGTAATAGTCCCCGGATTACACTTCGTTTCATCCGGGCTACGTTTATTGAAAACAGGCAAGCGACAGCGCGGATTTACGTTTATCGAATTGATCACCGTTGTCATTTTGGTGGGTGTGTTATCGGTGCTGGGTGGCATGTTAATTACCACACCCATCAAAAGCTTTGTTGATCTGTCGCGTCGGGCGGAACTGGTGGATATCGCCGATAACGCCCTGCAAGGCATGAGCCGGGAACTTCGCAATGCTTTGCCCAATAGCGTTCGCGTACGCAGTTCCGGGTCTCGTTGGGCGCTGGAATTCCTGCATACCAGTACCGGTGGCCGCTACCGGGCACGGCAGGAAGCCGCCGGGACCGGCGACCCACTCAGTGGCGCCGGGATCGATACTTTTGATGTGCTGGACGGTGTGATCGGCGTTGTAACACCGGGTCCGGCCGGACAGGCCAATTGCCTGAACGGCAGTTCAGATTGCCTGGTGATCTACAACACGGGCTTTGGGGCGGGTTATTTCAATGCCTATAGCGGTGACAATATCGCTGCTATCACAGCCGTAGGCGCCGGTACGTTGGGCTACAACAATGGTGCAGGCTGGTCCTTTCCATTTCCGATTCCGCCTGTTGCCACGCAACGGTTTTATGTTGTTGATAAGCCAATTAGCTTTGTTTGTGACTCAAGCAGCGGTGAATTGCGCCGCTATGAAGATTATGGAATCGGTCCAATTCAGCCCATCGCGCCGGGCGATTTCAGCGTGGCGGGTGATTTGCTGGCGGACAAACTCCAGAGCTGTATCTTTAATTACGCGGGTAGCCCCAGTGCGCGGCATGGATTGGTCACCCTGCGCATAGAGGTGAGTGATGTACCGACCGGCGAAAGTGTTGCTTTGTTATATCAGGTTCATGTGGTGAATGTTCCGTGATGAAAAAAAGATGTAACAGTAATTATCAGAGCGGTATCAGTATCGTAATCGTGCTGTTTTTACTGGTAGTGGTAAGTGGACTGGTGATATCGATTACCCAGCTCACCGGCACGCAGCATATCAACACCGTATTCTCTCATCGCAGTGCACAAAGTTATTTTGCAGCACGCGCCGGACTCGACTATGTCATCTCGCGTGTTGTCAATGGCAACGGTTGTGTGATTGATTCACCTCTCGCGATTGCCGGGTACGATGTAACGGTAAGTTGTGCGTTGGTGGGTACCTACAACGAAGGCAATACGGCTGCACCTTATAGTGTTTATTCGCTGGCAGCGAGGGCAAGCGGCGGCAGTTTATCCTTGCCGGATTTTGCGAATCGTCAGGTTCGTGCAACAGTCAGATATCCATAGTCGAAGTGTATATTGAATGAATGACAGGCAACCCGCAAAGGTATTATTTCTTATCGACAAACAGTCGCATTGCGACCGTTTTGTCAGTTTGCTGGGCGATCTGGGTTTTGAATTCAAATGGGAGCGGGTCGAAGATGTTGAAACCCTGAAAAAGCTGCACGAAGAGGAAATTTTTGATCTCATCCTCTATTGGCATCAGCGTAAATTGGTTGATGAAATTGAATTGGTTAAATATCTGGCAGGCGCGGAACAGGAGTTGGCGCTGATTCTGATGGCAGACACTCTCGAACCGCGCGATTATATTCAGGCCGGCAAAATGCACGCTGCCGATGTCATTAATACCGGCTTACCCGCTCAGTTTGCATACGTTTTACGCCGGGAACTGACCAGCGTGCATGTGCGGCGCAAGTTATCAAAAGCGATTTGCGATCTGACAGAAGATCGCATATTTGATGAGTCGGAAATTGATACTCATGTCGAACTGAATGATATGAGCGATGTGATCGATACAATTGATGATGCGATAAGAAATAATAAATTCGATCTAATATTTCAGCCTATCATTGCGGTGCAAAATGATGGTTACGATAACTTCGAAGTGTTTATGCGTATCCGGCACAAAGGGGACTTTCTTAGACCGGAAATGTTTATGCCTGTTGCGAAGGCCTACGGCTTGATGCCTTCAATTGACAGGTGGGTGATTCCGAACGCTATCAAGCGTTACAAAGCTGAAATCGAAGTCCGGAAAATTCGTAAGAATACCAAGCGTAAATTGCGATTTTTTCTGAATATTTCGGGGCACACTCTGGCCGATGAAAGCGTGATGGCACAGCTGATTACCGAAATAGCCAAAGCCAGATTAGAGCCGGACTCACTGGTTCTTGAAGTTGGCAAGCATGCAATTCAGACTCGTTTGCCTCAGGTCAAAGCCTTAAATCAGAGCATTATGAAACTGAAGCAGAAATTTGCAATTGATCATTACGAAGAAAACGACAATTCGCTGAATTACCTGAAACATATTAGCGCCGATTTTCTGAAAATTGATAATTCGGTTCTGGATAATCTGAATCTGGATTTCGACAAACAGCAGGCCGTGCGAGGAATACTGGAAAAGGCGAAAGAAAATAATATCTCCGTAATCGCCAGTCAGGTCGATAAACCCGATATTTTGCCGACCTTATACGGTTTTGGTGTTCAGTATGTGCAGGGCTATATAATCGGCGAGCCGGGCACCCGGCTGGAATATCAGGCTCTGGATGATACCACCCTGACGGGTTCATTTGAGAGAGTGGTTATTTAGTAGAAGTTATAAAGGTTGTTGCATTGGAATTCTAACCACTTAAAACACAATGCGGATAGAAGAGGCATGTAAACAATTTGATTTAGATCAAATACCTTGAGATTTACGACGAAATATCAACGACGTGTGACATATTGTCATCATAAAAACTAAATTTCTTCCTGTAGTAATTTGTATTTTCATCAACTCATTAGGTTTAGATTTGGCATAGTTCGTGCTGAAAATTCAATATTTTATACGACTTTATCAATTCTAAATTCCATATGATCTGGAACAAGTCGTTGTATTAAATATGGCGTGGCTAAGTAGTAATCCAAATTTCTAAAAAATAGTACAAAAGTGTCGGAGAGTCGATATGAAAACGGCTGAACTACTCAAAAAAGCGGTGATCGTTGTAAAAATATTTTGCTTATTGGTTGTGTTTGGATACAGCCAGATTTCATTTTCAGCCGAACAGGTATCGCCCATTCCGGCTTATTGGAAGTGGGGTCAGATGGCGGCGACTGCACCAAATGTTAGTCACGTCTATGATGCATTTGAGCAGATCAGGGACCACGTAATAGGTGAGGTTTCTTCTTTGCATCCGTCATATGAAGTTCGATGGGAGCCACGTGAATTTATTACTTATCCTTCAGGAAGCGATTACCGATGGAGCTGTGGTAGTTGTACTTTGTATACATATCAAATTTCTGCTACCACTGGTCTTGTGTTTTTTGAAGAGAAAAACCCCCCTGGTGCTCTTTATGAATATGCGATGCGAGTTCAAGATTACTTACAATATGCACCTATATGTCCAATTGGTTACATAAGGAGAGCAGGTCCGATTAGCCTGCCAACGCTAGAACGTTACACTTGCCAGGCACCGAATACTTCAACTCCAGTACCGGAGAAAAACCCAAAAGCCTGCCCTAGCGAAGGACTTGTTGGCAATCCAATTAATTTAAGTTTGAATGCTAAATACCAATCGGAAACAGATTATGAATCCGGTCCTGCATCACAATTAAAGTTTAAACGCCAATATATCAGTGATGGTATCATCCGGCGTGTACCAAGTATTGGGAAAAACTGGTGGCATAACTATGATCGGCGCATTGTTTTGAATGAAAGTTATGTAGGTCAAGCTGCTTATGCATACCGCGCTGATGGACGTATGTTGTGGTTTGTTTTACGAGACGGTATTTGGGTGGCGGATTCTGATATTAATGATCGTCTCGATCAGCTAACTGATGCTGAAGGAAATGTAACAGGCTGGCGGTATTTTAATGCGTCGAACAATGAAACAGAAATATACGATGTGACAGGCAAATTATTAAGCATCGTAGCGCAAGGTGGGCAGGTGCAAACAATGACGTATAGCACCAGCGATACGCCTGATACCATTGCAAAATTTGAGAATTTTCTGATAGAAGTTACTGATCATTTTGGTAGGACGCTGCAATTCACCTACAACGAAAAATTACTCGTAGCATCTATGACCGACCCGGCTGGTGGTGTTTATGCTTATGAATACGATAACAGTGATCGGTTGATTTCGGTTACTCATCCTGATACAAGCAGCCGTATTTATCATTACGAAAATAGTAAATGCAAGGAAGCATTGACAGGTATTACTGATGAAAACGGCGTACGTTTTGCTACATTTGAATATGATACCAGTTGCAGGGTAACCAGCACCGAACATGCAGGTGGGGTTGACCATTATTCTGTTAGTTATGGAACAAATAGTGCGACTGTCATCGATCCATTGGGTTCTATACGTAACTATGATTTCACAACGGTTCTGGGTGTTGTTAAAAACACCAATGTTTCACAGCCTTGTCCGAGTTGCGGCAGCAACACAACCCAATCGCGTAGTTATGATGCCAATGGCAATGTAGCACAAAGAGTGGATTTCAACGGCAATACAACGAATTATCAATATAACAGTCGAAACCAGGAAATTAGCCGAACGGAAGCCGCAGGTAGTATTGACGAAAGGATTATTACCACAGAATGGCACCCCGTCCTAAGTTTGCCTGTGCGCATACAAAAACCGGGGCAAGCTATTGAAATGGCATATGATGAGGCAGGCAATATGCTTTTACGCAGGGAAATTGATACAACCGGTAATTGTGGTATTGACAGCAACCAGCCAGAATGCACCAGAGAAACAGCATATAGTTACAACGACGATGGTTTACTCGAAAGCGTAGATGGTCCGCGCACTGATATTGTTGATATTACTCGTTATACCTATGATGCCTTTGGGAATCGTATTGGCATAACCAATGCATTAGGCCAGATGACACAAATAACGAGCCATGATGCACATGGTAATCCTCTATCCATTGTTAATGTAAATGGTGTTGAAATATCGCTTGCATACGATTCGCGACAACGCCTGTTGTCGCGTGCTGTAGCTGCAGGCACTGCAGACGAGGCTGTTACCGCATTTGAGTATGATAGTGTTGGCAATTTAACGCGTATTACCCAAGCCAACGGCAGTTGGCTTGCTTATGAGTATGATGCCGCACATCGCATGGTTGCGGTCACTGATAGTATTGGTAATCGAATAGAATATATTTTGGATAATGCCGGTAACCGCGTTCAGCAACAAACGATTGACCCTTATGGAGTATTAGTCCAAACGCAATCGGCATTGTTTAGTGAGTTGGGTCGTTTAAGCCAGCAGTTAGGCGCATCTGGTCAGGCAATATCGTATACGTATGATCATAACGGCAACCTGATTTCGACTATCGATCCTGCTGGTTCGGAGACCATGCAATCCTTTGATGCATTGAATAGACTAATTAGAACAATTGATCCTATAAACGGAGCAGTAGCACCAACCGAATATCAGTATGATAGTCAGGGTAATCTTGGTGTCATAACAGATGCTGAAGGCTTGACGACCACCTATATTTACAACGGATTTGGCGAAGCTATATCACAGACAAGTCCCAATACGGGCACAACAACTTACAGTTATGATTCGACTGGTAACCGTAGCAGCCAAACTGATGCAAAAGGTGTTTTAGTCAATTATAGCTACGATGCACTAAACAGGTTGACAGATATTCAATATCCGAACAGCGATGAAAATGTACGTTATATTTATGACAGCTCGCCACATCATGGGGTTGGGCGTCTGGCAGAGATCCGGGATCAGTCGAGTCGCACCGGCTACGATTACGATCTGCACGGTAATATTGTGGAAGAAACACATAATATAGTTTCTGAGGGGCAAACCATCCCATTTGTTACTCGCTATAGCTATGATATTGACGGCAATATTATCCAAATTACATATCCAGGTGGACGGCAACTTGATTACGTTCGCAATGAAAACGGCCAAATTACAGAGGTGAATACAACTGTAGATGAGGTGACGACTGTTTTGGCAACGAATATTCAATATCAACCGTTCGCTTTGCACAGCGAATTTACATATGGCAATGGTCTGGAAATGAGCCAACGCTATGATTTGGATAGACGCTTACTTGAAAGCAATAATGGCGTGCAGTCGCTAAATTATAGTTATGATCTGAACAGTAATATCAATCAAATCACCGATTTGATGACTACGGGGCAAGCTCAAAGCTTTGATTATGATTTGCTGGACAGGCTTATTAATGCTGACGGTTCGTATGGTTTTAGAGAATACAGTTATGATGGCGTGGGCAATCGACTGAGATTAAATGTGGATACTGTGTTGAGTAACTATATTTATATTGATCAGACTCAGCAATTGCAGAGCATATCTGGTGGTATGAGCCGCGTTTATAGTTATGATGAAGTAGGAAATACCGTCCAGCGCGATAGTGATCGTTTTGTTTATAATGACGCAAATCGATTGTCGCAAATAACCATTTCCGGCCAGGTCAATAACTACCTATATAACGCGCTGGGTCAACGCACTTTAAAACAGGTTTCTAATACTTCAACTGTCTTTATCTACGATTTATTGGGAAATTTAATTGCAGAGGCTGATGCGCAAGGGAACACACAGGTAGAATACATTTATTTAAACGGTGAGCGCCTGGCGATGCTAATCGCGGGCAGACAGGTTGATAGCGAACCGGATAAACCTAAGTCTACCAAGTGGTTCCGCATGCTGAAGATCTGGTGCAAGAAGGAATTTATTAAGATCATGCTTAAAGTGAAGATCTTTGACTTTTTGTTGGATAAGGAAGATAGGAAAACCATCACCAAGACAAAAACCAGGATTTATGAGTCGTGCGACACGTTTGATGATACGGACTATAAAGATTATCGAAAACATAGCCGAAATAAAGCCTGGAAGAAAAAAGAGAAAGGCAAAGAGAAATGCAAGCCTACAGGTGGCCAGCAAACTACTATCGAGCCAGCAATCTACTACTATCATAATGATCATCTCGGCACGCCTCAGAAGATGACTGATGAAAATCAACAGGTAGTATGGAGTGCAGTTTATACGCCGTTTGGTCAGGCGACAGTAAACCAGGATCCTGATGGGGATGGCATCGAACTAGTGAATAATACTCGTTTTCCGGGCCAGTACTTCGATCAAGAAACAGGCCTGCATTACAACTACTTTCGTTATTATGATCCAAGTACAGGTAGATATATAACATCTGATCCTATAGGTATAGTCGGCGGAATTAATACATATAGTTATGTTGGCGCTAATCCAGTGCTTTACACTGATCCGAATGGACTGAAAACCTATCGATGTACCAAACCGTTAGATGCTGTCACTAAAAAGTATGGTAAAGGTGTAAGTAAATGGGCGCATGATAATGTTCCTGCCGCTTACCACCAATATTCATGTGTTGTTGACGCGAGTGGAACTACATGCGGCGGACAAGACCGAGGCGAAAAAGATAAAGATGGAAAGCGCAAGGGTAAGAAAAGCAGGGATAATAAGGATGCTGGTGAATGTGAAGAAACACAACCTGATAACAAATGCTTTGAAGATTGTTTGAAGAAAAAATGGGAGGGTTCACGTCCGAACTACGGTATACCTTTTGGTACTGATTGCCAGGAATATGATGACAACGTAAATCAAACATGCAGGACGGAATGTGGCTTGTAATTAGGAGCAATTATGCCGAACACAAAACTTAAATTAGTATGGGTAGGATTGAAAATATTTTGGGTCGTAATAGCTTTGTTGCTCCTTGCAATAACGCTATATGGCTACGATGGGGAGGAATACAGTGATATTTGGATAGTCTTCACATGGGGGATGCTCATTATTTCGTTTCCTGCGGGGCTTTTAGTTTCATTGATTCATTTGATTCTAAATACAGTGTTCTCAGTTACGATTGCGACCTCGTATATTTCTCTCTCGCTTGAATGGGCTGTCTATTTTGTCTTGGGTTATTTGCAGTGGTTCAAGCTTATCCCATATGTTGCTTGTACGCTGAAAGAGAGGGTAATGGCCAAAGATTAATCATAATTACACTACAACTACTTCCGGTATTATGATCCTTCAACCGGTAGATACATTACGAGTGATCCGATTGGGTTGGTCGGCGATTTAAACACGTATGCCTATGTTTATGGAAATCCAATTAGAAATATTGACTTGCTCGGGTTATTTAGTTGCAATCAAAATGGATCTGTGAATCCAGTCGGAATATCAAATTCTGTTGGCGAAGGTGCAGGTGCTTGGGCACAGTATCAATATGAACAAAATAATACAGATTTTACATATGTTTCTGATGCTATATCTGATTGCGGCGGAGCCCAAAGATGGAAATGTAATTGTTTTGTAAAGCATGCTCTTAAAGAGGGAGGTGGGGTTTCATACGAAGATTTGCCGAAACACTATCATAATGGGAATAAAGGGGAGTATTTTGCGCAGGCTAATGATCTTGCAAATACAACTCTAAACACTGACGTATTAGGTATGGGTAATGGAAAAGTTGGTAATATCGTTGCTTGGGGCGCATCCATTGGTTCTGGCCACACTGGGATTATTGGTTGTGATGGAAAGATATATAGCGCGGTAAGGGATGGTATAGCTCGCTGGAACAAAGTTACTTTATTTAGCGCTCAGCAAATGATGAGGTATTTTGGTCGTAGAGAGAAGATATACCGAACCTGCTGTAATTCTGAATAGGCTTTAGTACTGATTATGCAAAATAGAACAACATTTTTTGTTAATATGTTTTTATTAGCGTTATTAGTATTAATAGGTGGGGTAATTGATAAGGCAAATGGAGAAGTTGATAAGGCGTCTAGGTATTTGCCATGGCGTCTTCAGGATAACGTAATTGCTTCAAGAGGAGACGATAGGCTGCTTGTCTATGAGGATCCGCTATATACGAATAGCTTTTTAGTTGTTGGAATCGATACATGTTGGATGGTTGATTTAACAGAACATTATGTAAGCTATCCAAGTTGTTCGTTGTTTGAAATATCGAGTTCCGGAGTAGTCTTAAGAGAGAGCAAGTTTACTGAGGTTGCTCCTTCGGTTTTCAGTAAAATACAAGGATATCCTTGGTTAGACAATCAAATGGATTGTGGCGCATATATTTCAGCACTTTTCCGTAAACCAAAGTTTTATAGCAATAAAATTAAGTTTTGGGATTGTGATCAATGGGTTGAGATATTGGTTAATTACTGAAATGGAAAACCACGTTTGAGTTTGTCTTTAGAAAATTCAAATATTGACTGCAATTATTAGCTTAACCACGAAATCTGTATTCCACCCGCCGGTCTGAAAACATGCGTCGTGGCGTTAATATTGAAATTTTCAAAATATTTTCGCGTTACAGTTTTTACCAGAGAATTGGCGAGTTTTTGCGGGCATAATGCGACCACGGGTCCACCGAATCCACCGCCGGTCATGCAGGCGCCGACATCTTTATCTAACGCCTCATGGCAATAATCCACTATTGCATCGATTTCCGGAATGGAATTCTCAAAATCATTTTTCATTGATGCGTGGGACTCAAACATCAGTCTGTATAATTTATTGATGTTCGAGTCCGTTATTGCCTTTGAGATTTGTATTACCCGTTCATTCTCGGAAATAATATGCCGGGCGCGACGAAATGTTATCTCATTCATACTGTCTTTGTGACTGTATAACAAATCCATTGTCGCGTGACGCAATGATTTAACATTCATTGTCGTTGCAGCTTGTTCGCATTCGCGACGGAGCTCATTGTATTCGTTGCCGGCGAGTTGTTTTCTGGCGCATGAGTTAATTACGACGATCGATAAGTCCTGCATAAAAGGGATGGGTTGTACAGAAAAATCCTCGCAGTCAATCAGCAGCATTTGATCCGGTTTACCCATGGTTGCTGTCAGCTGATCCATGATGCCGCACTTTTTACCAAGAAAATCGTTTTCTGCTTTTTGTGCTATCAATGACAGTGAACGTTTATCAATTGGTAGACTTAATGCTTTGCTGATTGATCCTGTAACCGATATTGCTAATGCAGCCGATGATGCCAGCCCGCTATCGGGTGGAATCTCACTTGAAATTAATAAATCAAGACCGTGATCCAGTTTAAAGCCGTAATCCCGGGTAACATGAAATACACCACGCACATAGTTTGCCCAACGTTGATCGCAATGC
The DNA here is from genome assembly GCA_016928055.1 of Gammaproteobacteria bacterium. GTDB lineage: Bacteria > Pseudomonadota > Gammaproteobacteria > HTCC5015 > HTCC5015 > JAFGLM01. Next base: position 27,441 of record JAFGLM010000019.1, read on the forward strand.
AGAATTTCCTTCCCCAGGTCAAAATTGTCGATATATTCCGGGTATTGCAGTGAATGTACGCGGACCTGTTTGTCGTTCCTGACACGGAAAATCGAGATGGTTGAAAGATCCAAAGCACAGGGAAGAACGAAGCCCCCGTTGTAGTCGGTATGCCCACCCATAAGGCAGACCCTGCCAGGCGCTTTAACCATACCCTCCGGATCTGCATTAAATGTTGAGGCAAAGAGTGATTCGAGTTTTTGTCTTGTTGGCATATTGTCTATTATTTTAACCGGGTTGCTATAAAGCAGTGTTCATAGAACAACGACCTCACAGTCCGTTGGCAGCTATCGCGTAACCAATCATCCCAGTCTTTATATATATCGGACAGAATTGGTCAATCTTTAGGGTAACGCGACGAACCGTTTCGGTGCTTTTTAAGGAGTGAATTATGCGTGCCTACGGCGAATTTGGGTATAACTAACTAATAATTTTAGGAATCCCCTCATCAGCCGGAATTGACTAAATTAGCGGCATCTGCTAATTTCCGTCGCTGTTATTCAGGTAATCTAAAGATTCAAGAGAAACAGTGAAATCCGCAATATCACAGCTACTGAACATGCTTGTAACCTACGTCGTTAATGTCGTGGTCGTAGTGGTGGTCGTGGTGACCAGGTCATCGCCGTAGCGGGTTTGCGTTAAAAAACGAATATCAGAACCCCCTTCGGCGCAGGCCGAAGGGGGTTTTTTTTTATCTCAATCGAAAATCAGGAGCCAGAAATGAACACTAACAGAGGTCTGCAACCATGAAACTCAATGGAGCAGAGATCACCATAAAATTGCTTGAGCAGCAGGGCATTACCTGCATTCCGGGCATCCCCGGCGGTTCCAACCTGCCATTGTACGATGCCTTGTCTACAAGCTCGATTAAGCACATCCTGACCCACCATGAGCAGGGCGCGGGTTTTATCGCCCAGGGTATGGCCCGCATCTCCGGCAAGCCGGCGGTTTGTTTCGCCAGTTCCGGTCCCGCGGCAACCAATCTGATTACCGCCATCGCCGACGCGAAAATGGATTCAATCCCGGTTATTGCGATTACCGGTCAGGTCGGGTCGAGTCTGATCGGTACCGATGCGTTTCAGGAGGTCGATACTTTCGGATTGATGCTGCCCATCACCAAGCACAATTTTCTCGTTCGTTCAGCCGGCGAGTTACTGGAGGCGATTCCTGAAGCATTCCGGATCGCCATGTCCGGACGACCGGGACCGGTTGCGATCGATATTCCCAAAGACGTTCAGCTGCAGCAGATTGAAATCGATGCCTTGCCCAGGCTGAAGAAGATCGATGAATTGCCGGTCGCAACCGACAAACAAATCGAAAAAATGCGGTCGATGTTGAATGAAGCACAAAGACCGGTACTGATGATTGGTGGCGGCATTGTCCATTCGCGTTGCCATTTGGAACTGATCGAATTTGCCGAGCGCAACGATATACCGGTTGTCAGCACATTTATGGGCCTGGGGGTTATGCCTCATGACCATCCGCTGTTTTTGGGCATGCTGGGTATGCATGGCGCGCGTTATACGAATATGGTTCTGGAAGAATGCGATCTGCTGATCGGCGCCGGCGTTCGCTTTGACGATCGCGCGACCGGCAAAGTCAGCGGCTTTTGCCCGCAGGCGGCCATTATCCATATCGATGTGGACGCTAGCGAATTGGGAAAAATCAAAAAACCGAAACTGGCTATGCAGGCTGACATCGGTGCTACGCTGAAAACGTTGCTTGGGCAAAGCCAAAACCGACTGCGTGCTGAATGGCGTGAACGCGTCGGATTTCTGAAGCAACGTCATCCTTTGTTGATTAACGAAAACAAGGGGTTGTTTGCTCCCTATGGCCTGCTGCAATACCTGGCTGACGCGGTTGGTCCCGATGCCAATGTTGTTACCGACGTGGGCCAGCACCAGATGTGGACCGCGCAGGTTTACCCGTTCACGCGACCTCGGCAATGGTTCAGCTCAGGCGGTTTGGGAACCATGGGTTTTGGCTTACCCACCGCGCTGGGTTGCGCCCTTGAACAACCGGAACGTTTAACGTTATGCATCAGCGGCGACGGCAGTCTGATGATGAATATTCAGGAATTGCATACCGCGGCTGAACACGATCTGAATGTTAAGGTTGTTATTATGAATAACGGCCATCTGGGTCTGGTTCGACAGCAGCAGGCTTTGTTCTATGGCGGGCGTTTTCACGGCATCAACAATACCAAGCCGGTGGATTTTGCTGCTTTGGCAGTCGCAATGGGTATAAGCGGTTTTGATCTGGGCAAGACGCAGGATCCGTATGCCATGATGCAGCAGGCATTAAATACGCCCGGGCCCTGCGTGATCGACGTTCCCATTTCCGAAAAAGAAATGGTGTTTCCGATGGTTCCACCCGGTGCGGCGAACATCGAAATGATAGGAGGTGCCGGCGCATGAATACCGTTGCAGAAAAAAGCGAAGGCCTGAAAACCGTACTCGAGCTGAAAGTTCGCAACCACCCCGGTGTTATGTCGCATGTGATCGGTCTGTTTGCGCGACGCGCCTATAACGTTGAGGGAATAATCTGTTTGCCGATGAAAAACACCCTGCAAAGCCGGATGTGGCTACTGGTGAACGAAGATGAAAAGCTGGATCAAATTATTCAGCAAACCGACAAGCTGGTCGACGTAATAAGCGTTAAGCGGCACGGTGTGGATCATAAAGTGTTTGAGCGGCTGGAGGAGACGTTTACTAGCTAGATATTGGGCAAAAATCCGGTTACTCAGTCAATGAGTAACCGGATTTTTTATTTAATAAACTTCCCTGGTGTAAATCTGTCTCGAATTGATATCAAAAATACCGAACGTGGCCTTGCCGGCTGGATTATTATCGAAGTTTCCATCGCCGTCCCAGTCAAACTGCAAATATCCTAGTACGGTAAGTGTTGCGTCGATGCTGCCACTGTTGCTGCTGGAATTCAGAGTCATTGGATTGGCGGGATCAAATGTTCCATTAATAAATGTGCCACTGCCTGAAGCAGCAGGATTAGCCGGAAGCCCAACGCGATTAGAAAAAGTTAGATCTGTTGAATTGTAAGTGGAACAATTGTCATTGGTGTTGCGAATAAACTGCGATCCGCTGTAATACTCAAGATGGACCGGCAGGGTTAGCGGCAATAATTCCGAGCCGGAAACACTTTCAACAAACGCGCGCCCAAAGCGTACTTCATTATTGGCGATCAATGCGTGATCATTGGTTGTATCGTTATTGACATCCAGGTTATAACTTCCCATCTGTACGTTATCGCTATCAACCGGTGCAACACCCCAGTTCAGATCGGTATAAGGTCCGTCTACGGCAGCGGCCCGATCAAGACGAACCGTTGCGAAAACCGGATTAGCGACACCATTTACCCATGCACCACTGGAACTGACTTCGGTAATCCGGGTACTTAAAAGTGTTGGTGCAAGCGTATCAATCGCACCGATATTCAGATTGGCCGGCGCGGTCATATCAAGATAGGCAAAAGCACCCCGATAATTCGTGGTAGTGGCATTGCTGACGTTTTGTGCTGTTAAAGTGAATTCCAGGCGCTGGTCTTCTTCCATATAGGTAAACGTTGCAGCGGGCGCGCAACTTAATGTGACCCGATCGCTGATCATACCGGCGCTGAGTGCAAAGTGATCCGGAACAAAGCGACCAACATAACCGCTCTTGCCAATTGCGCCGGTGACGCCAAGATAGTTTCCATCTGCATGATTGGCGGCGATTTCAATAATTCCCACTTCGTTATGGGTAACGGCAGCGCTGTTACCGGCGCCGTTGGTGAAACTGGTAATCGTCGTCGTACCGGACAGATTGGGATCGGTGCCGCCAACAGGTTGATCTAGTGTACTGCTTAATGCGATGTCTTCTGTTGTGGTTTCCTGACCGTAGTTTAATGCAGCAGTGTTATTGCCCAGATTGGTATTGTTGGTTTCATCGCTATCGGCCGCTTCGTGTCCATCCGGGATACCGTCGTTATCGCTGTCATCCGCTGCATCCCATAAAACAGCTGTGCTGTTTACGGTAAAGTTTGCACCGGCTTGTGTAAAAGCAGAACCACCGGGTTCGCTTGCGGCCGGATTGCCTGTGACGTTAACATAAAAACCAAAAGGCCTGACAACAAAAGCATTGCTGTTGCCTAGCATATAATTACCGGAAGGTGTTGCGCTGCCGTCGTCTAATGGCATGTTATAGCGCGCATACAATTGTAACTGACCGACATCCGGATAGTTCATCACGAACGTTGCTGTGGTATCGGTAGCATCACCAAAATCCAGACCGACATTCGTCCAGGAACCGATAGGTCCAAGTGCATTGCCGGCAATGTTTGTTGGTGTACCGCCATTGATATTGACCTGGTTCGCAGTGCAAGAGGTTGGATTACGGCATTCAAATGCCAACTCGATGTTTACGTTCCCTTGCAACGCCGCTTCGCACTGGCCGGAAACAGGCGAAGTGCGTATTGCTTGCAGTTCCAATGTTTGATTGCCGGGTGCGACATTGGACGGTTTGCCACCAATCTGATTACCGATATTACTTGCAACAGTGTCTGCTAAAAATTGAAAGCCCGATTCAGCAAATACAAGATTCGCATCTTCAGCAGAGCCGGTAAGTTCAGAAATCACACCGTCACTTACATTGATGTTTAGTGTTTCTGCATGCGTGTTTTTCAATCCCAGCACAACCGTCCCAAGATCCAGTGCGTCGAAAAGATAAGTTGCCGCACCGTCATCCGCCACACCATTATTAATCGCATTGGTTCCGGTAATCACTGTCCAGTCACCATGGTTGGTGGAGGTGTTTAAATTTATGGTGCCGGTATACGTTGCATCAATCGTGTGATCCGACAAATGTGCCTCAATGGTGATCGGTTCAGCCTGACAGGTTACTGCCGTGCCGTCGTGACTAATATTAAAATGATCTGTTGATGCACAGCTATGCGTTTCAGCCATATCAATCGCCACTCGTCCGGCGCTGATGGCCGTATTGTAGTAACGCAGTTCGTCTATTAAACCGTTGGCCGAATTTCCGGTATAGGCGCCACCGCCAACATTAGTATCACGATTATCACCGATGTATAAGGAATTCCAGTTACCCGGCGTACCGTTCAGATTGGTATTGGATGATGCGCTGAGTGAACCATTAAGATACACCTCAATTAAATTGTTGCCGAGATCCCAGGTAATACCGATATGTACCCATGTGCCGGCAGGAAAAGTCTGCGCTCCGGTTTCTGCAATTGAGTTGGTGTCGCCGCTGTCTTCGAGTTCAAAACGCAGAGCACCGTTATTATTAAAGATGCCAACAACAAAGTGTTTATCGGCCCCATTGTTACCAAGGTTGGCAGAAGCATCCAGCAACATGCGATCCTGATTATTATCCCAAACCAGACTACTGTTGTACCAAAAGGTAATTGCACCGGTAGCGCCGGGCGTAATAGTTGAATCGACGGCGTCGATTGTTCCAGCAGCGGTGTTGTTAGGAAAAACGCCATAACCGCAGGTACCGGGACTGCCGGAAATTGCCGGTGTGGTGGATGCTGTTGAAACAGTGCCCTGTGGGTTACCGTCAATGCCGTTACCGCTGCTATCGACAACACTTCCGGCGCCGGACCACGCTGCTTCATCCATCGCGTAATAGATAGCAGCGCTGCTGCAAGGACGTGTGGTATTCATTAGCGCCGTAATTTCACCGGTAGTTAATGCCTGATGATAAACATAGACCTCATCAATCAAACCGTCGAAATAACGTCCGGCAAAGTTCTGATCAGAACCAATTTGCATAGGATCGTTATTATTGATTAATGCTTCGTTATATGTTGCCATGGCGCGCGCAGTACCGTTAATGAAAATAGTCTGGCTGGCTGATGTTTGCGAATAGACAATTGCAATGTGGTACCAACCGTTATTTGGAGCGGTGCCGTCATTGGCATCAAGCGCCGTACCGGTTGTTGTGATGGTGCGTGTTGCGCCACCGCTGCTTTGCCACCACCAGTTGATCTGACCGGTATTGGTTAAATGAAATTCATAGTTTTCATCTTTGGAAAGTATTGTCATCAGTGCGCCGGGTAGCGCATCCGGATTAATCCAGACCGCGACGGTTAGTTCATCACCGATATCCAGTAAGGCGTTGTCGGCGACTTCCAGATATTGATTGGTGCCATCGAAAACACCATAACGACAAGAACCTGGATCGCCCGCGATAGCAGGATTGGTGTTGGTGGTAAACGCGCCATTATTAGATTGGCCATTGAGGTTGTTGCCGCTTTCATCGGTAACTTCACCGGCAGTGCCATTCCAGACCGTCTCTTCCATTGAATATTGAGCAACGCTACCAACTGAGGTGGATGAAAGAAAACAGACATCGTCGATATGCCAGTAATCATAGTCTGTACCGCTGCCTGCTGCCAGATTGAAGCGCAATTGAAAATTAGCGTGTATTGCATCTGCTGCCAGGGTATAGCTGCGTGAAAAAGTTTCACCCTGCGTACCATCCCCGGGAAAGGTTTCCAAGGTGATCCAGGTACCCACATTATTGAGATATTGAATCGTTAAGTCTTCACCGGCTTCCGGGTTTTCGCTGAAGGTATCATCACCACGTTGAACCCAAGCGGTTATCTGTGCAGTGGTGGCGCCCGAGTAATCGATTGCGATCGACGTTGTGGTAACCGTATTCCAGCGCAAATACATGGATGAACTGGCAGAATTAAAAGTATAGGTGCCTATACCGGAATCGCCTGCGCCGGCCGTGGTCCAGTTGGTAAAGCCCGATTCGAAATTGTCGCAACCTCCAACGCCGAATGGGGGTGGTACAGCTATTTCAGTCACAACCGTATCGTCGACATGCCAATAATCCCAGTCGACACCGCTGCCTCCCGCAAGTGAGAAGCGAATCCGAAATCCTGCGTGCAGGGCGTCGCCCGTCAAATAATACGTTCTGGGCAGGATTTCACCCGCGGTACCGCCGCCATCAAATGTTTCCAGTGTGACCCAGGTTCCAACGTTGTTGTAATACTCAACAGTCAGATTTTCACCAGCTTCCGGGTTCTCGCTGAATGCATCGTCTCCTCGTCGAATCCATACATCGAACTGCGCCGCTGGCACCGCAGTATTAATTGCATTACTGGTTGATGTTTCAGTATCCCAACGTATACGCATCGATGAGGTACCGGAATTAGCGGTTTCAGTTCCGATACTGGCATCGCCTGCGCCGGCGGCGGTCCAGTTGCCAAAGCCGCTTTCAAAATTGTCGTTGAAAAGGGTGTCACCTGGGGCGGCGAACGCTGGTCGCCAGCCGGTAAGAAATAGCAGTAACGTAACAATCAGCAGCAGACCGTTGCGAAATTCAGCTATCGGGTAAATTTTCTGACTGCGATTGAGCATCTCGAGCTCCTGGGCCACGTATTCGACTAGAGTACTCCTTATCCATACATTAGCGGCAAGGAGGTATCGGACTTGAATTGAGTCTAAATGCGGCTTTAGCGCAGCCAGCGGTGATATCTGGCCAGCCAGCTGAGTATATGATCAGGGGCATGAGCCCGTTTCCACTGGCCGGCGGCGTATTTATTGGCTTCGGCCAGAGTGGGGTAGATATGGATGGTGCCGAGGATTTTGTTAAGGCCGAGACCGTGTTTCATGGCCAAAATATACTCGGCAATCAGGTCACCGGCGTGTTCGCCGACAATCGTGACACCAAGGATTTTATCTTTGCCGGGCACGGTCAGGACTTTAACCATTCCGTGGGCTTCGCTATCCGCGATGGCGCGATCCAGATCGTCAATGGCATAGGTGGTAACTTCGTATGCGACGTATTTCTCTTTGGCCTCTGTTTCATTCAATCCAACACGCGCAATTTCGGGCTCAGTAAAGGTAGCCCGGGGAATCGTAGAATAATCGACTTTAAATTTCTTAATGTGACCAAATAGTGCATTGACTACGCAATACCAGGCTTGATGCGAGGCGGTGTGGGTAAATTGATAGGGACCGGCGACATCTCCGCAGGCGTATATGTTAGGAAACTTTGTCTGCAAATATTCATTAACCGTTACGGTACCGTTTTGATTTAGAGGAATACCCAATTCTTCCAGCCCCAAGCCCTTGTTATTAGCGGCTCTGCCGACAGCGACCAATACCTGGTCAAATTCGACCGTTTCATTTTTGCCGGAATCCATATTTTCGCAGATCAAAAACGTCTGACCGTCGCTATGAAACGATTTGGCCTTATGCTTTACGAGTACGCGAATGCCTTCGTCAGTAAATCGTTTTTGAACCCATTCTGATATCTCCGGATCTTCACGCGCCAATAAACGCGGCAACATTTCCACCTGTGTTACTTCGCTGCCTAAACGGGCAAATGCCTGGGCCAGCTCGCAACCGATCGGACCACCGCCCAATACCGCCAGTCGTTTAGGTTGCTCAGTCAAATTCCATAAATTATCGGAGGTGAGATACGCAATTTTTTCCAGACCCGGGATGGGTGGCACAAAGGGCCGGGCGCCCGCGGCAATAATGATATTGCGCGTGGTTAATATTTTGCCGTTTACTGCAACTTCATACGGAGACACTATTTTGGCTTCACCTTGAATGCAGTCAACACCGAGTTCGGTATAACGTTCAATTGAATCATGTGGTTCGATTTTTTTTATCGTGTTGTGCACGCGTTGCATGATTTTTTCAAAATCAAATTCAGCTTTCGCATTTTTAAAACCAAATTCTTCAGCGCGTTGAATATGACTAAGATATTTGGCGGAACGCAACAATGCTTTGGAGGGTACGCAACCGGTATTTAAACAATCACCACCCATTTTATGTTTTTCAATTAAAGAGACTTTGGCTTTGACTGCGGCAGCGATATAAGCTGAGACCAGTCCTGCCGAGCCCGCGCCGATAACCACCAGATTGCGATTAAATTTTTTGGGTTTTTTACAGGCCGAGTACACTTTCCTCGTATTCATCCAGGTAAGAATATTTTTGGCGATAATCGGGAAAGCACCCAGTAACGCAAACGCGCCGATCAGGCCCGGTGTAAAGATTCCCTTTAGTGATGAAATTTCAGCCAATTGTGTGCCGGCCAGTACATAAACAATCGTTCCGGGAAACATGCCGATCTGACTGACCCAAAAGAAAGTCCAGACGCGCATGCGTGTTAAGCCCATCATCAGGTTAATGGCAAAGAATGGGAAGATCGGAACCAGTCGCAGAGCAAACAGATAAAATGCCCCCTCCCGCTCGATGCCTTTATTGAATGTTCGCAACTGATCGGCAAACCGGGTTTGTATCGTGTCGTGAAACAGGTAACGCGATAACAGCAAAGCAACTGTTGCACCGATGGTCGAAGCAAATGATACGACAACAGTGCCCAGTAGCAGCCCAAACAAAGCACCACCGGCAAGAGTCAATACTGCGGCAACCGGTGAAAAAGACAGGGCAATATAAACCACCATATAAATTGCAATTGTGATAATCGGATGGTCTAGATAGAAGTTTAAAAATTCATCCTGCCGTGCTTTCAGCCAGACCAGATTAATTTGCTGGTGCAAATCAAAGTAAAAAAACAGGAATATCAGGAAAAGCGTAAGAAGCGCGGTTATAAACTTTTTATTCATGAGGTGCTTGCTTAGATATTGGCTAATGCCGCATTGATGTTATCGCTGATTATTTTGCCCAGCGTTAACGAAAGTTGTTGGCGATAACCGCTACGCCGAATTGAAATCACAATCGTGCGTGAAGGTCTTGGTTCAACAAAGGGAATATACCGGATAGTGTTGCTCGATCTGCCGCCATGTTCTATTGCTAACGCCGGTACTATCGTTATACCTGTGCCACTGGCCACCATTTGTCGCAGAGTTTCCATACTGGTAGCTCGAAACCCGTCAGCTTCTTCGGCGCCGACCTTGCGACATAAGTCCAGAGCCTGATTACGCAGGCAATGTCCATCTTCCAACAGCAAAACTTCACTGCCTATTAAATCCTTTAGTTCCAGTTGTTTGTGTTTGGCAAGCTTGTGATCGGCTGGAATAGCGGCGAAGAAAGGTTCTTCAAACAGCACAGTTGATTCGAGTGCCGGGTGATCGACCGGCAGAGCCAGCAGCGCGGCGTCCAGTTTGCCGGCCGGTAATTTCTCAATTATTTGCGGCGTTTGTAATTCGTAAAGCAAAATCTTGAGTTTTGGAAATCGTTCCTGAATGGCAGTCATTACACGTGGTAATAGATATGGTGCCAGGGTCGCGATAACACCCAGACGCAGGGTGCCGGCTTCCGGATCTTTGTGCTGTAAGGCCAGCTCACGCATTTCATCCACTGAAAACAGAATGTGTTGTGCCTTGGCGACGATCTGTCGGCCAATATCGGTCAACATCACTTGTTTGTTAGTACGTTCAATCAGGGTTACACCGAGCTCTTCCTCAAGTTTCTTAATCTGCGTACTTAAGGTGGGTTGGCTGACAAAGCAGGCGTCCGCTGCATTGCCGAAATGTTCAAATTCAGCAACCGCAACGAGGTAACTTAAATCGCGAAGATTCATTCTTTATCCTGTTTAATACCGTTTGTATTTAAACACATAAAATGAGTTATCGATTAATCTTGCTGTACGGATCATGAGATAGATAAAAGACCAATAGTTTCGCATATATGATATTGAATGACGGTTACATACGATAGCGACAAATCCGACTTTAGTCATCTATCTTGATCTCGAATTCTTACATTTGCAGGTTCGGATCGTTCGAAATGGTAATTTTTAATACAAAAATGAACATTTTGCTCTGGAATAGTGCGCAGAACTTCACAACCTTATGTAACATTAGCTAGAATTGAGTCGGTTTGCTGAATGTCCTTATGCAGTCTTTCATTACATGGAGGTTAAGGAGTTTGCATCCAGCGAAGCATGGACCGGGATAAGAACGAGGGCATGACCAAAATGAGCGATACCGGGTTAGTTAAGTGGTTCAATAATGTAAAAGGTTTTGGATTTATCGAACCAAAAACCGGAGACGGAGATATATTTGTTCACTATTCGGAAATTCAAAGTGACGGCTATAAAACCTTAAGCCGGGGCCAGACCGTACAATTTGAAGTGCGGGATGGGCCTAAAGGCAAGCAGGCATTGAAAGTTATTCCAGTGACTGAGCAAGAATAGGTGCTTTCGCTGTTGCTGAAAACCGGATAGGTGGATTATCAACGTTCCTGGTGTAAAGTGCGGTTGCTGAGATTTCGGCGTTCGTACACTGCGTAAAAAAACACTAACAATAAAGATGCGCAAACCGGATAGTTTTTACTATCCGGTTCTGTTGCGCTCGACAAAAAAGGTCGGCCGGTTCCGATTCAATCGTAAAGAGGAAAATGCGCGTTGAGTGATAGTATCTATTTTTCGCATGGCAAGGATAGTCAGCCCTGGGGTACAAAAATCCAGAATCAACGATAATAGAAGTTGTGCACGGCTGGCGGGATGAAATGGTACCGGCTGAAAATGCAGTGCGTTTCGCACGCAAATACAATGCGACTTTGCATATGTTCGATGGCGATCATCGCTTGCTGGAACAGTTGTCTGAGATTAAAGAATTGTTCAGGTTGTTTTTGTTGCGGCTTCAAAATCAATCATAGCCTGTTTTCGAACCGGTCCCCAACGATAACCACTTAAGTTACCATCGCTACGTACAACACGATGACAGGGAATCAGGTAGGCAATGGGGTTACTTGCTATTGCCTGTGCAACAGCGCGACTGGCTTGTGGCTTGCCGATGAACTCCGCTATTTTTTTATAGGTGCTGAGTTGACCGGAATGAATATTGAGTAACGCCCGCCAGACCTGTATTTGAAAATTGCTGCCTTCGGGTGTCAGCACAAAGCTTTCTTTCTTATCGGTTGAAAAAATCTTTTGGATAATTATGGAAATATCGTGATCACGATTAACAAACGTTGCATCTTTCCATTTTCGCCGTATCGAATTGTGAAATGAATCTATATTGTCTGATTCTAAAAACTCCAGCGCGCAGATACCGTAATTTGTTGTTGCCAGACCGGCTGTGCCGAAAGGACTTTCGGCAACACCGTAATTAATTTCAATATCCTTGCCTGCGTTGCGATACTGCGCTGGCGTTACTGTTGATACCTTTATATAGTGTTCATGCATTCGAGCATAACTCAATTCAACCAGACCCGGCCATCCGTTTCTTGCTGAATCATTAAGTGCTGGTCAACGGTCTTTGCTGCAGAGTCGCTGACAGTGTTTGAATGCGATCATCGCGCATTATTTCGATAGCCAGTTTGGTCCCCGGTGGTTGCGCGGTGATCATATTGATCATAGTGCGCATATCCATAGTCGGTTGATTATTTATGGCCGTTATTACATCACCACGTTGCAGCCCGGCTTGATCAGCGGGCCCGTTTTGAAAAACATCAGTTACCAGTAAACCCGGTGTCTTAAGTTTTTGCAATATGTGAGTTGGAATTTCGCGTGCTTCAATACCTAACCAACCGCGTACTACCTGTCCATGCTGGATAATCTGTTCGAGTACCGTACTGACCATATCAACCGGAATCGCAAAGCCGATCCCATCCGAACCACCGCTTTTGCTGAAAATGGCACTGTTAATACCCACCAGTTGTCCAAGCGCATTAATCAATGCGCCACCGGAGTTGCCTGGATTAATAGCGGCATCGGTTTGAATGAAATTTTCAAAGGTGTTAACACCAAGACGATCGCGGCCGGTAGCGGAGACGATGCCCATGGTTACCGTTTGGCCGACCCCAAAGGGATTACCGATGGCCAGTACTATGTCACCGACTCGAATCGAATCCGAGTGACCGACTGGAATAGGAGTCAGGTTTTCCAGTTCAATTTTCAAAATGGCCAGATCGGTTTCCGGATCGGCGCCGACTGCATGGGCCGGTGCATGACGCCCATCCTGCAACGAGACATGAATATCTTCGGCCTGATGTACAACATGGTAATTGGTCACAATGTAACCGTGTTTGCTGAAGATGACGCCGGAACCCAGGCCTTTTTGTATCTTGTTGCGTGAAAGATTGCGGCCCTGATTAAAAAACTGTTCCAGTAAGGAATTACCCTGTCTGACTTTGACCGTTCTCGCTGTATAAATATTGACGACAGATGGGGCCGCGCGGCTAACCGCATCGGCATAGGAGACCGGGCCCGTTTGAGGCTGTTGCCCTGCCTCCCGGTTTATCGCCTGAGCCGCAACATTACGGGTTGTAATCTGTTGCTCGGAATCCGGCAGCATAAACCAGAGAATAATCAGCGCAATCAGCAGGCCGACAGCGCCGGCTTTTAATACGAACGGTATTGATTTCACAGATTCTCTCCAACATTTCCGGCTCTGACTAGTTTACCTGATTGAGCCGTTTATCCCTATTCGATTGCCGGGTTTTCTACTAAGCGACGAACTCTGTTAAAGTCACGGCTTAAACGTAATGGATTAAGGATTGGCAAATGGTCGGTATTGATGAACTGGTCACTTACACCAATAGCTTACTGGATATCGAGCGCTTCGACGATTACAGCCCGAACGGATTGCAGATTGAGGGTCGCGGCCAGGTGGTTACACTAGTCAGCGGTGTTACCGCCAATCAGAAATTGATCGATGCTGCGATTGCAGCCGATGCGGATGCCATTCTGGTACATCATGGGTATTTCTGGCGAGGTGAAAACCCGGTTTTAACGGGTATGCGCCGTCGTCGCATCAAGACCCTGCTGGAAAACGATATTAATTTGCTGGCTTACCATCTTCCTCTTGATGCCCATCCCCAATTTGGCAACAATGCTGCATTAGCGCGCGAACTGGATTTTCGTATCGATGGTGTTATGGATGAGGGGCCGGCCAAAGATATTCTTTACTATGGTCGCTTGCAGGAATCGTTATCTGCGCAAGAATTAGTACAGCAAGTCGCTGAACGACTCGGTTCGCAACCTTTACTCATTGAGGGTTCCGATCGTGAGATTGAATCGATTGCCTGGTGCAGTGGTGCAGCGCAGGGTTTTATCGAAGAGGCGGTCGCACTGGGTGTTGATGCGTATCTCAGCGGTGAGATATCGGAACAGACCACACACATAGCGCGCGAGATGGGAATCCATTTTATTGCTGCCGGGCATCATGCAACCGAACGCTATGGATCTGCCGAATTGGGCGAACATCTGGCCGAGCAGTTTGATCTTGAATTTCAGTTCATCGATATCGACAATCCGGTTTAAACCACCAAACGACATAAATCCAGAAAAATCAATGACATAAAAGGCACTGCTGGCCATATCCTGGCCAACACGTTAAAATCCGCGCCTCCACTATTTTCGCTGTAGAACAGCGGCAAATAACTTAATGAGAGTCAAATCGATTTGGCGATCAGAAATAATGATATTCAGGAGATTCCCATGTCAGGCGCAAGTTTTGATGATAGCGGTGTCGATAAAGACCGGCGTCGTTTTCTAACTACGGGAGTCTCTGTGGTTGGTGCGGTTGGTGTAGCCGCTGCGGCGGTACCGTTTGTCAGCTCGATGCAACCCAGTGAAAAGGCCAAAACAGCGGGTGCTCCGGTTGAAGTTGACATCAGCAAGCTTCTGCCGGGCATGAAAATGGATGTAAAGTGGCGTGGCAAACCGGTATACATTATTCGTCGCACCTCTGAGATGCTGGCCGAATTGGATAAGTTAGCGGATGTGCTGGCGGATCCTGAAAGCACCAGCGAACAGCAACCCGATTATGCCAGGAACCACTATCGTTCCATTAATCCCGAATTTCTTATTATGGTCGCGCATTGTACCCATCTGGGTTGCTCGCCGAAATTCAGGCCAGAACAGGCACCTGAGGATTTGGGTGCTGACTGGAAAGGTGGTTTTTACTGCCCCTGCCACGGTTCTCGTTTTGATTTGGCCGGTCGTGTTTATTCCGGACAGCCGGCACCCGCCAACATGCCAGTACCGCCGCATCGATACGTAAGTGATAACGTTATTGTGATCGGCGAAGAGGAGGGAACGGCCTGATGCGCAAGGCGATGACGCTCATTACGAATGGTTTTATCTGGTTTGCCGAGCGCTTTCCCATTATGAAGATGTGGCGCGAACATATGTCCGAATACTATGCGCCGAAGAATCTGAATATCTGGTATTACTTCGGTGCGCTGGCTCTGGTGGTGCTGGTACTGCAAATCGTTACCGGTATTTTTCTGACAATGAATTACAAACCCGATGCCGAGCTCGCCTTCGCTTCGGTTGAATATATTATGCGAGACGTTAGCTGGGGTTGGCTGATGCGTTATTTACACTCAACCGGTGCCTCTGCGTTTTTTGTGCTGGTTTATCTGCATATGTTTCGTGCGCTGTTGTATGGATCCTATAAAAAGCCGCGCGAACTGATCTGGATTTTCGGTATGGCAATCTACTTTTGTCTGATGGCCGAAGCTTTTTTTGGTTATCTGCTGCCCTGGGGGCAGATGTCTTATTGGGGTGCACAAGTGATCACTACCTTGTTCAGCACTATTCCCGTTTTTGGTGAAGATATTGCACTCTGGATTCGCGGCGATTTCGTTATTTCCGATATTACGCTCAATCGATTCTTTGCTTTGCATGTCATAGCAATACCGTTTGCACTGGCGGGTCTGGTGGTTGCGCATATCATCGCTTTACATGAAGTGGGTTCCAATAATCCCGATGGCATTGAAATAAAGAAACATAAAGATGCCAACGGCATACCACTGGACGGCATTCCGTTTCATCCTTATTACACTGTTAAGGACCTTTTCAGTGTTGCTGTTTTTCTGTTGATATTTGCAGTCATTGTCTTTTTCTTGCCTGATATGAAGGGATATTTTCTGGAGCACGCCAATTTTGTTCCCGCTAATCCATTTAGTACTCCCGAGCATATTGCACCTGTATGGTACTTCACACCGTTTTACGCCATTTTACGGGCAGTGCCATCCTACTCCTGGTTGGGTAACCAGTTTGGCGGGGTAATGGCGATGGGCGCATCAACCATGATCCTGTTATTCCTGCCCTGGATTGACCGCAGCCCTGTAAAATCCATTCGTTATCGTTCTGTTGCATTCAAGTTACTGGTTGCGATGTTTGTGATTTGTTTTTTCGGGCTGGGATATCTGGGAATGGAACAACCCACTCCGGTTAAGACAATACTGGCAAGAATATTTTCTATCGGTTATTTCGCATTTTTTGTGGGACTTTATTTTGTCAGTAAATATGAAAAGACCAAGCCGGTGCCTGAGAGGGTTAATTACAAATGATTAAAGCATTCTTTCTGCTGGCTTTTTTCCTATTTAGTGGCGTGTCGCAAGCTGCCGGTAATAATTATCCACTCGATCATGCGGCGATCGATTCATCTGATAAACCTTCATTGCAACGCGGTGCCAAGTACTATGTGAATTACTGTCTCGGCTGTCACGCACTGAGTTATTTGCGATACAACCGGATGGGTCGTGATCTTGGTTTAACAGAGAGCCAGGTCGAGGAAAATCTGATTTTTACCTATGACGCTGAAGGTTCGCCTGTAAAACCAGGAGAACATATGACGAATACCATGGATGCCGGTTACGCAGAAAAGGTTTTTGGTGTGGTACCGCCGGATTTAACCCTGGTCGCGCGCTCACGAGGTGTTGATTGGCTCTATACTTATTTACGTAGTTTTTATGCCGATAAAACGAAAGTATGGGGCGTTAATAACGCAGTTTTCCCCAACGTCGGCATGCCGCATGTTCTATCGGAAATGCAGGGCCTGCAAAAGGCGATTACCGAAGAATATATCGACGAACAAGGTAACAGGCACGAGAAAATCGTTGGTTTTGAATTGTTGGGTTCCGGATCTCTAAGTGTTGAAGAGTATGATCAAGTGGTGCTGGATCTGACTAATTTTCTGGCCTACGCCGCCGAGCCGGCTAAAATTGCGCGACATAAAACAGGGGTTTGGGTTATAGCCTTCCTGCTTCTGTTATTATGCGTAACCTATTTATTGAAGAAGGAATATTGGCGGGATATTAAATAGTGGGGGCCTGCTGACCTGGTGCTGATTGTCTTGAGTCGGTATTCGGGTGGATTCCCGCATAAACATAAAGAAACCCTATGGAGTAGCTTATGGCGACCATCACCAACCGACGTCCGGTGATGACCCTTTATTCAGTACCAACCGATGCGCACAGCCATCGCGCGCGCATGGTTTTGGCTGAAAAAGACATTGTTGTAGATATTGTCGATATCGATCCGGATAACAAGCCGGAAGATTTGCTGGCGGTCAATCCTTACGATGATAATCCGACTTTGGTGGATCGCGAGTTGATGCTGTATGACTCGCGTATCATCATGGAGTATCTGGACGAGCGTTTTCCGCACCCGCCACTGTTGCCGGTTGATCCGGTCTCGCGCGCGCGTTGCCGTCTGGCGTTGTATCGCATCGAACACGACTGGTACTCTCTGGTTGACCAGCTGAAAACCGGCCAGGCCGTTAATGCCGATCAGTTGCGCAAAGAACTTCGCGAAAGCATTACGCTGGTTGCGCCGATTCTGGAACGCACGCCATACTTTTTGTATGACGAATTCACAATTGTCGATTGCAGCATAGCCCCGATTTTATGGCGGTTGCCGGTACTGGGTATCGATTTGCCCAATCAGGCCAAAGCATTAATGAAGTATGCTGATCGGATTTTTGCGCGACCCTGTTTCCAGGCCAGTTTGTCGGAGGCCGAGAGACAAATGCGCCGCTGAAACGGCTGATTTTTACTCTGTTCCTACCGGACAGTTTGCGGTAATCTACGCCCCATGACTTCAAGCAGACCCTATTTGATTCGTGCTATATACCAGTGGATTGTCGATAACGGCGCTACGCCGCACTTGCTGGTTGATGCAAGCTTTCCCGAGGCGAGGGTACCGCGCGAATACGTCGAGAATAATAAAATTATTCTAAACATTGGTCCAATGGCGGCGCATGGTTTGAAACTGGGAAATGAACAGGTCGAATTCAGCGCGCGATTTTCCGGTAAGTCATTGCCGGTGGTTGTGCCGACGCATTCTGTGCTGGCAATTTACGCGCGGGAAAATGGTCAGGGTATGGTCTTTAATGACAGCGAAGATCGCAGCACAGAAAGAAAGGATGTAACCGAGCAGAATGCTCCGAAGCCACAGAGGCCGAAGTTAAGAGTCGTCAAGTAGGCTTAGCGTTTTTAAAGGAAACCCGGCAAAAGCCGGGTTTTTTGTTTGTATTGGTAGAAAATCCGCGGATTGGCTGCGGCAGGTAATTGGATAATAAGGCTGCAGGCGCTATATAATCCGGATGATATCAGGAATAGAGATAGCCGAAATATATTAGAGCCTATCTCAAAATTAAAAATTTTTATGTGCCTATGTTTGGCAACAAATTCAGTACAGCTCTGGAATCCCCTCTCCCTCAGGGAGAGGGCTAGAGTGAGGGGGTAAAAGCGAATTTTTGTTTCCCCTCATCCTGTCCTTCTCCCTGTGGGAGAAGGGAACTTCTATCAGGCTCATTAAGATCGTTCAGAGACCTCATGGAATTCGATTTTGAGATAAGTTCTAGCAGCTTTCAATTTTAAATTTACGTTTAAACATTACCCGGAGTAATAGAATCCGTGAAGAAAATTACCTTGTTGTTCTTGCTTGCTGTTTCAACACAGGTGAACACAGCAGAGCGTGTTGTCAGATGTCAGGTCGATAGTAATGGTGGTGAATCGTTTAGCGGAGAGTGTTTGTTTGAATCAAAGCAGAATGGCTCATTCCATATCCGGAACGCAGATGCATCAAAACCGATGTTGAAAGGTATCAGCGACATCAATGTTTATATTGTCGAGAAAGGTGTGGCGGAAGTTAGGGGGTTAACAGAGGATGGTATTAATTCCAGGTGGGGTGCTGCGCATCGCTCCGAGATAGATAGAGCATGCTGGGTTGGTAGTGACTTTAAAGTGTGCGTCTGGTAGTTGATGCTATATGCTTTTTATCTAAAGAAATAGACATGCGCCTCTGGTCAATTCATCCCCAATACCTGGATTCGAAAGGACTGGTTGCATTGTGGCGGGAAGGGTTGCTGGCACAGAATGTATTGCTCGGCAAAACACGTGGCTATAAGAACCATCCGCAATTGGTTCGGTTTAAAAATACAAGCAACCCGGTTGGTGCTATTGCGAGCTATTTACGATCAGTTGTTGATGAGGCTGACAAAAGAAACTATCGTTTCGATAGAAGCAAGATTATCAGCAGAAGATACAACGGAAAAATTTATGTCACAAGCGGGCAGGTGAAATACGAATTTCAGCATTTATTAGGTAAACTCAAAACAAGAGATCCATTGCTGTATAAGCAGTGCAGAATGACCACCAGAGTAAAAGTGCATCCATTATTCAAGAAAGTTACCGGAAAAGTGGCAAGCTGGGAAAGGACTGGTCCTGATAAAACCGACTAGTTTGTTTTGATATATTCAGTAATCGGTAAATCGATTTCCTTTAATCCTTCAACCGCCAAACGTGCCAGTTCGGTGGCGCCCTTTTCGTTAAAATGCGTATTGTCCTGTTTTCCTGCAGGTAGCATTTCGTTGGTACCGGGTTCTACCCACAAATAGATTTGTTTGGATTTCTCTTCCCCCAGTGCGAGCACCAGATCTTCTGATTTAAGTTGCATATCAACCAGCGGCACGCTGAGTTCTCGCGCGACGTCGCGAACAATAAATGGATAGGCGCCGTGTGTGTCTTCGAGTACACCGAATTCATTAAAATTCCTGCGAACAATTGAGGTGAATAATACCGGGATACCGCCTTTGCTTCTGGTTTCATTGATGTATTTGATCAGGTTCCTCCGGTAACCGGTGTAGGGATTGGTGTAACGAGCCGGATCTTTGTTTTTCTGGTCATTGTGTCCGAATTGAATAAAGACATAGTCGCCAGGCTGAATTTTGTTCAGCACCGCGTCCCATTTTTGTTGATCAATAAAGCTTTTGGTACTACGTCCATTAACGGCATGATTTTCTATTTTCACATTCCCGTCAAAAAACGTGGGCAGCATCTGGCCCCATCCTCGCTCCGGATTGCGCTCCGGCTCGATTTTATCGGACATTGTTGAATCACCAATCAGATAAATGGTGGTGGTTTTTTCCGGACCACATGCAACAATAGAAAATACGAATAATATGTATAGAAGTAAAAGACGTATCATATTCTGATCCTGATTTTTAACAAATGGTTTTAATAAATTTCAAATATTAAAACGGGCTGTCTTCGATTGCATTTTTTATCCATTCGACAGAATGATCGGTTCCCAATATTCCCACCACATCAAACCGCACTGGTTTTTTGGCATCAAGCGGGTGTTGCTGCAAATAAATCTTTGCGGCAGTGCGAAGTTTCTGTTGTTTAGCCGTGCTGATACTGACAACCGGGCCGCCAAATTCCCTGTTTTTTCGATAACGAACTTCAACAAAAACCAGCGTTTTGTCATCACGCATAATCAGGTCTATTTCACCTAATCGACAACGGAAGTTACTCTCGATTAATTTTAATCCATGCTGTTCGAGATGATGTCGTGCAAAATCCTCGGCTTGTTGGCCGATTCCGACGGTTTCTGTCACGGCGTTTCCAGATAAGACAGATCATCGTCGTCATCAGTTAATTCATGGTCTTCCAGTGAAGTGAATTCCATAACTTCCGGATATCCATCGGCAAATGTGGCCCATAACAATTCACGCTTGACCCGATTATCATTATTTAAAACAATGCTGCCGGTTAAACCGGGAAAGCGTTCAAAGGGATTGGATTGCAGACGGGCCAGATAGGGAATGATACGATAGGCATCCAGACCGAGAGCATAAAGGCGTGGGTATTTATGCAAATTGGCCGGCCAGTATTGTTCAACTGTTTCAAACAGGTGATTGTGTTTACCCTGTAAAGTCCACGGAATATCACTGAAGATCAGGCCATCGAGCTCTCTGTCATTTTTCGGATCCACAATACCGGAGAACGCCTGCGATGGAGAATAAATTGAAATATCGCCGGCGCCATGGAATTTAAGTTGTGCCCGGAAATTGCGCGCACTGCGCGGACTGGCAATCAGAAAAATTGCTTCAACGTCCTGACGGCGATGCGGTTCAAATTTAGTATTCTGTTTAATGACGGTGCTGAGAATCGATTTCCGGTTTTTACTTTGCAGGATATTCATAGAGCGCTGAATAGGATTACCCTGATCGTTTGATTCGGGTGAATATTTTTCAATGGTCAGTACATCGCCACCCAGTTCAACATAGCGATCACTGAAGGCTTTGCTCAGACGATTGCCGTAGTCGGTATTCGGTGCGTAAATGATGGCGCGAGTTTGATCTTTGATAATCGCCAGTTCAGCCGCCTGTCTTGCCTCATCTTCCGGCAGCAAACCAAATTGCACAACCTGTTTGGAATTAACACCATCCGGTGCGTAATTGAGTGCCAGCACCGGTACCGATAAACGGCCGGCGCGGGTGATGGTTTCAACGTCTTCTTTCTGCAACGGGCCGACGATCAGTTTTACACCATCAGACAACGCCTTTTTGTAGGTTTCGCGAATATCGCTGCCGGCACGACCGGTGTCGTAGATTTCGATAACCGGCCGTTGTGCGACGTCATGATTGAAATAAGACGCCATAAAGCCATCCCGTATCGCTTCTGCCGCCGATGCGTAGCGACCGCTGAGTGGCAGCATCAGGCCGATTGTTTTTGGATAGACGGCAGCGAATTCTCGTTGGCTGCGAAGCGTCTTGGCCAGCGTTTGAGCCGCGGGATGCTTGGTATAGCGTCGTTGCCAGTTGGCGATAGCCATATCCCGGGTAACACCCACTTCTTCAGCTGATTGAACAGCGAGGGCCAGCGCAACCCAGCCGCGCAGGATTTTGTCGTCTTTTTGCAGCGGTCTGAGCACATCTTCCGGCATGGTTTGCAGGGTCGACCAGATAATCTGGTGGTTATCCTCCATATCGGACATTTTGGCCGGTAATAATTGTTGCAGAACCTCGTCCAGTTGCAGACGCAGTTTCAGGCTTTCTTCCTGGTAACCCTGTTTGGTCAGCGCAATCGCGCGCGTTCGCAAAATACCCGCTTGAATGGGCAGTGGATAATCAGGGCTGTTTTTCGGTAGTTTTTGCAGCGCCAGCGGGGCTTTGTTATCCGCCAGTGCCAGTTGGGCCTGTAATAAATTGACGCGGTAGCGATGACTTTGATCCAGTGTGCGGACCTTAAATGTGCCTAAACGTTTACGTACATCATTAGCGCGGCCGTAGTCCATTAACAATTCCATGCCCAGTAACTGATAATACGCCTGCTTATTAGGTTCAGACGCAGCAGCGGCACGCGAATCCAGCTCACGCAAACGGGCTTTCGGGCTGAGTTGCGACAGCATTTCCTGCAATTCACCGCTGACGGCGATGACAGGCTGCTCGGGTCGCCTGGCCGATCCGGTGCAGGCGCCTAATGTTATAAAAAGGGTGGGGAGCAGTAAAAATCGGATCTTAATCAGCATGAGATACCCTGCAAATTGATGCGTCAACAGTTAGAATCACGGCAGGCAAGTATTTGTTTTCGGTCTGCCGCTGTCAACCGAAGGATTATCAAAATTAAAAGAATTATGTCTGCACCCGTCACACTATACGTTATTGCCACACCCATCGGAAATCTGGCTGATATCAGCGCGCGTGCACTGGAAGTGTTGCGTGATGCCGACTTGATTGCCGCGGAAGATACCCGCCATAGCAAGGCCTTGTTGAATCATTACACGATTACAACGCCGATGATCTCATTGCACGAACACAATGAGAGTGAACGAATTGCCGAATTGACCGAACGCCTGCAACAAGGCCAGAGTATTGCCTTGATCAGCGATGCAGGTACGCCTTTATTAAGCGATCCCGGTTTTATGCTGGTACGGGCTGCACACGAGCATTCGATTCCGGTATCACCGGTACCCGGGCCCAGCGCCATTA
This sequence comes from Gammaproteobacteria bacterium, assembly GCA_016928055.1. GTDB lineage: Bacteria > Pseudomonadota > Gammaproteobacteria > HTCC5015 > HTCC5015 > JAFGLM01. Next base: position 50,442 of record JAFGLM010000019.1, read on the forward strand.
CAGCGGCATTATCAGCGGCCGGATTACCGACCAATGCATTTTATTTCGCCGGTTTTCTGGCAGCCAAACAAAAAGCCCGCTGCGAACAATTGCAGGAATTATCGGCCTTAGGTTGCACTGTTGTCTTATTCGAATCAACGCATCGAATTCTTAATCTGCTTAGTGATATCGTTGAACAATTGGGTGCTGAACAAAAACTGGTTATCGCGCGTGAACTGACCAAGAAATTTGAAACTATTTTATCTGGTAATGCAGCCGAACTCTTACAGCAGTTAGAGAATGATGAAAACCAGCAAAAAGGCGAGTTTGTGGTATTGCTGGCGTTTGATAAAAAATTATCAAGCAGCGATCAGGAATTAAATCGTTGTTTAAAAATCCTGCTCGAAGAACTGCCCGTAAAACAGGCCGCCAAACTGGCAGCGAAGCTGACCGGTGCGGGTAAGAATCAGGCTTATGAAATGGCGGTAAAACTGAAAGATAAGTAGTTGGGCTTCGCGTTGCTCACCCCAACCTACATTGATTCGTGATAGTCCCCTCTCCCTCAGGGAAAGGGGATTTTCAAGGATAGTTGTGTTTGACGCTCGGCGCAGCGGAGTGCGCCTCGGGGTGAGGGGATTAAAAAACTGATTTAAAAGTAATTTTTTGTTTCCCCTCGGCAATTGCTCCTGCATTGCTCTACCTACGACCATCCGTGGTCTAGTCATCCTGTCCTTCTCGGCTTTAGCCTCGTGCGTCGCTCTACCTCCTCCGTCCGTGGAGTCGTCCCGGAGGGAGAAGGGAACTGCTATTGGGTGTTGATAAGGACTTCACATTTTCATAAAAGTCAATTTTGAGATAAGTTTTAGTAAAGTAGGTTGGGGTGAGCAACGCGAAGCCCAACGGTTTGGTTATTCTTTTTCAATCTTCCCACTCTGTTCGTTATACGAAAACATCTCCGTTACACCTGAATTTCTCAATTCAAGATACTCCGTATATCTGGCATCAAACATACTGCGCAACTCGACTGCCTGATCGTATTGCCCCATCAGCCCCAGCATTAATTCACACACTTCACGTACGGCATGGTTGTCACCGCTTTGTCCGGTGATGTAATCGCAAAGTTGTCGATCTTTTACGTATTGTTCGAATAGCGGACTGGCTTGGCAGTTAACCAGAAAGCGCAAGCCGCAGCTGCGTGCGATGGCCAGATCCAGCACGTCATCAAAACCATAGGCGATCTGTTGCGGCTTTATACTAAAGTGTTGTTGCAGATGTTCGAGTGCGGCAAGTTTATTGCGGGTTTTAAAATAAATGGCATTGAAGTGTTCGCGCTCAGCCAGAGCGATGGCGGCAGGATTGCGTTCACCGGTGATGATGGCAAAAAACGGCAACCGGCCATGCAGCAACCAATAACCAAAGCGCAGCAAATTAGTACCCATGGAATCGATTTCACTGAAACCACTGCCGGATTCGCCCTGTTTAAAACCATTATTGAACACACCGTCCCAATCAAACATAAAGGCATTGATGTGTTGAAGGTGTTCGGCGACTTTATCGGCAGGCACAAGCAACAAACCGCCGGCGCGGTGGGTAAAAATCTCCGCAATGGATTGCTGACACACGACGCTTTGAATATCTATCAGGTGTTTTCGTTCAAATCCTGAATATCGAGAATGCCGATGGGTTTATCGTTTTCCATTACGATCAGCGTATCAACATGCGACTTACAGAATGTCTGATGTGCTTCATTCAACAATGCATCGGCATTCACCGTAATCGGCTCTTTATATTGCATATCGGCCAGGGTCTTTTTCAATGCATCGCGGCCATCGGTCTGAATGAGGCGGCGCAAGTCTCCATCGGTGAAGGCCCCCAGTAATTTATTGTTTTTATCAACCACTGTTACACCGCCAAAACCGAACTCGGTCATCTTGACGATGGTTTCAGTCAGATTGGTATCGGCTGTTACCAGAGGATTGATCGGACGAATTACATCACGAACCTTGACGGTCATTAAGTGAGTGTGTTCAAAAAATTGTTCAGTGCCGATGGTGGTGAAATTATTTTCAGTGAGCTGTTTTAAAATCTTGTAAGGTACCGTGACGGTATGCACCCCGATATTAACGGCGTTGCGCACGTGCTCGGCATTTCGCACCGACGAAAACATAATCTTGCCGAGGTAACCATAGCGTTCGACACAATCAACACACTGTTCTACCAGTGCCAGTGCGTCATGACCCTGGTCCTGCAGACGTCCAACCAGCGGGCAGACATAGGTGGCGCCGGCTTCCAGTGCCATATACGCCTGCTGCAATGTATAGACCAGATGCACGTTTACCATCAGGCCTTCATTAACCAGTGTTTTACAGACTTTGACGCCGTCCCATGAAACCGGAATTTTAAATACGGTTTTTTGCGGATCAACGCCGATATCAAGCAGCCGATGCGCCTCGGCATAAATATCGTCTGCTTTACGACCCAGGGCTTCAACCTGAAGGATGGGAACCATTTTCTGCAATTGCAGGATCATGCCGTCGATGTCAGTGACACCATGACGATGCATAAAAGTGGGAGTAGTGGTCAGACCGGTCAAAAAGCCCAGTTCAAAACCGGCGCGAATTTCGTTGAGATCAACTGAATCGAGATAAAGTTCCATATTTTATTCCGTGCGAGTTTTAACTTCGAGATTATGTAATTCAATAAGTGGCTGCAAAAAAGCTTCCAGATCGTACACGCAAAGTTGGCTGGCTGCATCACACAAGGCTCTGGCCGGTTCCGGATGCGTTTCGATAAAAACGCCATCAACACCGGCGGCGACACCGGCTCGCGATAATACCGGCAGATACTGGCGTGCGCCACCACGTGGATCCTTGCTTGGGATGCCGTATTTACGAATGGCGTGGGTGATATCAAATACCACCGGATAACCGATTTCATTTAAATGATAAAAAGCGCGCGGATCAACCACCAGGTCGTTGTATCCAAAGGCATAACCGCGTTCTGTCAAAATAATCTGATCGTTGCCTGACTCAACGACTTTCTGAGCCGGCTTGTCCATATTTTCCGGTGCCAGAAACTGTCCGTGTTTGATATTCACTACCTTGCCGGTTTTTGCTGCCACCACCACCAGCGTGGTTTGCATACAAAGGTAGGCGGGAATTTGCAGCACATCCAGTACTTCCGCGGCCGGACCAACCTGATCAGGATAATGCACGTCGGACAGGATCGGAAAACCAAATTCCCGTTTGATTTCAGCCAGCATTTTCAGACCTTCATCCAGGCCCGGGCCGAGGTAGCCTTCCAGTGCACTGCGGTTATCCTTTTGAAAGGAGGATTTGAAAATAATCTTGATTGCCAGTTTTTCGGCAACCTTTTTCAGGGTCTCCGCCGTTTTGAACATGGTGGATTTATCTTCAATGACACAGGGGCCGGAGATTAAAAACAAATCATCCGCGCCGCATTGAATATCACCAACGGCTACGATTTTCTTATCAGTCATAAAACGAACACTCACATCTGGAATACCGGCTTGGCCGGATTTAACGTTCTTAAATGGCGCACGATTCTAGCACGTCACTCCGTTTATCACACATCAGCTTCCGGTCTGCCCTGGCTATAGCAGCCCTGTGCTCATATTTCGCTTCTGCCGGCCGAAATAGCGGTTATGTACCCGGCTCAGCAGATTGTGTGAGCGTTTCAGAGGCATATCTTTTAGCAAAAATGTTGTGAAATGGTGGTGAAAAGCGGTGTAATCTGCCTCGAACAGGACGCGAACACGAAAAATGCCTGTTTAAAGATGATTGTTTGGCGTATCTGTATTACGCTTCGCCGTCGCCGAAAAAATTCCGGCTAAGTCGGCATAAGAACTGTGTAGACGGCCTGTGGAAGAGGAATAGTGATTGTTATGTTGTTCGTAACGATGGTGGGGGTAAGGTAACTGGCTTGGTCCGTCGCGGATTAGGCTGCTGGGTGTAGAGGGTTGTCCGACCGGACTGGGATTCGGATCGGAAGTTTGGAAGGTGTAATGAAGTTTTTAATTCTAGATGACAACGCGCGCTCGCGACAAAAACTGATCGAACTGCTCAGTCTGCGGTGGCCGACTGTCGAATACGAAGAATGGGACCCTCTCGAGTCAGGTCTGCCTGGACCGGATATGGACTGGGCGTCGATCGATCTGTTGTTACTCGACTACGATATTAAAATCGGCAACGGCCTCGACTGGTATGCGCAAAACCGACCCATGCCACACTTTCCCCACACTATTGTGTTGTCGACTGTGGCCGATCCTGATATTGCAGTGCGAGCGATTAAGGTCGGTGCCGATAATTATTTGCCCAAACGGGGTCTGAATGCGCAAAAGCTGAATGAAGTTGTCCATGAAATTCTCACGCATCCGGGCGCCCGACGGGCACCAGTCGGAAACATGTCCTCCGGGCAGGAAGACGGCGATCCATCCCGGGTTATGCATATGCAAAAACCCAATCCACGCCGGCATTGGCCTCAGATCCAGGGTCATGTGATTGAGAAAAAGATCGGTCAGGGCGGTATGTCGAGCATCTTTCTGGCCAGGCGTGAGCGTGACGGTGCCCCGGTGGTCGTCAAGGTGCTGATGCTGGGACTGGCGGAAAACAAAAAAATCGTTCTGCGTTCACATCAGGAATTCAAGCTGATCAGTCGCATTCAGAACCGGCACATTGTGAGTCTGTATGAGCATGGCACAGTGGACGATATGCTCTATACCACTATGGAGTATTTCTCCAAAGGTGATCTGAAACTACGTTTACGTAAAGGCATGTTGCAGCAGCATGCGTTGCGCTATCTGCGGCAGATTGCTGAAGGGCTAAGCGCGATTCATGGTTGTGGTGTGATTCACAGGGATCTGAAGCCGGGCAATATCATGTTTCGTGATGACGACAGCCTGGCGATTATTGACTTTGGCATATCCAAGGACATCAATACCCAGCTTGATTTGACTGAGGACGGTCAAATCATGGGTACGCCAAATTATATGGCACCGGAGCAGGGTAAAGGGCTGTATCGGCCGGATGCTCGCAGTGATTTATACAGTCTCGGTGTTTTGCTGTTTGAGATGTTGACCGGTAACAAGCCGTATGCTGCACCAACCGGTGCCGCGATCATGTATAAGCATTTGCATGACCCAATTCCAAAACTGCCCAATCGTTTTTACGATATGCAGGTGCTGATCGATAAACTAATGGCCAAGTTCCCGCAAGAACGTATCCAATCGGCTTATGATCTGATTCATTTTCTGGATGATGAATTTCGTTTGGATATGGTGCCGCTGGATTTCGAGTAAGGATTTCAGTACATTCATCAGGGTAATCTGAAACGTAGCCAATACGTTTACCTACTTATATCAGAAGTTTTTCGGCCCCTGGCCGTAAAGTATTGAAATATGGCCACCCGCTTACTATTGATTGATGAGAATGTGAAGTTTCGCAATTCTGTGAAACGCTCATTGGCGCGTGAAATCCCCGATCTGGTGGTGTACGAATACGATCCCAATGTGGATGGTATTCCGACTCGTAATTTCAACTGGCAAACCTATGAACTGGTGATGCTCGACCATAAATGGGCCAAGGCTCACGATATGGGCTGGTTGCGGGAAATTAAGAACAATCCGGAATTTCCTGCGCTAATTATGTTTATCGGTTCGCGCTGGGGTGCTGCCAACGAGGCGCGCATGCTGGGCGCCGATGAAACACTCAAAAAACGTGAGCTGACACCGGCGCAGTTGACATCCACCATCGATTTTGCGTTGCGCTACGCACAAACCCGCCGCAAACACCATGATCTGGAGATGCGCGAGAGTACCGGCCCGTCGATTCCCGGTTATCGCATTATCAATAAACTGGCAGAAGGCGGTATGTCGTCGATTTATCTGGCTCGCCGTGAGCAAGATAATGAAATGGTGGTCATTAAAATTCTTTATTCCGAATCGATTGAGGATGAAACGTTTGTCGATCGCTTTTTAAAGGAATATGAGTTGATTTCGAAAATCAACGATCCTAATGTATTGAAGATTTACGAAGAAAGTTATTCCGAAGAATTTATGTATATGGTGCTGGAATATTTTCCGAATGGAGACCTGCACCGTCGTATTGCCGCCAAACAGGGTTTGCCACTCGCCACCGCACTGCAATACCTGATACAAATCGCCACAGGTCTGCAGGCTATTCATTCCCGTGGCGTTATCCATCGAGATCTTAAACCTTCCAATATCATGTTTCGTGCCGACGATTCGCTGGCCATTATTGACTTTGGTATTTCCAAAGAACTGGCGATTGCCGATGAGTTGACCAGCGATAATATGGTTATGGGTACTGTGGGGTATATGAGTCCGGAAGCAGGCCAGGGTAAAAAAGTCGATGCGCGCAGTGATTTCTACAGCCTGGGCATTATTTTTTATGAAATGCTGACCGGCAAAAAACCTTATATCGGCAGGGACCCGGCGGATGTAGTGCTCAAACATGTTAAAGCGCCGATTCCCTGGTTGCCGGAAAAATACAAGCAGGTTCAGGGCTTGTTTGAAATTATGGTGGCCAAAGACCCGGATAATCGCTTTCAGTCCGCTACCCGATTGATAGAATTTGTCGAAAGTCGTTTCGCGGATCTATTGGCTATGAAAGTTACGGAAAAAGACCAGAGCGTCTCCAATAATTAGAATTTATATTCGATTACGTTATTAGCGAAGCCATGCGAATGAAAAGGCTAATTTGAGAGACAGCCATAAGTAGAGGTCACGTGGACAGCCAGGCAAGGCGACGGTAAAATACTGCTCCAGCCGTTTTGGCCGATTTGCGTAAGCAACGTGCTATGCTGCGACCGGCCAGTTAGCAAACAAGCGTAAACGGGATAGATCTGACAGAGATCGTCCCGTTTTTCGCATGCGCACACTATTAATAGTAGTAATCGGAGGATATTTTGCATCAACCGGCTGTTCTTGTACTGGAAGACGGCAGCGTCTTTCACGGCAGCTCGATCGGCGTGGCGGGCCACGCAGTTGGTGAGGTGGTATTCAATACCGCAATCACCGGCTATCAGGAAATTCTGACCGATCCCTCTTACGCACGCCAAATCATCACACTCACTTATCCGCACATCGGCAATACCGGCACCACTTCCGAAGACGAAGAATCCGGTCATATTGAAGCCAGTGGTCTGGTTATTCGGGATTTACCCAAATTGGCCAGCAACTGGCGTAATCGCCAGCCACTGGGAGAGTATCTGGAGGAACGCGGCGTTGTCGCCATCGCCGATATCGATACCCGTCGACTGACCCGCCTGTTGCGTGAAAAAGGCGCGCAGAACGGCTGCATTATGGCCGGTGATAATCCCGACAAAGGACATGCGCTGGATCTGGCTCGCGAGTTTCCGGGCCTGAAAGGGATGGATCTGGCGAAAGAGGTTACGACTGACCAGCCCTATTGCTGGACCGAGAGTGTCTGGCAGTTTAGCAAAGGTTACAGCGAGCCGGTTGCTAAACCACAATTTCATGTGGTCGCCTACGATTTTGGTATCAAGCGCAATATTCTGCGTATGCTGGCCGCCAGGGGTTGTCGGATGACGGTGGTACCTGCCAAAACTCCGGCTGCGGAAGTGCTGGCACTCAAGCCGAACGGTGTTTTTCTATCTAATGGCCCCGGCGATCCGGAGCCCTGTGATTATGCGATCCGGGCTATCCGGGAAATTCTCGACACCAGTATTCCGCTGTTCGGGATTTGTCTGGGTCATCAGTTGCTTGGTCTGGCCTGCGGCGCGAAAACCGTCAAAATGAAATTCGGCCATCACGGTGCCAACCATCCAGTTAAGGATCTGGAAACCGGACGGGTCATGATTACCAGCCAGAACCACGGTTTTGCGGTGGATGAAGAAACATTGCCGGTCAATGTTAAGGCAACGCATCGTTCGCTATTTGATGGTTCATTGCAGGGCATCCATCGCGTTGATAAACCGGCGTTTAGTTTCCAGGGTCATCCTGAAGCCAGTCCCGGTCCGCATGATATCTCGCCGTTGTTTGATCATTTTATTGATTTAATGAAAAGAAATGCCTAAAAGAAAAGATTTACACAGTGTATTGATTATCGGCGCCGGTCCTATCGTCATCGGGCAGGCCTGCGAGTTTGATTATTCCGGTGCGCAAGCCTGTAAGGCTCTGCGTGAAGAAGGCTGCCGGGTTATTTTGGTTAACTCGAATCCGGCGACGATCATGACTGATCCGGATACCGCTGACGCGATTTATATCGAACCGATACGCTGGCGCAATGTTGCAGAAATAATTCGCAAGGAGCGCCCCGATGCATTGCTGCCTACTATGGGCGGTCAGACTGCACTGAACTGTGCACTGGATTTAAATCGTCACGGTGTGTTGGAAAAATACGGCGTTGAAATGATCGGTGCCAGTCGCGAAGCGATTGATACTGCAGAAGATCGGGAATTATTTCGTACTGCGATGCATGAAATCGGGCTTGCGACACCGCGTTCATTTATTGCGCACAATCGAGATGATGCAGTTGAGGCCCTGGAATCAATTGGCTTCCCCATTATTATCCGCCCCTCATTTACTCTGGGTGGTTCCGGTGGTGGTATTGCCTATAACCGCGCTGAGTTTGAAGAAATCGTCAACCGCGGTCTGGATCTGTCGCCGACCAACGAGGTCTTGCTGGAAGAGTCGGTGTTGGGGTGGAAAGAATTTGAAATGGAAGTGGTGCGGGATAAAAACGATAACTGCATCATTATCTGTTCGATTGAAAATCTGGATCCCATGGGCGTGCACACCGGCGATTCCATCACGGTTGCACCGGCGCAAACTTTGACTGATAAGGAATATCAGATCATGCGCGACGCATCGATTGCGGTATTACGCAAGATCGGTGTCGAAACCGGCGGTTCCAATGTGCAGTTTGCCATTAATCCTGAAAACGGAGAGATGGTCATTATTGAAATGAATCCGCGCGTATCACGTTCCTCAGCACTGGCTTCAAAAGCAACCGGGTTTCCGATTGCCAAGGTTGCCGCAAAACTGGCGATTGGCTACACCCTGGATGAATTAAGAAATGAAATAACCGGCGGTGTTACACCGGCGTCGTTTGAGCCAAGTATTGATTACGTGGTCACCAAGGTACCGCGGTTTGCTTTTGAAAAATTTCCGGTCGCGGATGATCGTTTGACGACGCAGATGAAATCGGTTGGCGAAGTGATGGCGATCGGCCGCACTTTTCAGGAGTCCCTGCAAAAAGCCTTGCGCGGTCTGGAAATCGGTGTTGATGGTCTGGACCCGATTGATCTCGATGCCAGTCATATTGACGATGAAACGCTGTTGGGGCAATTGCGTGAACCACGCGGCGAGCGCCTGTGGTATCTGGCTGATGCTATTCGTCGCGGTTTCAGTGACGAACGTCTGTTTAAAGCGACGCATATTGACCCCTGGTTTCTGAGTGAGATACGCGAATTGGTGGAGATTGAGCAGGAGCTCAAGCAAAAGAAATTATCAGATCTGGATCAACACGAATTACGTGACCTGAAGCGCCGAGGATTTTCCGATATACGTTTATCGGAAGTATTGTCCTGCACGGAGCAGGAAGTGCGCGCTAAGCGGCACAAGCTCAATATTCGTCCGGTTTTTAAACGCGTTGACAGTTGTGCAGCGGAATTTGCTTCTGCTACAGCGTACATGTATTCCACTTATGAAGAAGAGTGTGAAGCGGCGCCAACCGATAAAGAGAAAATCGTTGTCCTCGGTGGCGGGCCCAATCGTATCGGTCAGGGTATTGAGTTCGATTATTGCTGCGTGCATGCGGCACTGGCAATGCGCGAAGATGGTTATGAAACCATCATGATTAACTGTAATCCGGAAACGGTATCGACTGATTACGACACTTCGGATCGTCTGTATTTCGAACCTCTCACACTGGAAGATGTGTTGGAAATTTTACACGTTGAAAAACCCGCCGGTGTGATCGTTCAATACGGCGGTCAGACTCCGCTCAAACTGGCGCGCGCCCTGGAAGCCGCCGGTGCACCGATCATCGGTACTTCGCCGGATTCGATTGATCTGGCAGAAGATCGTGAACGTTTCCAGAAAATGATTGAAAAACTGAAATTGCGCCAGCCGCCTAATCGAACGGCGCGAACCGAAAGCCAGGCCTTGTTATTGGCGGAAGAAATCGGTTATCCACTGGTAGTGCGGCCTTCGTATGTGTTGGGCGGTCGGGCGATGGAGATTGTTTCCAATTCTGATGACCTGAAGCGTTACATGAAAGAAGCGGTCAGCGTTTCCAACGACGCGCCGGTATTGCTGGATCGTTTTTTAAATGATGCGATTGAAGTCGATGTCGATGCGATATGTGATGGCAAGGACGTCTTGATCGGCGGCATTATGGAGCATATTGAAGAAGCCGGCGTGCATTCAGGTGATTCAGCCTGTTCGATTCCACCTTATACGCTAAGCAATGAGATGCAGGATCACTTGCGCGAACAGATGCGCAAGATGGCCATCGAGTTGAACGTTATCGGTTTGATGAATGCACAGTTCGCGATTCAGGGTAAGGATATTTTTGTGCTGGAAGTGAATCCGCGCGCATCGCGCACGGTACCCTTTGTTTCAAAAGCAACCGGTGTGCCGTTGGCGAAAGTGGCGGTACGTTGTATGGTCGGCAATACACTGGCCAAGCAAGGTTATACACACGAAGTAATCCCGCAACATTATTCGGTTAAAGAATCCGTGTTTCCATTTATCAAATTCCCGGGCGTTGACGCTATCCTTGGGCCGGAGATGAAATCCACCGGTGAGGTAATGGGTGTTGGTCGTAGTTTTGGTGAAGCGTTTTATAAAGGTACTTTGGGTGCCGGGGTGGAATTACCGAAAAAAGGCCTGGCATTTATCAGCGTGCGCGATCTTGATAAGCCCGCGTGTATTGACATTGCCCAGGATCTGGTCGATAAAGGTTTTAAGCTGATTGCTACCGATGGAACAGCCCAGGCACTGAAGGATGCCGGCATTGAATGTGAGCGTGTTAACAAGGTTACACAGGGTCGGCCGCATATCGTCGATATGATTATCAACGGCGAAGTCCATTTAATCGTCAATACCACCGAAGGTAAACAGGCAATTCGCGATTCTTTTACCATTCGACGAGAAGCCATGCACCATCAGGTTTCACTGACCACTACCATTGCAGGTGCACGTGCGACTTGCATGGCGCTGGAGTATCTGGACAATACAGAAGTCAACAAATTACAGGATTTGCATCAAGAGGTTAGTAATCAGTGAGCAAGGTACCTCTCACAGTTGAGGGCGCAGAAAAAATGCGCGCTGAGCTTGAACAACGCAAGTTCAAGGACCGACCGCGCATAACCGAGGCGATTGCGGTGGCGCGTGCGCACGGTGATTTACGGGAAAACGCCGAATATCATGCGGCGCGCGAAGAGCAGAGTTTTAATGAAGGGCGCATTAAAGAACTTGAAGCCAAGCTTTCAAATGCGCAGATCATTGATGTGACCAAGGTCAATGCCAATGGCAAGATAATCTTTGGTGCAACGGTTGATTTAATCGAAGTTGAAAGCGGCGAAGAGGTCACTTACAAAATAGTCGGTGAAGATGAGGCGGATATAAAACTTGGGTTTATATCGGTTACCTCACCGATTGCCAGAGCATTAATCGGCAAACAAGTGGATGATGTGGCGGTGGTACAGGCACCGAGCGGTGCTAAAGAATATGAGATTATAGACATCCGGTACGAATAAAATAAAAATAATTTTTAATAATAAAAAATCGACCCCGCTTATGCGGGGTTTTTTGTGTCATCTCCCTAAAGGAGAGGGTATACAGTAGCCCGGATGCAGCGCAGCGGAATCCGGGATTATTTATTAGTATGGTCGAATATCGACGATATAATGTGGATTATTGGCGCTACGTCAATTATATTCATTACATCCTGTAAAACATAGTCTGGTCAGACAAGCAGCAGATTGGTCTTATTTGTCGATCCATCGATATGTGCGTGTAGGTACCCTTGAAAACAATTGAGTGAGCAAAAATGTTATCCAACAGTTTTTTGGGGAATGATCCCGGATTCCGCTGCGCTGCATCCGGGCTACTGGCTACAATAGTGGAAATTAATTATTTGGGCGGGCCAGGGAGTTATGTGCCCTTGGCAATTGAATAAAACTGTTATATGGCACTGTCTTACTGTGACAGCCGAGGATATTTAGTATGAAAAAAATCGTATTTTTGATTTCGATCGTATCGCTATCCGTTAGTGTGTGGGCAGACGAAGCAAAGGATAGTTTGGCTTGTATGGCCGGTGCTTCGGCAGACATAGATGGAAGCAGAAGTTATTCGACAGATGCTTCATCAATTCGTTTTTTGCTGACTTTAGAAAGAAGGAATAAAGAAATAGCTGCAGTAAATCTTAAGCATACGGGCGATATGGAAGGTATGCCTGACACTTGGTTTCAGTGCTCCGTGAATGGTGCTGGAAACTTATTTACTTGTGTAAATGGCGCTGAAGTGATCTGGTACTTTCCTTCTCGACAACATGGAGTGATAGCTAACTTAAATATTGTGCCTATGATGAAAGAAAATCGGGCTAATGCAGCTGGTATATACAACTATACTTGCGCTGCATTTGATTAATTGGTGTTGTTATATAACAAGGCGCACAAAAAACGCCCGCAAGCGGGCTGGACTCGCCGCTACGCGGCTCACCTTTTAGCGCAACGTTATGCTCGACTGCAACAGATGACCAATAAACGATTTATCTTGAAAACGACTGTGTTATTGCTGGCGTTATTAATCTTGGCGTTGTCGCTTTGGTTGGTAAATGTAGATCTGTTTTTGGTAGGCGGCAGTAGACCAACATTTGTTGTAAGAATTCCTCTGTATTTACAGCTTTTCAGTTTGTGTTGTACAGTCGTTTCATTGAGTTTTGTTTTGTTTAAACCTAAATTGAAAATCGTAACGATTCCAATCTTTATCGTCGTTCTGTTTTTTCATTCACTGTCAATGCATACACCTTATGATGATCTGATTCATTATGTTGATTCATGGTATGGATTTTCGATTAATCGCATCAATTCGAATGCTGTGGACCCTGTAATTTCTTGTGATTACGAATATCCGTTTGTAAAAATGATTGATGATAAAAATAATAAAATGAAAATCTTTGTTGGGATATATCCATATGTTTTTGAAACACAAGAATTGTTCAAGACCTGTAAATAGCCAGTAGCCAGTAGCCCGGATGAAGTGAAACGGAATCCGGGTTGATATATAAACATGGTTGAATATCTACGATATCGCATTTAGGGTAGAACGTGTTTTTACGGTAACATTGCAAGACCGTTGATTTGCGTTGTTAGGAAAAATCCCGGATTCCGTTTCACTTCATCCGGGCTACTTGTTAAACACAACGAAACAAAAAAGGATGAATTTTTACTGAAAATTATGAGTTGGACGGCTGGGTTTGGCCGTAGGCCGCAATAACCGAAGGGCATTGCGCCATACCGATTTCACAAATGCCCCCATCAATCATTTCAATTGAAAATTTCAATCAAGTATCAAAGTAAAATACTATAAATTGCAGCCCGTAAAATTCGTGCTAAGATTGAAATCGAAATAACAATCACACAGGTATGTATCCCTAATAACACCAAGACTACAAGCGGAGGAATGAGCATGGGTATTATCAAGGAATTCAAGGAGTTTGCGGTTAAGGGCAACATGATTGATATGGCGGTTGGTATCATCATTGGTGCAGCGTTTGGGAAAATCGTGTCTTCTCTGGTCAAGGACGTCATCATGCCGCCATTGGGTGTGCTGATTGGCGGTGTGGATTTTTCAGACCTGGCGATAACCGTAAAAGCGGCAAGTGAAGGGGTTGCGGCGGTCACCATCAATTACGGGACGTTTATACAAACCGTAATCGATTTTACAATCATTGCAGCTGCGATTTTCATCATGGTAAAAGGGATCAATACACTGAAAAAGAAAGAAGCGGCGGCACCTGCAGCACCGCCAAAACCGTCAGCTGAGGAAGTTTTGCTCACGGAGATTCGGGATTTACTCAAATCAAGGCAATAAATCAAAACTTTAGGAGGGTTCAAACTTGCTGACTGGGGGCGGGAATACCGGGATGCAAATTGAAGAAGAGCAAATCGAGGTATAGAATCGCACCGTTTACCGTCAATTTTAGAAACTGAAACAGCTGAATTATCTGGAGAAGGTAAGTTATGAGGAAAATAGACATAGGTATTAATGAAAAGGACCGTCTTAGTATTGCTGAAGGCCTGAAACACCTGTTGGCCGATTCTTATACTTTATACCTGCAAACGCATAATTTTCACTGGAATGTCATCGGGCCGCAATTCCGTGAATTACACTTGATGTTTGAAGAACACTACACGGAGCTGGCGGTAGCGGTGGACGATATCGCAGAGCGGATTCGCACCCTGGATGTCCCGGCGCCCGGCACCTATAAGGAATTAGCACAGCTTAGTGCCATCAAGGAAGTAGATGGGGTTCCTGAGGCTAAAAAGATGGTTGATATTCTGACGGCCGGGCATGAACAGGTTGTTAAAACCTGTCGCAATGTGGTCGAACTGGCGCAGAAAGGCGGCGATGAATCGACGCTGGCACTTGCCTCTGATCGTATGCGGATTCATGAAAAAACCGCCTGGATGTTGCGGGCACTGAACGGCTGATTACACTGTAAACGCCGGGCACCAAATATACCCGGCGTTTTTGGGTTCGGACGTAGCAGATTATAGGGTGATCACGCTGCATGCAAACGGTATTTGCGCAACTGACTCTTGTATTTTTTACTAACGGTTAGTAATTTTCCACAGCGCAGTTGTACGGCACCGTTGCCGGAAGGCCGGTTTTTTATACGATCAATCTCGTTGATATTGATGATATGTGAACGATGCGTGCGCAAAAACAATGATGGTGGCAGTAATTCCATAATTTGCTTCATCGTTGCGCGTATCAGGTAAAGCTGATCGTTACAATATATCTCAACATAGTTTCCGGCTGCGCTGATGCATTGAATTTGATCGACCCGGATCAAACATTCATCATTGCCTTTGTTAACCAGTATGGTGCTGGGGTAGTGGTTTCGCGGTTTGTTATTTTCGCCTATGGCCGGTGGCAAAGAGGTTGTTGGCGGATTGTTGCGAAGAAAAATATGCCAGATCATGACGACGACGGCGAGTGCGGCGAGATAGCGGGGGAAAATAATCACGATGCTGGCTGCAATACTGCGTGCATCGGTTAAGTAATCTATCGCCACACGGAACGATACCGCTAATAAAAGAATACCTGCGCCCATTACTAAACAAGGCAAAATGCGTTTTTCAGGCAGCCGCTCAAACTGTCGAAGTAGTTTAAATGCGACGGGTGTGATCAGTAACCAGATACCCCATTCGCGCATGACGCGGATAAATGATTCAGGAATATGGGCAGACGTATTGAAAACAAATATGTGGTAGAGAACACAATAAAAAAACAGGGCAATCATATAGATGCCCCATCCCACCAATGCCGTCTTTATTTCCCGCAAACTCAACCCGAGGGGAATTTCAAAATCGAGTGACTCTGAGTTTTGCATAGTTATTCTCTCGCAGAAAACAGCTGTGGATCAACGATAACAGTGCTTGACTGTCAATGAGTTTTTAAGTTCTTGTGTTAAAGTGTTTTTGCTCTTTAATGGTCCCAGTAATTGTACCTAGATTCGTTCTTAACCGTGTTATGAATGCCAATTCAAAACAATTTCCAGTGAGTTTCGATTGATGATGGGAGCGTGTTTTTAAACTTAAAAGCGAATTATCCAGTCGTTTTTGTACTATTAAGTAATTATTAATGGGCCAATTTGCTCATGGATGGTAAAAAAATGAAAACATATTTTGCCCCTGCCGAACGCCTTGATGCTGAAAGTCTTCAAAAAGACATAGAGTGGATTGGTAGTAACCCCATTATCGAGGGACTGTTAAATTTTGCCAGTGGTGTGCTGGCGGTTTTAAATGAACAACGCCAGATTGTCGCTCTAAACACGACCTTTCTTAAGTTTTTAGGAATTCATGATCCTGCGGATGTGTTGGGTCTTCGGCCCGGTGAGGCAGTCAATTGTGTGCATGCGCATGAAATGGAAGGTGGTTGTGGTACTTCGGAGTATTGTTCGAGCTGTGGGGCGGCGATTTCAATTGTAAGTTCTTTAAAATCCAAAGAACCGGTTGAAAGAATGTGTGCTCTGACCATCGAGAAGGATAATGTAAAAAGGGAATTGCTTTTCAAGGTTCGATCTTTGCCCATCGTTATCGACGAAAGAACGTTTCTTATGTTGTTCCTCAGCGATATTACCGGTGAACAACAGGCCGCGATTATGGAGCGGGTGTTTTTCCACGATATTAATAATATTGTGTTTTCAATTCTGGGCAGCAGCCAGTTGCTGTGTAAGGATCCAGAATACAACAATGAACTGATACGAGAGATTTATACCTCGTCTGTGCATCTGGCCAGGGAAATTGCGATTCAGCAATCGTTATTCCAGGAGGGGGTGCACGTATATCGACCGTTATATCAGGACGTTCATATTCGAGATATCGTCGAGGCCGTGCGGAATTTGTTTGTCGGCCATCCTGTGGCCAAAGGCCGCGAGTTGATATTGCCGGCCATCAGTCAAGATATTCGCATAACGACGGATCAGGCGCTGGTGGTTCGTATTCTGGTGAATATGATTAAGAATGCGCTGGAAGCGAGCGAAGAGAATGGGCAGGTAAGCCTATCAGTTGAACAGATCAGTCGATCTGTTTCCTTTGTGGTCTGGAACAAAGGCCTTATACCAAAAAACATACAAAAACGGATATTTCAGCGTAATTTCAGCACCCGGGAAGAGACAGGCAGAGGGCTTGGAGCCTACTCGATGAAGTATTTTGGTGAGCAAATCCTGGGGGGCTGCGTGAATTTCAGCTCGTCGGAACGTGATGGCACGCGCTTTTGGTTAACGCTTGATCTGGCCACCAAATAGAGGTATGACGGGCGAAATAACATAGTTGATAACTCGGAATAAATTCTGTAGGGCCGCCCATTTTTTGAACATTGAGATAAAACAATAAGATAAAAACACCCAACCGGCTCTTTACCTGATCTTAATCAAAGAGTAAGTTTGGAACCCGGTACAAACTCAGAATATCAGCCGATCAGGCAAGCCAGCCTCGAATGATGTGCGATCATCGTAGAGCGCTTTTCAGGCCTTACGTGCGCGAGTTTTTTGCCCGCAGAAGGCTTGCTTATCATCCAGCACTGGATTTCTGATTGATTGAGAAGTTCAGATTCCACGCGAATCTGGTGTTTTTAAGATAACGCTGACCAAGAAGGGGAAACAGAATGTCTGTGAATAACATTCGCAACATTGCACTGGCTGGGCAAGCTGGTGTTGGTAAAACAGTCCTAGTAGAGCGCTTGCTGTTTCATACCGGCGCCATTAATGAGATGGGGGAAATTGAACGAGGCACAACACACAGTGATCACGACCCCCAATCCCGCAGACTCCAATACTCAATAGACTCATCCTTCACCCATTTTGATTTCAAGAACCACCGGGTCAACCTGCTCGATACGCCGGGAACCCCGGATTTTATCGGCCGTTATATCAGCATTTTACCTGCAGTCGAAACAGTAGCCCTGGTTGTTGATGGGCAGGAAGGCCCGGGTATGGCGACGACCAAGCTTTCCAATTTTGCGGCCGAGCGCAAAAAATGTCGGCTGATTATCGTCAACAAAATCGATGCTGAGACCAAAACGCTGGAGCGGGTTGTTGCCGATTTGCAGGACCGATTTGGAAAAGAGTGTTTGCCGATTAATCTTCCGGATAAAACCGGTGAAAATGTTATCGATTGTTTTTTTGCGCCTGATTACGAAGTGGAAACATTATTCAGTTCAGTGCGTGATACTCACGATGCGCTGATTGATCAGGTTGTTGAGGTTGACGAACAGTTAATGGAAAAGTATCTGGAACAGGGAGAGGAGCTGGACCCACAACAACTGCATGAGCCTTTTGAGACTGCGTTACGCAGTCAACACCTGATCCCGATTTGTTTTGTGTCGGCCCGTACAGGTGCCGGTATCGATTTATTGTTGCAAATCCTGACCGAACTCATGCCAACACCGTCCGAAGGAAATCCACCTTTGTTTATGAACAAGGACGAGCTGGTAGCTATTACACCGGACGAAAAAGCGCATGTAATCGGACATGTATTCAAGGTTGTGGTCGATCCTTTTATGGGGCGCCTGGCGTATATACGCGTCCATCAGGGTGTCATTACACCCGAGAGCCAGCTTTATATAGGCGATGGTCGTAAGCCGTTTAAAGTGACGCACTTGTTCAGTATTCAGGGTAAGGAGCGTAAGGAAGTCAGCAAAGCGGCTGCCGGTGATATCTGTGCGGTTGCCAAAGTGGAAGATCTGGAATTCAACGCCGTAGTTCATGATTCACATGAGGCGGATAATATTCATTTGCAGCCGTTGGAGATGCCGCCACCCATGTATAGTCTGGCGGTAAAACCGCAGCGTCGTGGTGATGAACAAAAACTTTCTGAAACGCTGAAAAAAATCACCACCGAAGATCCAAGCCTGCAGGTAACGCACAGAGCCAGTTTAAACGAAACCCTGTTTACGGGTATCGGCGAAATGCACTTACAGATTGCACTGGATAAAATGAAAGAACAGTTCAATCTGGAGGTCGACACTTCAATACCTTCGATTGATTACAGAGAAACCATATCGAAACCGGCGGAAGGTCATCATCGTCACAAGAAACAGACCGGTGGTGCCGGCCAGTTTGGCGAAGTATTTTTGCGCGTCAGACCTCTTGCACGAGGGGCAGGATTCAAATTTGTCAATGCGATTGTTGGCGGTGCGATTCCGGGGCAGTTTATTCCCGCGACTGAAAAAGGCGTACGCCAGATTATGGAAGAAGGCGCCATTGCCGGTTACCCGATGCAGGATATTGAAGTTGAACTCTATGATGGTAAATTTCATGCGGTGGATTCGAAAGAAATCGCCTTTGTTACGGCAGGTCGCAAAGCATTCCTTGAAGCGGTTAAAAATGCAGGCCCGTTGATACTGGAACCGATAGTCAATGTGCGAATCACAGTACCCTCGGAGGTTATGGGGGATATTACGGGCGATATGGCCAGTCATCGCGGTACAATCAGCAACACGAATCCGGAAGGGCGTGATCGTATCGTTATCGAGTGCAAGGTTCCTTTGACTGAGATGAGCGATTACTCACAACGATTAAAAGCAATTACCAGCGGTGAGGGTACCTTTACACTTGAATTCAGTCATTTTGATCCGGTTCCGGCACAAATGCATAAGGAGCTATCCAAGGATTACCAAGTCAAAGAACTGGCATGATCCTTTAGAAAAAAACCGCGGCTCAGGCCGCGGTTTTTGCATATAAACACATTATTTAATATTTTTTAATATACTTAACACGCAATTCTGAACTATATTTGTGTCATGGTCAGACTTGCTCGAAAAGAAATTCCCCTAAGTCAGCATATACCGTTATTACGGCGGCCCCGCTTTAATCCGCTGCTAACGGCAGCGATGTTGGCAGTCGGGTATTTTGTGTTTTGTTCCTTATATATATGGTTATCGGGCGCCGTCGCGGCGCGTTTTTCAGCATCAGTTGCAGATCTGCAACGAATCGAAACAATCAAAGGCGTATTGTTTATTACAGTAACAACGTTGGCTGTCTTTGTCTTGCTCTGGTTTTTTCTGAATCGTCTGCGTGGTGACGAGATTAAATTTATTCAACAGCAAAACGAATTAATTAAATCGCAACGTGAATCAGTGGCCGGTATTTTCGCTTCTTCGGTAGCGCATGATATCAACAATATCATTATGGTTTTGAATTACCACTTCGATCAATTTTCAAAAGCCGGATCAAACGCACTGGAGTTGGAGCAGATCAAGACGGAAACCGCGTTGGTATTGAATGAATTAAAGGAACTGGCCAACCGATTGATGCACGTTGGCAAAGGCAATCTGCCGGGCGAGTTTCCCAAAACCAATCTGGTTGAACTGGTATCAAGTACCATCCGATTTATGCGCAAACATGACGCCTTGTTTCGCTGTACATTAGAGTATAAAGGGCCGGATCGGCTTGAGATTAATGCAAATGAATCCGCATTGCGGCAGATGCTGATCAATCTTATTCTAAATGCCGCCCAGGCTATTAACGGTAAAGGTCAAATAAGGGTTCAGATTAATAAGACCGGAAAATCAATAATAATTGAAATTCATGATAGCGGACCTGGTATTGAACCGGATAAACGCAACACGATATTTGATTCATTCAATACCACCAAACAGAATGGTTTTGGATTGGGGCTGACATCGGTGAAAGTCTATGCGGAGATGCATAAGGGTACGGTCGAAGTCGATGAATCCGATCTTGGCGGCGCCTGTTTCAGAATTACTTTACCGGTAAAGAGCAGGAAAGCTTTGGTAAGCTGAACGATAACAACATATAGAGGTATGATAATGAGTGTAGACTTACTGCGGGCATTATTGGGTTGGTGTACTGTCATCAATTTTGGAATATTGACAATCTGGCTGCTGTTTTTTCTGCTGGGCCGAAAACTGATCACTAAGTGGCACGGTAGTTTTTTTGCAATACCTGAAGAGCAGATTAACGCCATTCACTATAAAGGTATTGCTTATTATAAAATCGGCATTATCCTGTTTAATTTCGTGCCCTATCTGGCACTGCTCATCATAAGTTGCCCGCATGTGGGATGAACGGTACAGCACTGATGAATATGTTTACGGTACCGAGCCGAATGCGTTTCTGGTAGACGCAGCAGGCACCATACCAAAAGGTCGTGCTCTAAGTCTGGCGGAAGGCGAGGGGCGCAATGCAGTGTATCTTGCCGGTCTGGGTTATGAAGTCGTTGCAGTAGACTCATCAAGTGTCGGCCTGGAAAAAGCCCGGTTGCTGGCTGTCGACAGGGAAGTTGATATTGAAACCATCGTTGCCGATTTAAACAATTATGAAATTGAACCCGAGAGCTGGGAAGGCATTATTTCCATCTTCTGTCATTTGCCTTCAGCGCAACGCCTGATTTTGCATAAGAAAATTATCAAAGGATTAAAACCGGGCGGCATCTTTATACTGGAATCCTTTACACCGGCGCAGTTACAACACGGAACCGGCGGACCGAAAGAAGTGGATCGATTATTGACTTTGGCGGAATTGAAAGAGTCGTTTAAAGCGCTTGATTTCAAACATGCTATTGAACTGGAACGGGAAATACACGAAGGGGAGTTTCATAAAGGGGTGGGGGCGGTGGTGCAGCTAGTTGCTCGCAAGCCATTATAAAATAGGTAGGTTGGGGTGAGCTTGCGAAGCCCAACAATGGTTTTGTAGCCTGGATTAAGCGAAGTGAATCCGGGAAAAAAGAAAGGACTACCACGGAGGCACGGAGAACTCGGAGAAAGAAACTTATAGTAAGTAGGTTGGGCTGAGTACACGAAGCCCAACGATGGTTTTGTAGCCTGGATTAAGAGAAGTGAATCCGGAGAAAGTATCTACCCACCCAAATAATACCCAAACACCTTACTCAATATTTCCGTCGTTCTTTCAACCGGATTATCACGAATCTTCTTTTCTTCCTGGGCGATATATAAAAACAATGCGTCGGTTGCTTTGCCGGTGATATAGCCGTCGATATCTTTTGCGTCTTCGCTGATATATTGCCCTAAGGCGCCTGCTTTACTGACAAGCGATTTATATTGCTGGGTAACGCCGGTGCTGTTAGTAGCTTGTTCAACGGCCGGTCTAAAACTGTTAATCAGTTTTGTTTCGGAAGTACGTTGAAAATAACGCGTGGCGGCATCATCCGGACCTTTAATAATATCCAGTGCATCCTGAATCGACATTTGTCGGATTGCATTACCGAATATGGAAGCCGCTTTTGGTATCGCCTGCTCAGCTGCACGATTCATGGTTAATACAAATTGATCGGCGTATCTGCCCTGACCGATTTTGCGTAACAGTGTATCGGCTTTTTGTAATTCATCGGGTAAGGCGATGCGAACCAGTTGATTGGCGTTAAAGCCGTCAGTTTTTCCGAGCGTATTAATCGAATTCTCAACGCCTTTTGATAAGGCTTGTCGAATAGCAGTTGCCATATCCGACGAAGAAGGTGCAGCTGTACCGCGACCCGATGATGTCATGGTATCGGTCGCTCGAACAAATTCATTCAGGCTGGCGTTACAGGCGTATAGATAAATACAGCTCACCATTAATAAAACAGATATTTTGCTAATCTTTATCACGATAATCACCTGTACCGGCAAGAGTTTGGATTCGTGCCAGCATACAGGATTTTTGTGTTTGTGTGGCATAATGGCGCTCCTCTAAATGGCATAAAAAATTCCGGATTTAAATGCGTATCAGCCCCGAACAACTCGGTCGTCATTTGAATAAACCGTTATTGCCGGTTTATCTGGTTACCGGTGATGAGCCCTTGCAGGCGATGGAAGCGATGGATGCTTTGCGCGCGGCCGCCCGGCAACAGGGATATACAATGCGTGAATTGATGTTTGTTGATCGTGGTTTTAACTGGGCGCAATTATCCAGTGCGGCGGCCAGTCTTTCCCTATTTGCGGATAAACGCATTCTGGAATTACGTCTGGAAGGCTCGGGTCCCGGCAAGGATGGCGGCCAGGCTCTGGTGGAATATGCCGAGAGACCGGCTGAAGATGCTGTTTTGCTGATTTCCATGGGTAAGCTGGATCAGCGTTCGCAATCAACCAGATGGTTTAAGGCGATTGATCAAATCGGTGGGGTGATCCAGGTCTGGCCAAAGAAGCCGGCGGAATTACCCGGCTGGTTGCAACAGCGATTACGCAGTCGCGGTCTGGAACTGGACCGGGAAGCGGTCTCGCTGCTGGCAACACGGATTGAAGGCAATATGCTGGCTGCAGCGCAGGAAATTGAGAAACTGGCCTTGCTACATGGACAGACGAGTGGCGTAGTGACGTTATCAATCCGAGAGGTCGCCGCCTCGGTAGCCGATAGCG
>JAFGLM010000020.1 GCA_016928055.1 Gammaproteobacteria bacterium
CGCAGCTCGCGATCCATTTTGATGGCCGCATCGATCAGCACCTGGATATTTAAACTTTATGCTGACACAGAATTTTGAACAGTCTCTCAAAATGTGATAAATGTGTATAACAATTTTTCATAATCCACCTAGCTTACTCAATTAGGTGGTGCACTTCGACCTTGAATCTGGCCCTTTAATTCTTTAATTCTATATGGTTACAATCTGGTCCTTCGTAATTATTTGTTAATCTAATAACATCCGTATGCTCTGAATCGCTGAGATACTCAATTACGAACTGAACTCCTCCGAATAACGTAAACACAAGGCCAAATTCGCTAGGATACTTTTCGGATGTATAGTTTGATATTAGAATTTCTATTCTTTCAATTTTTTTATTAAGACGCGCGGACCAAAAACTATTTTTTGATACATCAACTGTCGTATAGCTATCTCCCCATTTTTGCATCTTGTATTCAGCTAAAACTATACTCATACTCTCTGTATCAGCGACAAAACTTGCAATATTTGAATCGTTAAACTTGAGCTCAATAGGTCCATCAGCTTCCTGTTCACAACTTGAGCTGTCTAACACTTCAAGATCAGATGCCAATAATTGCCTTCTCACTACTATTATTTCTTTTCCAAGTAGTGATTTCAAATACTCTAATTTTTTACTGGCTAGTGAATAACTCATAATTTACTCATATTCACGAAGGTATCAAACTCGCCTGTTTCACGAAGAAGTCGAATTCCTCGACCAGTAGTCGGGCTTATTATATCTATAAACTCTTGGCCAGCTCTATTTATTCCAGTATCGAATATTGGTTTAGGTGTGGTATACGCCTCGCGGATTATCGATTCAACGGTATCCGTATTCTTAGATAATCCTTGAAAATATTCAACTTTACGGGGATTATCGATTTTCTTTTGTAGTGCCTGAAGCCCCCTCGAAGATCCGGAACCAACACGCGATGGTCTAGCGGCACTTTCGATAATATCATCAACACCCGCAGGAAATAGTCTCTCACTTTTTGCGATTCCGCTGATCGGCCCTGAGCCACCCCTCCCAACCATACCCGCTAAGGCACCACCTATTCCTTCGAATGCTCCAGCAGCACCAAAAGCACCAAAAGTAACCTCACCAGCCAACTTAATCTCTTGATGCAAGGTTCTTCCCCACATACCCTGTTGTGTAGTAGGTGCATCAGCAGGACTTATACGAGGAATATTCGGTATTAAACCATCGGGGCCGCGCTTTAACGTTGCTAACCCTGCTGCACTATACCCACCTGCTTCCAGTAACATATTGGCTAAATCAATTGCTTCATTACCATAGTCTACGAAAATATCTTTTGTGGCTTGCCACAAAAAATCTCCCCATGTCCCATTCTGTGCATCCGGGTTAACACCGTTCGCAAGTTTATAAGCCCGATCATATGCTTTATATTCATTACCACTTCTGATTCCATCGCTAAAATCTGTTCCTACGCTCTGCTGAACGCTTGCTGCGTTGTTATAACCCCTATCAAACGCATCCTGCGTTCCTCTCTGCACATAATCTGTCCTTCCTTGAGCTGCAGCTTCCGCTTGCTCTTTGAACTCTGCCGCTCTGTTGTGGGCTTGTTGGTTTAATTGGCTGTTGTAAATGGCACTCGCGAGTTCACGTCCACTGTTTCCATTTGCATTCGACCCTTTTGTATCGAAGTTTTTAGTGGTTTCAGCTACAAGAGCATCTGAGTCTGCATCTGCTATTGCATTAAACCTATCATTTGATCTATCTGCAATCTCCTGCTGTGTAACCCTTCCTACCTCGTTTATTAATTCACTTTGTTGCTTTTCAAGATCAGAAGTCCATTTATCAATCCGATTTCTACTCTGAATCCCCTCCGCAATCGAGTTCCCCAAAGCACTACCAAACGCATTCAGTGCTATGCCACCCCAATTAACCGGCTCATCGCCTGTAATTCCTTCCAGCACACCGGTCATGAGAGCAGTGGGGTCAGGTTCATTGTATGACTACCATAACGACTCTTTCAACTTTGTAAGCTGATTTCTCAGCGTCACGTTCTGTTGCAGATGCTGTCTGACATCAGTCAAAGCATGACTCACACTGCCTGTGTGGTTCACGCCAAACGCCTTAGCAGGGCAATGAAATGGACTCAACGATACTTTTCCAGTTCAGCTATAAGGCGTCTCGCTGAACTTTTAAAGAAATCCAGCGGAATATAACCTGTCTCTTCGAATGTATTGTATTTTTTACGGCCAAATTCACTAAATTCTCCTGCACACCCCACAGTGCAGGGAGTGTAATAGAATGTATATGCTCCAACTAAATCGTTTTCTTTTACGCTAACCAATTTAAAATCGAGAATTACTCCGTTAAACGTAACCGGATTTGGATTGGTTTGCATTGCACCGCTTTCGTCTTTATACGTTTCGACTTTATATTGATATTCACCAAACCTGGAAACTTCCAGAATAAAATCCGTTTCCGTAGCCTTGCCAATCTTGGAATAATCTTGCGTTTCCTGTTCCAAAACCTTGGCAAACAATGCGCGATCTCGAACAATGTACCCCGCCTTTGCAAATTCTGTCTCGATTACACCATATAAAGAACTCTTTTGCTGTACCTGTTCTTCGGTAACCTTCTCTCCCGATGACGGCACACGTAAAACAATCGACAGTCTTTTAGCAGATCTCATTACTTTCGACAGAATGGGTTTGGAAAAAATCTCATCCTGACCTTGCGGGATTCTAAATGTCCCCTTCGTGTATTTTACCGGATCACCTGTACTCGCGACCATACAAATGGAAAACAGTGCAACAACCACAACTCCAACCGTGTGTTTCGTCAGTATTTTCATATTATGAATCTCCCTATGAAAGCAAATTGTGTAAAGTGAAATGTAAACCAGAATGTCAAGATAATCGAAGGTTCCAGGAACAACCTCAACACTCTGCAATGCCTCACTTACCACAGGCAGCACCAGCAGAATGACTGAATATATGTCAGGAATCTTATACTCCCTAAATTGCCGAACAACAAAAATGATCGCCAAACACCAAAGCGCATCAGCAACATGATTGCTCAGAAACTGCAGAAATGGATTTTCGCCAACTTCAAGTGGTGTAGCATTGGTAAACGAAATGAGTTCAAATAAGTATATATTCGGTCGAAAAAACCAATACACAACTGCTCCCAACAACAGGAGAAGCACGGGCACAAGATTTTTTGCAATTTTGTTCAATTATCTGGATGGTGTGTTTAGTAACCGTATTATGCGATGGATGGTAGGCAACAACATACACCTCAGTCAATAGGTCTAAACAATTAGCACTTTTATTGCCCCTCAAGTTCATCACTAAAACCTGTCTCTGCAAACTGATTTTCTTGATCGAATATTCCAGACAAGGAATATTCACTGTGTAAGCGTTGACCCTTACCCGTGGAATATCTTCGCCTCTTATTTTTCAGTGGCTGTCTTTACTTATTCGTCTTTATCAATCGTCATCCGATCCACGCTTTGATACCCACGCGGTAGTTTGTATCCACGCCTTGCGCGTTCTACGACATATTCATCGACTTCCGCGCCTTTCATGGTTTTGTATTTTTTACCCGAATAAACCGTCATGCTTTCGCCGTCCTGAATCAGTTCGACAAACGCCACAAACTCTTCGCGTTTTTTGAAGCGGGCGCCCGGGATATTGATAAACTTGATGCCCTTGCCGCGCGCCATTTGCGGCATTTCTTTGAGTTCGGTGACTATAAAATAGCCTTCTTTGGTGACTGCCACAATCCAGTCATCCTCAACACTGCGAACTTTAACCGGCGGCAGTACGCGTGCGCCTTTGGGGACGTTAATCAGTGCTTTACCGGCTTTGTTGCGCGAATATAAATCACCGAGTTTTGCGATAAATCCATAGCCCGCATCGGTGCTGAGAAAATACAGATCGTCCGGTTGCCCCAGCATCACGCCGACAAAGGTGGCACCACTTTGCGGATTGACCCGGCCACTTAAGGGTTCACCGAAACTACGCGCGGACGGAAAACCGTGTGAAGGTAAGGTATAGGCGCGCCCGAAGGAATCCAGGAAAACGGCTTGCTGATTACTACGGCCACGCGCGAAGTGTTTAAGACTGTCGCCGGCCTTGAAACCTAAACTCGACAAATCAAAATCGTGCCCTTTGGCAGAACGCACCCAGCCTTTGTCCGAAAGAATAACGGTTAACGGCTCTATCGAAACCAGCGCGGTTTCATCCAAAGCCTGTGCTACAAACTTGCCTTCTTTGATGTTCGAGCGTCGATCATCACCATATTGCTCGGCGTCTTCTTTTAATTCGCTCTTAATTAAGGTCTTAAGGCGCGTTTTCGATTTGAGTATCTGATCGAGCTGGATTTTTTCTTTCTGCAGTTCATCCTGTTCACCACGGATTTTCATTTCTTCCAGTTTGGCGAGATTGCGTAAGCGCAGATTGAGGATTTCTTCAGCCTGCTCATCGGTCAGTTTGAATCGCTGCATTAAAACCGGTTTCGGTTCATCTTCGGTGCGAATGATTTTGATGACTTCATCGATGTTCAAATACGCGATCAACAAACCATCAAGAATATGCAGGCGGTAGTTGACTTTATCCAGGCGCCATTGCAGGCGGCGGGTGACGGTGGTGACTCGGAACTTAAGCCATTCGATCAAAATGGATTTTAAATCCCGCACCCTGGGTTTGCCGTCAACACCGATCATATTGAGATTAACGCGATGCGTTTTTTCCAGATCGGTGGTGGCGAATAAATGCGCCATCAATTCATCGATATTGACCCGGTTGGAACGCGGCGTAATCACCAGACGGGTCGGATTTTCGTGATCGGATTCGTCGCGTAAATCTTCAACCAACGGCAGCTTTTTGGCCTGCATTTGCTGGCCAATCTGTTCCAGCAGGCGATCACCGGATACCTGGTGCGGTAAAGCGGTAATCACAATCTCGCCGTTTTCCTTGCTATAGACCGCACGCTGACGAATGGTGCCGGTTCCGTTTTTGTAAATCTCGGCAATTTCATTTTTAGGCGTGATGATATCGGCGCCGGTTGGATAATCAGGACCGGGAATAATTTTGCATACATCCGTCAGACTTAAGCGACTGTCATCCAGCAATGCGATGCAGGCTTTAACCACTTCCCGCATATTATGCGGTGGAATATCGGTTGCCATACCGACAGCGATACCGGTGGTGCCGTTGAGTAAAATATGCGGTACCCGTGCCGGCAATAAGGTTGGTTCAAATAAGGTGCCGTCAAAATTAGGCTGCCATTCAACCGTGCCTTGCGGCAATTCCTGTAACAGGAGTTTGGCAATCGGCGATAAGCGCGCTTCGGTGTAGCGCATCGCGGCAAATGATTTTGGGTTGTCCTGCGAACCCCAGTTACCCTGGCCATCAACAAGGGGATAACGATAGCTAAACGGTTGCGCCATCAATACCATGGCTTCATAACAGGCGGAATCGCCATGCGGATGGTATTTACCTAACACATCACCCACGGTGCGTGCGGATTTTTTATGCTTCGAAGCTGCACTTAATCCTAATTCCGACATGGCATAAATAATTCGCCGTTGCACCGGTTTTAATCCGTCGCCGATATGCGGTAATGCCCTGTCAAGGATTACGTACATGGAATAATCCAGATAGGCTTTTTCGGTGTACTGGCCTAAAGGTATTTTTTCAATGCCTTCAAAATCCAGTTCGATATTTTTACTCATAACATTAATTACCTGTGGAGCTTAACCACGGTGTGCAGGTTTAAAAACCACGGCTCGACTCATATATCAGCCAGGTTACCTTTCTGTTCCAGCCATTGCTTGCGATCAGCTGCGCGTTTTTTACCGAGCAACATATCCATAATCTTGTGGGTATTGTCTTTTGCCTCAACCGTTAACTGCACCAGCCGACGGGTGTCCGGATGAATGGTGGTCAGACGCAATTGTTGCGGATTCATTTCACCCAAACCCTTAAAGCGCGTCACCGATACTTTGCTGCGTTTCTTTTCGGCTTCAAGCCGATCGAGTATGCCGATACGTTCCGCATCATCGACTGCATAAAACACTTCCTTGCCGACGTCGATGCGATACAGGGGCGGCATCGCAACATAGATATGCCCGGCATCGACCAGCGGCCGGAAGTGACGTAAAAACAGCGCACATAATAATGTCGCAATATGCAGACCATCTGAATCCGCGTCTGCCAGAATACACACCTTTCCGTAACGCAAGCCGCTTAAATCGTTTGAACCGGGATCAACCCCCAAGGCCACGGCAATATCGTGCACTTCCTGAGAAGCGAGCACTTGTTCCGAATCCACTTCCCAGGTATTTAATATCTTGCCGCGCAACGGCATGATGGCCTGAAATATTCGATCGCGCGCCTGCTTGGCGGAACCGCCGGCTGAATCACCTTCAACCAGAAACAGTTCGGTAATCTTTGCATCCTGCGCTGTGCAATCGGCGAGTTTGCCCGGCAAGGCCGGACCGCTGGTTATTTTTTTACGTACCACTTTTTTCGCCGCTTTAATGCGGCTTTGCGCTGAATTAATGGCTAGCTGTGCAAGTTGTTCACCGATATCGACATGTTGATTTAACCAAAAACTGAAACTGTCCTTGATGACGCCGGAAACAAAGGCGGCCGATTCGCGTGAGCCAAGTCTTTCTTTAATTTGTCCGGCAAATTGGGGGTCCTGCATTTTAAGTGACAGAACATAACTGACTTTATCCCACACATCTTCCGGGCTGATCTTGACGCCACGCGGCAGTAAATCCCGAAACTCACAAAATTCGCGCATGGCCTCAGTCAATCCTGTGCGCATGCCATTGACGTGAGTACCACCCTGGCTGGTCGGAACGAGGTTAACGTAACTTTCCTGTACCGGTTCGCCACCTTCCGGCAACCAGCATATCGCCCAGTCAACCGCTTCCTTACCGCCACTTAGTGAACCCATAAAAGGTTCAGCCGGTAATAATTCCCAACCCTGCAAGGCTTCGAGTAAATAGGCTTTTAAACCGTCTTCATATTGCCACTCAGTCTGTTCTTCTGTTTTCTCATCGGTAAATTTAACCCATAAGCCCGGGCATAAGACCGCTTTTGCGCGCAACAAATGTTTAAGTCGGGAGACAGAAAATTTATCCGAATCAAAATATTTACTATTGGGCCAGAACCGGAGCGTGGTACCGGTATTGCGTTGGCCAACCTTAGCAACTTGCTTAAGCTGGGATTTTCGATTGCCATCGGCGAAGGTCATCAGATACTCCGCACCGTTACGCTTGACTCTGACTTCCAGTCGTTTGGACAAAGCGTTGACTACGGACACACCGACACCGTGCAAGCCGCCGGAAAACTGATAATTTTTATCTGTGAATTTTCCACCGGCATGTAACTTGGTCAGAATCACTTCAACACCGGGCATCTTAAGCTTGGGATGCTGATCGACCGGCATGCCACGGCCGTCATCGATGACTTCCAGCGAGCCATCCTTGAACAAGGTCACTTCTATTTTGGTGGCGTAACCGACAATCGCCTCATCGACACTATTATCAATGACCTCTTGCGCCAGATGATTGGGCCGACTGGTGTCAGTGTACATACCCGGACGTTTACGTACCGGATCCAGGCCACTCAGTACCTCAATATCCGCAGCGTCGTATCTTGGGCTCATGCTGTTTCTCTATCCTTATTGATCGCTCTACACAATATAGTGTGGTAGACGGCGTATTGTATCAATAGATATGGTATTCGTGCTGATTTCAGATCCAATGATGAGGATTTCTATGGTTATTTGGGTGCGATACGAATTCAGGTGATGTAAGAAATATCCTACAGGCAATTAAGTCGCAAATACCCTGGCTAAATCCCGGCGCGTTGCTAAGCTTTAATCATGGATCGCCAGGACGATTTGGCACGGAAGCCCAGTCCCAACGGAAGGGACCAGTACTCAGGATGAGTAAGACAGGATCACCGCACTTCAGCTCTTAAGGCGAATCGATGTGGAGGAGCAAAGACCCTTGCTAATAAGCAGGGGTTTTTGCTGTCTGGCTTTCCGGTTTTGCTTTAGCCCCCTGCCTGCGCTTATGCTTGCACTCCGTGGGCACAAAAAACTCTGCAAAAATGCAACAAGGACCAGCCGAACCCGGTTTGAGTGCGGCCGTATCGGCATCCGCCGGTACCGGCAAAACCTATTTGCTGGTTACACGGATTATTCGATTGTTACTGGCAGGTGCCCGCCCTGAAGGCATATTGGCGCTAACGTTCACCCGCAAGGCGGCGGCTGAAATGCGCGACCGCCTGTTCGACAGGCTCTCGGAATTGGCCCTGGTAACCGATACTGAATTGCTGCAGGCATTGGCCGCTATCGATATTCCTCAACCGGACCAATACCTTATGCGTGCACGCGAACTGTTCGAACGCGTGCTTTATGCGGATCAACGCCCGCGCATAACCACTTTCCATTCTTTTTGCCAGGAACTGCTGCATCGTTTTCCTCTGGAAGCCGATGTGCCGGCCGGTTATGAATTACTGGAAACAACCGGCATTATCGGCGATATGGCCTGGGATGCGCTGTGCCTGCAGGCCACCCGGCAACCGGATAGCGAACTGGCTCGGGCACTCACAACCCTGTTCATTATTTGCGGCGGACTCAATAATACTCGTGACACTTTGCTTAACGGTTTTCTCCAGCATCGCAGTGACTGGTGGGCCTACACCGAAAATCAAAAAGACCCGGTTGCGTATGCCAGATCAAAAATCGAGCAAAAGCTGCAGGCAACAAAACAACCTCTGCGAGATTTTTTTAATCAACAAAATTGCGGGCTACTGGGACAGTACTCTGTTTTGTTGCAGCAACACGCTACCAGCACCAACCTGGGCCATTGCGAAAAACTGCTGCAAGGACAACAACCCGAAAGAGATTTGCAGCAACGTTTTCAGTTAATCAAAACCGTTTTCCTGACTCAAAGCGGCGAACCGCGAAAGTTAAAAGCATCCAACGCATTACTGAAGAATCTAGGCGCGGCAAATCAGCAACGACTTCTATCGTTACATCAACAATTGCTTGAATTGGTAATGGAAGCACTGGAGCAGGATCGCCGCACGCGATACCTTGAATTGAACAATGCCTGGTATCTTGCCGGCCAGTCTTTGCTTGATCACTATCAGGCAATCAAGCAAAAGCAGCGCTTGCTCGATTTCACCGATCTGGAATGGCGTTGTTATCAATTACTGCATGCTTCGGATCAGGCCTTGTGGGTGCAATACAAACTGGATCAAAGAATTGATCATCTGCTACTGGATGAATTTCAGGACACCAATCCGACTCAATGGCAATTGATTCTACCTTTGCTGGAAGAAATCGCCGGCAGCAGCAATGAACGTTTACGCAGCGTTTTTTTAGTCGGTGACAGCAAGCAGTCGATTTACAGTTTTCGTCGCGCCAATCCCCGCCTGCAATATGCTGCAAGTCAATGGCTGACTCAGCATTTGAATGCCAAATCTTTTCCGCTCAGTAAATCGTGGCGCTCAGCGCCCGCTATTATCGAATTTTTAAACGCCGTTTTCAGCAATACCGACGATAGCGCACTGCGCTTGCCGGACTATGAATTGCACGCCACGCACAAGGAAAATCTCTGGGGCCAGGTAATAGTATTGCCGGCCGCCACACCATCAATTTTTGCAGATGAAGCAAATCAAACGCTGCGCGACCCATTAACCCAACCACGACTCATCGCCCAAAACGATGCCCACTATCAGGAAGGTTTGCAGATCGCCGCGACGATACAAACACTGCTGAGTGAAAATCGAACAATAACGAAACAATCTAAACAGTGTCCGCTGGATTATGGTGACACTATCATTCTATTGCGGAATCGCACTCACATCGCTCAATATGAACAGGCGCTGACAGACAGGGAAATCCCGTTTATTGGTATCGAGAAAGGCGGTTTGCTGGAATGTCTGGAAATTCAGGATATCGAAGCGCTGCTAAATGTTCTGATAACGCCGTTCAATAATCAGGCGCTGGCACAGATTCTACGTTCGCCGATCATGGCCGCTTCCGACCATGATCTTCAGAAGTTAGTCATGCAAACTACCGGTAACTGGTATGAAAAACTTCTTCAACTGGAACCCGACGATTGTTCACCCGCCTTAAAACGCGCTGCGCGTCTGCTGCCGCATTGGCGTTCATTAGTCGGCCATCTACCGGTGCATGATCTGCTTGATCGGATCTATTTTGAAGCGGATATTATTAATCGCTATCAACAGGCTGCAACCGCCTCACTTCGCGCCGGGGTCAGTGCTAATCTGCAACAGCTACTTGAAATCGCACTGCAAATTGACAGCGGCCGCTTTCCCAGCCTGATTCGTTTTCTATCGCGCTTAAATAAACTACGAAACAGTCACAATGAAGCGCCGGACAGTCCGACCGCTTCACAGACTACGGCAAAAGTCAGACTGATGACCATACACGGCGCGAAAGGACTTGAAGCACCGGTAGTATTTCTAGCCGATTGTGGCTCCAGCACACTCAACAAAGACACCTACAATGCGGTGGTGGATTGGCCCGCCGAAGCAACCAGACCTGAGCTCATATTACTGGCCGCGCGCAAGGAAGACAGCCCTGAATTGCTCAACCATCTCCGCCTGAAAAACGCGGAGGCACGAAGTCTTGAAGAAGCAAACCTTTTATACGTCGCATTAAGTCGCGCAAAACACTTATTAGTCATCAGCGCCGCCTCCGATAATGAAAAAACATTATTGAAAAGTTGGTATGGCTTGTTGAAAAATGCGATGGAGAAAAAAATCGGTGAAGCACCAATAGATGGTCAATATTCTTTTCAGTCCGGCGAATGGATCTGTTACAACGAACCGAAAAACAAAAAGCCTGCTCCTGACGTTGCGCCACCGCCAAAAATCGAAATCAGCACCTCTGCAGTTCAAACAAGTGACCCAACAACAAATAGCTCAAATCGCTTTCAAGCGCGGCGCAGGGGAACCTTACTGCACAAACTGATTGAACACCTGAGCTCGCCCGACCCGGTAACTTCTGTTAACTTATCGGAATCAGAAAATATCGTATTCAGCGATGAAGAATTTCTACAGGCTAAAACACAGGCTGAAAAAATTATTGATAATCCCCGCTTTGCTTTCTTATTTAACCCGGATAAATACACGCAGGCATTCAAAGAACTGCCCGTCAGCTATAAAAATAATAACAACGCATTTCATTATGGCGTTATTGACCGGCTGGTACTCATCGACGATACCGCGTGGATAGTCGATTACAAAAATCACACCGGGATTTCGGATTCAGCCGAGCTGGAAAAATTAGCACAAAGTTTTAGACCGCAGCTCGATTACTATGCCGCCGGCGTAAAAAAAATATGGCCGCAACGAAAAATTCGCCGGGCCATACTTTTTACGCATTCAGAAAAACTGATTGAGCTGGATTAAAACCGGAAAATAATTATTTTGCTGAATCAAATCCGGCAATCAATTGTTCGGCTGACTGGTAGCCAGGAATCACCTGTCCACTGTCAGTAATAATCATCGGCGTACCACGCAAACCAAACTGATGCGCCAGTTCAATATGTTTATAAATCGGGTTATCACACTGTTTGGGAGGAACTGAACCGCCTGCTTTTGCAGTCGTCATGGCTTGTTGCGGATTAGCCGCACACCAGATGCTTTGCAGGGTTGCTCCGACCTGGGAATTGGGGCCGGCGCGAGGATATAACAGATAACGAACCTTAATGCCGTTCGCGTTTAGTTTGGGGACTTCCTGATGGAGTTTACGGCAATAACCACAACTGGTGTCGGTAAAAATAGTCAGCGTATGTTTGGGGTTTTTGGGAGAGAAAACGATGGTATCCTTGTCGGCAATGGAATCCAGTATCGCTAAAGTCGTTAGATTTTTGCCGGATTGCACATCAAAAATAGAACCTTGCAACAAGTAGCGCGCATCTTTTGAGACATAAACCAGTTGTCCGTCCAGCTTAACGCTGAACAAACCCGGTATAGCAGACGGCTGCACATTTTCGACTCTTGAATTATTACCGACGTTTTTTTGTAACCGGGCCTGGATGGTATCCAGATCGGATGCCTGCGTTGTGA
This sequence comes from Gammaproteobacteria bacterium, assembly GCA_016928055.1. Taxonomy (GTDB): domain Bacteria; phylum Pseudomonadota; class Gammaproteobacteria; order HTCC5015; family HTCC5015; genus JAFGLM01. The sequence continues at coordinate 12,127 of JAFGLM010000020.1, forward strand.
ATGCCCACAGCGTCGCAAGCAAGGCAATAAAGAATGGCGGTCTTTGCATAATCTAATCCTTAAAAAATGGTTTGCAATCCTATCAGGCCGTTGTGACCAGCAGAAGCCCAAAACATTCACTTTTTTCATCCCCGCGGGTGGTGCGCAGCATGAAATGCCTTAAGTCGGGCGCGTGCAATATGGGTGTAAATCTGGGTGGTCGATAAACTGCTGTGCCCCAATAACAGCTGCACCGCTCGCAAATCGGCGCCATGATTGAGTAAATGAGTTGCAAAGGCATGCCGCAGACTATGTGGCGATAGCGATTTTTTTAGTCCAATTTGCAGCGCATAACGTTTGATCATATGCCAACAGGTCTGCCGGGTCAGGCCACGACCACGACGACTGACAAAAACAGCAACCGGAGCAGGTTGACAGCCTTTCAATAACTCCGGGCGTGATTCGAGTATATAACGCCGCAACCAATACGCTGCTTCTTCACCGGTTGGCACCAAGCGTTCTTTATTACCTTTACCGGTGATACGCAAAACACCGCGTACCAAATCGATCTGCTCCTGGTTAATCGTTACCAGTTCACTGACGCGCAAGCCGCTAGCATAAGCCAATTCCAGCATCGCACGATCGCGTAATCCGCGTGGCGTTGTAATATCGGGAGCATGAATCAAATTCACAACGTCTTCTTCACTCAAGGTTTGCGGTAATAATCGACTTAGTTTGGGTGAGGCGATTAACGCAGTCGGATCCTGCTGCAAACGACCTTCCCGCACCGCCCAACGATAAAACCGTCGCCCGCTTGAAAGTAGACGCGCGGCGGTACGCTTGCTGGTGCGTCCTGCCAGGCGATCACCTAGATACTGTTGGATCTCAGCGGCACCTACGCTCAATAAAGTATGCTTATGGCCGGCCAGCCATATTGCGAAATGCCTTAAATCCGATGCATAAGCATCCAGTGTGTTTTGACCGAGCCCTCGTTCCGCCCACAGCGCATCGACAAAAACATCGATCAACTGACGATCCTGCTCATCGATTACTTTTTGCTGCATAAAACAAAACCCTCAAAATGCACGTGCTGGAACCTTGCTGACCGGTGCCCTTATAATACCCAACTCAACACTACAATGACGATCAATAATGGAAGTCAGTAATTCTCAAATACCTGTTCTCGGCTTTGTTGCCTATAACGGAGTAGGCAAAACAACCTTATTATTGAAATTGCTGCCGCTGCTGTGTGAACGCGGTCTATGTGTCGGCATGATCAAACACGTACATCATCAATTTGATGTCGATAAACCCGGTAAAGACAGCTTCGAATTACGCAAGGCCGGCGCACAGCAAATGCTGGTAACCTCAAATCAACGCTGGGCTTTAATCGTTGAGCGTGAATTTGAACACGAACCACGGCTTGAGGATCATATCGCGCATCTGGACCTGGCCACACTCGATCTGATTCTGATTGAAGGCTTTACGCAATCGCGCTTCCCAAAAATCGAGTTACATCGACCTGCATTGGGAAAACCGCTGATGTTTACCGATGATAAAAATATCGTAGCCGTTGCCAGCGATTCGCCATTGATTCTGCCGGATCATATCGAACTGCTGGATTTAAACGATGAAAAACAAATCGCCAGGTTCATCTGCGAGCGGTTTTTGTCACAGGTTTTTAACGCTCAAAGTCAACGTTAACAACGGAACAAACTTGCTGTGAACAATAACGGCAAACCCGCCACATTAAGTCGAAAACTGTTGGCCGGGCTATACGACGGCTTGCTGCTCAGCGCCCTGTTATTGATGGCCACCCTACCCGCGACGCTGTTAAATGGTGGTGCTATCCGGCCCGAGAGTTCGATTCAATACCTGGGCTTTATCGCCTATTTGCTGCTGGTCTGGTTTTTGTTTTATGGCTGGTTCTGGACGCATGGCGGCCAAACGCTGGGTATGGCGGCCTGGCGTATTAAGGCGGTTGCCGGCAACGGCCAACCAATCGGCTGGCGCGCCGCCTTGATTCGCTGGAGCTGCGGCTGTCTGGGCCTGGCGAATCTGACCGGCTTATTTAACCAAAGACGCCTGGGTTGGCATGAAAGCTTATCCGCAACCCGCACCGTCGCCCTGCCCTGATCGACGGCATTCCACCCCTTAAAAACGTGACATATTACCGTCGCGCGTTTTATCTGCGCCATTTCACAGTATTTCCCCGTATAAATCGGTAAATTTCAGCGCATTGGTCGCATTTGTTAAAGCATGATCTGATGTGATTGAGGTGGAGACAAGGTTAATGGGCTGGAGCAGGCAATTTGGATGTCGCCGCAGCCATGACTCTGTTGGGCAACGTTGTTGGTTACCCTGCTAGAATACCCCTCCCGCCTTAAGTTTTCGTGCCATCAAAAGCCACATAAAGTACATTAAGGCAATAACACAACAATCGGGAGCAAGATGATGGAATCACTGTATTTTATTGAAGGTCAACCTGAGCTATCAGTCGCCATAGTGGTGATTGTGGCAGCGGTCGTTATATTCTTCCTTCGTAGCCCCCTGCATAAGGCACTGGAAGGATTATCAGAAGGCATTTCGACCGGATTTGGAAAAATTGCCGAGTGGTGTGATCGTGTCGGTAATAAGATCAGGGAACGTGACCAGAAAGTACTGCTGGAATCCGGTATCGCTTCCCAGAAACACAAGCTGGTTGATGAGTTTGGTCGCGTCGAGATCAGTTTCAGTAAAAACCTGGCTGACTACCCCGGATTGCAGCGACGGCTGGACGATCATATCAGCAAGCTGGAAGGCGATTACCGTGAATGCGGTCAAACCGTGCCTAAAGCGCCCGGCTGGAATGAGGCGGTTACTTCGATCGCCAAACTGCAGGGCTCAGCAGGTGATCGAGTAATTGAAAAAATGCTCGGTGAAATCCACCGATCGGCGGTTGATGGTGAAAAACGTGCGCTGGCAGAATTACGTACCACGACTTCAAAACGACATAAAATTCTTTCCACCATGGCGCCAGTCTGGAAGCAGGTGAATAAGTTGCTTAAAGATGTGGGTGAAAAAATCGGCAGCGTAATGGAAACATCCGAACGTATTGACAAGTACATGACGGAGTTTCAGAAAATCAGCAAAGGCAACACCGAATCGATTGATATGCTTTCGTCGCGTGCCAACCGTATGTTTATTGCAACATCGATTGTGGTGCTGGCAGCTGTCGCGGGCGCGGTGGTTAATTTTTTCATTATTCAGTTGCCGATGTCGGAACTGGTACCTTCCGCTAATCGTGTATTGGGCATGCCGGTATCCAGTTTTTCGGCATTGATTATTATCCTGCTGGAATTCGTGACCGGTATCTTTTTCTGGGAATCGGTCGGTTTTACTCACATTATTCCGCAAATCAGTATGCTGCCACGTAGCCGTCGTAAGTACATTACTTACCTCTCTTTTACTTTCCTTTTTCTATTAGCCTGTGTGGAAGCATCATTGGGTTTCTTCCGCGAAGGTATGGCTGAAAGCGGTCAGGCTACTACCGCAATCCTGTCCGGCGAAGCTGCAAAAGTTGCAGCTGAACAAATCGGTCAGAATTGGGTGCTTTTCGGCCAGGCGGGACTTGGCTTTGCACTTCCTTTCATTCTGGCATTAACCATGATGGCACTGGAAAACTTTATTGAAACCGGTCAGCATGCCGCCGCTAAAATTGGTACGTTATTCTTTGCGCTGATTGGCAGCCTCTGTAAACTGATTTCGCATATCCTGTGCATGATCCTGAAAGTCATTATGGATCTCTTGTTTGTGCACAAGACCAAGCATGCCTAAATATCATTAAGCAGAACATGGAGTAGCAAAATGAATCGTATATTAGCTTTTCTACTTTCGATATTGGCGATTTCTCTGCTTAATGGTTGCAGTGACAGCAAAGCCTATGAAGCTGCAATGTGTGTACTGGCAGATACTTCCGGTACTTACGCAGAAGAGAAAAAAAATATCGCAAGCATTACCAAATCAAAAATTCTGGCAAACATGAAAGCCGGTGACAGCATGTTCTTTATGCGCATCGACAGCAATAGCTACAATGAAGGCGATTTAATCGCCAGCATGACGCTGGATTACATCCCTTCGAAGGCAAATAAACAAAAACTGATTATGGCGTCTGAGCTGGACAAGTTCGCCAAGGACAAAACCAAATCCCGTTATACGGATATAAGCGGCGCCATGTTGAATTGCACCGACTTTCTGAATGACACTGAATCCGGCAATCGTTTGATTATTGTGTTCAGTGATATGAAAGAAGAACTGAAACCGGGTATTAAACGCAGTTTCACCAAAGATCAGTTCAAAAACATCCATTTTATCGCTATGAACGTTATTAAACTGAAAGGCGATAGCGCCAATCCTGAGGTTTATCGTGAAAAGCTCGGGCAATGGGAGAAACGCACACTGGCTGCGGGAGCTCTGTCATTTAATGTTTTTAATGACATGGAAAAAATTCCCGAATTCATTGAGCAATTGCGTTAATCGGCTTTGCGTTGTTTGGATTTGTTGCAGACATCAAGAGAAGACAAGGACGTGGTTGAGGTTAATCCCATTTCCAAACAAGCGAGTAAGGAGCACGATCTTAACACGCTGGATGTTACGGAATCCGTTCGCGTCAGTGATCCTGACTCAGTAAAGAGCGAAGTTCTTTCCCTCTACACGCTCAGCTATCCCGGTGTGGATACAACACCGCTTGAAAACGCCTTTGATATGTTCGCGCAACTGTATCAAGGGCGTTTCCCCGGCTACCATCCCTGCGATACGCTCTATCACGATATTCAACATAGCCTTGATATTACGCTGACCGCAGCACGACTGTTGCGTGGGTACCACAAAGTCCACGGTGTGCTGCAGGCTGATCAGGTTTTATTGGGAATCATTACCGCACTGTTTCACGATTCCGGTTATATCCGCAAGCTGGATGATACCGAGCACGCTAATGGTGCCGAATACACCGGTACCCATGTTAGTCGCGGTATCGAATTCATGCTGGAGCATTTACCCACCATCGACTTGCGCGATATTGCGCAAAGGTCAGCACAAATTGTTCATCTGACCGGCTATGAAGTTAAACCACAAACGGTGGAGCCTGAGAACCCGACGGATCGACTGATCGGCGATATCGTTGCAACGGCGGATTTAATTGCGCAGATGTCTGATCGCTGCTATCTGGAAAAATGCAGAGACCGTCTGTTTCCAGAATTGACGTTGGCCGCTGAAGCAGACAAGCGTGTACCTTCACCCATCCCTGTTTATCGTTCTGCGGATGATTTACTCTATAGCACCCCAAGCTTTTATCGCCTACATGTACGCAAACGCATTGAGTATCACTTCAAAAGCGTTTTCCGTTACGCGGCATCATATTTTAACGGTCCCAATTATTATATTTTGAGTATCGAAAAAAATATTCGCTATTTGGAAAAACTAATCGACCATAAAAAGTTCGAGATGCTCAGAAGAGTATTACCGAAAAACTACGGTGAAAAGGTCTTCCCCTACAACCGGCTGGATGTATTGCTAAGCCCGGAAAACCTTTTACGCCGGGCAGCGCGTTGATATTACAATCGATAAACTAGTTTTTACGCAAGAACTGAAACCATAACACTCCCATCATCGCTATAAATGCGACCAGCGTCCAACCCGGAATAGTTAATCCCAGCAGAGTCCATTGTACTTCGGCACATTCGCCGGAACCGGAGAATATTATCTGCAATGCATCAAACAACGAAAACACTTCCATAATGTAATCAATACCGGGGCCACACTCCGGTACTTTTTCAATCGGCAGACTCTGCAGCCAGACATGTCGTGACGCGGTAACTATACCGGAAAAATTTGGCAGCATCGCTAATACTGCATATATTTTGCGGCCAAGAATACCCGGATTATGTATAAACGCCACCGCAACAACCAACGCAGTACCAATCACAAAAAATCGTTGCATGGCACACAATGGACAGGGTTCAAGCATCAGCAACCCCTGAAAATATAACTTGGCAACCAGGATCATGATGGTGCAATAAATAAATATGAAGGCAAACACCATGCGCGGTGTTGTTAAGCGCTGAATAAGTACTGAATTATTAAACATTGTTATCACCGAATTTTTGTTAATCCAAACAATCCAAACATTGTAAAGCATAGTACCGGAAATGTTGCACTAATAAAGGGTGGTATCCCGTAAATCTGGCCGGCTCTGGCGGTTATTTGAATTAGAATATAAAAACCCAATCCTAGCAGAATACCAATTACAAGTAATTGACCTGAGCTGACAGAACGCAAGGACGAAAACACGAACGGCAGCACCAGCAACAACATAACTACGCATGATATCGGCGTTGTCACTTTCAGCCAGAAAGCAAGCCGATAACCGGCTGATCCAAGCTTGTTACGTTCCAGATAATTTATATAGCGATGTAATTCCCAGGCCGACATCATATCCGGTTTGACGGTAAGCACCGCAAATAACTCCGGATCCATTAATCGCGCTTGAAGTTCAACATTTTTTGACTCATTGGTAATACGCCCCTGGTCGAAATAGGTGCGTTGCACATCACGTAACTCCCACTGATTTTCACTGTATATTGCACTGGCAACATAAGTACTGGAAACCAGTTTTGAATCATCACTCATCTGCAGAATATTGACATCCTGCAATCGTAATCCAGGGTAGATATGCCCAACGTTAATGTAATAGTCCTCGTCACGAACCCATAATCCACTACCCCTGGCTTGCGCAACCTGCAAATCCTGTTTCTTTGCGTCCACCGCCTGCGCATGACGTTCAAACGAAGGCACCAGAAACTCTCCAATCAGCGCCACAATAATCAGCAACACTAAGCCGGCTTGAACGGCGGAACGAACAATGCGCTTGATTGAAATCCCGGCAGCCCGAATGGCAATCAATTCACTGTTGGCGGCAAGCGTCCCCAGACTTAACAGGCTACCCACCAATACCGCAGCGGGAAACAATTCATAAAAGCGCGTCGGCAAGGTTAATGCAACATAGTAAACGGCATCCAGATAGCCGTAACTACCTTGACCAACATCACCAAATTCATTTACCAGAGCAAAAAACACTTCAAGCGCGGTCAATACCAGTAACGCCATCATGGCACCTGCAATAATTGCGCGTGCAATATAAAAATCGAGTATTTTCATGACGCTTTTAAACGTGGGGCAAAAATACCTTTATGCTCCAGCTTTTGAACCAACATCACTATCACCAGCAACATGGTGATATGAGCCCACCATAAACCCAACAAACCTGAGATAACTTCTTTTTCCAGCCAGGCACGACCGAGACCAAGACTGTTGAGATAAATAATGTAGATCAGAATGGCGATACCGATCCTGTTGTAGCGACCTTTACGTGGCGGGCTGTAACTTAACGGTAAGGCCAGCAAACCCAGCAACAAACATGCTACCGGCACCGCCAGACGCCAATGCCATTCTGCAATTAATTCCGGTTTTGCAGCATTCAGCAGTTCGGAAGTTGGCGTTGAACTAATGCTCAATTTTAGTAATGGAGTTTCATCTTTTTTGACTCTCACCCCATGCGAGGCATAGTCAATAATTCGATAATCACGCCTGCCGGGCACGCCACTGATTGCCTTGCCATTTTCAAATACAACATAGGTGGCACGTTCTTCCGGTTGAATATGAGCTGCGTCAGCAGTCTGTACCGTAGCGACCTGCTCTTCATGGGCGTAGTAAAATACCTGGTGCATCTGCTCACCATCCTCCGCCCAACGCTCGAAAAACAGGCTCTGTTTTCCTTTATTGCTTATATTGAACCGGCCAGCGACCAGACCGCTTAACCCTGAGGCATACTTGGCCTGATGACGAATTTCATCCTGTTTTTCTGCTAGCAGAGGGGCAATAAACATTGATAGCATGACCGTCAGCAGCGCGATCGGAATGGTTAATGCCGTTATCGGGCGATAGAGTTTTGCCGTACCGACTCCACAGGCAAACAGCGCCGCCATTTCGCTGTCACGATAGAGCCGACCCATGCCCAGTAGAATGCCCAGATACAGACCAATGGGCAGTACCACCACCAGATAATGTACACAGTTGATCAGCAGCACGACCCATAAGGTATCGGCCGGTAACTCGCCCTTGGCGATATCACCCAGTACACGCACCAGCATATTGCCAAGCAAAATAACCAGCAGCACAGCAACGACCCCGAGCGTGGCCCAGGCGCATTCCTTCAACACATACCGGTCAATTACCTTAAACATTCCAGCTGGAACCTGTCTTCAAAATACCCCGTGAGCCTGATTGATCACTGTTAAACGCATGTTATAGTTCAGCGTATATCTGGGGAAGTAAATCAGGTTTACTCATTGCATACAACCTTTGACTGAAAGACAAAAAACCATGGATCAGAATATCAGCTACCACGCCATTCAGACGCTGCCGGAAAGTACCCAATCAGCCTGTATCGCGATTGGAATTTATAAATCCCGCAAACTAACAGCGGCAGCCGAACAAATTGACAAAGCCTGCAAGGGTTATCTGCGGGCATTGCTGAAAGAAGGCGATTTCAACGCCGACATCGGTGAGACACAACTACTTTACGGCCTGCCAAATGTTCAGGCCAAACGCATTTTGCTGGTCGGCTGTGGGCAGGCGGGCAAAATCAGTCTCGCCGATTACCGTCATATCCACGCTGCATTTGCCAGAAAGGCTGTCCATTTAAAGACATCCGAGGCCATCTCCTTTTTGACTGAAATTGAAGTCAGCGACCTGGAGAAAACCGCCAGGCTACAACACGCCGTACTCGCCGCAGAAGACGCGATTTATCGATTCGAACAATATAAAACCGATCCGGTCGGTAAATTTAAGCTTAAAAAAATCAGCTTTGCCCAAGCCGATGGTAAACAGCTGGCGCAACACAGTGTCGCTGTATCGCAAGCCGCTGCCATTGCTAAGGGCACGGCGCTGGCAAAAACACTGGGCAATTTACCGGCGAATGTTTGTACACCAAGCTATCTGGCAAAGCAGGCTCGCGCACTGCAACGCGACTTCAAGTCTGTTAAAACCAACGTGCTGGATGAAACGGCCATGAAAAAGCTGGGTATGAACGCCCTGCTTTCAGTCGGCCGCGGCAGTCGCGAACCCGCCAGGCTGATTGTGATGGAGTATATGCACGGTAAAAAAACTGACAAGCCGGTGGTGTTGGTAGGCAAAGGTATTACTTTTGATACCGGCGGTATTTCGATCAAACCATCGCTGGGTATGGATGAAATGAAATTCGATATGTGCGGCGCCGCCAGTGTTCTGGGCGTTATAAAAGCCTGCGCACAAATGCAGCTCAAAGCCAATGTCATCGGCGTTATCGCCGGCGCAGAAAATATGCCCGGTGGTAATGCAACCAAACCGGGGGATATCGTTAAAAGTTACTCCGGCAAGACGATTGAAATTCTGAACACCGATGCCGAAGGACGGTTGGTCTTGTGCGACGCACTCACTTACATCGAGCGATTTAAACCAGGTGCCGTCATCGATATCGCGACGCTCACCGGTGCCTGTATTGTCGCTTTGGGACGTCTTCCCAGCGGTTTGTTGGGTAATAATCAGAAGCTGATAGATCAACTGATCAAAGCAGGTGAGCAGAGCGGTGATCGTGTTTGGCAACTACCCTTATGGCCGGAATATCGCAAACAGCTGAAAAGCAATTTTGCCGATCTGGCGAATATTGGCGGACCGGAAGCGGGGACGATTACTGCGGCCAGTTTTCTGTCACACTTTACCGAAGCCTATCCGTGGGCACATCTGGATATTGCCGGTACTGCCTGGAGAACCGGTAAACAAAAAGGCGCTACCGGCCGGCCGGTACAGTTATTGATGCAATACATTCTGATGCAACATGCCCAATCCGTTAAAGCATGAGAGTTGACTTCTATATCTTACAGGGCGAAGCCAATCGCGAAATGATGGCTTGCCGGCTGTGCGAAAAAGCCTGGCAGCAAGGCTTGCCGGTTTTTGTGCTCGCCCAATCAGCCGGCCATGCGCAACAAATTGACGATTTGCTCTGGACATTCAATGACGGTGGTTTTCTGCCGCATCAATTGGCCGACCAGGAACCTGTTACCATTAACAACAAGCCAGTCATAACGATAGGCTGGCAACAACTGCCGGCAGAAACCTATCCTGTCCTGATTAACCTTAGTGAAACGGTACCGGATGATTACAGTAAATTTGAACGGGTGGCAGAAATTGTTAATCAGAATGAGTCGGTTAAACAGGCAGGCCGCCAACGATTTACCCGTTATCGCAACGATAACTGTGATTTACACCATCACGAATTATAAGTTAAGGTAACGAACAAGACTCAAGCCGGTTAAAATATCGTGAGCAGACTGCTATCAACGGAACAGAGCAACATTCCCGTCCTTACCGAGGTGGTTAAAAGCAGTGCCAATCGGATTGATAAAAATACCGCAGACGCTGATAAAAAAGATCCGCCGAAACCGGAACCGACTTTAAAGTCGTCTATCGAAGCCGGCGGCGTTGATCGTCCCCGGCTGGAAAAACTGATTTATAAAACCCTGCATCAGAATCTATCACAGCTCTGTCAGCATCTGGCAGACGATATTATCGCGGAGCTTAATTCCGAATCCAGAGCGGATACAGAAAAAAGCAGTAAATCCAGATCACGCCGTTAAAAACCCTTTCGGGTATAATGTCGCGGTTTTTTGCAATCCGATTCATCCGCTCTAATCGAATAACATGAAAAAAATTTATGATCCACAGGCGATCGAAGATCGCTGGTACCGGTTTTGGGAAGAAAAGCACTACTTTGCCCCCGACGGCAACGGTCATCCTTATTGCATACAAATCCCACCACCCAATGTGACTGGTACCCTGCATATGGGCCACGCTTTCCAGCACACCTTGATGGATGCGCTGATTCGCTACCGTCGCATGGTCGGCGATTACACCCTCTGGCAGACAGGAACTGATCACGCCGGTATCGCCACCCAGATGGTGGTTGAACGGCAGGTCAATGGCGAAGGGAGCTCAAGGCTCGATCTGGGACGCGAAGCCTTTGTCGACCGTGTCTGGCAATGGAAAGAGCATTCTGGCGGCACCATTACTCGCCAGATGCGCCGTTTGGGCGACTCCCCGGATTGGTCCAGAGAACGTTTTACCATGGACGAGGGGCTGTCTAAGGCAGTTCAAGAGGTTTTCGTACAGCTTTACGAAGAAGGCCTGATCTATCGCGGCAAACGCCTGGTCAACTGGGACCCCGTATTACATACCGCTATTTCCGATCTGGAAGTGGTTTCCAGCGAAGAAGACGGCCATATGTGGCATATACGCTACCCCTTTAGCGAGGGCGGAGGCTTTGTTACTGTTGCTACCACCCGGCCCGAAACAATGCTCGGTGATACAGCAGTGGCAGTACACCCCGATGATAAGCGTTACAAAAAACTCATCGGCAAAACGGTCTGCTTGCCCCTAGCTGATCGTGATATCCCGGTTATTGCCGATGACTATGTCGATCCGGAATTTGGCTCGGGCTGCGTCAAAATTACCCCGGCTCACGACTTCAACGACTATGAGATTGGACTGCGACATCAATTGGAAATCATCAATATTCTGACCAATGATGCAAAACTGAATGAAAACACGCCCGCGGCTTATCGTGGACTGGACCGATATAAAGCCAGAGAGCAAATTGTTAAAGACCTTGAGGCCGAAGGTTTGCTGGAAAAAATTGAAGCGCACAAACTCACGGTGCCACGCGGCGATCGCAGCCATACCGTACTCGAACCCTATTTAACCGACCAATGGTACGTGAAAACCAAACCGCTGGCTAAACCGGCGATTGCCGCAGTAAAAGACGGGCGAATTCGTTTTGTACCGGAGAACTGGACGAAAACCTATTTCAACTGGATGAATGATATTCAGGATTGGTGTATCAGTCGGCAACTCTGGTGGGGGCATCGTATTCCGTGTTGGTACGACCAGGTCGGTAATGCTTACGTCGCGCGCAATGAACTGGAAGCCCGCGAAAAATATCAATTAGATGACGAAGTACAGCTGCATCAGGATGAAGACGTACTGGATACCTGGTTTTCATCCGCGTTATGGCCGTTTTCCACATTGGGCTGGCCGGGAAAAACCAATGCATTAAAAACGTTTTACCCATCAAACGTTCTGGTGACGGGTTTCGACATCATTTTCTACTGGGTTGCCCGCATGATTATGATGGGGCTTAAGTTTATGGACGATGTGCCGTTTCGCGAAGTCTACTTCACCGGCCTGATACGCGACGAACACGGCCACAAAATGTCGAAGTCAAAAGGCAATGTCCTGGATCCACTGGATTTAATGGACGGTATCGATCTGGAGACGCTGGTTGCCAAACGCACCAAAGGTCTGATGCAACCGGAACTGGCACCCAGGATCGAAAAGAATACACGCAAACAATTCCCTCAGGGTATGCCCGGTTACGGCGCGGACGCCCTGCGTTTCACCATGGCATCACTGGCAACAACCGGCAGGGACATTCGTTTCGATGTTCATCGCATGGAAGGTTATCGTAATTTTTGTAACAAGCTGTGGAATGCCTGTCGTTATGTCCTGATGAATACAGAAGAACAGGATACCGGTCTTGATGCGAGCAAAAAAATCGAATTGTCTATCGCCGATCGCTGGATAGCCAGCAAACTGCAAAAACTGGTGTCCAGCGTTACCGATCATATGGATAAATATCGTTTTGATCTGGCGGCACTGGATCTCTATGAATTTACCTGGAGTGAATATTGCGACTGGTATCTGGAATTATCGAAGCCGGTACTGCAATCCGAGCATGCCTCTGCGGCTGCCAAGCGCGGAACCCGCCGCACACTGGTTCAGGTACTGGAAGCTTTGCTGCGAATCGCGCATCCCTTTATCCCCTTTATCACTGAAGAGCTATGGCAACAGATAGCACCATTGGCCGGTAAAAAAGGCGACAGCATCATGGTGCAGTCTTACCCGCAAGCTAACGCCGATCTGATCGATAGCGATGCAGAACTGGAAATTGAATGGCTTAAAACATTTGTTATCGGTGTGCGCCGCATCCGTTCGGAAATGGATGTTCCGCCCAGTAAACATATACCCGTACTGCTCCAGGGTGGATCAGTGTCGGATCTGGCTTTCAGCAAAAAGAATATCGATTTTCTGAAAAGTCTGGCACGACTTGAACCGGTCACACAAATATCGGACGACGTGAAGCCGCCGGAAGCCACTGCCGCACTGGTTGGCGACATGAAAATTCTGATTCCGTTAGCCGGATTGATCGATAAAGAAGAGGAACTGGTTCGACTCAAAAAGGATATCGAGCGACTTCAGGCAGATTGTCAGCGCTTGCAGCAAAAACTCGGCAACAAGAGTTTCGTTGAAAAAGCCCCCGCAGAAGTGGTGCAACAACAACAACAACGCCTGCAGGAAAATCAGAACGCACTGGAAAAACTCAGCCAGCAATTCGAAAAAATCAAATCCCTGTAAGTCATCCAAGCAAGAAAGGCGTTGCATGTTGTACAGACATGCAACGCCTTATAACCATATAATCAAAACTTCCTTTGGTCGGGCCGGCGAAATAGTTATATTGCCCGGATTTTGCAGCAGACACTAAACCGAGAATTCTTTTGCACGATATCCTTCTTTACGCTTTTGCGGGTGGCAGCGTCGGCTTTGTGATCGGCATGACCGGTGTAGGCGGCGGCTCACTGATGACGCCCATCCTGCTGGCATTCTGTTTTAAGCCGGCTATTGCCGTGGGCACCGATCTGCTTTACGCAGCCATTACCAAAGCCGGGGGTGTATTCACCCATAGCCGCCAACGCACTGTTGAATGGTCTATCGTAGCGAGAATGGCGTTGGGCAGTCTGCCCGCCTCGCTGGTGACCATGTACGTCATTAAGCATCTTCAAAGCAATGATATTGATTACAACGGCATACTGACGATGACATTGGGCAGCATGCTGGTCATCACATCACTGGTATTGTTATTCAGAACCAGCCTGCTGCGCGAAAGACATCAATTGGCAGATGACCATTCCAGATTGGGTTTGTTTGAAAGAAAGCATTCGCAACCATTGACTATCCTGATGGGAGTTGTATTAGGCGTGCTGGTAACACTGTCTTCGGTGGGTGCCGGAGCATTTGCAGCGGCGGTACTTATGATTCTCTATCCACGAATGGCCATGATCCGTATTATCGGCACCGACCTGGCCCATGCAGTCCCTTTAACCGCAGTCGCCGGACTCGGGCATTTGCAGCTTGGGCATGTGGATTTTTATCTACTAATCAGCTTACTGCTCGGTTCGATGCCGGGTATCTGGCTGGGAACTAAAATCGCTTACCGCGTTCCCGAAAAAACCATGCAACGCATTCTTGCGCTTATACTTCTGGCGCTTGGATTAAAGTACACATTATTTTCTTCGTTCATTGTGGAAATGGATTGGATTGGGTCGTGTATATCTGCTCAATAATTGTTTTTTCGCGCTGCGAAAATAACGCAATAAATTCGCTTGAGCCATGCATGTCTCGAAAGGCATTAAAACCACGTTCAAGAAAATCCTGCAGATCCCCCAACCCCATTAAATACGCAGGCGTTCGACACATTTTTAGCGCAGTGGCTATAAACGGCCTGTGAACGACCGATTCAATCTCCTCCCCTATCATTACCACCAATGCGGATTGTGTCTCCAGCCACTCTCTCGGTATTGCTGCACGAACCGCAGCTAGATAACTTGTATCGGTCAGCTCATTCGCCACGTATTTTTCTTTTTGCAGATACTTTGCAAGTGCACACTCAAGCTCCAGCGTTGCTGCCGTAAATTCGACTGAACGCGCTACCGTACCCAACAGGGCGTCAGGCAGCATCTTAACCATTGGTTTTTTTGCTCTCATCAACTCGTTACCGCGCTTACTGAGCTGATTACCTCCCAGAAGATCATCAGCGAGAAATCTGACTGCTTTCCGGTAACGATCCTGACAGGCCAGATCGGCAAAAACCCGCATAACAAGATCAGAGCGTTTTTGGTTTATTCGCTTAATAACCTGGCTATCGGCTTGAGTTTCCAGGTTATAGCCGGCCTTTTGCAGACGCTCAAGTTGTATCGATAATAGTTGTTGGTTATCCATTTATTTTCAAATAAAAAAGGCGCGTTGTTGATGCGCGCCTTTCCATATAAGAAACACTTTTCACGTCCTGCTCGAAAGCAAAACGTTATAAAACGATCAGCCCGCCAGTTTCTTTGCTTTGGCGAAAAAACTCTTAAAAAAATCGGAGATCGTATCTTCAACAAAATCCGTATACTCACCTGCATCGAAAAACGCACCATGACCATCAACGTCCACTTCATATTCAATATGGGGTTGCTTTTTGTCTTCGACCACTTTCATTAACTTGCCGGTTACCGGACTGGCTATCTGTTTCATTTTATTGTAGTGCTTGCCAACCTTTGGATTGCCGCTATCCATAAAATGAGACATCCATTCTTCTTTCAGATGCTTATAAGAATCTTCCGGGAACCAGAGGCCATGGCAGCTATTGCAGCGATCAACCGTGTACTCACGGCCATAATTCACAGGTTCCATTTCGGAGCTGCATTTTGGACACTTCATATTATTGAATTTCCGTTTACTTAAAGTTTATTAAACTAATTTATAAAGATTACAGCCGTATGAAATACATCAACTAGATAAGAGATGCCTCAATCGCCTGCCGTCTTGCTTTCTCAGAACGTAAAAACTCGATCCACGATCTGGCAAAATCGGCACTTCGTTTGTCATCTGTTTTTGTTGCCTTCTTAAAGGCTTCAATAGCTTCATCCAAATCATCCACATTATACAAACAAACCCCGAGGCTCACATATGTAGCGCCCAGCTTCTTTACACCACCTTTCTTCAGGCCCTGATTCAATGAACTTACACAGGCGGTCCATTCATCCAGATTCATATAGGACTGACCCAGGTGAATATAAAGCTCGCCATCTTCAGACATCTTTGCGGCCTGCTTCAGAACCCTGATAGACTCTCTCGGTTCTTGTGCCATTACATAAGCCTGCGCAAGCAGCTTCAGATTACTGATTTTTTCGTCAACAATCTTTTTCTTCAAACCCTCTTCCAATACCTTGGCCGCCTTGTAAGGCACTTCGGAATTAAGAAGCAAAGAAGCCAGGGCGACATATTCGCCTGATTTCTTGAAATAACCACCGTCATAAGAGGCTTCCAGTGTCAGAGTCTGACGGGTTTCCTTGTTCTGTTCACCGTACATACCGGATAACTGCTGGAAATAATCACCCTTAGGATAAAGGCGCACCAATTCTTCCAGTATTTCAGTAACTTTGCCCATATTTCCGAGTTCATAATAACCGGCGCGAAGAATTAGCAGCCAGTTCTCACGCGGTTCAGCACCATGCGTCTTGTTTAATTCAATACCCTTTTCCACTTCCCGCACCGACGCCTTAAAATCGTCGGTCAGATAGTAACACTGACCAAGCAATACGTACGCCTGCGGATTCGGCGGGGCTATGGCAAACCATTGTTTTAATGTTTTAATGGCTTCTTTTGGTTTATCCGTCGCCAGATATAATTGCGAGACCGCATACAATGTCTGCTGTTCCAACGCTTCCGGTACACATTCCTGCTTCAAAACATTACTGTAAGCCGGCAATGCCTGATTATATTTTTCCTGCACGGTATAAACGTAGGCGATAATATTCCAGGTCATGGCAATTTCGTAACAATTTAAACTCTCGTCAGCCTTGACATCATTTAAAATCGACATCGCCTTGTCATATTTTTTTGCTTCTGACTCTTCCTGAGCTAAGGCCAGCTTTTTATATATCGCTTCGCGCATCGCGGGTGTGCGCACGGTTTTTCTTTTCTTCTGTTCCTGTGCACTGGCCGCACCGATCATGGCATCCGGATTAAAAACCGCAACCACTACGGTGTCTGCCATCGAGCAAATCAGCAACAGACCGGATAAAATAGCCACACGCCGAAATGAAGCGGCTTTAACTTTCAGCAAATTCAATGACTCAACTTGTTTAACTGTACTGTTCATATTTATCTCAACTTAAATACAATTTTTCTCTGAATCCCTTTTGCATCGACTGGCTGTCCATTACGCATGCGGGGTTGAAACTTATATTTTGATACTGCTTCTGTTACTGCTTTATCAAACCAGCCTTCGGGATTTTCACTAATAATCTCAATATCCGTCACGTCACCGGTCTTTGTTATCGTAAACTGAGCAACCACTTCACCTTCAATATTGCGTTGTATCGCACGCCTGGGATAGTTCGCCGGGGCGCCAACGATTTGCCGGTATTCGCGATTGGCTGCTTCACCTTTGCTGCTCTCAGAACCACCCGACGCGGTTCTGGCGGCCAGGGTGGCCTGCACGCGTTTTATCGCCGCGGGTATACTACCCTCACATTCATTAATACCCGTTACCAGCGCTTCGATTCGCTGTTCGGTGGCAGCATCGATTGGTTTGCCTTGCGTCAGCAACGCATCACGTTGTGCCAGCGCAGCTACACGAACCTTGTTAGCTTCTTTGGACAAATTCGTGATTTGAGTCACTGTCTGCGAATTATAACTGTCAACATCATTGACCAAATTTTGCGCACCGCGACACTGTCTATCCGATTGTCTCAGGCTTTTTACCACATCAGCAAAAACATTCTGCGCCTCGCCGGCGGTTTCATGTAATTGTCGTTGGTAATCAGCCTTCGCTTGCGCTATATCATCACCAAGACGATCACATAATCGTACTTCGTATGAATTCTCATAGACATCAAGTACGCTATCGCTGATTGCAAGCGCGCCTTCTTTTTGTTCCCGATAAACACGATACTTTGCTTCAGCATCGTCGAACGCAGCATTCGATATCATAATTCGCGCTTCGGCACACTCACGCAAACCTTGTTCGAATAACGGCAAAGCTTCAGCGCGATCGAGATCTCTCTTTACATTAAAGCAGAAATTGAGAACTCGCTCGGTCGCGGTATCAGGTGCATCAAGCAAATCAGGTTTTATACTTCTCGCCTGATTAATAAGCTGACGATACTGCCGAAAATGATCCTTGGCCGCACCCAGGTCAGACCTGCGCAGGGTTTTTGCCGCTCGACATTCCTTTGAAGCCTGACGAATAAGTGTCTGCAAATCTCCGCTGGCTTGAGCAAAAACCTGATTACTACAAAACACCAGTATAATGGAGGCAAATACTGTGGCAGGGAAAAAGCGATCACGAGTAATCATTGGTACCCGGTGCTGAGCAGTCATCGCACTTCACCTCCTGAGCGAAAAAAAACAATTGCTAATCTTCTTCAGGTTTTTCCATCTCGAATGTGATCTTATTACGCACACCCGCAACATCCATCGGTTCGCCATTGATCACCTTGGGTTTATATTTAAACTTCGAGGCCGCCTGAATCGCAGCACGCTCAAAATATCCCGGTGGTTGTGCTTCAACCACCTTAATATCTTGCGTAGTGCCCAGCTTGGTTACCATAAATTCTACGATGACATAACCTTCAATACCGCGTGATAGTGCCCGCCTGGGATAAATTGGCAGCACTTTTACAATTGGCAGGTAATCTCCCTCACCAGCCTGCATGGTCGTAGCCTGCACGCTAATATTGGCATTGAAGGAAACACCTCCCTCCAATTTATTTCTGACCGTCAACCGGTTAAGCTGCGGTCGCGGTATAGCCGGTGGTGGAGCTTGAGGCTTTTCCGGTTTTTCAACTTTTCGCAACCGCCTGTTAACAACGTCATCCTGCTTTATGCGAACAAAATCGACCAGTTTAGGGACGCTATCGTCTGAGAATGCACTTTTACCGGTAGCGATAAGTGTCGACATGATATAAAAAAGGCATGTTGTAACAACGACACCGATTAAAAGAGAGCTTACGTATCTGCTAAACATATCTAGTCTACCGTTGCTGCTACTGCGATATCGGCAACACCGGCTTCGCGGGCTGCATTCATCACAAACATGACTGACTCGGAATCGGAATCTTTGTCTGCCTGAATCACCACCGCGCCTTTCGGATTCTCGGCATAGAGTTTCTCGATAACCGGTTTGACCATTGATCGCTCAATATTGCGCCGGTCTATCCAGACTTCATTGGCTTTATTAATCGCAATGAGAAGGCTGGTAAGTTGCTTTGGCTCTGCCGTTTCAGCAATGGGCTTGAAAACATCAATACCGGCCTCTTTTACAAAAGAAGAGGTGACAATAAAAAAGATCAACATAATAAATACAACATCCAGCATCGGTGTCATATCGATTGTGGCTTCATCTTCCGAAGTAATGCTTGAACGCTTACGCATAATTTTCCACCAAATCAGTGATCCATCGTTAGATGGTCTTCCAGCAGCTCCTGCTCCGAAGCGGTTTTGCGGGACAGAAAAATGTCACCAACAATTCCTGATATCGCAGCGACCATACCCGCCATCGTCGGGATAGTGGCCATCGATACGCCGGACGCCATAGATCGTACATTTCCGCTACCGGTCAACGCCATGACATCAAACACACTGATCATCCCGGTAACCGTACCGAGCAAACCCAGTAACGGGCAGACCGCAATACAGGTCTTAATAAGAGGCAAAGTTGCACTCATTTGTTCCGTTACCTGGGAGATCATCGCCTGACGAATTTTACGGGCATTCCAGGAGGTTCGCTCAGTACGAGCCTCCCATGCGCTTAACGCATGGGAGACCTGCTGTTTATGTTCGGTTCTCAAATACCAGAACCGTTCCAATATGAGCACCCACATTATGAAGGTCAGTCCTGCAATAAACAGCAGAACCGGACCACCCATTTCCAGAAAACCACGTAACTGTTCCCAAAGTTCAAACAGCATGTACATATTGGTTTTCCTTAGCCGCCTTTGCGTTCATTGTGCGCGGCAATAATGCCGGCACTCTGCTCTTCGAGCACGTGGATAATGCTCTTACTGCGGGAATTAACCACGCTGTGCGCCAGCGTCATAGGAATCGCAACCCACAGACCAAGCATGGTGGTGACCAATGCCTGCGAAATACCACCGGCCATTAATTTTGGATCACCGGCACCAAACAAGGTAATCGCCTGGAAGGTATTAATCATCCCGGTAACCGTACCCAGTAATCCCATCAGTGGTGCGACAACAGCGATAATCTTCAGCAGACTGATCAGTTTGACGATTTCCGGCGTTTCTTTCAGGATCGCCTCGCCCAGCTTCAACTCAAGGGTTTCAGTATCAACTGATTTATTTTTCTGATAAACCGCCAAGACGCGGCCCAATGGATTGTTATCAGAGGGTGTATCACTGGCGATTTGCGCGTGCACCTTGCGTCGTATGGAACCAACGGCCATCCAGCGCCAAATAGCAAGCAAAAGACCCAGACTGCCGCCAAAAATAATCACGCCACCAATAAAACCACCCTGTTGAGTAGCACGTTCATACCAACTGGGAGCCAGCACCAACAATGAAAGAATTGAGCCGCGAGAAGGATCGAGTCCGACGCGCACATATTCATCCGGATCAGCATCCTCCAAATCATCTACCGTAGAGAGTAAATAATCCGCCGGCTGACGTAAGAGCTCATCAACGCTTTGATTTTCTTCGTTGTACTGTAAGTACTTGCCATCCGCCACCAGATTAAAGGCGCCAATACGAATAACATCTTTTTCAACCTTATTACCATCAGGTTCGTTGACAACCGCCTTAAATCTCACAACCTTGCCGGCTTCGGTCATTTCGCGCTGCAGCTCGTAAACAACCCGTTCGATTTCTTCGATGGTTGCCAGCTCGGTTGCTGTGCCCATTTTCTTGGCCAGATCGGCCAGAAAAACGCCACGACCCGGCAGTTGAGCGCTGACCACAGAAGTTTCAAATTTGCCGCGTGCATCACCCGCTACCTGCTGCAAAACACCAAATAATTCACGCAAGGAGCCGAGTCGCTTGGTCAACAGATCGGTTAACTGCGCGAGTTCTTCTTCCTGCTGGTTATAGGTGGCTTCAAGTTCCACGCTGCGGCGTTCTTCCGCATCGCGTTCCCGCTGAGCTTTGGTTAACAACGCCTGCTGTTGATTGACGGCCTGGCGGAACTCACGTTCACGCTCCTTATATTCCTTCGATTCAGCAATAGCGCCCGCTTTGACTTTAAGCAGCAGCTCATCGAGCGTTTTAGGTTGAGCCAGCGCATTGCCGGCACCGAAAGTAAAAGCAATTAATATTGCCTGGATTAGAAATTTTTTCATTGTGCTGCCTCCGGAGCTTTAACAGGCAGAATAACCAGATCAGGTGCAGATTGTTTATTGGCGATTTTCAAACCTCTGGAAATGTAACTGCGATCGCTGCCGCTATTACTTTCAACCCAATCTCCTTTTCCTGTCTCCCCGGCATCCGGATCCCAATAACCGGAATACTTGCCATCAGGGGTCTGATAAACCATCGCAACACGTCCAAATCGAAGGATGTTCACATTTCTGTCGACTTCATCGATTACCAGCGAACTGCTGTAGGATTCAATCGTATTACCGTATTCCATCTCACGTTGATAGGCATTGATAATGAGACGGAACTTCTCTGCCACGCTGACATTGGTGTCGTCGATTATCTCTTCCAGTAAATCGATACGAGATTGACGTTCCTTGACCAGAAACGGTACATCAAGCGCCATAAATTGCTTCAGACCATCAATCATGCGCAACATCAAAGGCGTAATCTGACGTTGGGTCACCTGCACATCTTCCATGGTCTGTCGAATGCGAACCATTTCCGCGCGCTGATTAACGATTTGTTTGCTAACCTGCTTGTTATAAATCTTCAAGCCTTCAATTTCTTTATTGACGGCTTTAAATTCATTGTAGAGTTTCCGTCGATCTTCGCTGAGTTGATCAACTTTAACTTGAGATGCCTGAGCAACTTCTAACTTCTTTTGCTCTTCAGAAATAATGTTATTCAGGCTTGCTGCCGACACAGCACCGGTGATGACGATACCCGCCATAACAGCTGCGATGGAGGCAACGCTGATTCGACGACCCAATATGGTTCTCGAACAGGTGGACTTGAGTTTCATAACTCACTCTCTCCCCTTAGATTGAAGGTCACGCTGGCTTGAACATCGAAATTGTCCGAATACTAAGCAGCGAGTGTTACGTAAGAATCCGCGAATCATAGCACAAGACATTTGGAATGCACTACCACACCCAACCCCGGGAATATCAAGGCTAAAAGGCACCCCTATATATCATGCTGTCACGGCATTCAATATGTGATTTCCAAATTATGCTGTGCGATGCCGGTTTCTTGAACGGACGCTATCCTATTGATAGCAAAAGATAAAATCAGCAGGCTGCAATTCACATTGCTTGCAATGCGCTTTTTTTATTGCCCACTGATAAACCCAATCGACACAAAAATGCACGAGCTACGTGTATTCGGCGCCTGCACCGTATTTTTACCTATTTTGACCATAAAACGGACAAAAAAAAGCCTGTTTGCGTACAAACAGGCTTTACCCCCCTTACGGCGTGTTTGGCAGTCCCTGTTTTTGCTTGTTGGGGACATCACACCGCGGTTATACCATTAAGACGTATAAGCTCGTTGATTTGGGAATGAAAAGCGGATTTTTTTCATCATTCAACGAAAATCCGACCTATTGCCTCAAAATCAGGCTGAATTAACGCTACCAGAAGTATTTAAGACTCAAACCTGATACGCGCGGCGGTTCCAGTTTTCGTGCAAATGCCATATCGGTGTTGGTGATTCCCGGCGAACTGGCCTGAAAATACTCGCTATTGGCCAAATTGCGCACCCACAGGGTGAGCTCCCATTTACCGTTATGCGGCAAGTAGTCCAGCCACAAACTGTAATTGCGATGGCTGGGCCAGGCTAAATCATTATTAATATCCTCGGCTTCTTCGCTATAGGTGGCATCAGCACGTAACGACCACGAGCCTAATGGCGTATCCGGAAACAAATACACTGCCGACAAATTAAAGGTTGCATCGGGTATCCGCGGCACTCGATCGCCGGTTTTATCGATTCGCTGGCCTTCGCTTTCGTATAGAAAACGCTCGAATTCAGCATCAATAAAAGACAGGCCCATACTGATTTTCAAACTGGTGGTAGGCCGTGCCTGCAATTCAATTTCAAAGCCATCACTGGCGACATTCTCGGCATTCTGCACAAAACTGTTGCCGACAACGTCATAACCGGACACCTGCATATCACGATATTGGGCTGAGTAAACCGCGGCATTAATTTTCATACGGTTGGCAAACCACTTCGACTGAATACCCAGCTCATAGCTGGACACCCGTTCGTGCCTGTACGCGATACCTGCCTGGGCAAGATTACCTGCCGTACCACTGTAGCCGCCGGGCTTATAGCCGCTGGAGGCACTCAGGTAAACCGAGGATTCCGGGTCAAATTGGTAATGCAGCGCCATCCGCGGCGTCAGGCGGCGCCAGGCACGCTCACGTCCAAAGTCAAAACTTTCCAACAGATAGGGATTATCAATGCCAGGAGCACTGGTATCAGCATGCAAATTAATATTCCGGAAATCGGCGATGTAACGAAGCCCGCTTGAAAGGCGAAAGCGAGTTGATAGCTGGTACTGAATCTGCGCATAAACAGAATAGCTTTTTTCTTCCAGGCTCTGCAGCCACTGGTTTTCACCCGCCAGCAAACCGGGCGCCAGGTAATTCTTGAATGCCTCGGCTTTTTCCTCCAGCGCCAGAACACCCAGCATCCAGGTCACGTTACCGGGCACATGCTCGTCCACCAACGGTATCGATGACCACCGGGCCTCAAAAGAGGCACTGTCTGAATTTTCACGAAATTGCTTATTAACAAGTAACTCCGCAGTCTGATCCAGATCATAAAGACCCATAAACTCGTGATTGCGCCGCCCGAATATATAACTGGCTTCATGATGACCGGCATGCACATTCAAACGAGACATCATGCCGGTGACTTCCAGGTCTTCAAATCCCGGTGTGTCGACATCTGACGACCGTACGGGATCACTTAATTCAACAAGCGGCAACCCCTCCGCAAATTGAAAGGAGCCTTGGGGACCAATGCTATAAAGTACTCCCTGCTGCTGCCTGTTTTCGCGGTCCAGGCTCAGCAACCATTCATAACGGTCCGACTGGGATACCCTGAACGCCAATCGACCTGATTTGCTGTCCGTATTATTGCCGCCGACATAGGGGTCCTCATTTTGCATAATCGGGTCACGCTTAAAACCGGCCAGCGCCACCTGGCCGGCGACCCCCGGCTTGAGTTCACCATTGACGGAGAGCAAATTATTGAAATGATTATAGTTACCGGCATCTACCATATACCTCGCTTCAAAATCCGCAGAAGATTTGCGCGTAATATAGACAATCGAACCGCCAGTAGCATTTCGTCCATACAGGGTAGACTGCGGACCACGTAACACCTGCACGCGATCCAGTTCGTACAAAGCCATATTGGCAGAGCCCTGGCGTGGTATATAAATGTCATCAAGAAACACCGCTACACCGGGTTGAGTCGTTAAATCATCATTACTGATCCCCACGCCTCGGATACTGAATTCAGTGTTCGATGTCTGCGGAGCTTCAACCGTCAGACCCGGTACAAATTGCTGCAACTCATCCGCATTTTTGACTCCTCGCGATTCAAGGTCATCACCCGTTAATGAAACTTGCGAGACAGTGATGTCCTTGATCTGGTCATGCCGCTGCTCCCCTGTTACCAACAACTGTTCCAGATCGAGTTGCTCAAAACGTTTGCGGCGCCGGGATGACAGGGTCGGATCCTGCTGTTGAAGGCCTATTGTGACCGTTCGTTCAGAACTGAATTGGTATTCCAGACCGGTATGCTGGAGAAGTTTTGTTAATGCCTCATGCACCGAATACTCACCATTGACTTCGTTGGATAACAACCCCTCCGCCAGCGAGCCCGGCATAACGACCTGCACATCGGATTGATAGGAGAAATCAAGTAAGGCCGTCGCCAGCGATTGACGTTTAATCTTGAATTTATAAACTGGAATCAACTCATCCGCACTGAGCGGTGCCGCGCTCAAGAAAAGCAAGGGTACAAGAAACAGCAGACAGATTTTGGCAAATCGTGGTGGCAAGGATATTGACCTCACATGCAATTATTATTGGTACTCCTGCACGCGATCCTCGCAACGCAAAGAACTACCATATCCCCCACCGACCTGAATTTAACGCGCCGATATCCGGCCTATTATTTGAAGCCAAGCAAACACCGATAGGTAAAGATGTTAATCAGGTTTGTTTCGAGGTGTCTTTAACCAACACCTTTCGGTCATCCACGGTAAGCGTCCGCAACGCAAACGCCTGCTCCAGACCCTTTAGCCAGGAACCGATATCCTTGCTAAACACAGTGCCGGTATAGCGTAAATTGCCCAGCTCCCAGTCGCCAATCACCACTTTTTGCGGTGAATAGCGATTGATGTCCTGCAATACCTGATCAAGACGTTCATTCACGTACGCCAGACGACCTTCGCGCCAGGCGGTAGCCCGCTCCAGACTGTTATCCTGACGTGCCTGCCATAATTCGCCTTCGCGGCTGAATACCAGTTCCTGCCCCTTGCTCAGTCGTTCGTGACGTAAGCCTGGTTTACCAATCTCAATATTTTTCACCTTCACGCTGTCTGCAGTAATATTTTTTGAAACATCAACCATGCCTTCGACAACGCTTACCGTGACCGCGTCAACACGACGATTAATATTAAATGCTGTGCCGACAGCACGCACTTCGCTGTTACCAACCAGCACAGTGAACGGACGATCTTTATCCTTGGCGACCTCGAAAAAGGCCTCACCCTGTTCGAGCACAACCAGTCTTTCTTCCGCATTATATTGAACCGATAGCCGAGTCGCGCCACCCAGAGTGATGATTGAGCCATCCTTTAACACTTCAACGCGTTGTTGCGCCACAGTGGTTGCGAAGTGGGGAGATGAGCCGGTCGCCCACTCCACCATTTTCGGCACAGTGAATGCGATTAATAATGCCGTCACACAGACCGACGCCGCCATGCGCCAATTCAACCATTGTCGGTTTAATCTGAACTGCTGCGCCAACGAGTGAGTGGAAGATTGACCGAGAACAAAGGCACCCGCTCGATTTGGCAATGGCAACGCATAAGAACCATCATATTGATCCTGTTCCAGTTCCAGCTCGGTTGGCCAGGGCAAATCAAGAGGATCAATGCCATTACAGGCCTGCCACAAATGTTCCACTTTTTCGTAAGCACGACGATTTCTGACGCTGCTACTGCACCAGCGTTGAAAAACATCCACTTTTGCAGGATCGGCTTTGTGATCACGCAGCCATAAAAACCAGCGCGCCGCCTGTTCAAAAGTTAATCTCCTTTTTTCGCTAGTGCCTATCATGTTCTCCTTGGGCATAAGCCTGCTCCATCGGGCTTAGTGGCAGTTCGCCACACTGATCGAGACGCTCGCGACAGTAGGTCATTGCACGTAATACGTATTTGCGCACCATGCTTTCGCTGACACCCAGGACATCGGCAATATCCGCGTACTCGCGCTCTTCAAACTTGTAATGCAGGAACGCCAAACGACATTTCGGTGGTAACTCGGCGATAAACCGTATCGCCAACCCAACCATCAATTCATTTTCGAGCTGCTCATCAGGTGACGGATTCGGACTGATAATTTCGTTGCCATCAAAATCACCCACTTCTTCGTAGCCACGAACTTTTCGCTGCCGCATATAGTCGGTCGCCAGATTATTGGCGACGCGAAATACGAACGCTCGTGGATTATTGATGGCCTGGGTCTTATCGTTACTCAACAACCGTTCATAGGTTTCCTGGGCGACATCATGCGCTTCCTGGACCGAACCCAGCTTGGATTGCAGAAAGTAAATCAACGCCTGGTGCTGTTGTTGATAAAATTCAACGACCAGGGATTTTGACGTGTCCAACATACCCCTGCCTTTTCTGACCACAAGACCCAGCAGCATTTTCACCGACCGGGCTCGAAATAACAAGTCCAGCAGCTCTAATACGGCCCGGGTTCCGGGTAACCAGCCTATAGGCTACGCTGAAACTCAGGGCAGCATTCGGCGTAAAACATCGTCTTTCATAACAAAGTGATGCAGCAAAGCAGCCAGGATATGCAGAGCCACTAACACCAGCAGCACGATGGGTAGCATTTCATGGACTTCGTGCAGGGTATGCGCCATTTCTTTATTCGCGGATGCCAGGGATGGGAAAACAAACCAACCAAAGAAACCGACCGGCCGCCCTGCCAGTGACGACATCAACCAGCCGGACAGGGGAATGGCAAACAGCAGCAGATACAGGGTGTCATGCACCGCTCTCGCCAACCAGCGTTGGTATTTATTCTGCGTGGCAGGCAATACCGGCACCGGATTCAACCAGCGCCAGATCAGGCGCAGCGCAACCAGGAGCAGTATCAGCATACCCATCGCTTTATGCAACCCGACAATCTGAACCTTCTCCGCGCCGGACGGCAAATCATCAAAAACAGCCACCAGAATAAACTGCCCGATGATCATCAACACAATCAACCAGTGAAATAATTGTGCAATAGCACCATAGCGTTCTGACGTGTTTTTCCACTGCATTGGTCAGCTCTCGTCGTATTCCCAGCACCAGCTTTATACACCATATTTTTAAATCTCGCTGCCGCTAATCAGCAAAGAATCTATCTATCGATAAGCAAGAAACTGTCTATTGGCAATATTAATTGAAAAGGTTATAGTCCGTTGCATGTTGACTCATGCTTACCATCAGAATTCCTTTAGTGCGCGCTGTTGCAAGACGGCGTCGTACCTGCCTTTAGCTCTGCTCCTGCTGCTGCCCTAGTGGGCAAAAAACGCAAGCCTGGCGAGGTTATACGCAACCCAACATTTATTTTTCATTTTTTTAGCAAGCATCCGTATAGTTGCTGTATTTGTATAATCCAGCGGCGGATGCAAACGGAGTCAGATCATGAGCAAAGACCGTTTAATTATTTTTGATACCACGCTTCGCGACGGCGAGCAAAGTCCCGGTGCCTCGATGACCAAGGATGAAAAGCTGAGGATCGCCCGCGCCCTCGAACGCATGCGGGTCGATGTCATTGAAGCCGGTTTTCCGATTGCCAGTCAGGGCGACTTTGACGCGGTGCAGGCCATTGCCGAAGCCATAAAAGACAGCGTTGTTTGCGGCCTGGCCCGCGCGACGGATATGGATATTGATCGTGCCGGCGAAGCGGTCAAAGCCGCCAACGCGCCCCGCATTCATACCTTTATCGCAACGTCTCCTATTCATATGGAGAAGAAATTGCGTATGCAACCGGATGAAGTGGTCGCGGCGGCCATACGCGCCGTTAAGCGCGCGCGTCAATACACGGATGATGTGGATTTTTCACCGGAAGATGCCGGCCGCTCGGACATTGATTTTCTGTGCCGGGTTGTTGAGGAAACCATCAAAGCCGGTGCCACCACCATCAACATACCGGACACCGTGGGTTATAACCTGCCAAATCAGTACGCCGGTTTGATCAGAGCATTGATTGAACGCGTACCCAACTCGGACAAGGCCATTTTCTCCACGCATTGCCATAATGATCTTGGTTTGGCCGTCGCCAATTCATTGGAAGCCGTCCTGGCCGGCGCCCGCCAGGTCGAATGCACGATTAACGGTCTCGGTGAACGCGCCGGTAATGCCGCGCTCGAAGAAGTCGTTATGACTGTGCGCACCCGGCAGGATATTTTTGGCTGCGATACCAATCTCGATACCACGCAGATCATGAATTGCTCACGGCTGGTCTCCAATATCACCGGTTTTGCGGTACAGCGTAATAAAGCGATTGTGGGAGCCAATGCCTTTGCACATGAATCCGGTATTCATCAGGACGGCGTTATCAAACACAGGGAAACCTACGAGATTATGCGGGCCGAAGATGTCGGTTGGTCCAGCAATAAACTGGTGTTGGGTAAACTTTCCGGCCGCAATGCCTTTCGCAAGCGCTTGCAGGAGCTCGGCGTGGAATTTGAATCTGAAGAAACGTTGAACAGCGTCTTTCAGAATTTCAAAACATTAGCGGATAAGAAAGATGAAATTTTTGATGAAGATCTGGTCGCACTCGCCACCGAGTCTCAGCTTGAGGCCGAAAATGAATCCATCAAGCTGGTGGCGATGAAGGTTCACAGCGAGACCGGTGAAACACCCGAAGCAACTGTCACCTTGAGCATTGATGGCGTCGAACAAACCAGCACCGCGCATGGCGATGGTCAGGTTGACGCGACATTCAAAGCCATTGAAGCGGTTGCAAAAAGCGAGTCAAAGCTGGAATTGTATTCAGTGAACAGTATCACCGGCGGCACCGATGCCCAGGGTGAAGTGAGTGTCAGGCTGAAATACGATGGCCGGGTGGTAAACGGCCAGGGAGCGGATACCGATATCGTGATTGCTTCAGCGCGCGCCTATATCAATGCACTGAACAAGCTGCGTATCAATCAGGAAAAAGCACACCCGCAATTAAGCTCGGTGTAATTGAGGAAAAACGCAGGGGAAAGAATTTATTCTTTCCCCTTATTTTTTAGAACCTCACTCATTGGCGGTACCAACAGTGCGGGGTCCATCTTGGTATCAAACCAGTTCAAGCCCCAGTGCAAGTGCGGTCCGGTGGCACGCCCGGTCATGCCGACTTCCGCAATCGGCTCACCCTGTTTCACTTCCTGCCCTTCGCGTACCAGAATTTTACTCAGGTGAATATACATCGTTGAAATACCGTGACCATGCTGGATAAATAATGTGCCACCGGTATAAAACATATCGCTATGAACCAGCGTCACCACACCGTCTGCCGGTGCCACCACGGGGGTTCCTTCGGGCACCGCGATATCCACTCCAACATGAGGCCGCTTAGGCTGCCCGTTGAGTATCCGGCGGCTGCCAAAGATACCACTGAGGCGTCCGGTTACCGGCCAGATAAAATCCGATAGAAAATCAGTGCGCGCATCGTTACGCGCACGCGCTGCGTTAATGAGTTGCTGTTCCACCTGGATACGCTTCAATTCTTCAGCGTTTGGCTCTACTGTGTTTTTTGGCAAACCATCAATGCGTTGTTCATCGTACTTGCGCGGCTTGAGGTTGATCGGTTCAATTTCCTGAAAACCGTTGGCAAAGCGAATATTGAGCTCCGATTTAAGCGGCGCATCGCGACCGAAACCCAGCACAAAATAACCATCCGGCGATACTTTTAATTCCCGGTTCTGATACACAACCCGCGCATCGGGACTGGTATGACCGATAACCATTCCACCCTGGGTCAAATCACCCCTTAATTCAACCGCCTGCGAAACCAGACTGCTGCAAAACAAAAAAAGAAAAAACACGGATTTCGCTAAACCAATCATTTTGTTGAACACCCTTTTCTTCCAGTTAATACGCTGCTGATCATTAAGGCGAGCTGCAGATTTTACTACGTGTAAAAAAAACGATCTGCTGGGTTAAGGCAACCATCACACCGGCAATGGCACCATAGGCATGCGCCACCACCACAACCGGTCCGCCCGAGGAATGCTCCGAACCCGGCAGCGGCCCGACGGTTTGTTCCCAGATCAGTTTCCCGGTCACCACCGCCAGCACCAGCAGGGTAAAACCCGGTTGTTGCCGCAGCTGCTGCAACAAACCCGCGATCAATAAACCATGCAAAGCTCCAGATAAACCGACATACCAACCGACATTCGGGCTGAACAAGTACAAACCCATTCCCACCAGCAGGCAGCAGATTAATAGTACAACCGTTATCCAGAGAGCACGCAGCGGTGGAACCAGTAATGCCCAAACCAGCACCAAACCGAAAGAATTCAGCAACCAGTGCGACCACCCCAGATGCACGAAATTTCCGCTTAGCAGGCGCCAGAACTGACCCGCCTCGATCAGATCACGCTGATAGCGTAGCAGTAAGGTCCAGTCCAGTAATTGAAATAAACCACATAACATCACAAACAGCAGTGGTGGACTCCAGATGATTAGGGTTCGCCTCAGGGTCTGCTTCTGCGTTACCATAGTCTGCTCATTTTTGGGTTGCATCGACTCATTTGTATCCGGCAGTGTGGTCAAACTTCCGGTTTCAGGCAAGTAAGGAATAACGTAAACAGGTATCTCGTTGTTATGAAAATAAACTCTATGCAAAAAATAAAACAGTCAGGTTTCACCCTGATCGAAATCATGGTCGTGGTGGTGATTCTTGGCATTCTGGCTGCGGTGGTCGTCCCTAAAATTATGGATAGGCCGGATCAGGCCAAAATGGTTCGCGCTAAAGCGGATGTGCAGGCAATTGTCAGCGCGCTGAATATGTACAAGCTGGACAATCATCGTTACCCCGCCAGCGATCAGGGTTTACTGGCATTGGTGGAACAGCCCAGCGGTAGCGATAGCACAAAAAACTGGAAACAGGGCGGCTACCTTGACAGCGTTCCCAAAGATCCATGGGGCAACGAATATCGCTACTTAAATCCCGGCCAGCACGGCGGCATCGATGTCTACTCTCTGGGTGCTGATGGACAGGAAGGCGGCGAAGGCGTGGATGGCGATATTGGCAATTGGGATTAACCGTCATTTCGCGTTGCAGTGCTGGTGAAAATCACCCGTCGTTTAAAACCTGTTGCGGGCGCCGGCTTCACCCTGCTGGAGTTGCTGGTGGTGTTGATCATCATCAGCGTTGTCGTGAGCGGTGCCATGCTCGCAATCGGCGATCCGGCTGCCGACACGATTAAGGAGGAAAATCAGCGCCTGATGGCATTGATTGAAATGGCGCAAGAACAAGCCATTCTGCAATCGCGCGATATCGGTATTGGATTCTGGCAGGACGGTTATAACTTCATGCAACCGACCGGTGCCTTGAACGAAGTGGGTGAAGCGGTCTGGCAGTTACTTAGCGACGATATCCTGCGTCAGCGGGCGTTGCCGGAAGGCATGCTGCTGCAACTGAAGCTGGAAGGTATCGAGATAACAATGAATGCCGTGGCAGTCGATCACCCGCAAGTTACGCTCTTGTCCAGCGGTGAAATTTCACCGTTCGAATTGTTACTGACTTACGGCGATCAACTCAAAGCCGGCTTTAGTGTTGATCCTCTTGGCACGATTGAGCTACTCGAACCCGAACAATATTAGCCTCCCATGCGCCCCTCCCTTTCCTGCCGCCGCCGCACCGGTTTTACCTTGCTCGAAGTACTGGTGGCATTGGCGGTGGTCGGTATTGCGCTGGTAGCGGTCATTAAAACCGCCGGTGATACCGCTGCCGGTACCGGCTATCTCAAGCAAAAAACCTTTGCGCACTGGATTGCGATGAACCGGATGGAAGAACTTCGTATCGAGGGTCAGTGGCTGCGGGTCGGCGTGCAAAGCGGCGAAGTCGAATTAATGGGGCAGGAATGGCGTTGGCTGCAAAAAGTCAGCAAGTCACCTAACGAGCTGACTGAGAATGCCATGCGCATCGTTGAAGTGTCCGTTATACCGGTCGAGGGTGGCGACGAAGATCATCCGCTGATCACCATGACGGGGTTCCTGATCAATCCCAATTTACTGGCACAACAAAATCAACGTTCCGGCAACAGCGATCCATCGGGAACGGAGACAACACCGTGACCGCAGTCAATCAAAAACAGCTGCTTAAAGGTTTTACCTTACTGGAATTACTGGTGGCGATGGCCGTATTTGCCGCGCTGGCGGTGGCCGCGTATGGCAGCCTCAATTCGGTGCTGAAAACCCGGGACCATACCAGCAAAGCAGCCGTATCCCTGCAACGCCTGCAAATGGGCATGACGATTTTACAGCGTGATTTTATGCAACTGACCGATACCAGCGCCCGCGATGAATACGGCGATTTACTGTCTCCGTTTATCACACCATCCGATAACAGCAACCTGCTTGAATTTACCCACTCGGGCTGGAATAACCCCACCAATCAGCCACGCAGTAATTTACAACGTGTCGCCTATGAACTGGAAGACAATACGCTCTACCGGGAATACTGGCCGCAACTACAGCCTGGCTCAAGACAGGAACCCGTTCGGGCTATTTTGCTTGAAGACATCGAGGAGGTGGAATTTGAATTTCTGGATCGAAGCAAGGACCGCTGGCACGCAGAATGGCCACCGCTCAATTCCACCAGCACCGATTTACCGGTTGCTGTTCGTTTGACGATTACCTTTACCAACGAGACGGAAATCGTCCGTCTGTTTGGGATCAATCAATGATGCGGGCAGGCAAAACGCAGACCCGGCAGCGAGGGGTCGCATTAATCACCGCGCTGTTGATATTGGCGATTGCCACGACGGCGGCGGCGTTTCTGGTCCAACAGCTGAATTTATCGATACGCCGCAGTGGCAATATCATCAATAGCAACCAGACCTATTTATATGCGCTGGGAGCTGAAACGCTGGCCATTATCGGCCTCAATGAAGATGCCAAAGACAATAAGATCGACAGTTATGACGATATCTGGTCTATGGAATTTGATCCCTTTCCGGTTGAAGACGGTGCCGGTTTTATCTACGTCAAAGTCAGTGATCTGCAGGCCCGCTTCAATGTCAACAACCTGATTAAAGACGGCAGGCAGGACACGGTTTCTATCGAACGTTTCCGTCGCTTGTTGACACTCTATGACATTGATCCGGAAGTCTGTAACGCAGTGATTGACTGGATCGACACGGACATCGACACCCAGGGAACCTACGGCGCCGAAGATGACTACTATATGGGTCTGGAACCGCCTTATCGCGCGGCCAACCGTAAACTGACCAGCGTCAGCGAATTGCGCCAGGTGCGCGGTCTGGATACGGCGGAACATTTTCATAAACTGGTACAACAGTTGATTGCCTTGCCGGAACGCACAGCAATCAACGTCAACTTTGCCGGTTATGAGATTCAATATGCGATCATCGGTGACGTGCAAAAAGCGATGCAAGCTGTCAGGCATTCGCAATTCATGCTGGAACAGACGCAAGCAGGCGCCGAAGAACAACCAACCGACCTGCTGGAAATATCTGAGCCGGCTACCAATGAACATGTACTGCAACGCCCCTTTATCACGCCCAGCGCAGAGTCCGTCATACCGTATAACGATATTGACGACTATATTGCGCGAAACAATCTGCAGGAAGACATTAAAACCAACAAGGTCAGCAAAGAGGATTTATCGCCTAACAGCCGGTATTTTCTGGTGCTGGGTGAGTCCGAGCTGGATCGAGGTCGCACCAGTATAAAAAGTGTGTTACATCGCGATGCGAACGGTAAGATATACATCCTGTCTCGAACACTGGGTGATTTGTAATTCGACGTGGAAACGCTACTGGTACAACCTGATCAGAATTGGCATTCAGCGCAATGGCTGGTGCTGGATGAGTCCGGACAACCGCACGCCGCCATGCGCAGCGGGACGCTGGAACAACTGAAGGATTTTTCGCAGCAGCGCCGTGTGGTTTGTCTGTTGGATGGCTGCCATGTGCAACTCGAACAGCTGTTACTGCCGGCCGGTCGTAACCGGCGTAAATTATTGCAGGCGATTCCCTTTGCCCTGGAAGACGACCTGGCCGACGATCTTGATGATCTGCACTTCGCCCTGGGTAAGGAAAGCCTGGTCGAGACAGCCAACGATAACGATGCAGACGCCTCTGCAACCCGGCAGGTTAAGATTCCGGTTGCGATTGTCGCCCGCGAAAAATTGCGGCGCTGGTTACAAATGCTGGCCGAAGTCGGTATCAAACCCCATGTCTTGCTGCCGGGTTCTCTGGCCTTACCGCTGGCTGAACATCAATGGCATGTTTTGATTCACGATCATCAGGCAACGGTGCGCACCGGACCGCAGTCCGGTTTTAGTTGCGATCTGGAAAATCTGGCGGTGCTGCTGGATGCCGCCCTCGACGAGACTGACAACCCGCCACAACAAATCCAGATCTGGAACCACAGTCAAACGGAGTTCGAGCTGACACTGCAACACACGGATGTCGAACTGATTATTACCAAAACCGATCAGGCACCGCTGGCAACCCTGGCCCGGGGCTTTCGGCAGGATACCCAGATCAATTTATTGCAGGGTGAATTTGGCTATAAACAGGAATACGGCAAGCTGTTTAAATACTGGGCAGCGCCGGCGATGCTGCTTGGCGGCTGGCTGTTACTGGTATTGATTACCCAGACAACAACGTATTTCCATTTAAAAGGACAAAATAATGCGCTGGAAGCGCAAATGATTGAAATCTATAAACAAGTGTTCCCGAACTCAAAAAATTTCACCAATCCGCGTCAACAGTTAAAAACCAAACTGGACAGCTTTGGCGGCGGCGGTGACAGCCCCTTGCTACAACTCCTGAATGCGGCGGCCAGCCAGATTCATTCCATCCCCAATACCCAGATTCAATCGCTCGATTTCAACGGTGAATTCCTCGACCTCGAACTGGCCATCGCTGAAGTCCAGCAACTCGAGCAAATGCGCCAACAATTACAAAATCAGGGCCTCAGCGCTGACATTAAGTCGGCCAATACCGAAGGTGATCGTGTGATCGGTAAATTAAGGCTGGGTCTGTAATGAACGAATATCTGGCCATGGCAAAAGAATGGTGGGGCAATCTGCAAACCCGTGAACGCCTGATATTGATTGGCGGCAGCGTTGTCTTAGTGGTTATGTTGTTATGGGCTACGATCTGGGATCCGCTGGTGCATGGTGTTAACAATCTTCAATCCGGTGTTGCGGCCAAGCAGAAGGATCTGCAATGGATGCAAAAAGCCAGCGTCCAAATTAAGGCTGTGCAGGGCACACAGCCCCGCAGTGGCGGCAACCAGTCACTACTCAGTTTGCTAGAGGAGCGCGTTAATGCGTTGGGCCTGAAATCGGCGCTGCAACGCATGACCCCGGACGGCCCAAATCAAATCAAGTTCTGGATCAACAGCGGTAACTTTGATCAACTGATCAAGCTGTTTGGCGAACTCGAACAACAGCACGGCGTAAAAATCGTCAACCTGTCAGTGACCGCTACCGAACAAATCGGTCTGGTCGATGCCCGGGTCACTGTCGTACGGGGTAGTTGATGAAAATGAATCCGAAACTGATCGCGCTCGGCGTGATCGCCTTTTTTGTTTTTCTGATTGCCACCGCACCGGCATCGATTATTACCGGTATGGTCTCACGCCAGGCCGCTGTTGAATTCGAAGCAATCAGCGGAACGGTCTGGCACGGGCAGGCCGATAAAGTCGTGGCTCGCGGCATCGTTATCGGACCCGTCGAGTGGAATTTACATCCCTGGTATTTATTGCGCGGCGAGCTGGCGGCCACGCTGATCATTCACAACAGTGCCGTGACGGATGATGTAAGCGGATCCCTGTGGCTGGCAGCGGGTCTGCCGGGTGTATTAAAAATACGCGATGCCGATGTCAGCATCGACGCCAGCTGGGCTTCTACCCGGGCAGCGATACCGATAGCGGCCCGCGGTAAAATGCTGATCAAAATCGACCGACTGCAAATACGTCGCGATACTCTGCCTGAAATTTCTGCAACAGTCAGTTGGCAAAATGCCGGTGTCAGCTTCCCGCAGAATTACGGTCTGGGTACCTATAATATTGAAATTCAACATGAACCGGCCGACAAACCTGAGCGTGTGGTCGCGAATATCAGCGATCAGGACAGCCTCCTGCACATCACCGGGCAGGCACAATTCAACCAAAGCGGTCAGTATGAGCTGGACATCAGGCTCAGCGCGGATGCCACTGCACCGGCTGATATCGCGCGCGTTTTACCTCTGCTGGGGACACCGGCAGACGATGGTTCCGTACACATCCAGCGTAATGGACTATTGAGTGATTTTCTGTAGTTCATGCAATTGGGCGCATGGAATCTGACGGTCAAATCCTCTATCATTGCCCGCTTTTCTCCGGGGAGTAGCTAAAATGCCAGCACGTGTCGGGATTGTTATGGGTTCGCATTCAGACTGGAGCATTATGAGCCAGGCCGCCGATACCCTGGAAAAACTGGGTATCGAGTATGAGACGCGCGTACATTCAGCGCACCGCAGCCCGGAAATGGTCAGTGAGTATGCGCGCACCGCGATTGATCGCGGACTGGAAGTTATTATTGCCGGCGCCGGCGGCGCTGCGCATTTACCGGGTGTCATCGCCGGTCAAACCCGTTTGCCGGTACTGGGTGTGCCGATTCCGGTCAAAGTGCTCGATGGCCTGGATTCGCTGCTCTCGATTGTGCAAATGCCGGCTGGGATCCCGGTCGGGACACTGGCGATCGGCAATCCCGGCGCTAAAAATGCGGCCTTACTGGCAGCAGCCATTCTGGCGCTGAAATACCCTGACATCTGTCAGGCGCTGGAAGCCTTTCGCGCACATCAAACCGAAAAAGCCATGCAGAATTTCGATCCGAGCAAAACCTGATTTACTCGGCCGGTTTGCTGCCGCGATAAAATCCCGCCAACCCTCTTTTTGAGGGCAACGCCAACCACTGCTGCAAATAGCGGGTTTCCTCGGTATCGGCCGTTACCTGCCTGCTGCCGTTGCGCAGCAATCGATAGGCCTTTTCCAATGACTTATAACACTCACCGCTCACACCGTTGCGGCGTAAACCGATGGTATTAAGGCGGTAATGTACCGCACCCTCAGCACCGCCGGCCAGGCAATAAGGTAATACATCCTTTCGCACCATGCTGAAAGCAGCCACCATGGCGTAAGGGCCGATGCGCACAAACTGATGAATGCCGACGACCCCACCCACGACCACATAGTCGCCCAGTTCAACATGACCGGCCAGGGCTGCGTTGTTGGTAATAATCACATGATTACCTACCAGGCCATCGTGACCAACGTGGGCATTCGCCATAATCAGGCAGTTGGAACCCACCCGGGTCACCGCATCGGGGTGCAAACCACGGTGCATGGTCACCATTTCACGGATATCGTTATCATCGCCAATCTCAAGCCGGCTGACGGTACCCGGTTTAAATGCGGTATGTTGCGGAGCATCGCCGAGCACCACATGTGCGTGAATCCTGTTACCGGCGCCAATCCGGGTATAGGAGTGAATCACCGAGTGCGGACCGATCGTGCTGCCATCGCCAATTGCGACCTCATCTTCAATCACCACATAGGGTCCAATATTGACGTTTTTACCCAGTTCCACGTGATCGGCAATCATCGCGGTCGGGTGAATCCGGGCCTGCTTGGTTGGCATAGGTATGACTCATTAAAATATGAAAAAGCGCGCACATGATGCCGCACTGGTCTTTTAAAATGCAAACCAAACATGGATTTATTGCACCCGCAATCATCAAATCGCCTTATAAACAGACAAAGTGATAAAATGTTCCCGCTCTGTCTGAGACTTATCTCACTGAACTGGGTGAAAGATAGGGATAGAGTGCGCAAAATTTCTTCAACGGGAGCCAAACTTAATGAAAAACAAATGTTTACTACTCAGCTTGCTATTACTGGGAGCATACGCTACAACCGCTTCGGCCGGTGAATGGCTGGTCGGAGCCCGAGTCGGGGTTGCTGAATTTGATGCACCCGATACCGATCCGGGTGTTGCCGCCTACCTGATGGTCGGCAAGGAAATGTGGAATATCGGTGCAGCCGATATCGCGATCGA
This sequence comes from Gammaproteobacteria bacterium, assembly GCA_016928055.1. GTDB lineage: Bacteria > Pseudomonadota > Gammaproteobacteria > HTCC5015 > HTCC5015 > JAFGLM01. The sequence continues at coordinate 50,807 of JAFGLM010000020.1, forward strand.
AGGTGAAGCGGGTGTAACCGTGATTGACGGCGAATATGGGCCCAACAACGACGATCTCAGTTTTAGTACCTTCGGCGCCTATGCTGCACTGCGTACCAAAGGCCCCGTTTACGTTATCGGCCGGGCCGGCGTGGTCAGATCGGAAGTTGATGCAGCCGGAGCTCCATCAACAGTCGACGATACCTCAACTGATCCCTCATTTGGCATCGGCGTCGGCTTCGGCGGTATGGGATTAAAATGGGAAGTCCTGTTTACATCCTATGGCACAGATGGGTCTGATGTGGATGTGATTTCACTGGGATTATTATTCTAGTTATATGGTTTCGATGCAGGCGTCTTGTTTGGAACAAGGCGCCTGTTATCTGTTTTGATCCCCGGTCTAAGTTTTGACAGTTAGTCACTGTGTAAAAGATTTTTCGACTCTTTCTTCGCTTGTTTGGCGGCTTTCTTTTCTTTTGCCGTCATCGCCGGTTTCTTCTTGGTTTCTTTATTGCCTTTTTGCTCTTTATTACTCATGGCCTGCTCTCCTTACTACAAAAGGAAATTTTTACGTTCAATATCATAAACCCATTCCGGCGACTCGCCAATTATAACGGCGAGGCTGGCGAGGGAAATGGCACAAAGCGTTCATCCAGACATTCGTAAATACCCGAGCCATGCGTCAGGCTCGGAATGGTTGTTATAGTAACCGACTCCGTTTCTTCTGCCGGAAAGTTGACCACGGATTCTTTTCCGAATTTGAAATGAACATCGTGATAATGCTCCTTGCGAAACTCAGACATGGTATCAAATACAACATTATCCAGTGCTACTGTCAGCGGATACACAATACCCGACTCAGCGTAGCCGCTAAACGTGATTTTACTTTTGTTGTATTTGGCGCCTGGATAATCAACGTAATGAATATTGCTTAGAGTTATATCGTGAATATTCGGCGGCAAAGAAGTGTCGTTGGTTGAACTGTAATATGGACTGAACAACAACGGTTCCTTAATACGCCGCATGCAAACATCCTGATAAATAATATTTTTCACTTCGCCGCCGCGTTTTGAATCGCTTTTTATTCTTAAACCAACACCGTATTCGCTATCATAACCGTCGATGATTAGATCCCAGATTTTAATATCACTCACACCGGCGTCGGTTTCGCTGCCAATCGACATGCCGTGTCCGTAATAAAAATGATTATGCGCATACAGATGATTTGTCGAAGTCATCTTAGAGGTCTTGCCCCCCGATTTAATTGCAACATTGTCATCACCGGTACTGATAAATGAATACGCGACCGTGACATTCTTTGAAGTAGCAGGATCAATACCATCGGTATTTTTTACGACTTCCGGCATAAAACAGGTACTGGGAATTTTTATTTTGCCGGGCGCCGGGTAAGTACCCGCTGCACATTGATAACCCGGATTGGTATACGCCAAAGACGGTGTCAGAACCTTTACACCCCAGACAATAAGTCCATCTAAATCACGACCAACAAAATGAAATTTCGGCGCGTTCTGAATGTTGATCTTATATAAAGTAAAATCGCTGCCGCCGTTGATTTCAATCATTCTGGGATTATTTTGCTGCAGTTTCGGCCTGGCCTTGCTCTGCATCGCCAGATCCCACCATGTCACCTGCAATGCTCGCGGTCCCGAGGTCAACACACTGCCGCCTCGACCGTCAATGGTCCCTTCACCCACTATGCCACCACCGTGTGTGTTACTTGCAGTTATCCAGGGCTTACAACGGTTCCCTTTATCCGGCAACGCGTCTCCGCACACGCCATCACCGAGGTCATAGTCGGCGGGGCTGCGCGAAGCAAACAACGTAACGTCTTTATCAACCCACAGCGTCACACCCGAGGCCAGAGAAAACGGGCCTGCTAAAAATGCGTTCTTGCTCCCGTCAGCAACCAACTTAACCGCCTGGCCGACAGGACAGTTATCGATTGCGGCCTGCAGTCTTGCTGTATCAGGATTAGATTTTTTGGGATTCGAATCCACGGCGTCGGGTAATAACCCTTTTTGTTGCGCTAAATTAGCCAGCAGCACCTTACAAACTTTGGTCGGTAATTTGGGTTCAGCAGGCAATAGTGCGTCATAACTGGTATCAGCAACCGCGACGCCACAAGTAAATGAACAAAGCAACGATAGAATTAACAAACTTACTTTCTGTTGACGCAACATAGCAGTTTCCTCGCGACCATCACTCTTTTAATTTAAGCGCTCTACTTTTTTGGGGGACACTAATAAAATAATAAATTAACCTGATATATCATCAAACTCCACCTTTTCTATTTCACAATAGCGCCTACCCCAACGCGCCCAGTAGGATACCCCCGGCTGTGTGATGTTGAGACGTTCGCCTATTAACCGCATGGAGTTTCCCAAGGTCTCCGAACCCCAATAGCAAATCAAACCTTTCGCGGTGGATAGGTCATTGTCACGGCTTTTTTTCGCCAGTTCAACGACATCCACCCCGCAATAATCGCATACACACTCAATC
>JAFGLM010000021.1 GCA_016928055.1 Gammaproteobacteria bacterium
AACCAGATGAGCTAATGTGTCTCTTAAATTAATACAGCCTCTGTCCAAAAGGTTTTGACGACATACAATTCACTTTTGTCCCGTTAAGTCAGATAAAGGTGATACCGAATGCCTAGAATAATGAGTGATCAGTTCATAGAAGAATTCGTAGAGATGAAACTGGCCTCAGGCAGTTGTCTCCCTCTCCCTCCGGGAGAGGGTTGGGGTGAGGGGATCTAAGTAATTGATATTAAAATACAACCTCAATTTTTATCCCCTCATCCTGTCCTTCTCCCTGAGGGAGAAGGGAACTTCTATTAAGTTAACGGGGCCATTCGCAGTGTTTCATATTTTTCAAAAGGATTCCCGTTGATTCATCGTTAAATTTTAACGAATGTAATGATTGATAATCAGCTCATACAATTCCTGCTGACCACTGATCTGCTCGGGCTCGCCGTTGCTTTCGGCGTATTTCGCCAGATCTTCCAGTTTTAATTTACGTTGCGTAAACTCAAGACCCTTGCCGGATTCAAATGAGGCATAACGCTCTTTGCGCATGGATTCAATCGAGGAATTCTGCAGCAGCTTATCGGCAATGATTGCGGCTCTGGCGAAGGTGTCCATGCCGCCAATATGACCGTAAAACAAATCGACCAGGTCGGTTGAGTTGCGGCGGGTTTTGGCGTCAAAGTTAATACCGCCGCCCTGCAAACCGCCGGAACGCAAAATGACCAACATGGCCTCAACGGTTTCATTGATATTGTTGGGGAACTGATCGGTGTCCCAGCCGTTTTGATAATCGCCGCGGTTGGCGTCGATACTGCCCAGCATGCCGGCATCGGCCGCCATTTGCAGATCATGAGCAAAGGTATGACCGGCCAACGTGGCGTGGTTGACTTCAACATTCAACTTGAAATCCTTGTCGAGACCGTAATGTCGCAGAAAGCCGATAACGGTTGCGGCATCAAAATCGTATTGGTGCTTGCTGGGTTCTGCCGGCTTGGGTTCGATAAAGAAAGTACCTTTAAAACCCTGTTTGCGTGCATAATCTTTGGCCATATGTAAAAACGTGGCCATGTTGTCCAGTTCCAGTCCGGTGCGGGTATTCAGTAAGCTCATATAACCTTCGCGACCACCCCAGAACACGTAGTTTTCACCGTTCAGTGCGATCGTTGCGTCCAGCGCATCTTTTACCTGACAACCGGCATGCGCGACGACATCGAAATTAGGATTGGTAGCGGCGCCGTTCATATAGCGAGGATTGGAGAACAGGTTGGCGGTTCCCCACAACACTTTCATGCCTGAGGCTTTTTGTTTTTGTTTGGCATAGTCGACCAGCTGATCCAGACGTTTGCGGTTTTCAGCCGCTGAGTTACCTTCGTCGACCAGATCACGATCATGAAAACAAAAATAGGGCACGCTTAATTTGGTAAAGAATTCAAAAGCGGCATCCATTTTATCTTTGGCCTGGGCAACAGGTTCTTTTGCAACAGCCCAGGGAAATTGTTTGGTGCCGGGACCAAACGGATCGCCTCCGGCACCGCAGAAACTGTGCCAGTAACAGACCGCGAACTTGAAAAGTTCTTTTAGGGTTTTACCCGCGACTACGCGGTTCTCGTCGTAGTATTTGAAAGCCAGTGGATTGTCCGATTCCGGTCCTTCAAATTTTATTTGTGGAATATTGGGAAAATATTCTTTATCGCCGAGGATGACGTTCATTAATTTTTCCTCTTTTGTGTAACTGGTTTTATCCAGGGTTGCAGGCATGTTAGATAGGGTCCGATAAATGAGTTAATTGTTGTTGCCACTGACAGTAGACATCTGTGTAAGTGCTGGCTAATGAAGTCTGGGGTTCTAGTGTTTGAATTTTTTTAAGGTGTTTGAAGGTATCCTCCCGACTGCTGTAAAAACCGGCAGCCCAGGCCGCGCCTCTTGCCGCGCCTTCGGCGCCGTTTGTTTCATAGAATTCCAGTGGTGTTTGGGTTGTATTAACGAAAGTGCCGGCAAATACATCGCTTAAAAACATATTGGCTTTACCGGCGCGAATAACCTGACTCGATACACCCAGATCTTTAATCAGTGTCATACCCAGTGCCATCGCAAAGGCGACACCTTCTTGTGCTGCGCGGACAACATGTGAGATTTCATGCCGATTAAAATCAATACCTGAAAAATGCGCTTGCAACAATTTGTTGTTCAGGATGCGTTCTGCGCCGTTACCGAACGGGTGTATAGTCAACCCTTGACTGCCGGGAGGGGATTGTTCAGCCAGATCGTTGAGTTGTTGATAAGAAACTTCTTTACCGGCAGTCGATAACAATTGTCGCAACCAACTGTTCAAACGTCCTGCACCGTTAATGCAGGCCATTACACCCAACGTTTGTGTTCGGTGATTATTGACGTGCAGGAAACTGTTAATGCGTTGTTTGGTATCCGCGATAAGCTTATCGGTCACCGCGTAGACAACGCCGGATGTCCCCGCAGTCGTCGCAAATTCACCGTCTTCAAGCACATTTAAACTGAAAGCATTATTGGGTTGATCGCCTGCCCGATATGTGAGCTTGATGCCGGCATTCAAGCCGAGTTCGTTCGCAGCCGAGCGGCTCAGCACGCCGGCTTCTCCAAAATTGGGGACCAGGTCCGCTATCAAACTTCTTTCAATTCCGATTTTGTCCAGAACTTCCCAGGCGGGTTGTCTGGTTTGAAAGTCCCACAAGATGGCTTCGGATAATCCAGATGAGGTCGTGGTCGCTTCGCCACTTAAGCGCAGGGCAATATAATCGCCGGGCAGCAGAATTTTGTGGATGGCACCATAAACTTCAGGCTTGTTGTCGGCCAGCCATTTCAACTTGGCCAGCGTGAAATTGCCCGGCGTATTAAGAAGGTGTTGCAGGCACCAGTTTTCACCGACTTTAGCGGTGATTTTGTCGCCGCTTTGCGTTGCCCGGCTGTCACACCAGATGATGGCAGGATGCAGAACCTGATGGTTTGAGTCGATCGCAACCAGTCCGTGCATCTGGTAGGAAATGCCGATAGCGGTAATCTTTGATTTGGCTTCGGGGTGCGAGGCCAGTAACTGTTTGATGCCGTTGACGACGGCTTGCCACCAGATGTCCGGTGATTGCTCGGCGTAACCGGTTTTGGCGGCAACAATACTGAATTCACCTTCCGGTTGTTGCGTTTGGCCGATGCAACAGCCGGACTCTCCATCCAGTATGGCCAGCTTGACTGAGGAACTACCGATGTCTAAACCGAGAAAATACATAATAAACAGTTACTTAGTTCGAATTCACGCAAAAAATCGGCTCTTAAAAAAACACCGAAACAGATACAAATCCAGCCCATTTGCTTCTGAAAGTGCACCCATTGATACCCTGAAAGGGAATATAATGGCCATTATAGGCTTATTGTAATTATGACTACAAGATTTGACCTACTTATTATTCAAGGTGACGTTAATGTTTTTGTTGCCCACACCCGGATATGCAAACAGCTGTGCTAAGCGGATTGAACCAGCAATGAATTTCAGCTCACCAATAATTGGTTTAATCACGGTTCTGTCAGTTATACTGCGCGCCGATATCGGTTTTCATTCTCTCACAACAAGGTTATTGCTCTATGTCTGATTCAAATCGATCGCTGGCAAGCGACGAAAATCAATCATTCATGAAAAATCAGCGTTTAAGAGCTGAAGATATAATCGAAACCATTTCAATTGACTGTCTGGTTTTTGGTTTAAATAAAGGACAGCTGGAAATTTTACTGGTTCAGCATGGCGAGGGTATTCGTGAAGGTTATTGGGGATTACCGGGCGGCTGGATAAGAAACAATGAAGATCTGGATGCGGCCGCGTATCGTCTGTTGCATGATTTGACCGGATTGGAGAATGTTTACCTCGAGCAATTAAAGGCTTTTGGTCGTGCCGATCGTTATCCCGGTAAGCGTGTTGTAACGGTGGCGTACTACGCATTGATCCGGCCCGAGCACTACCATCTGGTAGCCGGCTTTACCGCGTCCGACGTTCGCTGGGAAATACTCTCGGATTGCAAAGGTCTTATTTATGACCATGATGAAATTCTGGCCAGTGGACTCGAGCATCTTAAAAATCAGGTTTGCCGTGAACCGGTAGGATTTAATCTGTTACCCAAAAAATTTACCTTACTGCAACTGCAGGAAGTGTATGAAGTGATCCTCGGCGTAAAACTGGATAAACCCAATTTTCGACGCAAGATGAAAAAAACCGGTTTGCTCAGGCCTTGCCATGAGAAACAGGAAAATGTTCCCCATCGTGCTGCGGCACTTTACAGCTTCAACAAAGAGGTTGTTTACAAGCAACTCGTGCTTTAACTTGCAGCCTGGTTTTTATCATTTAAAGACAGCGGCTGGTAAGAAATATCTGGTAACAGGCAGTCATTATTGCCGATAATCACGGTCATGGACAAAATAACACTGGGTTGGCGGGAGTGGGTCGCGTTACCCGAGATCGGTATTTCGCGCCTAAAAGCCAAGGTTGATACCGGCGCACGCACTTCGGCCCTGCATGCCTTTTTTGTTGAGCCGCTGAAAAGCCGCAAACAAATTCGTTTCGGTATTCATACTGTAAAAAATAGCCTGCAGGACGATTTGGTTTGTGTGGCGGATATTGTTGACGAACGAAATGTCACAGATTCCGGCGGCCACACTGAAAGGCGTTGGGTGATTCGAACGCCGCTGATGGTGGGTAATTTAATCTGGCCGGTGGAGATCACCCTGACCAATCGCGATATTATGAAATTCAGAATGCTTTTGGGTCGAACCGCTTTAAAGCATCAGTTTATAGTCGATCCATCCAGATCGTATCTTGCCGGCGAACCGAAATCAGATTGAGTAGGGAGAGAGTCGATTATGAAAATTATCATTTTATCGCGCGACAAAAGTCTCTACTCAACGCAACGCCTGGTTGAAGCTGCCACCGAACGCGGACACCAGGTTCGTGTTCTTGATCATTTGCGTTGTTTTATGGACATCACCTCAGATAAACCGACGATTCATTATGGTGACGAGGAATTTGAAAGCAGCGATGTGGATGCCGTGATTCCACGGATTGGCGCTTCGGTCACTTTTTATGGAACTGCAGTTGTTCGGCAATTTGAAATGATGGGAGTGTATTGTGTGAATGAATCGGTTGCCCTGAGTCGTTCACGTGACAAACTGCGTTCACTGCAATTACTCTCGCGCAAGGGTATTGGTCTTCCAACAACAACCTATGCACATTATCCGCATGATATCGACAGTGTTATTAAGGAAGTCGGTGGTGCGCCACTGGTGATCAAGTTATTGGAGGGCACACAGGGAAAAGGTGTGGTGCTGGCGGAAACCAAAAAAGCGGCTGAGAGTGTTATCCAGGCTTTTATGCAGATCGGTGCCAATATTCTGGTGCAGGAATTTGTTAAGGAAGCGGGCGGTATGGATATACGCTGTTTTGTTGTGGACGGCAAGGTCGTGGCTGCAATGCAGAGAAAAGCGCCGCAGGGTGAATTCAGATCCAATTTGCATCAAGGCGGTTCGGCTAACCTGATAAAAATCACACCGCAGGAACGGCAGATCGCGATTAATTCCGCAAAGATCATGGGACTCAATGTTTGCGGTGTGGATTTGATTCGATCAGATCGTGGTCCGTTGGTGATGGAAGTGAATTCCTCGCCGGGTCTGCAAGGTATTGAAACTTCGACCGGAAAAAATATTGCCGGAATGATTATTGAATTCATAGAGAAGAACGCCAAGCCGCACAGGAATCGCACGCGTGGCAAGGGATGATTCACGCGTCTTGCGACTCAATGGTACGGATATTGCGCCCGGTCAACGTTGTGTCGTCAATTTACCGGTGCCCGGTTTATACACGCAGGCGGATTCCAATCTTGCTGTACATGTTATTAATGGCAAAAAACCGGGGCCCAGAATATTCGTCAGTGCAGCGATTCATGGTAATGAGCTGAATGGTGTCGAAATTATTCGCCGTCTGTTACAACAGAAATCTTTACGGCGACTGAGCGGCACTTTAATTGCCGTACCGATTGTCAATGTGTTTGGGATTATTCAGCATTCGCGTTTTTTGCCGGATGGCCGCGATTTAAACCGCTGTTTTCCCGGTTCCAACAAGGGCTCGTTGGCTGCGCGTCTGGCGAATATTTTCTTTGAACAGATTGTAAATAAATGCAACTACGGTATTGATTTGCATACCGGTTCCTATCATCGAACCAATCTGCCGCAAATTCGGGCTAATCTGGATGACCCGGAAACCTTGCGATTAGCTCGGGCCTTTGGTGTGCCGGTGTTATTGAATTCAGACCTTCGCGACGGGTCGTTACGCGAGCAGGCGGCCGAATACGGTACACCGATGCTTTTATACGAAGCGGGTGAAGCGCTGCGATTTGATGAGCTGTCAATTCGGGCCGGCGTTAATGGAATATTGCAGGTATTGCGCGCGCTGGAGATGCTGCCCGCATCCAGATCGCGATCGACGCAGGCAGAGCCGTTTATCGCGCGTTCCAGCGCCTGGGAACGGGCACCGGCCAGCGGAATATTGCAGAGAAAAGTGAAGCTCGGCTCGCATGTGAAAAAATCCGATGTCATGGGCGTGATATCGAATCCTTCCGATTGTTTCAATGATCAGCAATACGAAATCTGTTCACGTGTGGACGGCCTGATTATCGGCTATACACGTCTACCGTTAGTAAACGAAGGTGATGCATTATTTCATATTGCACGTTTCGCCGATTCCGGCGAAGTGGCGGCTGAAGTGGAAAGTTTCAGGGAAGATGTGATTGATCCGCCGGCCGGGTTAAATATTTTTTAGTTTCCGGCTATTGTCAAACGACGTCATTAAGGTTTTTCTATGTGTGAGAGTCGAATGAAAAAATTACTTATTGTTGTTTTATTGCCGATATTAAGTTTGATTCATGCCTGCGCAACAACACCGGGAGCGATCATGCCGGATCAGCCAGTTTCCATTTATCCGACTACCGGCAGCGTGGAAAGACTGGATTCGATCATTGACAAATTAATTCCAACGACTGCAAAAATCGAAATCTTGGCAGATGGATTCAGCTGGGCTGAAGGTCCGCTCTGGGTGGAAAAAGGACAATATTTGTTGTTCTCGGACGTACCGAAAAATATTGTATACAAATGGAAAGACGGTGAAGGCAAAAGCGTCTATTTACAACCGTCCGGCGATACCAGTGAAGTAGACTCCGGCGGCAGCACCGAGGGTGCCAATGGATTATTGCTGGATGACAATGACCAGCTCATTTTATGTCAGCACGGCGACAGGCGTTTGGCTGTTATGGATGCGCCATTGGACAATCCGCGCCCGCAGTTCAACACTATTACCGATAACTGGCAGAATAAGCGGTTTAACAGCCCTAATGACGCAGCGTTTTATAAAAACGGCGAAATTTATTTTACCGATCCGCCGTATGGATTAGCTAATTATCCAAATGTAATCAACAGACAAATCGCCTTTAACGGTGTTTATAAAGTCGATCATTCCGGTCATGCGACGATGTTGGTTGACGACATTATCCGGCCGAATGGAATTGCTTTTTCACCGGATTATAAAACACTGTATATTGCCAACTCAGAAGAAAGACGAGTTGTCTGGTTTGTTTACGATGTTACCGATGACGGGCTGTTAAGAAACAAACGGATTTTTTTCGATGCCACTGCTCAATTGAGTGCTAAAAATAAGGGGCTGGCGGATGGTATGAAGGTAAATCAACAGGGTTATATTTTCGCCACCGGCCCGGGAGGGGTGCTGGTTTTTTCTCCGCAGGGTAAACATCTGGGGACGGTACGCACCGGACAGGCGACCGCCAACGTTGCTTTTGGCAATAACGGACAATACCTTTATATGACCGCGAGCCGTTACCTGATGCGGATTAAACTGGTGAATGAGTAACAGCCTGATATTTACCCGATACCTGGAAAAAAATACTCAAGTTTTTCGCATATCTGCTGACAAATACACAAACCCTAAAAAATTCAGGTTAATCCGGCGGCGTATGGAAAATCGGCTCGATCTCCCTTATGCACAGATTTTGCTTCTGCGACCCCATATTGCGGAACTGGTAATTTTTGATGGCGTTGAGCTCACTGCAGAAATGGTCAGGGAATATCAGCTGATCCTTAGGGAGAGGTTTTCGTCGCCATTTGGATTGCTCATTAATAAAGGGAACCACTATACCTATAGCTTTGATGCGCAGATGGAGCTGGGTTTGGATAAAACAATGAAAGCCACTGCCGTTCTGGTAGAGCGTGAATCGAGTGAGCTGATTATGCGAAGCATCAAAAATCTGCCGGATCATACCGAATGGAATATGAATGTTTTCTACGAGCGAGAACATGCCATCGCCTGGCTGGAAAAGCAGTTGCAGGATTAACTCTGTCGGTCTGTTCAAGCGAACAATCAATTTATAACTATAATGGCAGAGAGAACCAGCAGGGTTAGATCGGGAGGGAAGTCATGAAGAATATCGCCATATTTACCGACGGCACCTGGAATTCGCCGGAGCAGGGCGGTGCAACGAACGTTCTGCAGATGGCCAGGGCGGTTAAACCCGTTAACAACGGTGTTGATCAGATCGCATTTTACGATTGGGGCGTGGGAACCGATCGCAAAAAAATCAGTGGTGGTATTTCAGGGGAGGGCATTGACAAAAACATAATGGATTGTTACCGCTTTATTATTCATAACTATGATGCCGGTGATAAGTTGTTTTTTTTCGGATTTAGTCGCGGAGCTTATACCGCTCGATCTCTGGCGGGCCTGATTCGAAACTGCGGTTTGCTGCAAAGAGAATATGCGGCAAAAATCCCATCAGCCTATGCACTTTATCGCAAGCGTTCCAAAGCCAGCAGTCCGGACGAAGGCCAGGCTGTTTTATTCAGACAGAATTACGCGGTTGCCAATATTACTCCAATTGAATTTGTCGGTGTCTGGGATACGGTGGGTGCGTTGGGTATTCCGGTTCCGTTCTGGGGGACGTTGGGTAAAAGCGATTTTCTGTTTCATGACACTGAGCCGAGCAAAATTATCCAGCATGCCCGGCATGCAGTATCAATTGATGAGAACCGGGAAGATTTTGAACCGACACTCTGGAGTAAAAAGCCTGGTCTTGATCTTAAGCAGGTCTGGTTTGCCGGTGTGCATTCAGATGTGGGTGGTGGTTATGAAGAGCGCGGCTTAAGCGACTGCGCCAGTCAATGGATGTTGAAAGAAGCGGCCAATTGCGGTCTGCAGTTCGAGCCGCACCTTGCCAACGCCATTCATCCGAATCCTGTCGATAAACAACATAATGAACGGACCGGTATCTACAAAGCACGCAAGGAGATAGTGCGTACAATCGATGGACTTTTGCATGCCTCAGTTAAAAAAAGATGGGACGCCAATGCACAGGGATATCGTAAAAAAAGCAAAGCGCTTGCGTGTTTGTTGCAGTCAGTCAATAATGATTGGTCGAAATTAGAGCTTGTTGATTAACCGGCATCCTTAAACTATTCCAATACAATTTCGTTACCGCTGCGTGAAGATTCATAAATCGCCCGCACTAATTGCAATGCTTTCAATGCTTCTTCGCCATTTACTTCCGGTTCCCGGTCATTGCGTATCGCGCCGCTGATTTCTCGAAACTGCGCGATATGAAGTTCCAGGTCGATGGCCATCGGATTGGATGATCCACTGTTGCTATTTTCTGCTTTCACTTCAAAGGCGTCGCCCTGACGGGTTTTTAGTGCAACAATTTTCCCTGCCTCCATGACCGCACTGCCTTCGTCACCGTGAATTTCAAGTCTTTCCGGAAAACCGGCAAAAATCGAGGTACTGCCTTCAATAGTACCCAAAGCGCCGTTTTTAAATTCCAGAATAGCGGTTCCGATATCTTCTCCCTCGATGGCGTGCGTTAGGGTACGTGTTTTACCGCTGACTGATTGAACCGGACCCATCACATTCAGCAGCAGGTCGATAGTATGTATCGATTGATTGATGAGTGCGGCGCCACCGTCGCCCAGCAAGGTTCCGCGCCAGTCGGTTGCCTGGTAATACGCGTCGTTGCGATACCATTTAATATAAGCATTGCCCAGAATCAGTTTACCGAGCTTGCCTTGTTTTACCAGATCGCAGACTCGTTGATAGTCGTTGGAATAACGATTCTGAAAAATACAAGCCAGCTTTACCTTGGCATCACGACAGGCTTTAATCATACGCTGGGCGCGTTCAACGCTGATCTCCAGCGGTTTTTCGCTGATAACATGTTTGCCCGCTTTTGCGGCAGCCAGGCAGGCGTCGAGATGTTGGCCGCTTGGCGTGCAGATACACACCACATCCAGCTCGGGCAGTTGTACCATCTCATTGAAATCAGCGAAGGCTTTAACGCCATACTGCGATTCGGCTTTCATTCGCTTTTGTTCACTGCGACTGCTTACAGCAATTAATCTGCAATCAGGCAGGGCCTGAATGGCACCGATATGGTGGCTGGAGATATTGCCCAGACCAATAACGCCGAAATTCAGAATGCGAGGTTTGAACATGATTTTGTTACGGTTATTGAATGGATTTAGTTCTCATAAATGTATCATAGCCAAAGAACATTTGCGGCTGCGAGTGGAAATACCTGAGGGGTTTTATAAAGGGCTTTCCAGCCGAACAGCTCGTATTGTACGATGCTAATCGGCGATTTATCTGTAGAAATGGTAGAGGCAGGGAATATGAAAAAATCATGGTTTTCAAAAAAGATCATCGGTTACGAGGTAATGGGTTTGATTTTTGTGATAGTCATCGTCTGGTCTAATGAATTCCTAGATATACCTCATTATTTGTTTGGTGCTGAACAAACACCCATAAACTGGCAAGAAGGTTTATTTGAAACTATAGCCATTTCAGCGGGATGGATTGTTATCATTTTTGTGACTCACAGATTACTGAAAAGAATTCAGTATCTGGAAGGGTTTTTGTCGATATGTGCCTCCTGCAAAAAGATCAAAGACACAGATGGTCGCTGGACCGAAGTGGAGTCATATATAAAAAAACACTCAGCGGCGGAATTCAGCCACAGTATCTGCCCGGAATGCGCAAAGAGACTTTACCCGGAGTTATTATGACTTCCATATAAAGCTGGTCGGGTAATCGTCAGCATAAGATATTAGTTTCATTTTGTGCTTTACAATTTTTCAATGTCGCAAATTTGTTGACTTAACTATGGATATTCGGATGAAATTTTTGCCTGGTAAACACGCGGTATTTGGATTGGTCGCGATTCTGGCCTCGGTCTTGATCACTGGTTGCGCGGGCGAGCCTGTCTTAAGCACTCAGGACCTTACTCAAAAATATCAGCAATTGCCAAAACCCGATATAGCGCTGAATATTCCAGGGCTGGGGCCGTGCAATGATAACCCGGATCGTAGCTTACTCCTAAATTCGCAACAGCCCGTAACCGTACTGGTACATGGTTGTAATGGCTCTGCAGGCCGCTTTCGTACGCTATCAGAAGTGTTGGCATTTCATGGGCAACAATCAGCCTGCTTTAGTTACAACGACAGGGACAGCATCATACGCAGTTCAGGACAGCTTGCCGATGTGGTTGAGGCACTGGCAACGCATTTATCGGTTCCGCGAATTACGGTTATGGGTCACAGTCAAGGTGGATTGGTTGCGCGCAAGGCGTTTGTTTCCGAGCGCAATGACTCCATTCAATCGAATGCTCAATTGCAGTTAGTCACCATTTCAGCGCCGCTTTCAGGAATTCGCGCGGCAAGATTTTGTGCCATCCCTTTATTAAGAATCGCCACGCTGGGTTTGCACGATCTGATTTGCTGGATGATCAGTGGTGACAACTGGTATGAAATTACCGCAGTTTCAGATCTAATTAATAATCCGGGCGCGTTGATTCCATCGGTAGAACGCTATCTGCTGGTCGCTACAGACGAACGTGACAGCTGTCGTCGCTATAATAATTCAGGGAATTGCATAAAGGATGATTTTGTGTTCTCACTGGCAGAGCAAAAATTACCGCCGGTGCAAACAGGTGTAGCGGCTGACTATGTTCAAGTCCGAGCCGGGCATGTCGAGATTGTTGGCGAATCGGGTGTTACGCCCGAGAAATTGATTCAGGTTTTGCAAAACGCAGGCATTATAAAGCCGACTGATCCATCACGTCTGGCGCAGTTTAACGAGTTGCTACTGCGCTTGTATAAAATGGATATGGTGGATGCATATAATTAATTTGGGTTTTTAACGCACAACAAAAAAGTACTTACAGAGAGTTGCTCTCACATCAGCGGGAGCGATCTCGCTGACTCTGGAATCCCAACAGCGAATGAGCGTTTCTATCCTTCATCATTACTTTTTGTCACCCAACTTCCAGGGCCTGGCTCCACCGTTGACGTTACGCACCGCGATGTCGCGAAACACGGCGGAGGTTTTGCTGGCATGCAGTCCTCTCGCTACGTTCATCAATCTGATGCACAAATCAAAGTAACCGTCTTAACCGTCTTTATATAGTAACTGATTTTGAATAGTCACTGACTTTTACGATTACCGAGATGTCGTCTTCACGCTATTCGGTGGGACTGTTTTTCCTAACACAATTTTATGCGTCGCTTTGGAATAGTCGTTGCCGCTCAGCCTGACGTTTTCGGTTTTTTTGCCTTCGATTTTCAGGAAGGTATCAACCTTGTCTTTACATGATGCTTCTTTAATGGTTACTTCTTGACTGTTCTTGACGAACATGACAGGGGATTTTTTCGGACTTATTTCAACCCCTGTCATCGTGACGCCGTTGACGTTGGTGCACTCCATACCCCAATGAGAATTGATGGTGATATTCTCCAGTGTAAAATTCTCCAAGGGCTGTTCCGGCAGGCCGATGATTTTCATGGCCCGGCTTGCGTAATCGCAAGCGACGTTTTTGAGATGGAAGTTACGGAATATCGGCGGAGTCTTGGTGGAGGGCACAAGGGTACTGAGCCCGTAAAAGGTACTGAACGTCAACGCAGCGCGACTGATACGCCCCATCTTAACATCCTGTACCCAGACGTTTTCGACGACGCCGCCCCGGCCACGCATGGACTTGACCCGAATCCCGTTGTTGGTGCCGTTAAATTCACAGTCATGCACGAAGATGTCCCGGACATCGCCTGACATTTCGCTGCCGATGGTCACTCCGCCATGGCCTTCTTTGGTCATGCAATTTCGCACAACAACTTTTTCCGTGGGCTTGCCCACGCGCCAACCGTCTTCATTCAATCCCGATTTGAGTACCACGCAATCGTCACCTGTATCAAAGAAACAATCTTCAATCAGTACGTTTCGGGTCGAATCAATGATCAGTCCGTCGTTGTTGATACCGCGCGTGATGATGTTGACCTTACGTATTAGCACCCGATCGCAATAAAGCTGATGAAGGGTCCACATCGGGCCACTGCCGATGGTAATCTCCTCGACAAGCACGTTCTTGCAGTTTATGAACTCGATGAAGCTGGGACGCAGGGCATCTTTTTCTGTGCCAAGTACTCGTTCTTTAACGGCAACCTCATCACACGCCATCTTGTACAATCGAGTTGCACCGTGTTTTTGGATCTTTTTCCACGCCCACCACTTCTCGCCCTGGCCGTTAAGCATGCCCGCACCAGTAATCGCGATATTCTCACAATCTTTGGCATAGATGAGTGGCGAATAGTTATAACACTCCAAGCCTTCCCATCGGGTAAAAACCACGGGCAAGTAGTCGCTGAATGTATCGCTGAAACGAAGCTCAGCTCCTTGGCTCACGTGCAAGTCTATCTTGCTTTTGAAGTGAATGGGTCCGGTCAGCCATATTCCCTCCGGCACCAGAACACGCCCACCGCCCTGCCTGGCACAGGCGGCAATCGCCCTGGCAAAAGCCTCGGTATTGACTGTCTTACCATCCCCCACTGCCCCAAAGTCGCGGATATCCATCGTATTCTTTGGGAACGTTGGGCGTTTGATTGTGGGCATTTCAAAGGGTGCGTACATTATTCTTCTCCAGTTATGACCTGCATGGTTTTCTCTTACTCCGATATTATAAGGCCAACGAGGGATGCAGATAATCGATACAGTCTCGTCGCTACGATGGCGGACTCTCTGAACGGCATCGCTAGTTTTGGGTGCTGCCCTCGAATTTCAGATTCTCATTGTCGCCCAATTTCCAGGGCTTGGCTCCACCGTTGATGCTTTCAAAGACGACGTTCCTGAACACGCTGTCCTTGAGACCATCGATGTGGGCGGGGTTGACGTCCCTGAAGGTCACGTTCTCGAAGATCAGTCTCTCGTGAAAAATACCCTTATCGGGCACACCCTGGACCTCGATGCTGGGATTCTTGCCGCGGGTCTTCTCCACGCTGACGTTACGCACGGTGATGTCGCGAAACACGGCGGATGTTTTAGCGGGCGGGTAGTCCGGGCGAACGTTCTCGTCGCTGTAGCTCAGGGTGAAGATGAAGGGCTCTTTGGCCACCGCCTTCATCGCGGTATCACGGAACAGGATGTCGCGACCGCCGCCGCCGATGTAGGTCGTGCTTTTGCTGCGCAGGCCCCTATCGGTGCCGTTGATAACGTTGTCCTCGGCCAGAATCTTCTCGATCCAGGCGCCGGTGTGGCTGCCCGCTACCACGGCGCCGTGACCCTCGCGGAAGTAGTTGTTAAAGACCCAGGTATCGGTCTGGGGCGGCTGCTTACGCGCCTCCTCACCGGTGCCGGCGGCGAAGTTCATGGCGTCATCACCGGTGTCGAAGAAGTTGTTAAAAACCATGGCGCCCTTGCTGTTGCCCAACTCCACACCGTCGGCATTGTTGGCGTCGTAGGTCGTGTGCGTGAGACCGTTAAAGACCACGTTCTCGCACTCGAGATTCATGATGCCGTGGAAGGCGGGGTTGAGAGCGGTGAAGCCTTCGTAGTAGACGTTGCGCACGGCGCGCATAGTGATAAGGCTGGATCTTCGCTGGCTATAGGCGAAGAGCAGCTCGATTCCTTCCTTGAGTGCGGGTTCGACCTGCGCCCAGGCCAGGATGCCGTCGTTCTGCACTCTGGCGTTGGTGCTGGCGATGTAGAGCGGAAGCGGGTTGCCGAGTTCGTCTGTAACCGAAGCCTTCTCGGTCTTCTTCCAGCCGTTGCCGTCGATGGTGCCTTTCCCAACGATACGCACATTCTGAAAATCGCCGGGGTGGTTCTTGCCGTCGGCCATCACGTTGATCAGCGAAGGCGGTCTGCGATAGCGGGAATAGGGGTACAGGTAATAACCGCGGTCGAGCGGGTACTTGGCAGGATCTGCCGAGCCGAGCAGCGTGGCGCCCTCGGAGATTTCCAGGGTCATATCGCTCTTGAGGAACAGGGCGCCGGTAGTGAACACGCCAGGCGGAATCAGAACCTTGTCGCCCTTGCTGCATGCGTCGATGGCGGCCTGAATCTCGCGCGTATTGGTCTTGCCCTTTTCGGGCTTGGCGCCGTAGTCGGTGATGTTGAACACTTTCGGCATTGCGGTTGTTGCCTGCACGACAGTGTTGCTGTCCCCGGACTCCTTACCGTTCTTGAAGACCGAGCGCGCGGTGAATCTGTACTCGGTATCGGGCTTCAGATCGGTGACGGTAAAATTGTGGATCGAGATGCGGACATGGAAGTTGTCCTTGTCGGCGGCATAAAAGGCATCGATGTACTTTTTGGCCGGTGAATGTTTATCGTTGTTGGCATTGGCGCCGCCCAGCTTCTTTCCGTTCATG
>JAFGLM010000005.1 GCA_016928055.1 Gammaproteobacteria bacterium
AAGCCGGCTGTGCCGGAAATACAAATCTTCGATATCCTGCTCAAAACCGATGAGCTCAATGAAGCCGTATTGCATTGCATCGACAAAGCCATCCCATTTCCGATTATTTACCGGCTGCAATTCCAGGATCAGGTTAAAATAACCGCCGCCTACAAACGGCCCAGCGAAGCGGAAAACGGGCAATGGGTTATCAGTGATTATTTTTCCGACGACTGGTTACCCTCAGACAGTTTAACTGCTGAATTGCCCGTTGCCTTGGACTTGTCCGGCCTATACCGGCAACTATTACAGCCCTTATTGACGTGGCCGCAGCAATCCGGCGAAAGCTTGCAAGCGCAAGTTGAACGCATCAGTAAGATTCGCAAGACCGACAACGAGCGTCGTAAACTGGAAGCCCGCTTGCAGAAGGAAAAACAATTTAATCGTAAGGTTGAGCTGAATGCGCAACTGCGCCAACTGAAACAACAACTCGTCGCCTTAACGACACACTGAACCATCGAATAACAGACTACATGGACAAACTGAAACTGCACAGCCCCGATTTTACCCAGGAAAACATCGAAAGACTGGCCGAATTGTTCCCCAACTGCGTCACTGAAACCCGGCGAGCCGACGGCAGCCTGAAGAAAGCCATCGATTTCGACCAACTGCGGCAGGAGCTGTCAGCGGATACCGTCGAAGGACCGCAGGAACGGTATCAACTCAACTGGCCGGGCAAACGCGAAGCCTTGGCCACTTCCAATGCGCCGATCAACAAAACCTTGCGTCCGTGCCGTGAGGAAAGCGTCGATTTCGACACTACGCAAAACCTATTCATCGAAGGCGATAACCTGGATGCGTTGAAGCTGTTGCAGGAGACTTATCTGGGCAAGGTCAAGATGATCTATATCGATCCACCCTATAACACCGGCAACGATTTTATCTATAACGACCGTTTTACCGCTGAAGACGAACAATATCAACAAAACGCCGGACTGCGTGACGAAGAACGCAACCGATTGCTGCATAGCGAGCAATATCAAAAGAACCAGGATTCCAACGGCCGTTTTCATTCCGACTGGCTGAGCATGATGTATCCACGTTTGAAGCTGGCGCGGAACCTGTTGCGAGATGATGGAGTGATCTTTATTTCGATTGATGATAACGAATCTGATAATTTACAAAAAATTTGCGAGGAAATATTTAGTGAGAATAACGTTCTTGGCCGTTTAGTATGGAAAAATGCGACTGACAATAATCCGACCAGAATTGCAGTTGAACACGAATATGTTTTAGTGTGTTGTAAAGATAAAATTAGTGTAGATTCGGTATGGAAATCTTCCATATCTGATGTTAAAGATTTATTAGTTAGCAAGTCCAAAGAGCTTTTATCGATATATAGCGATGAATCCGATCTTAAAAATGCTTACACTCTTTGGTTTAGAGAACATAAATCTCAATTATGGCCATTAGACGGCTATAAATTTATTGATCATGCTGGTATTTATGCTGGGATTCGTGGCGTCCATAACCCAGGAAAAGAAGGCTATAGATATGACGTTCTTCATCCTGTGACCGGTAAGCCCTGTACACAGCCATTGATGGGTTATCGTTTCCCAAAAGATACGATGGATAAGTTAATTGAAAAAGGAAGAATAATATTTGGTGATGACCATACCAAATTAATAGAACTAAAATCTTATGCACATGACTATCAAGAGAAGCTATCCAGTCTAATAGAAATTGATGGCAGATCAGGGGCTTATGACGTTAGATCGTTGTTTCCAGAATTTCGAACAGCATTCGAGAACCCAAAACCAGTTAAATTTCTACAAAGATTTATTCCACTTATTCTCAAAAGTGATGGAGATATATTCCTCGACTTTTTTGCTGGGTCGTGTTCGAGCGCACATGCTCTAATGGAGTTAAACGCAAAAGATAGCCAATTTAGGCGTTTCATAATGATTCAAATTCCAGAGCCATGCGGTGAAAAATCTGAACCTTTTAAAAAAGGTATCAAGGTAATATCAGAGCTTAGTAAAGAACGCATCCGCCGCGCCGGGCAAAAAATCAAGGCCGATAATGCCGATAAAGAAGGCATAGATGAATTGGATATTGGCTTTCGCGTGCTGAAAATCGACAGTTCCAATATCAAGGATGTATTCGCTAGACCGGACGCCTTTGCACAAGGCGATCTGGAAAGCTTGGTCGATAATATCCGCGCAGACCGCACGGTGGAAGATTTATTGTTTCAGGTCTTGCTGGATTGGGGCGTGGATTTAACCTTGCCTGTCACTGAAGTAAGCGTGACCGGTAAAAAAGTGCTGTTCGTCGACGGCAACGCGCTGGCCGCCTGTTTCGAGACCGGCATCGACGAGGCTTTCGTCAAACAACTGGCCGAACTCCACCCCTTGCGCGCCGTATTCCGCGACTCTGGTTTCGCCAGCGACAGCGTCAAGATCAACGTCGCGCAACTCTTCAAGCAACTGTCGCCGCATACCGAAATCAAGGTTATTTAGGGTAAGTTGGGTTAGTCGACAGGCGTAACCCAACACTTCCCGGAAATTTAATTTTTGGATGGAATAGTGAACCAAATCGATTTAGGTGTGTTGCTCGACCAACTGATCGCCCAATGGGAAAACGAGGTCGTTGAGTTCAAGCAGGCGGGTAAAGATTATGATACCGACAAGATCGGCACTTATTTTTCGGCATTAGCCAATGAAGCCAATCTTAGGGGGCAGGAACGCGCCTGGCTGGTGTTCGGCGTGCATAACAAAAACCGCTCGGTGGTCGGGTCCGATTATCGTCTCGATTCGGAACGCCTTCAGAGTCTTAAAATGCAAATTGCGGACAGCACGGAACCGAGCATCACGTTTCGCAATATCTTTGAGTTTCCACATAAAGATGGCCGCGTTGTGTTGTTCGAAGTTCCGGCCGCACCGAGAGGCTTACCGATTGCCTGGAAAGGCCATTACTATGCTCGAGCCGGTGAGAGCCTGACGAATCTTGGGCTTGATAAGCAGGATGAAATTCGTCAGCAAACCATTGCGGTTGACTGGTCGGCACAAGTGGTTGCAGCAGCCGGCTTTGAGCACCTCGATGAAAAAGCAATCGACAAAGCCCGAGCGGCTTTTGCGCAAAAATATGCAAACCGTTTTGCCAGCGAAGAAATCCAACATTGGCCGTTGGCAACATTTCTCGACCGCGCCCGTTTGACCCAAAGCGGGCAAATTACCCGCACGACCTTATTGCTGTTAGGCAAGCCAGAAGCGGCCTATCTATTGTCACCTCATCCCGCGCAAATGACTTGGAAGCTTGAAGGTCCGGAACGCGCTTATGAACATTTCGGCCCACCTTTTCTGCTGAACACCTCGGCGCTCTATCAGAAAATCAGGAATATTCAGGTTCGTCTATTGCCAAGTGACGAGTTGTTTGTCGTTGAAGTGGCCAAGTATGATCAGAAGGTGGTGCTGGAAGCGTTGCATAATTGTATTGCCCATCAGGATTATGCGCGCAATGGAAGAGTTGTGGTGACGGAATGGCCCGACAAATTGACCTTTGAGAATGAAGGCGAGTTTTTTGAAGGCAAACCGGAAGATTATATCGCCGGTAATAAGACGCCGCGCCGGTATCGCAATCCGTTCCTGACCCAAGCCATGACTGAGCTGAATATGATTGATACGATGGGGTATGGCATTTACGAAATGCATTTGGTACAAGCCCGCCGTTATTTTCCCATGCCTGATTATGATTTGACGGAAAAAGGGGCGGTCAAGATAACCATTCATGGCAAGGTCGTCGATCCGGCCTATAGTCGCTTACTGATGCAGAATACCCGTTTGCCGCTCGTCGATATTCTGGCGTTGGATCGTGTGCAAAAACATCTGCCTGTATCGGACGACATGGTTAAACATTTACGCCGGGAAAAATTGATAGAGGGCCGGAAGCCAAATCTGCATGTCTCTGCCGTAGTCGCCAAGGCGACAGCCAATAAGGCCGATTACATTAAAACCCGCGCTCAGGATGATGCCTTTTATGCAAAGTTGATTGTCGATTATTTAACTGAATTCGGTAGCGCTACGCGGCATGAAATCGATCACTTGCTATGGGGCAAATTGAGTGATGGATTGGATGAAGAACAAAAAACAAACAAGGTTGGCAATTTGTTGACCAATTTACGCCGCTCGGGTCGCATTCAAAATGTGGGTTCACGTAAAGCCCCCGAATGGAAGCTTGCAGAATAAATGCAGAATAAAACAGTTTAATTGCAGAATAAATGCAGAATAAAAACAAGGTAAGTGCTTGATGAAGCTAAAATTTAAACACCAGGATTATCAGGCGCAATCGGTCGCGGCGGTTGCCGATTGTTTTAAGGGACAGCCTTTAAGTAGCGGCATTGAATACCGAGTCGATCCCGGAAATGCGCAAACAAGCGGTCAACAACGCTTGCCAGGGAATGACGGTTTTAGAAACCTTGAGGTCAAGCTGAATATGGCCCAATTACTAGCCAATATTCAGGCTGTTCAACGCCATCAGAATTTACCGCTTTCCTCTGTATTGGTCAGCAATAAGGTCAGCCCGATCAATCTGGATATCGAGATGGAAACCGGCACCGGCAAGACCTATTGCTATATCAAAACGATGTTCGAGTTGAACCAGCGTTATGGCTGGTCCAAATTCATTATCGTCGTGCCCAGTATCGCTATTCGTGAAGGTGTTTATAAATCGCTGCAAATTACTACCGAACATTTTCTGGAAGACTATGGCAAACGTGCGCGGTTTTTTATCTATAACTCCAAGCAACTGCACAATCTGGAAAGCTTTTCTTCCGATGCTGGTATCAATGTGATGGTGATTAATGTGCAGGCGTTTAATGCCAGGGGCAAGGATAATCGTCGGATTTATGAAGAACTGGATGATTTTCAGTCGCGCCGCCCGATCGACGTGATTAAAAGCAATCGTCCGATCATGATTCTGGATGAGCCGCAAAAGATGGAAGGCAAAAAAACACTGGATTCACTGAAAGAGTTTAATCCGCTGATGATTTTGCGTTATTCGGCGACGCATAAAACTGAACATAATAAAGTCTATCGGTTGGATGCGCTGGATGCCTTGAATCAGAAGCTGGTGAAAAAAATTTCAGTGCGCGGTATTAGCGTCAAAGGTATCGGCGGCACCAATCCTTATTTGTATTTGGGCGGGGTCGATCTGTCCAATACTAAACCACCAGTGGTTCAGGTGGAGTTGGAGATAAAGCAAAAATCAGG
>JAFGLM010000022.1 GCA_016928055.1 Gammaproteobacteria bacterium
CTCTGAGCATCTTCAGCATCCCCTTTAAAAAACAGCTTCATCATAAAAAAAGTCCCCGCCAATGGCGAGGACTTTGTCAGCAGCCTGGAAAGCCGGCAAATGCCGGCTTTTTTGCTTTTGGTTAATGTCACCTAACCTAACGCTTTAATTTGTTGATTCAATCGACTCTTATGGCGGGACGCTTTGTTCTGGTGAATAATTTTCTTGTTCACCATCGAATCCAGCACCGGCACCGCTTCAGAGTATGCCGTAACGGCCGCGGGCTTGTCTTTTGCCTGCACCATTTTCAGCACTTTCTTAATCGCGGTACGGTAGCGCGAACGCAGGCTGGCATTATGCGAGCGTGCTTGTTCGGCCTGTTTGGCTCGTTTTGCGGCTTGTATTGTATTCGCCACTGAGTATTCCTCTAAACTTGCGGGTGATCGAAAGGGGCGGGATTATCCCAACTCGCTGTTACCTTGTCAATTTACTCAGTCAATTAGGCCACGGAATCAATCCACTCAAAACCTAACTGCTATCCGGCGTTACAGCCAACCGTTTCCGCGGTAGACTTGCCGACTTTATGAGCCCGCAAGACAAGCAAAACTCTGCTCCCACCCAGCAACCCCTAAAAGGGGTTGGCCTGCTGCGTGCCACCGGCACGGTGGGCGGAATGACGACGCTGTCCAGGATTTCCGGGCTCGCGCGCGATATCGCTATAGCCGTCATTTTTGGCGCTGACGCAAAAACCGATGCTTTTTTCGTCGCCTTTAAAATCCCAAACTTTTTCCGCCGATTGTTTGCCGAAGGCTCTTTTTCACAGGCCTTCGTCCCGGTGTTTGCCCAATACAAAGAGAAGAAAGATCGTGCGGCGTTGAAAGACCTGGTTGCTCACGTTGCAGGAATGCTTGGTGGTTTTCTGCTGTTACTGACTACCCTTATGGCCGCGGCAGCGCCTCTGGTGATATACCTGCTCGGACCTGGATTTGAAGCCGAACGCCATGATCTTGCATCAGCCATGCTGCGCTATACCGCGTTTTACCTGCTTTTTATCTCGCTGGTTGCACTCGCCGGTTCCATCCAGAACAGTTTTCAAAAGTTCGCCGCGCCCGCTTTTACACCCGTACTGCTCAATCTGAGCCTGATCGGCTGTGCATTCTGGATTGGCCCACAACTGGAAGTCCCAATTATGGCTCTGGCCATCGCTGTCTTTGTAGCCGGCGCAATTCAGCTGATGTTTCAAATACCGTTTCTCGTGCAACTGGGTATGCTGCCCCGGCCGCGCTTGCAATGGAAACATGAGGGTGTTCAAAAAATTATTAAACTGATGCTGCCTGCGATGCTTGGTTCGTCCGTGGTCCAGATCAGCCTGGTACTCGATACCATACTGGCGTCGTTTCTGGTCGCCGGTAGCGTTAGTTGGTTGTATATGTCGGATCGTCTGGTAGAGCTGCCGCTGGGAATCTTTAGTATAGCGATCGCAACTGTTCTATTACCCAGTCTGTCAAGCAAACATGCCAGCGAAAACCCCCAAGGGTTTTCACGCAATCTCGATTGGGGTATGCGACTGAACACCTTGATCACAATACCTGCTGCTGTTGGACTCGTCCTGCTGGCAGGGCCCATATTGGCAACACTGTTTCAATACGGTGAATTTACGGGTGATAAAGCCTCTATGACTCGCTTAAGCCTGATTGCCTATGCTGTGGGATTGCCGGCTTTTGGCTATGTCAAAATCTTAACGCCTGGTTTCTTTGCCCGACATGACGCGCGTACACCGCTGCGAATCACGATCTATACGGTTTCCGCAAAACTGCTATTGAGTGTGGCTCTGGTGGCGCCGCTCTACTTTCAACAGATTCGCTGGGCGCATGTGGGGCTGGCATTGGCAACATCTCTATCGGCCTGGATTCAAACCCTGCTGCTCTATCGTGGGCTGCGCAGGGAGAAAGCCTACCAGCCACAAAACGGCTGGTTAAAATTATTTTTACAAATACTTGCCGCAACAGCAGCGATGTCGGTAATGCTCTGTTTCACCAGCCCGACTTTTGATGCCTGGCTTTACTATTCACTGTGGCAACGCGGGCTAACCCTGACCGCTCTGATCGTCCCCGCCACCGCCATTTTCTTTTGCATAATGTGGTTCGGTGGCATGCGCTGGCATGTTTTCCGCGGACATCATTGATTAAATATGGAAATCATTCGCGGCAGTTACAACCTGAAACCCGAACATCATGGTTGCGTAGCGACTTTCGGTAACTTTGACGGCGTGCACCTCGGTCACCAGCAATTATTGAAGCAATTATCGAGTGCAGCGCAATCACTTAAACTGCCTTCTACAGTAATCACCACCGAACCATTGTCACGCGAATTTTTTGCGCCACAAACCGCGCCACCAAGATTAACGCGCTTGCGTGAAAAACTGGAAGTATTTGCCTCCTTCAGTATCGATCGCGTTTTGTGTTTACGCTTTAATCAGCAACTGGCCAATATCAGCGCAGAACAATTTATCCAGGATCTGCTACTGGCAAAACTTGGAGTCAAGCATCTCATCATCGGTGACGATACCCGCTTCGGATACAAACGTCAGGGTGATTTCGCGTTATTAAAAAAATACGCGGAAGAAAATGATTTCGTCGTCAAAGCCACCGAGACCTTTCTGCTGGAGGGTAAACGAGTTAGCAGCAGTTCCATTCGCGCGGCGCTGGATCAGGGCGATATGGAAAAAGCCCAACAATTGCTGGATCGTCCGTACCATATGTCGGGCCGGGTGGCACACGGCGACAAACGCGGTCGTACACTGGGCTACCCCACCGCTAATATTTATCTGAATCGTAAACAGACCCCGTTGCTGGGTATTTTTGCTGTGGAAGTCGGCGGAATCGATAGCACGCTATTACCCGGCGTTGCCAGTATCGGCGTAAGGCCAACCTTCGGTGGCGGTGTCTGCCTGTTAGAAGTACATATTTTTAATTTTAACCAGGACATTTATGGTCGCCATGTGGACGTGTACTTTCGCCACAAGCTGCGTGATACAGAAAAGTTTGCCACCGCCGAGGCGTTAATCGAGCAAATGCATATTGATGCAAAGCAGGCACAACAGTTTTTTGCCGGTGATTTTGCTCATCGGCGAACATATGTGTAACCTTGTTTTCCCTGAAATGATATTGATAAACCTGAAGATAAAAAACCGTGAGTGATTATAAAAATACCCTGAATCTGCCCAACACTGAATTCCCGATGAAAGCGAATCTGGCCCAGCGTGAGCCAGGCGTGCTGAAACGTTGGCAGGAGATGGATCTGTATCGGCAGATTCGCAAAGCACGCAAGGGCGCACCGAAATTTATTCTGCATGACGGCCCTCCGTATGCAAACGGCGATATTCATATTGGTCACGCGGTTAATAAAATCCTGAAAGACATCATTATCAAGAGCAAAACCTTAAGTGGTTTTGATGCACCTTATATTCCCGGTTGGGATTGTCACGGCCTGCCCATTGAAATACAGGTTGAAAAGAAAATCGGTAAAGCCGGCATTAAGGTTGAACATTCCAAATTCAGGCAAGCTTGCCGTGATTACGCCGCCAAGCAGGTTGATCGCCAACGTGAAGATTTTAAACACCTGGGCGTTTTGGGCGACTGGGAAAATCCTTATTTAACCATGGACCGGCACTTTGAAGCGGATATCGTGCGTGCGTTAGGCCGCATTGTCGCGAATGGTCATATCAGTAAAGGCTATAAACCGGTGCACTGGTGTCTGGATTGCCATTCCGCGCTGGCTGAAGCCGAGGTGGAATATGAAGATAAAACGTCGGATCAGATTGATGTGCGTTTTTTTGCAGTCGACAATCGCGCGGTTAATAAACTGTTTGCTGTTGAAAGCGAAAAAACCGTTTCGATTCCAATCTGGACGACTACACCCTGGACCTTGCCCGCCAATCAGGCGGTCGCCCTGCACCCGAATCTTGACTACGTATTGGTTGATAACGGTGATGAATATCTGGTACTGGCCGAAGCATTAATGGATGACTGTCTGCAGCGTTACGCATTCAGTGCAACGAAAATTGCCGGCCGCTGCATTGGGAAAAAACTGGAAAGCCAGTTGCTCAAACATCCGTTTATTAATCGCCAGGTTCCGGTTATTGTCGGTGACCATGTCACAACTGAAGCCGGTACCGGTGCCGTGCATACCGCGCCCGGTCATGGTCAGGAAGACTATGCTATTGGCCTGACTTACAGACTGCCGGTTGATAATCCGGTCGATGCCAACGGTGTATTTTTAGCCGATACACCGGAAGTTGGCGGTCTGCATGTTCATAAAGCAAATCCTTTTGTGATTGAATTAATGCGGAACAACGGCACTTTGTTGCACACCGGTAAAATGCAACACAGCTATCCCCATTGCTGGCGTCACAAAACGCCGATCATTTTTCGTGCGACCCCGCAATGGTTTATCAATATGGATCAAAAAAACTTGCGCAAGCAAGCTATGGACGCGATTAATTCGACACAGTGGATGCCGGACTGGGGTCAGGCACGTATCGAAGGCATGGTTAGCAATCGGCCCGACTGGTGCATTTCCCGTCAACGTACCTGGGGTGTACCGGTTACGCTCATCACACACAAGGAAACCGGTGACCTGCATCCCGATATGCCGGCATTGATTGAAAAAATCGCAGAAAAAATTGAACAAAGTGATCTGGAAGCCTGGTACGAGCTGGATTTAAAAGAACTTCTCGGCAAGGATGCAGATAATTATGAAAAAGCCAGTGATACGCTGGACGTCTGGTTCGATTCAGGCGTCACGCATGTTGCAGTTCTTGAAAGACGCGCCAATGAATTAGCCAAACCACCGGCCGATTTGTATCTGGAAGGTTCGGATCAACATCGCGGCTGGTTTCAATCATCGCTGTTGTCATCGGTTGCTATTCGCAAAACGACTCCTTACCGGGCGGTATTAACACACGGTTTTACTGTCGATGCACAAGGCCGCAAAATGTCCAAGTCGGTCGGCAATACTGTTGCGCCGCAGCAGGTTTTGAAGACACTAGGAGCCGATATTCTGCGTCTGTGGGTTGCAGCAACCGATTACAGCACTGAGATGAGTGTGTCGGATGAGATCCTGAAACGGATGGCAGATTCCTATCGACGTATGCGTAATACCTTGCGTTTTCTGCTGGCCAATCTGAACGGTTTTGATCCGCAACAACATATCGTTCCAGCAACTGAAATGCTGGCACTGGATCAATGGGCGGTCAGTCAGGCGTTTCATTTGCAGGAGCAAATTCGTAAAGCGTATGACGAGTACCAGTTCCACCGTATCTATCAGCTCGTGCATAACTTCTGCACCGTTGATATGGGTGGATTTTATCTCGACGTCATTAAAGACCGTCAGTACACCTGCAAAACCGACCGACTGCCACGACGTTCTGCACAAACCGCGCTTTATCATATTGCTGAAGCAATGGTGCGTTGGTTGGCACCGATATTAAGTTTTACTGTCGACGAAGCCTGGCAATGTTTACCAGGCGAACATCAGGGTACCGTGTTTACTCAACATTGGTATGAACAACTCACCCGACTACCCGATACTGCAACGATGAATCATGCTTTCTGGAATGAAGTACTGGACGTACGCGAACACATCAGTCGCGAGCTGGAACGCCTGCGCGAAGCCAAAGAAATCGGTTCTTCTCTCAATGCTGAGGTAGATATTTATTGTCCGCAGGATCTGCACAAGCAGCTCAGTTTACTGAAGGACGAATTGCGTTTCGTATTAATTACGTCTGATGCACATTTGCATATCGCTGATAAAAAACCGGTGGGGACGACTGAAGAAAAACTGGAAAACGGAACAACATTCTGGCTCAAAGCACACGCTTCAGAACATCAGAAATGTGTACGCTGCTGGCACCAACGGCCGGATGTAGGGAGTAACAAGCAGCATCCGGAATTATGCGGTCGCTGCATCGAAAATGTAGACGGTCAAGGTGAATTTAGAAAATTTGCCTGACAGGTAAACAAAAAACGCCTGCTTGATAGCAGGCGTTTTTCTAAGAACCAAAGAATTATTTTATCTTACGCCGGCAAACTCAAAATGATATTTATACCCTATCGTAATAATGTTTACGGATGGGTCATTCGAATCTCCATCTTCATGTTCGTAACGCAACGCTTCAAGATACAACATATGTTGTTCTGAAGCCATTAAGTCCAGACCCAAACCACCAGCAACGTAGGTATCATCTCTATTTATTAAACCAGCATCTCCGGTGTCAACATCAACAACAGCGACCCCGGCCAACGCGTAGGCATTCACTCTGGGAAAGGGGAAATTGAATCTGGCAAATGCTGCTCCTTGTTGAAGTTCCAGTTTGCTACCAATATTACTGGGTTGTACTCTGCTTTCCTTAGTTAAGCCATACTGAACTTCAATACCCAACCAATTGCCGATAGCTATACCGCCTTTTAAAGTGATACTCGCTGGATCCAGATCTTCAGTAATCGTGGCCAGCGGGTCAGTCGGATCGGGAATCGGACTAGTTGTGTAGTTGACACTTGAATAGCCTACACCCCAGTACATTGGCGGTGTTTCAGCTTGTACAGCGCTGTTTCCCAGTATCGACAGGCTGGCAGCTATCAGGAATATTCGTTTAAGGTTCATCGCTGGGCACTCCCGTGTTAAATTCAGTCTACAAACTAAACCGCGTCAAAGTTAAAGTACTTTCTAAATATAACGCAGAACTTATTGTAGATGTAGTGTTTTTTGACTCTATTTTTCATTAATACTCAATATTTGGGAATTTTTATGTCATTGCGCAGAGTATGCCTGGTTATTTTCATCGCGGTGCTGGTAGCAGATCAGTTCAGCAAAATGCTGGTGGACCATTATCTGGTTCTCGGCGAGTCTCATGCACTGTTTCCACTTTTCAATTTTTCTCTGGCTTATAACCAGGGCGCCGCATTCAGCATGTTGAGTACTGCCGGCGGCTGGCAACGCTGGTTTCTGGCCGCATTGGCCTCAATAGTCAGCGTTTTCATTGCCTGGTGGATCATTAAACTTCCCGAGCGTGAAAGACTGACGGGGTTCGCGCTGGCGCTGGTTCTTGGAGGCGCAGTCGGTAATTTAGTAGACCGAATTATCTATGGATATGTCATTGATTTTATAGATTTTTATTATCCTGCATCGGGCGATTGCCTGCCTTTTTTTAGTAAACTAACCCCTATCAGCTGTCACTACGCAACCTTTAATGTTGCCGACTCAGCGATTACAGTGGGAGCCGCCTTACTCATAATCACCAGCCTGTTGAGCATGCGAAAAGACCAGACAGGCTAACGCGTTCCTTCATGATCCTCGCTTCGGTATACTCAACCACTCTTGAATCAGACCATTGCGCCTCCAAATGAATATTATCCTGGCCAACCCGAGAGGTTTTTGTGCCGGCGTCGACCGGGCAATTGAAATCGTCGAACGTGCGCTCGAACTGTTCGGCGCGCCTGTCTACGTACGCCATGAAGTGGTCCATAACCGATACGTCGTCAATGAATTACGCGAAAAGGGTGCCGTGTTTGTCGAGGAACTGGGTGACGTGCCGGACGACTGTATCGTGATATTCAGCGCACACGGTGTTTCACTGGACGTGCGTGAAGAGGCTGCAGCGCGAAACCTGCGGATTTTTGACGCAACCTGCCCGTTGGTGACAAAGGTCCATATGGAAGTGGCTCGTCACTGCCGCGAACAACGCGAAGTTATTTTAATTGGCCATAGCGGCCACCCTGAGGTCGAAGGCACCATGGGTCAATACCGGGTCGCCAACGACAACACTGGCAAAATGCATCTGGTTGAAAACATAAAACAAGCCGAATCTCTCGAAGTCGATAATTCAGAAAATCTGGCTTTTGTCACCCAGACCACGCTCTCCGTAGACGACAGCCAACAGATTGTCGCTGTCCTGCAGCGACGATTCCCCTCAATTATCGGTCCCCGTAAGGACGATATTTGTTACGCCACACAGAACCGGCAAGATGCCGCCAAGCAACTGTCTGAACAGTGCGATCTGATGTTGGTCGTGGGTTCTGTCACCAGCTCCAACTCAAATCGTCTGAAGGAAATTGCCAGCGGCATGGGTGTTGAAGCGTACCTGATCGACGCTGCAGAACAAATCAAGCCGGAATGGTTGAACAGTAAAACTCGAATTGGTGTCACGGCAGGCGCGTCGGCTCCCGAAATTCTGGTACAACAGGTAGTGGAGTTTCTAAAAAACCACGGTGCCATAGACGTTACAGAACTAACAACCCGCGAAGAAAACGTCACTTTTTCTCTGCCTCGAGGTCTGAAAAACACTCACTAGGCGCTCCTGGCAACAGCCGATTGTCGGATAATTCTCCCCGCCCATCCTGTTTACCCTCTCACCCTTCCTAAATAAGGGCTACATTTGCGGTATGAAAAAATTACTGCATCAAATCGGATTTACCATAATTGAAGCTATGGTTACGCTTGCAGTACTGGCGATTATTGTAGCCTTGGCAGCACCTAATTTCACCGCCATGATCGCTAGCAATCGACTAGCCACTGCTACAAATGATTTTATCGCAGCTACCGCATTTGCACGCAACGTAGCAATAACCCGCAAACGCAATACATCAGTAACTGCAGTTACACCGGATGATGCCGGTAACGAATGGGGTGCTGGTGGTTGGGTTGTTTGGGCCGATGATGATCGGGACGGAATAAGAAATGCTGCCGGATCGGAGGATTTGCGTTTTTTTGATCCTGTGCATCCGCTCGTTACTGTAGACGGCACAGATGGTGTAACCGATATACTTTTTCTGCCCTCCGGGCTTCGTAGTCCAGGCGGTGCCAATCCAATCACAATAACAGTTTGCGATTTTCGAGACGATGAAACGGGACGACAAATTAGTATTGGATTAACCGGTCGACCTTCACTTAACCGAGAGTTTGGGTGTTAGCAATGTTAAACAATGTTAAATACTGCCGCGGCCACAACTTAATCGAAGTAATGATTGCTCTTTTGGTATTGTCAATCGGATTGCTGGGGCTTGCCGGGCTGCAGGCCACCAGTTTGCAGTATGGTCACGATGCCAATGTACGAAGCCTTGCCACGATTGCAGCATACGACATCATCGAACGAATTCATACGAATCGAGATAATGCCGGTTTTTACACGAGTGTTCAAACCTGCTCAGATCCGGCAACTTGCTGCGATTCTGCCGGTGCGTCGATCGAGAATGACCTGGTTTGTTGGGATAAATCAATAAAAACCTCATTACCCGATGGCGATGGAGCAGTAACAGGTCCGGATGCGGACGGTTATTACACCGTAACTATAAATTGGATGGACCGTGAATCAGGAATCAAAATCAGCCAGGCGTGGGTGTTTACGCCATGAAACATTCTAATTGCAGATCTACCCTGCTTTCATTTCAAAAGGGATTCAGCCTGATTGAATTGATGATATCGCTTGTAATCAGTTTGATACTGATCGCCGGTACCGCATCAATATTGGTTAACAATAGTAGTGCATACAGATCAAACGATGATCTTTCACGATTGCAGGAAAATCTTCGTATCGCCAGCCAGATTTTAACGCGTGATCTACGCATGGCCGGATACTTCGGATGTGCAGATAACATGGAAGAGCTCGCAAATCCGTTTGAAGTCAGCGCACCTGGAAGTCTGCTCGACACCACCAATGCCTATGAAGGTTCCGAATCGGGCGGTAACTGGCAGCCAAGCGACAATTCCGATGTTACCGCTGATATCTTAGCCAATACCGACGCGGTAACGGTTAGGTTTCTTGTTGGCGGAGCTGGACTTGATGTACAAACATCAATGAGTACCGTTACGCAGGACATATCCATTCCGGCAGGAAACAATCTTGTCCAGGGCGCTATTGCTGGCATTTTTGATTGCGAAACCACAGATATTTTTCAGGTTGCAAATGCCGACGCAAGTGCTACTGGTACTGTTGCACATGGAACAGCATTAGCAAAAATCTATTCCGATGAAGCCTCGATTGCCCCTGCTTCGTTTGTGCGTTACTTCATTGGTGACGGGGCAAATGGCCCCTCCCTGTTTCGTCAGGTTTTTGATCCAACCACTAATGGCACTGTCACACAGGAACTGGTGGAAGGTATTGAAAATATGCAAATTCTCTGGGGCGTTGACAACGATGGTGACAAGCGTCCCGACACCTATATCTCCGCTGATGCGGGTGTTAACTGGCCAGCCGTTGTCAGCATTAGATATGCCCTGCTTGGTCGCACGCTAAATGATTACGGCGACGCCTGGGATAACTCAACTTATAACGTGAATGGCACGGACGTCGTTGCCCCCGGTGATAGAAGAGTGCGGCGTGTTCTATCCAACACCATATTGCTGAGGAATTTTCAGTCATGACAATTCAAAAACAAAATGCCTGTTTTCAACACGGCGTTGCATTAATTACAGCATTGGTGATGCTGCTTATCCTGACTCTGCTCGGGGTTGCCGCAATGAATACCACCAGCCTGGAAGAGAAGATGGCGATCAATATGCAACAGGAATTCGCCTCCTTTCATGCTTCTGAAAGCGGCCAAAACCAGGTGTTTCTTCTCCCCAATAGCATTGTCTACGGTGGCGACAATACCATGCAAATTACAACCCCGGATGGAGCAGTAGTAGACGTTGAAACCCGATATCGTCAAGACACCATACCGGCGCCTGCTGGATCAGGATATGGCGTAAATTCCAGAGCGCAGCACTTTGATGTGCATACCACAGCAAGTGTAAACAAATCACAAACCTCGGTTCGCAGCGGCATGTATCAGATTGTAGCTGGCGGCGCAAATTAAAAACCGCGGACAAACAAAAGACCGGAGGTATATATCATGTATTTCTTCAAACGATTTTCCTGCTTTTCAGCTACCACTTTGCTGGCGTTCTTAAGCGGCTACCCACATATATCTCTGGCCGATGATACCGATATCTATCTGGGCGAAGAGATCCAGGCAAATGTAACACGCCCCAATATTCTATTTGTACTCGACCAGTCGGGAAGTATGGCATGGGAAACGGGCAACTCCACCAGTCCGGAAGCCGGCGAACCATCGAGAATGGATGAGTTGAAAGCAGCATTACGCGCGGTGCTATCAACGGTCGACAATGTCAACGTTGGTGTCATGACCTTTACCAGGACCGATGCTACTAATGCACCGGTTGTCTATCCGATCACCTATGTCAACGCATCAGCCAACTCAGTTGAACCATCGATACCGGCGATTAGTGCCTCTATTGCTGCATTGAACGATGACGCCTCTCAAATGCTTAACCTGTTAAATCCGGAAGTATCTGTGGATTCACTAACACTGAGTTTTGGCGGCGCCATTATGGGTACGCTTGGTCAACTTGATAGCAGACTTGACTGGTCGGTTGACGATGCCGAAGAGCGAATCAGTAACGGATTTATGCGTGTAACAGATGATACGCTGGAATTCCCTACCGACGGCAGCAGTAATCAATTGGTCGGGTTGCGCTTTCGTAATGTCGATATACCCAGCAATTCTACAGTAACCGATGCCAGAATCAGTTTTCGATCCGATGGCAGCGACTACGGCAGCGCCAATGTAACAATAGATGTTGAGAAAAAACTGGACCCAAGTCCGTTCTCAACTTCTTCGTACGATATCTCCAGCCGCGTGTTATCGGGCACTCCGGTTGACTGGCTTGACGTTCCTAACATGGTTAACAGAGAACGTTATGAAACACCAAACCTGGCTAACTTATTTAATACGCAATTATTACCACCTGATGTTGGCTGGGACTGGGATGCCAGCAGCAAAGACGTAGTGTTCGTGATGAGCGGTGACACCAATAGGCGCCGCATTGAATCATTTGATCAAAACGACCGATATAACCAACGTAACAATCGCGCGTTTTTGACCGTTAGTTATATCGAAGGCAGCACCACACCTGAACGAATGACGGTTGGCATGCGTTTTACTGATTTAAATATCCCGCAGGGCGCCAGAATCCTCGGTGCACGCCTGCAGGTTGGTGCGGCCGAAAACAGTAATGATATCATGGATGTCAGCATCTATGGCGAAGATGTTGACGATGCAACTGCCTTTGAGGAAGTTAACAGTAATATTTCTTCACGCCCTAAAACAACTGCTCATGCAGGCTGGCATTTGGATGCATCTGCTGAGGATGAGTGGATACAGGGCAATCAATATGAATACGCTGAAAACGAACTGATTGACGTCATCCAGGAAATCGTTGATCGCGGTGGCTGGTGTGGTGGTAATTCGCTTTCCTTGATTGTTGAGGCGAATTTGGATAGTAATCGTGAGATTTACAGTCATGAAGGTAATATCAGCCTTTCACCCAAATTGTTAATCGACTTTGAAAACGATGTGCCGTTGGATAATCCGCGCACCGGGGCGGTTAATACCGGTTGTACACGGGCTTTTTTCTCCGCACAAATCATGCGATCAACAAATGACGCTGAAGAAGCGTCTAACGGCGCCAACTACGTTGATAATGCTGTTGTTAAAATGGGTACCAATACTCTTGCGCTTCGATTCGAAGGCATCAATTTGCCGCAGGGCTCGGAAATTGAACAGGCTAGAATTACCTTACGCGCTGAATCGGATTATACGACCGGCAGTTCGACGCATACTATTACCGGCGAACTATCAACCAATGCCAATCCCTTCGGCCAAACACAAAATGATATCCGTGACCGCGCGAAAACCAGCGCAGCGATCAACTGGACCATTCCTGACACCATCGGTGACAATGCCTATTTTGACACTGCTGATGTTTCTCCAGTGGTACAGGAAATTGTTAATCAAGCTACCTGGCAAAAAGACAGCCCGCTGGCGCTCTTTATCAGCAGCTCCACTAAAAATCGAGACATCCGCTCATTCGATGACGCGGCATCTAATTCAGCAAGACTAACTGTTCATGCAAGATATTTTCGTGCCGGCGTTACCGGTCTGCCTCCGGTTTATACTGCTCGCGATCGTATACTGCAGACCATCGACGCGATTGAGCCTGTCTCTTCTACCCCGCTTGTTGACGCCTATTATGAAGCAGCCCGGTATTTCAGGGGTGAAGGCATCGAGTATGGTGATCGTCGAGGCAACAATCAGAATACTCGCGTTAGTCATCCAGCTTCATATACCGATGGCACACCCGACCCGGAAGGATGCACGGGTGTTAGCTCAATTGCATGTCGAAATGAAGTGATTGATGGCTCACCGGTCTATATTTCTCCCATCACGGATCCCTGTGCCAAAAATCATATTGTGTTATTGACCGACGGCCAAACCAACCAGCTCAGTTCAACCAGTCTGATTCGTAGCATGGTCGGCATTTCCAGCTGCGCTAATACACCAAATAATAGCGACGAAGCGTGTGGCCGCGAACTCTCCAAATTCCTGTCTGAAGAAGATCAATCGAGTTTGGTTGAAAAGCAGAAAATTATTACTCACACGGTTGCCTTTGCACTTGATGCGGAAGATGCAATAGAGTTTCTGCAGGATCTGGCAACCAAGATAAACGATGAACTTGATGAAGACGACCAACCAAAGTCGGATACAGCCGGTCTGGCTGTGCAAGCAACCAATGCCAGCCAGCTAATTGATGCCTTTACGGCCATTTTCCGAACTGTTTCCGATGATACTGCATCTTTTGCGGCGCCAGCCTTAAGTATCAACACGTTTAACCGCTTTTATAACGGCAATGATATTTATCTTGCGTTGTTTACGCCCAGTATCCGCCCCGTCTGGAACGGCAACATTAAAAACTTCAAAATTTGTAGTGATAGTAGCGAATGCACGCTCGGCGAAATCATGTATCAGGACGGAAATGGAGACTTGCAGGAAGCGACGGAATTTTTGACAAATGAGGATAAAAGGGTAATCAAGAATGAGGCTATTAGTAACTGGAATAGCGTTACAGATGGGCCAATTGTTACTAAAGGCGGTGCTGGTGTAAAAATCCCTGCCCCTGATTCACGTCGAGTTTATACCTATACCGGCGCCGAAGATATGCCATCTTCATACGTGCCACTAAATACAGATGAGCATATTGTTCAGAACGATAATGACCCCGATTCGGAAGCAATTCTGGGGGTTGCTGGTGAAACTGAACGCGATAAATTAATTCAGTGGATCCGTGGAGAAGATGTTGACGACGTTTTTGACGATTCAGATGTACATTGGCGTATCGCTGATCCCCTGCATAGTAGTCCCCTGGCCATTAACTACGGTATCGCTGGCGAAAACCCAATCACTAAACTGATTGTCGGAACCAACGAAGGCGGTATCCGCATGATCAATGCATACAACGGCATTGAGGAGTGGATATTCATACCGAAAGAATTAATGGATGACCAACAGGAAGTCCGTATAAATGCCGGAAACGCACGCTTTTATGGTGTGGATGGCGTACCTTCGGCATGGGTCTATGACAAGAACAAAGACGGTACTGTTGATCCGACTGCAGGCGATTTTGTGCACATGTATATCGGTATGCGACGTGGTGGAAGCAATTACTATGCGCTTGATATTACTCCAAATGGTGCAGCAATATCGGATGCTGCCAGTACAACATCAATCACACCAAAATTTATGTGGACAATCAGCAATGACGACAGTGACTTTAAGCGTCTGGGCAATACATGGTCACGCCCCGTCCGTGCTCGTATTCTAATGCAAGAAGGTGGTAATACGGTTGGCAAAAATGTGCTGGTGTTTGGTGGTGGTTACGACGAAGTGCTCGATAATGAATTTGCATTGAACTTGCCGGGCACCATAGGTAACGCCATCTACATCATCGATGCCAGTACCGGTGAACGTATTTGGTCCGCCAGCAGTTCGACGGATATGGGTGATTCAGTTTTAATCGTCCCGGACATGAAATACGCCATCCCATCGGATGTTGTGATTTTTGACTCCAATGGTGATGGCTACTCTGATCGTATCTATGTCGCCGATATGGGTGGTCAACTGTGGCGCGTGGATCTGGCAAGTGACTTGTCTACAGGCAATAATGGCAGCACTAAAATCGGTAAATTAGCGGAACTTTCGAGCACAGCAAGTCTTGCCGATAATCGCCGCTTCTTTTACCCGCCGGATGTGGTGGAAGTAATAGACCATAACTATTCCGATATTCCACGCTACAATTTAATCATGCTTGTTAGTGGCGAACGCGCCCGGCCGTTAAGCAAGAGCGTACAAGATCGGGTTTATGCAATTCGAGATGCAAATATTGCATCAATCCCGGATACCGGTTATACCATTGATACCGGCTCCGATCTTTATGATGTCACCAGTAATCTGGTTCAACAAGGTAGCGACGAACAAAAAGCTGCTGAAATAGAGGCATTAAAAACCAGTGGCGGTTGGTTTATTAATCTGGAAGAGCCCGGCGAAAAAGGGATTGCAAAAGGTATCGTATTAGATAATAAGTTTTTCTTTACTACTTTTCGTCCCGAGAACTCAGGCTCTGCTAGTGTCTGCAAACTCAATAATGAAGGCGCAGGACGTTTATACGCTGTGAATATTCTGCAAGGCAGCGCTGCTCTTAACTGGGATGATGTGGATAGTCCTTTGGACAATCCCACTAAAGAAAACCGTTATATGGAACTCGGCGGCGGTATTCCTTCTGAAGTAGTGCCGGTGTACCAGGAAGAAGGTATAACATTAATTACCGGTTTAACTTCGGCTGATACTGGTATAGGCATACCAAGATACCGTTCCTACTGGTCTGAGACAGATGAGCCCGTTACAGCTCCATAGTCATGCGACAATAAAATAAATTAGGGTTCGCCTTAGCGGTCGAATCAATCAAAGGCAAGGAGAAGATAATGCCACGAGTTGTTAAAAACAGAATATCTGGAATCAAACATAAATCCGGCTTCACTCTTATTGAACTGATGATAGCGGTATTGATTGTGGGTATTTTAGCCTCGATAGCTGTTATGAATTATACGCAGTATGTGTTGAGATCTCATAGAACCGAAGCACGCGTAACATTACGAGATTATGCTGCAAAGCAGGAAAGATATTATTCAAGAAATAATGCTTATGCGGATACGCCGGCAACTTTAGGGGTGCCCGCGGTTTCGGAGGGTGGAGGCCGCTATACGATCGCCATGGCTTCTGATGATGCGTTTGCGAGTAATTACACCATTACCGCAACCGCTAATGGCAGCCAAGCTAAAGATACTGAGTGTACTGTTTTTACCCTAGACTCTCTCGGTGTTGCCAGCTCCAGCGATGATGGCGGTGCCGCAACGAGTTGCTGGTAATTTCTTTAGCGTCCTTGAAAATTCGCGCCGCACTCGATAGTGCGGCGTTTTTTTAGTTTCGCAATGATACTCGATTTCGATTAGCTGCCTGATATAAAAACTATTGCCATTTTCGATGATTATTATTTTTTTATAAGTTGATTCGTTCTAGAAGTCGTTTTGTAACTGAAATCAATCTCGAATCTTTTTTACTATTTTCACAAAGAAATTGTAAAAGGAAAATTTGGGGAATTTTTTCTATCTCCGGAGAGAGCAAGCACGATGTTTAAAATTGTACTAATATCTGAATTTGTTCTTCGGGGCATCAAAATGATACGGTTTCCAGCTTATTTAACACTTGTCCTGGGGTTGGGCGCTTGCGCGACAACGCCAAACATCGATTCATTATACGATACAGAAGTCGATTTCTCGGTATATAAAACATTTACGTTCGCTGAAAGCCAATCAGAAGAAACGGTAAAATACAGTACACTGATGGATAAATTCATCAAATCGGCAATCAGCAATGAACTGCTGGCACGTGGTTATAAGCAATCCGATAAACCCGATTTGTTGGTAAATTATCATGTCAATTCAAAAGAGAAAGCCGATATTTACGGAGTGCCAAAACTGTCGCTTTCCCATTATCGCTATATTTACGGCTATACCCCGTGGCCGTATTACACAACCGATATTCGAGTTCGCCGATACACCGAAGGCACACTGAATATTGATCTGGTGGACGCCGAAAAGAAACAATTAGTCTGGGAAGGCGTCTTCATCGACAAAGTTCGCAAAAACACAATGGATGACCTTAAACAGAGAATTAACCACGCTGTGAAACTGGTGTTTGAGGAATACCCTTTCCGGGCAGGCGAGAAAGAGCCCGCCGCTCAGCGAGTAAAATAACTCACACAATCTCTGGTATCGAAAGCGTTCGCAGTCATCTTCCGGATGCTTTAGCTGATATTGACTTCTTAATTTATCTATTCGATGGGAACCGGAACATCTTCAAGAAAAATTTCGATTAATTTCAGTACGCGTTCCTTTCTTTGCTCATCCGGCATTTCAGAACTGGTAAAACCGGATACATTATTTTTCCAAACCGGTTTCCCTGTTGCGACACTCCTGAGTTCCAGCTGAAGTATACCTTGCGCGTCAATGTCTATTTCAGAGTTCTGCGTGGGTAATTCCGGATTTGAGGAATCTATTTTTTCAGTGGGGTTATGTTGGATCCCTCCACTGAGAGAGATTTTGTAATCCACAAGCAACTCACTGCTTTGCGGATAATTGCTAAACTTAAGGCCTTTTTTACTCAGCTCATCAATAATAAGCGCATCTGCTAATTGTTCAATATTTTCACCTTCAAATCGGGCAGCATCAGAAAATACTTTCTCTCCCCAGGAAAATTTTGTCCCCCGCTTGATGACCAGTGCACCAGCCTTGGGTATCTTTACCAGCACCGGTGTTTTAGTCTTGGTTCCGGTACCGCATCCTGAAACCATCAGTCCTGCTGCAACAAAAATTGCCAAATACCTGGATATTGCCTTAAATAACATACCCGTTACCCCGCGCCAACATGTGCAACTAAGTTACCGATAATTCTAACACTCAAATCACTTTCTTCTATATATAACGTCAGTGTAAGTATCTCGTATCGGTTTTTCTATCTGGTATTTCAGATGTTGTTTCAGGATTAATACCGGCTTGATCGTATTCGTATTCCCAGTCATCATCTTCTGCTTCCTCTTCAAGTTCCCAGCTGTATTGTTTGCGAGGCCAGGCCGGATCTCTGTCTTTCAATATAAAAGCCAGGATAATTCCCAGACAGGCGCCGGCGATATGCGATTCATAGGAAATGCTTTGATCATTCGGAAATAAGCCACCCAGCATACCACCATACATAAAAAAAACGATCAATGACCAACCAATCGACTGACGGTCACGACGCAAAATACCAATGACAAATACAAAAAACATCAGGCCAAACGTAAAGCCACTGGCACCAATATGATAGGAACTACGCGCAAATAACCAAACACTTATTCCGGTACCAAAATAAATTACTGGCAACGCCCATTTTGCCGATTTCGAATATCCATAAAGCACGATAGTAAGCAGCGCTATGGATGCCGGAGTGTTGGCCATCAGATGCTCAAGTGAACCATGTAATAAAGGCGCGAAGAAAATGCCCAGTATTCCCTCCAGTCGCCCTGGATATACTCCCAGTGATGACCAGTCAAAGCCAAACATCATTTCAATGAGTTTAATATCCCATAACACCGAGGTGAAAAGCAGCGCAATGACAATTGAACGCCGCATGCGTTTGGAGTGTTCAGCAATATCGGGTAGTGGTTCATTCATGGGTAATCAGGATATGGGTACTGATAAGGGAAAGGCAAGCATTTGATGCTAATTGAGGATAAGCGCCAAGGGTGCTTGCTTGGTCTAGAACGCTAAAGCTGGTGCCCGACTGCATGGATGCAGGAGATCATCTTGCTGGATGGATCCAGCATATTATTAGCAATTTTCCTTAATGAAATAGGATTACTCCGGGCATCCTGCCCTCCGCCCTTCGGGCCAGCTACATTCGCTCCACTCATTCCGCTGTTCAAAATTGCTCCCAGCAATTTTGTCGAACCGCTTTTTTATACGTCGTAGGTCCGAATTTCGACACATTAAACTTGCGAGTTAATTTTCAACTCACTGACCTCAGAAATTTGGTGCCGGAAATAGGATTCGAACCTACGACCCCATCATTACGAATGACGTGCTCTACCAACTGAGCTATTCCGGCATTTCAAAAAACTTACTACGTCATTGCAGTTCCCAGCCCCGTTCTACAATAGAGCACGAACTTTATATTTAATGACGTACTTACCCTGCCGCTTCGCGGCCCCGCTATCCCGGCTTAAAAGCTAATTATCGTAACGCACCCGCACTACACGAAAGACCGCGGATTATAGACAATTTTGCGCCTGACAACAGCTCTAGGCTGGCTGCAACTGCGGGCGAAAGAGGCTGTAAGCGCTGGCATCAATAACGTTGTCTTCGCCGTTTATCAGTCCGGCGATTAATTCAGCCGACGCAGGCGCCATCACAATGCCATTACGAAAATGTCCAGCATTGATATAAAGCCCCCCGATCTCCGGATGCGGCCCAATAAACGGGATGCCGTTTCCGCAGCCAGGCCTGAGTCCGGCCCAATGCCTGACGACGGTTGCTTTGGTTAATTCAGGTATCAGCTCAATTGCAAACCGCCGAAGGTCCGAGTACGCCTGGTCAGTCGTCGATTTGTCGAATCCTACATACTCAACGGTGCTGCCCACCACCACCTGCCCATCGCTACGCGGAATTATATAACGATTTTCCTGCAATATTATTCGGTTGATAAGTTCCGGCCTGGCTCGTAACAACAGCATTTGCCCTCGCACGGGTTGAATCTGCAAATTGATCTGCATCTGCTTAAGCAAATGGCCACTCCAGGCGCCGTTGGCAATAACAACGATGTCTGCCTGTAAACGACAGCCTTCCTTCGTTTTTACAGCGACAACCTGATTTTGACTGGCTTCAATTTGCGTAACTTCGTTCTCTGTCAGCATGGTAGCGCCGTTATGACGCAGATATTCCTGTAGCGCTTTCAGGAATCGCGGATTTCTGACTTGCGCTATGTCCGGAAAGTAAAGATTGTGAGCATTGGCTCTTACCAGTACCGGTTCCAGTTTTTGTATCGCCGCCGCATCAGGAATGGTGAAATTCACTCCTTTTTGACCGGCCCATCGTTTAGCGCTTTCCAGATCGTCTACGCCAAGCATCAGCATTCCGGATCGAATGCGTTCCGGATCAATACCACTAACCGCCATTAACTCATTAATTAATGCGGGATACAGACGTTGACTGGCAAACACCAGGCGGTTGACAGCGTCGGGGTAACGCCAAGGGTAAAGAGGTGAGAGTATGCCGCCACCCGCCCAGGACGCCTCCTGCCCAAATGGTCCTTTTTCAAGCAGCGTAACCTTGTAACCCCTTTTTAATAACGAGCGGCCGGTCAACATACCGATAATGCCGCCGCCAATGATGACGCAGGTTTTCATACAAAGATTATTTCGCCAGGCGGTACGTCTACAGCAGTGAAATTCAGGACCGATAAAGTATGTTTAAACTCCATGTAGCGCATCCTGTGCCTTGTTTCCGTTATTCTGGAGCGGGTGATGGGAATCGAACCCACGCTATCAGCTTGGGAAGCTGAAGTTCTACCATTGAACTACACCCGCGTCTCCCGCCGTATTTTATACGATTGCCCGTTTCCGGGAACGAATAACATAACGAATTTATGCGTGAAATTTATCAAGCCTTCAGCTTGGTGTAGTATC
Organism: Gammaproteobacteria bacterium; assembly: GCA_016928055.1. GTDB lineage: Bacteria > Pseudomonadota > Gammaproteobacteria > HTCC5015 > HTCC5015 > JAFGLM01. Next base: position 20,650 of record JAFGLM010000022.1, read on the forward strand.
CCCCTCCTTAAATTGCGCTATTTCAATTATGAATCCAACCGCACTTCTGCAAGCCACTAACCTTACCTGTGAACGGGGCGATCGTCAGCTATTTGCAGACCTGTCATTTGCGCTTGAGCCCGGCGAGATGCTCCAGATAGAAGGCCCAAACGGCAGTGGCAAGACCAGTCTACTGCGCATTCTGTGTGGGTTGTTGAAAGCCAATGACGGCAACGTCTTCTGGCAAAACGATTCCATCGACACACAGCGCGGCGATTATCTGGCGCAGATTCACTATTCCGGGCATTTACATGGCATCAAGCTCGAACTCAGTCCCACCGAAAACCTCGTTTTTGCCAGTGCATTGCACGGTGGCGAGCCTTGGCTAAGCATCGAATCAGCTCTCGACCGGGTAGAGCTGTATGGTTTTGAAGACGAACCAGCCGCCACACTCTCGGCTGGCCAGCGTCGCCGGATCGGCCTGGCCAAAATGCTGGTCAGCAAAAGTCGACTCTGGATTCTGGATGAGCCTTTTTCCACCCTGGATACTTCGGGGACCAAAATTCTGGAGGAGTTGATTGAAATGCACCTTAACGAAGGGGGTTGCGCGGTGATGGCCAGCCACTCCAGGCACGGGATTGAGCGCGACCGTGTGCAATTACTGAAACTGATGGCCTGAGGAAATCCGTTTGATGCGTGCAAGTCTGGCCCTGTTAAAACGCGATCTGTTACTAACCTTTCGAAATCCGGGTCTGATTGTCAATCCTTTGTTGTTTTACCTGTTGGTGGTTACTTTGGTACCGCTCGGAGTCGGTGCGAACCAGCAGATTCTGCAGGATATCGCGCCGGGTATTATCTGGCTTGCAGCATTACTGGCCACCCTCTTGGCGCTGGATTCATTATTCCGCAACGATTTACACGACGGCAGCCTGGAACAGCTGGCGCTCAGCCCAACACCGTTTGCGATGTTGACCGGTATTAAAATACTGGTGCATTGGCTCATTACCGGCCTGCCGCTTATTCTGCTGTCGCCGCTATTTGCAACACTGTTTTCACTTTCTGCCGATGCGACCGGAGTCCTGGCAATTACCTTATTGCTGGGAACACCCGTACTGAGTGCAGTGGGCGCCATTGGCGCGGCCTTAACCGTCAGTATTCGCAATAGTGGTGCACTGCTGGCATTGATCGTTTTACCACTTTACGTTCCAATTCTGATTTTTGCGGCAGGTGCTGTTTCCGCTGCGCAAGCAGGATTACCGGTAACAGGACAGTTATACTTCCTCGCTGCGTTACTGGTGTTGTCCGTCACGCTGGCGCCGATTGCGACGTCAGCTGCGTTAAAAATTAATCTTTAGTGACCTATTAGTTATGAATACCAGTCCATCAAGACAAAATGTTTTTCTGAGATTTTTCCGCCGTCTGGCATCGCCCAAATACTTTTACGATTTTGCCGGCGTATGGATCCCATGGCTGGGCACGTTAGCGCTGCTGCTGTTTTTGATCGCCCTGTATGGCGGGTTACTGATAACACCGCCCGATTACCAGCAAGGCGACTCGGTACGCATTATGTACGTGCATGTGCCCAGCGCCTGGATGTCCCTGTTTATTTACGTGTTTATGTTTTTTAACGCCATCATCAGTCTGATCTGGCGCATAAAACTTAGCGATATTATGGCTAACGTCAGCGCACCCATTGGCGCAGCATTTACTTTTCTGGCTTTGTTTACCGGTGCCATGTGGGGCAAACCGATGTGGGGTGCATACTGGGTCTGGGACGCACGTCTGACATCAGAAGCCATTTTGCTTTTTCTTTATGCGGGTATCATCGCACTCAATTTTGCCATTGAAGACAGGCAAACAGCAGCCAAAGCCACCGCTATTTTAATTATTGTTGGCGTGGTCAATATTCCCATCATTCACTATTCCGTTGAATGGTGGAACACACTGCATCAGGGGCCTACCATTACCAAGCTGGATAAACCTTCAATAACCATGGATATGTTATGGCCATTATTAGTGATGACCTTGGCGTTTAAGTTTTATTTTTTCACCAACCTGCTGATGCGCGCCCGTCTTGAGCTAATACGACGCGAAAAACAAAGTCAGTGGGTCAATGAACTTTTAAGGTAATAGTATGAACGAATACTTTTCAATGGGTGGCTACGCCTTTTATGTATGGACTTCTTACGGTATGACGTTGCTTGTCCTGCTACTAATCTTCTTCTGGCCGGTTGTGCAACGTCGTAAATTGACAACGCATCTTAAACGCAATCAATTACGTCAGGCTCAACTTGCGAGGCGCCAAGCATGAAACCGCGTCAGCAACGTATGTGGTTTGTCGCAATTATATTTAGCGGTATTGCGCTGGCGACGGTACTGGTTTTGTTATCGCTGGGCGAAAATATGATGTATTTCTACAGTCCATCGCAGATTAGTAAGGGTGAAGTGCCGCGCGATGCTGTCATCCGTGTCGGCGGCCTGGTCGTTAATGACAGCGTAGTTCATGATGATAAAAATCTCGGTGTTCGGTTCAAACTGACAGATACTGCAAATACGATCACTGTTTACTATCACGGAATTCTTCCTGACCTGTTTCGCGAAGGACAAGGTATTGTTGCTATTGGTGAAATTGACGCTGCCGGACAGATGAAAGCCAATGAAGTGCTGGCTAAACACGATGAAAATTACATGCCCCCCGAAGTGGCGGATGCCCTAAAGACTGCGGCAGAAGGCGGTTCTATGCCGATACCCGATTCCCATACCCATAAATAGTCAGTTTTTTATCCTTATAACAATGAGTCACACATGATTCCGGAATTTGGAAATTTTGCATTAGTAATGGCACTTGGTATTGCCCTGGTTCAAAGCATCGTGCCGTTAGTGGGTGCTGTTCAAAATAATAGTCGAATGATGGCTGTTGCAGTTCCCGCGGCACGGTTGCAGTTTGTCTGCGTAGCAATATCTTTTCTGTGCTTGACAATATCTTTCATTCAAAACGACTTCTCAGTTCTTTATGTGGCGAAAAATTCCAATTCCCTGTTGCCGCTGCATTACCGCATTTCAGCGGTGTGGGGATCGCATGAAGGCTCTTTACTGTTGTGGGCCTTGATCCTGAGCGGCTGGACTATCGCAGTCAGTATTTTTAAAAAATCGTTGCCGCTGACTTTATCGTCTCGCGTCCTGGCGATACTCGGTATTATCAGCGTCGGATTTTTGTTGTTCCTGTTATTAACATCGAATCCGTTTCTTCGCCTATTCCCCGCAGCGGCCGAAGGCAACGATTTAAATCCTTTACTGCAGGATCCGGGGTTAATTTTCCACCCTCCCATTTTGTACATGGGTTATGTTGGATTGGCCGTGCCGTTTGCATTTGCGATTGCCGCTTTATTGCAAGGGCGTATCGATGCAAGCTGGACGCGTTGGTCCCGGCCCTGGGCGCTAGTGGCATGGATATTTTTGACTTTAGGTATAGCACTCGGCAGCTGGTGGGCCTACTACGAACTTGGCTGGGGCGGCTGGTGGTTCTGGGACCCGGTTGAGAACGCTTCGTTTATGCCCTGGCTTGTGACCACTGCATTATTACATTCATTGGCAGTAACGGAACAACGCAATACATTTAAAGCATGGACCCTATTGCTTTCCATTTTCGGTTTTTCGTTGAGCTTGCTCGGTACATTCCTGGTTCGTTCAGGTGTTTTAGTCTCAGTCCACGCCTTCGCCACAGATCCGGCGCGGGGCGTATTTATTTTAATTTTTCTCGCATTCGTCATCGGTAGCGCCTTATTTCTTTATGCCTGGCGCGCCAGCGCTATTATCAGTCTTGGCCGGTTTTCGGCGTTATCACGTGAAACGTTACTATTGATTAATAATGTGCTGCTGCTCGTTGCCTGCGCAACTATTCTGGTTGGCACGCTGTATCCATTGTTTATGGATGCAATGCAGCTTGGAAAAATATCAGTAGGCCCCCCCTACTTTGATAAAGTATTTGCACCGTTAATGCTGCTGCTGGTTTTTGTGCTTGGGTTCGGACCGATGACTCACTGGCGCAAGGACACATTTAAAAATCTTATTAATCGTCTGTTAAAGTCTGCACTGATCAGTGCATTACTGGGTATGGCGTTTGTGTTGCTGATTTTTGGTCCCGCACCACTACTCACTACGCTTGCAGTCGTACTTGGCGTCTGGGTCATTGCCAGTTCCCTGGCTACTTTCAAAAATCATCTGGGTAAAGACAAACCGCTGGATAGATTGAGACTGTTGCCACTTGCCTACTTCGGTATGTTGGTCGCTCATATTGGTGTCGGGGTTTTCATTATTGGCGTGACACTGGTCAGTACTTATGAGCAGTCGGAAACGGTTCGTCTTGCAGTCGGCGAATCGTATACGCTGGCAAACAGGCGATTTGAATTAGCTGATTTGACTTCGGTTCAGGGACCCAACTATAACGCGGAACAAGCCACCATCAAGATTTTCCGCGGTGATCATCTGGTTTCAACGCAATTCCCGGAAAAACGTTTCTATCACAGTTCTTCACAGCCGATGACCGAAGCCGGAATAGACGCCGGTTTGTTTCGTGACTTTTATATTTCGCTGGGTGAACCCCAACAGGGCAACGCCTGGACAATGCGACTGAACTACAAGCCGTTCGTACGCTGGATATGGTTGGGCGCATTGCTGATGGCATTCGGTGGTCTGTTGGCAGTCCTTGATAGACGCTACCGCAAAAAGCAAGAAGGCGCGAACTAATGTGGCGTTTTACTCTTCCGCTGATGGGCTTTGGTTTGCTGGTACTGATTCTGGCAATTGGACTGACGCAAGATCCATCTGAAGTGCCTTCACCTTTGATCGGTAAACCGGCGCCGGAATTCGAGTTGCCGCGTTTACACGATCCATCGCAAAACCTTTCGCTCGCAGACCTGAAAGGGGAAATTACGCTGTTAAATGTCTGGGCCAGCTGGTGCGAGTCCTGTCGCGTCGAACACCCGTTCATATCGGAAATAGCTGCATCCGGTGCGGTAGCTGTTTATGGCCTTAATTACAAAGATGAACGAGGCGAAGCACTCAAGTGGTTAAAAGCACTCGGCGATCCTTATCAGGCTATCGCAGTTGATCAGGACGGCCGCGTAGCGATTGATTTCGGCGTCTATGGTGCGCCGGAATCTTATTTACTGGATCAGAACGGTGTCATTGTCTATAAAAAAATCGGCCCCATTACGGCGCGTGACTGGAAAGAAGATGTTTCGCCATTAATTCAACAATTGCGTGACAAGCAACTATGAACAGAAAGTTATTTCGATGGATAGTTTTGTTCCTGTTAATGGCAATAAGCCATGCACTACCCGCACAGCAAGTGGTTACCTTTGAAAATCCCGAAACAAAGCAACGCTACGAGAACTTGCTGGAGAATTTGCGTTGCCTGGTTTGTCAGAACCAGGCATTGTCTGATTCCAACGCCGGCCTTGCCAATGACCTGCGGGTGGAAGTTGAGCGCATGCTTCGTCAGGGTGAATCCGATCAGCAAGTAGTCGATTTTCTGGTTGATCGCTACGGGGATTTTGTTTTATATGATCCACCCTTGAAAACATCCACCTATTTGCTCTGGTTTGCGCCGCTGTTATTGCTTATTCTGTTTTCTGTGTCGATGATTACATATTTTCGTCACCAAAAAACAATTATGACGGAACCCCCTCTTGACTGCAAACAACGAGCCCGGGCGGCTGATTTATTAAACGATGTTGATCAGTAAGGATCAGGCTCTTAACTATGATGACCACTTTTATTATTTTTTCGCTGGCATTGGTCGCGATTTGCTTACTGTTCTTATTACGACCTTTATTACACTCCAAGACGCCGACTGTCTTTCAAAGATCTGACGATCTTGTCGCTGTCTATCGGGACAAACTCGTTGTTCTTAAACGCCAACTTGATGATGAAGAAATAGACGACTCGCAGTATCAACTTGCAAGACGGGAACTGGAAATTGCACTCGCCTCTGAATTACCGGTAAACGAAAATGACCCAGCAACGGATCGAACCTTTAAAAGTATAAGTTGGATCATAGTAATTGGCCTGCCGCTAGTGGCGGTTACCCTATACCTTGCGTTAGGTAATCCTAAAGCATTGTCTTCTGATTCAATTGTTTCGGAGCATGGCTCGCAACATTCGCTTGACGAGATGGTTTCATCACTGGAACAAAAGCTGATTGAAAACCCAGATAATTTGCAAGGCTGGTTATTGCTGGGTCGTAGTTACGCGGCACTGGCTCAAGCTGAAAAATCCAGCCAGGCGTTTTTCCGGGCCATGCAACTTGCGCCGGATAATGCCGCTGTCGTACTGGATTACGCTGAATCCATCGCGCGTTCGCGCGGTGATTCTTTAACCGGTGAGCCGGAGCGGCTTATTGATCAGGCGCTGCAACTTGATCCAGGCTCTATACGCGGACGCGTTTTAAAGGGTTTTCTTCTCGTTCAACAGAATCAGAATGCAAAGGCGCTTGCAATCTGGCAAGCAATGTATCTTGATCAAGCCCTTTCCGAAAAAGAACAAGCTCTGCTTGGGCAACTCATTGAGGCGGCAGGCGGAAATTTGCCAGTAGCTACCGTAACTAAACAACCATCCAATTAAAACTCAAAGTTTAATTGGCGGGCCAGAAAAGCAAAGATGTTTGGCCGGCATAAAGCATAAATAGCACGCCACATACTATCGCCGACATAAAACTTAACAAGGTTCCAACAAAAACATATTCTGTATATTTTCTGTCATGCGCATCGCGCATATCACCAAAGCGAAACACCGATTTGGCAGCAAGCAAAAATCCGATTAACCCCCAGTTTAAGGTAATGACCGCACCGTAGATCATCAGCCGTTCAATAATGCCGATATAGGAACCGGCGCCGCTCAGCGAGCTGTTGATTGTTTCAGGCAGCTCCCATTTAAGAAACAATATCTGAATGATGATGGATGTTGGAAAAGTTAAAAAGATAATAAACAGCAAATGCGCGTACAGGTAAGGATATTGCGTCAACCCCGTAATATCGATGACCTGGTAATAATTAGCCACTGCATACAAAATAATCAAGTGCAGCAACTGATCGATAAAAAATAATGCCCTTTGATTCCGTTGGTTTTGTAATGTCACTTTCAGCCCGTCGATAATCGTGTGCGAAACCGCAATAATCGCCACGGCAGGCCAATACGATAAATTCCATAAAACCAGCAAGGTCAGCAAAAAGTGAATCAATCCATGCAGATACAAATAAGGTGAGGCAAACTTTTTATTGAACTTGCTCTGCAATAAACTGCGCCACTGCAATAAAAAGTCGGCAACTAAATGTGCAATTAATAGTTTGATAAGAATATCCATGCTCTTTATCCACCTTTCGCTGTTGACTGGGCCAGATATTGCGTAACTTTGCTTCTAAAGTGTTTTTCAAAATCCAGCAACTCATCTTTATAGGCACGCGATTGCCGGTCACTGACGGTATTTTGCGCGATACTTATCGCTTTACCCAGTTTTTTCTGCGTCAGGTCCCTGTTCATCAAGGTATAACGCATGACCTCTGCATAATTCGGTAGCCAACGATCCATAATCGCGCAGGCTAATCTCAAGCCAATATTGATTTCCGCATCGAAGTCCTGCCAGGGCGATTTAACCGCCATGGTGAGTTTGTCTTTTCTTAATTGTTCAAAGACCGTACCCGAGTTTACAAAGGCGTCACCGTTGGATTCAGTGATCTTGTCTGCTGTATAGGTTTTTGCACCCATGCCAATGGCCAACCGCACATCGATGTTCTTGAGCATTTTCATGCTCGCCTTGATCAGTATGGCTTTTTCGAGCGCATCCGCTGCGTCAGGTATTTCCAGCTGAAAGCTGTCGCCACGATAAATTTGCCAGTTTTTCGGTTCCGAGCCCAGTTCACTGAGGACACCCTTAAGCTGCCGCAACCAGACTCGGGTATCACTCATTTTTGAGTTCATCACGTCGCCGGTTATCACTGCGATCATGGCCACAAGAACCTATGGTAGGAAAGTATGGCGGCTACTATATCGCTAAATAATACGATAATCAATACTATCGTTATATTTTGCGATTTATTTGCCTATCGCTATTATTCGGTCAGTACGGCGCCAGAATCGACGCTATTTCTTATCCAACAAGTATCTGATTTTGGCAGTACGTGTACTCTTAGCCCCTCCTGGCGAGGCAGGCGATGCGTCTGCCACTGTCCTTACGGTACCGCAGAGCTTGGCCCCAGTTAAGCGTCTTTTGGACAGAATATCTGCCAAAGTGTCATGAAATCGCCGACTCGCTTAAAATGACGCCAACATGAAGAATCTTATATTAACCATCGTATTGTCTTGCCTGGCTCCTGCCATAGCGTGTGCACAAGAGACCCGCTATTCCGTGGTGGTCACTCAGGATGGCTCTGGTGATTACCGCAGTATTCAGCAAGCTATCGACGACACTAAGTCATTCCCGGATAAACGCATCACCATCTATGTCAAAAACGGGACCTATAAAGAGAAAGTAAAAATCCACGAATGGAACACATTGCTTTCTATCATCGGTGAGAGCAAAGAAAAAACTATTATTACTTACGATGATCATTTTAAAAAAATCAATTTGGGCCGTAACAGCACCTTTCATACAGCAACCGTTCAAGTGGATGGTGACGACTTCCACGCCGAAAATCTCACCATCGAAAACACCGCCGGTCCGGTAGGACAAGCTGTCGCATTATCGATCAATGCCGACCGCGTTTCTTTTCATAACAGTCGCTTTTTAGGTCATCAGGACACAGTCTATCTGACCGGCGAAAACAAACGACACTATTTCAAAGACTGCTATATAGAAGGCACCACCGATTTTATTTTCGGTCGAGCCACCACAGTGTTTGATAATTGTACTATTCATTCCAAAGCCAATTCATATATAACCGCTGCCTCCACTCCGAAAGGAGTTGAGTTCGGTCTGGTATTTTTAAACTGCACACTAACTTCCGACAAAAATGTAACAAAAGTTTATCTGGGCAGGCCATGGCGGCCCTATGCAAAAACCGTTTTTATTAATACTCAAATGGGTGCGCATATTGCTCCGGAAGGCTGGCATAACTGGGCCAAACCGGAAGCCGAGAAAACTGTTTTTTATGCGGAGTACAACAGCAAAGGTCAAGGCGGTAATAACGTCGGGCGGGTCAGCTGGAGTAAAAAACTATCAAAAAAGCGGGCCACGCAATATACCACTGCGAATATACTGGGAGTACGTACTGGCAACGGTTGGTATTTAGGAAATAATTAATCAGTCTAATCTTTATTTTGAGACTCAAATTAAGTAAACAAATCAAAAGGAAATCCTGATGCAGCTCAAATTCAATATTTCTTTAATAATGTACTTAACGTTGTCTTTTTATTCTTCACTGCTTGCGGCAGCTGAACTACAAGCCGGCGATGTTACATTAACCGTTAACAAGCAGTCTGTTCAGATAAAAAAAAGCCGTCGGCTTATTATCAATCTCGAAAAAATACTGGTTAATTATACTGAAGCCAGCGACTGGAAGATTAGCAGTGTCGACGACAAGCAAATTTTGATTAGGGCGTCGTTCCCGTCCAAAATTGAATTTTTTAAACACGTTGACGACAGTGAACCACGTACTGCCGAGCTTGTTATATCAAAGACTGACAGCGGTTTTCGGATTTATGCCAATCCGACCTGGGGTTTGCAAACTACTTTACATTTTAACTATCTGGACGATCACTTCTTCGGCCTCTCCGCGCCACTACAACCTGACAATCAGCGTTCACCCGATCTCACCGGCAGCAGTATTGAAATCGATATCGACAGTCGTGGCGAAGATTTACAGGAAAATTATGCTTCGGCGTATTCCAGTTTCTTTATCAGTAGCTTCGGTTACGGAGCATTTTTCGATACGTTTGCACGCGGTCGTTATGATTTTGCCATTAATGGTAAAAACAAGATTCATCATGACACCGGCAAACTGGATTGGTACCTGTTTTTTGGAGACAACGGCACTGAAATTCATAAAGCCTATTTTGAAGTTGTTGCCCAGCCCAAACACGTTCCCGTCTGGGCAGTCGGTCCGGTTGGCTGGCGTGATGAAAACAAGGGCGGCGCCGCAGAAATTTTAGCCGATATCAAGCACATGAATGAATTGCGCATTCCTTTCACCTCATGGTTCGTTGATCGCCCTTATAGTGACGGCGCCCATAACTGGTCAAAAATGAATTTCAGTAAGCCATTTGCCAATCCTGAAAAATGGATTAAAACTATTCGCGAAAACCACGGACTCGAGTTTATGACCTGGTCTGCAGCGACCACTTTTGGTGATGCGCGATTCGAAAAACATTTCGCCGGAGACTATAGCTATTTAGATTTGAGTCATCCTGCTTCAGTAAGAGCGTTTCAAAATGACCTGCAACAAAAGCAATATGTGTATGGCGTTAAGGGCCATAAAATTGATCGTGCCGATCAGCACTTCCCGCTTTATGCAGACTGGTTCGATAAGTCGGTCGGACCCAACAAACGGCGGAATAAATATGTTTATCTGTCTGCAAAAATTCATGATGAAGCACTGAGGAAGACCTGGGGTGACGATCAGTTTACTTTCGCCCGCGCGGCCATCCAACGAGTTCAACCCTATCTGAGCGCGGTATGGGGAGGCGACCCACGCAGTTCCTGGGAAGGACTGCAAAGTAATTTTGCGAATGGTATGCGTAGTTCCTTTATGGGTTTTCCGGTATGGGGATCCGATGTTGGTGGATATTTAGGAGAGGGTCGCATTCCAAAGGATTTGTATATACGCTGGTTGCAAGCCGGCAGCATGTCTGGTTTGTTTGAAATAAAACTGGATGGCGCTGGCGGCGAGGGCCGAGATCGTTTGCCCTGGAATTATGATAAAGAACTGCAGAACGCATTTCGTGTCGCTTGCGAAGATCGCATGCGCTGGATTCCGTATTTATATTCACTGATTAACACCAGTGCAACAAACGGTGCGGTTATGCAACCGATGGCTTATCAACACCTGAAAGATAAAAACACTTATTCGATCTGGGATCAATTTTACGTTGGCGATGCGGTGCTGGTTGCACCGGTGTTCGAACCGGGTACTAAAAGAACAGTCTATTTTCCGAAAGGGAACTGGCGTGATCTGGATAAACCAGGTAAACGCTATAAAGGTGAAAGAACCTACGAAATCGAAGCGCCACTTCCCAAGCTGCCCCGGTTTGTAAAGGATAATAGTATTTACGTTACCGGTTCTATTTATCATGGCAACGATAAACTCTGGAAAAAAAGCGATAAGATGCTTATCATCCATGCAACTCCCGGACAATCAAAGTCAAGAACACACTTCGATTATGTAGACATGCTTGACGCCAACACAGTTAAAACAATAACTATGAAAAAAGAAAAGTCGACTGTGACGATAAATATTCCAATGATAATCGGCCTGGAAACTGTACACGTAGCACTTGATAAGAAACCTTCAGGTGTCTTTCTGGATAATGAATCAATCGAATCTGCTTATGATGCTGATTTAGCGATACTCTCTGTATCCATCAAATCGGATAAACAAATTGAATTAACCATTAAGCAATAGATCTTCAATACAGTTATAAGAAAAGCCCGGAGCCATCCGGGCTTTTTATTTCTCATGCACATGCCACAAAAACAACGCTCCCACGCTGCGCCACGGCGCCCAATGTTGAACTTTCTTTCGTGCTGCTTTGGCTGTCGGTCTGGTTCGCATGCGTTTAATTTTTTGCAATGCCGTCTGAATAATTAAGTCATCCGCAGGAAAAATGTCCCGCCGGCCCATTGAGAAAATGAGGTAATTCTCGGCACTCCAGCGGCCAAAACCACGCAGCCGGGTTATCGATTCAATCGCTTCCTCATCATCCAGTTCTTCCAGAGACTCCGGCTCAAAATCACCACTCTCTATTGCCTGCGCCAGACCTTTGAGGTATTCAACCTTGCGCCACGACAAACCTGCATCGCGCAATATCTGATCCGGTAGTCTCAACAATGATTTGGCACTACAAACCGGTAACAACGCCATAACACGCGCCAGTATCGTCGCGGCAGCTTTCGACGAAAGCTGTTGATTAATGATGGTACACAGAAAGGTTTCAAACCCGCGTGGCTGCAAACTCATGGTCGGATAACCATGTATTTCCAGCGCCTGCGCCATATGCCTGTCGACTGCAGCGATTGCATCGAGGCCTTTTTTGATTTGTGTTTTATTCATCTTACTGAAAAGAAATCTGCCGGATTGCTGAGCAATTGAATTCTATCAGGAATAAGCAGAACGAGAATGAGGATAAGATGAAATGAATTAGCCTAATAACCATCCAAAAAATGTGCATTAATACCTAAATTGGAGTGAGAAGCAGCGGAAATTCAAGCAACATCGGAATGATTCCGAACATTCGTCCCAAAATACGACCAATCAGACTCATTCATTGAATTTTCCCGCTGTGCGTTGTCAATCCATTACCCATTCAATACAAATCAATCACCCGAGGATGAATCCATGCATAAATCACTGTTATTACTCTCCACAGGCCTGCTGGCCACCGCTTTGTCCGCAACCGCCTTTGCCGGTGATAAACCAGAACGCTGCGACGCGCACGCCAAAAAGAAAAACCCTGTGGAACGTCTTGATGCCGACAAAGACGGTAACGTCAGCCATGATGAGTTTATGGCCAATGCCGAAGAACGATTTAGCAAGCTCGATGCAAACAGTGATGGCGTTATTCAGAAAGAAGAATTTGTAAAAGCCAAAAAGGATTACAAGGACAAGAAAAAAGACAAAATGAAAGCAAAGGAATCCGCAAAGCAATAATTAATTTACCACTGCGCGTTGCTGCAGATTAGTTTGTGGCAACGCGCAATTGATTTAATTCTGTTTTAAAGCCCATCTATTTCCGATTGCTCAAAATTCAGATATAAACGCTTTATGTAATAGAGCTTCTCTCAGTGCGTTTGTCTGGTCATAGAAAGGTTTATCCGATACCGGTAATAATACATTCGCTGCCTCTTCAGTGAGTATGGACAGGTACTCGGTCATATGGCCGGCGGTGAAGGTATTTGGGTCATGAAAGGTCACCAGCACCGGGACGACACCGTCTACGATGGGCAGTTGCCGATTGATAATTTGCCGACGTATTTTATAAAGTTCATTATTGATGTGAGAGCGACGTCGAAAACTGATTTTAAAAACGTGAATGACTCCATCCCTGGCGCTGATGTCGGTCAATATCATATTGAGATTATTTTTTTTATAAATAGCATAAGTATCCTGATCATAATACCAGCTCGGCGGCCGAACAAATACGGTTTGATAACCGGTGATTCGTTGGATATCCTGTATACCGTCTTTCAAAGATTGGTCCAGTTCACTTGCAGACATGTCGGTATGTGCAACATGTCCGCGCGGGCTGGCGCTATGCAAACCCAATAAGTGGCCTTGCTGGTGTTCCTTGCGTAACAATGCTTTACCTTGTTCAGTACCACCGCCATTACTGTTGCGTGTTTGAACGAAAAATATCGCCTTGATATCGTTTTGAACCGGGTTGTTCTCAATCTGCTGCAGGATATATTCCGTGGGGTTGCGGCCAAAAATGTCTGTTCGGATACTCGGTCCGTCATCAAAACTCAGCAGAAAACGCACAGGAACCTGAACAGCGGGCTCATCTTCAATATCGGCTGGAGTGATTATGGAACAGGCACTTAAGAGCCCAGCACATAAGATAAATAACAATAAATATACAGTGCTGAGACTTCTGTTATGAAACATGCCCATATTATCCACTAATTTGAGATGGGGGCCGACACATATAAGGGCACATCTCCCAGCCAGTGCTGCTCGTCTCTATGAAAATGTCCGGCTATCCCTGTTTACGCTTTTGACTCTCTTCTTTCCGATATATAAAGCAACCCTCCCGTTATCGTCACAACGATCATAACTACGGTACCAGAAAAATAGTCGTTAAACATTTCCAGAGGATTCTTATCGGGAAACAATTTCACAAATTCCGGATCCAGAAAAAGACAGGCAAATGTCAGGATTGCAATCAAATTAAAGGCTGCGACAGAGAGAAAAGTAATACCGACGGAAGACTTCCAACCCTGAAAACGATATACAGCCACAGCAATTGGCAACAAAATCAAAGCAGGCACGGCAAATATGGCCATGATCGTGTATTTGTGTGACCCGACGTCCTGGCCGCCTGCAAAGGCTATCAGGCAAACTCCATAGATAAAGAAGCCCGCCAGGACGTGAAGAATAATGCTGATTGTTGGTCGTAACATTAACCTGCCTCAGCTTTTTTGAAGTACTTATTCGCAATAGGACGAAATAGAAAAAATACCAGAATAAGAAAAATAACCAACCCTGGAATCATAGCCACTTTCATAGGCGACGTTGTAATTCCAATTACAAAACCAAAAAGACTCCAACCCACATAAAGCCAACGCCCCCAATTCTGCCCCTTTAACATGACCACGCCGGATATCAACATAACTGCTAACCCAACGAACATAAATGCATACTGAATATTGATAGGAAGCGGGCTCTTCTCCATAATCTCCCTGGCAATTGGATTGTTCATGCTTAAGGTACTCGTAATTAAAGAAATTGCTGCCATAACAATGAGTATCCAGCAAATAACAGTTATTGATTTTGGTCTGTCGTTCATACAGTTTCCTTTTTTTTGGAATCAAATAATTCGGTTCATTACCTATCGTATATTCTAGTAACCCAATATACCTATTACTGTCGTATTAGCATCGACAGAATAGCAATTTGTGTGTCCAGATACCGTGACCAATACTAGCTCCATTAATCGCAACACGTAAAGGATAAATGCGCTCTAATCTGAGGGCCCACGCCCATTCCACCTAAAAAAATTTGTCGTTCACATTCGTGTAGTTAGCCGCTAATCCTGTAAAATACCCGCCACCATGAAAATCCTCCTAAACGGCGAACCCAGGCAGCTTCCCGAGCACTACTCCGTACTGGACCTGCTAAAAGAGCTCCACCTGGCCGAAAAACGCCTGGCGGTTGAGCGTAACGGCGAGATCATCCCCCGAAGCACTTACGAAGAAACAGCCTTAAGGGAAGCTGATAAAATCGAAATTGTCCACGCCATTGGAGGAGGATAGCTTTAAACGGCGTGGATCAGACATCAATACTGGAAGGAAAATGCACACATTATCAAATAAAAATGACATCCTGACTGTCGGCAGCCGTCAGTTTAAATCCCGTCTACTGGTCGGCACCGGCAAGTACAAAGACCTGCAGGAAACCGGCATGGCGATCCGCGCCAGTGGCGCAGAGATCGTTACGGTGGCTATTCGCCGCACCAATATCGGCCAGAATCCAGGTGAACCAAATTTACTGGATGTGATTCCACTGGATGAATTTACCATACTGCCCAATACCGCCGGTTGCTTTAATGCCACCGATGCAGTTCGAACCTGCAAACTGGCACGCGAGTTACTGGATGGTCACAACCTGGTCAAACTTGAAGTTTTAGGCGATGAAAAAACGCTTTACCCCAATGTTGTGCATACCCTGCAAGCCGCGGAAGAATTAATTAAAGATGGTTTTGAAGTAATGGTTTACACCAGCGATGATTTAATTATTGCCAAAGAGCTGGAAGATATGGGTTGCGTTGCAGTAATGCCCTTGGCGGCTCCAATCGGTTCCGGCCTGGGCATTCAAAATAAATACAATATTTTAAGTATTGTAGAAAACGCCAAAGTTCCGATTATTGTTGACGCCGGTGTCGGTACGGCCTCCGATGCAACCCTGGCAATGGAATTGGGTTGCGATGGCGTATTGATGAACACCGCGATTGCCGCAGCGAAGAATCCGGTACTGATGGCATCGGCGATGAGAAAAGGTATCGAAGCAGGCCGCGAAGCATTTCTGGCCGGACGCATGCCACGCAAACGTTATGCTTCAGCATCAAGCCCGATTGACGGGACATTTTTTTAAAAAGAGAATTACCACGGGAACACGTAGACCATTTGTTTCAAATTTAATTGCTCCGTGTTCCCTCTTTTCCTCCGTGTCTCCGTGGTAGTCATTTGATTCTTTTATGTAACTTTCTGAAAATCCAGGCCAGGTGATCTTTGGTTGTGACTGATACTTCGATAACAAGTCATATCTTCAGTTTTGTGCGACGTGAACGTAAGTTAACGCCCGGCCAGCAACGAGCGCTGGACGCTCTGTGGCCGCTATATGGCATTGAATTCAGCGACCATGTTTGCGATCTGGACGCAGCGTTTAATCGTCACGCACCTTATGTATTGGAAATTGGTTTTGGCAACGGTGAGTCTCTTGCTCAAATGGCCGCTGAAAATCCTGATATTAATTTTCTTGGTGTTGAAGTGCATCGACCGGGGGTCGGTCATCTGCTCTATTTGATAAAGGAAAAATCACTAGGCAACGTTCGTGTCGCCTGTCATGATGTTGTCGATTCATTTCATAACGCACTGGCCAATGCCCGCTTTCAACAGATCTCACTTTTTTTCCCGGATCCCTGGCCTAAGAAACGACATCATAAACGCAGGCTTATCCAGCCGGAGTTTGTCGGTTTACTACTGGATAAACTCAGCGCTGACGGTATATTGCATATTGCGACCGATTGGGATGATTATGCAGATCACATAAAAGGGGTAATGCAAGCGCAATCGAGATTTATAAACGCCGATATTCGAGCGGCATTACCACGCCCAACCACCAAATTTGAAAAACGCGGGATACGCCAAGGTCACAGAATTCATGACCTGGTTTATCAGAAATCAGTAACTAACCAGCTTGGCAAGGACTAACAGACATCTGTTACTGCGTCCTCTCTAAATTGAAAGGAAAATTATGAAACGATTGCTCGCAACACATGAATTAACACTGCAAATGGCGTTGCTATCGATTGTGCTCGGTCTTCTATGCGGCATCGGTGCGGTTATTTTCCGTGGCATGATCGGCCTTATTCATAACATCGCTTTCTTGGGAGAATTTTCCCTGCAGTATGACGCCAACGCGCATACCGCAGCCGGTCCCTGGGGCGCCTGGGTTATCCTGGTCCCGGTAATCGGCGGGATGCTGGTTGTTTACATCGTTAAGCGCTTTGCACCGGAAGCCAAGGGACACGGAGTCCCGGAAGTCATCGACGCTATTCATTATAAGCGAAGTGTTATTCGTCCAATTGTCGCACTCGCCAAAGCCATTGCTTCCGCCATCACAATTGGTACCGGCGGTGCAGTCGGTCGTGAAGGGCCCATTATTCAGATTGGCAGCGCCATGGGTTCCAGCATGGGTCAGTGGTTACGCCTGCCGGAATGGCAGCGCTCAACCTTAATCGGCGGCGGTGCTGCTGCCGGTATCGCTGCAACCTTTAATACTCCGGTTGGAGGATTATTATTTGCAGTCGAATTGTTATTGCCGGAAACCAGCGCGCGAACTTTAATTCCTGTTATTCTCGCAGCAGGCGCCGGCACACTGGTGGGTGAGCTGGCATTTGGTAATGTTCCTTCTTTCGATGTCACGCCCCTCGCCAGCAGCACTGAACTACCGATGATCGGCGACTATTTTGCTTTTATATTATTTGGCTTGCTACTGGGTGTCGCCAGCACGCTTTATATAAAAGCCATCTATAAATCTGAAGATCTGTTTAGTCGTATCCCTGTAAACGATTACGGCAGGCATGCAATTGGCATGGTATTGGTTGGTTTAGTGATGTATGCCTTTATGACACAAACGGGACATTACTACATTCAAGGCGTTGGTTATGCAACCATTCAGGATATTCTTTCCGGTGTACTGACTAATCCGTGGTTGTTAGTATTGTTATTCGGCGCAAAACTTTTTGCGACATCATTGACGCTTGGCTCAGGTGGATCGGGTGGTGTGTTTTCACCTGGACTGTTTCTCGGTGCTACTTTGGGAGCGGCATTTGGCGTCGCTATCAGCACTTACGTACCCGGCTTCTCTCATCTGGAAGTGAGCAGTATGGCAATGATCGGTATGGCCGGTATTTTCGGTGGTTCCACCGGCGCAGTGGTCACCGCAATTGTTATGATTTTTGAAATGACGCGCGATTACCATGTAATTTTGCCACTGATGATTGTTGTTTCAATCGCTTATGGCGTTCGTCGTCACTTCTTACGTGACAGTCTTTATACCCACAAATTAACCCGTCGAGGTCATTACATTCCTGATTCCATTCAAAGTAATTTGTGTATGTTACGCCAGGTATCAGATTTGCTCGAAACACCGGTTCTGCGCGCAGATGACAGTATCGCTTTTGCTGACCTTCGTGAAATCGCACGTCAAAACGGCCACATACCACATTTGCTGGTTACCGGTAAAAATGGCGGAATCAAGGGTGTATTAAGTATGGAACGGCATAAACGCCATGGCACTGACGATGAGTTTTATATTCAGGAAAATATTGATACTAACTATATAACGGTCAAGGAAGATGATCTTGTATTCGATGTCGTGACGCAGTTGCGTGCCGCTGCCGCAGACATCGCGTTGGTTAGTTATGATGGCAAAGTCAAAAACGCCGGCGATGTTCTGGGTATTGTCAGTCTCAATAATATTGCCAAGAGTAGCAGCCTAACGGCACACATTTTACGTAGGCAATCATTGCGCGCTAAATTTAAACAATAGAGGATGTTTTCAGACCTTGGTTTTTGTTCAGTATTTTTTCGCGGATTCCGTGGCTGATTTTGTTTTAACTTATCACCTATTCCAACGAGAGGGGTTGCTTATTTCCTCCATCCGTCCCTCTATCCACTCCTGCGCTTGCTGGTTAATTTCTGAGGCTTTCTTACCTTTGGTTTCCAAAAGTGGGCCAAATATCAATGTCGCTTTACCCGGCCATTTAAAAAAACTTAATCGCGGCCAAAACTCTCCGCAATTATGTGCGACCGGTAAAATAGGATAGCCGGTTTTTTCCGCTAACAACGCGCCACCGATACGGTAATGTGGTTTCGTACCCGGCGCCTTGCGCGTGCCCTCTGGAAAAATCAGCACGTTACGGCCTTCGTCCAGCGCCTGTTGCCCCTGCTGGTTTAATTGTTCAACAGCGGTTATACCTGCCTTGCGATCCAGACAGATGGGTTTTGACATACCAAAGGCCCAGCCAAAGATAGGTAACCTCAGAATTTCGCGCTTTGCCACCCAGGAGGTCGGCCCTAAGGTACTCATTAACACCAAAATTTCAAAACTCGATTGATGTTTTGAAAATACTATAAATGGTCGGGTTGGGATATTTTCCCGGCCAATAATCTGGCAGCGTAAAAAACAACATAACTTTAATCCCAAAACAGACAGATAACCCCATAATCGCGCGATCAAATATCGTTGCTTGTACGGAATCATAAACGCGAGGATATATATCGTACTAACTACCGACGATACTGTTATAAGCCAGAAAAAATACACGACACTGGGGACAAACATTAATAGACGCAACAAAATTTTCATCTTTTATTCTGGAATATTATAAATTGCTAGTTCTGCAATTGCGATATATCGGCAATCTGAGTGAAGGCGTTTTGCAGTACCCCAAGCAAAGCCAGTCGATTGGCCTGGATTGCTTTATCTTCCGCCATAACCATTACCTCATCAAAAAAACGATCGACGGGCTTACGCAAGCCGGCCAGCTTTTTTAACGCTCTGGCATATTCGCCTTTCTGACAAAGCGGCTCAACCTCCGGCAGTAATTTATTCATGCTGCTATAAAGATCTTTTTCTGCCGGCTCGTGCAACAGCTTGACATCAAGTGTTAGCGATTTATTTATTTTAGCTTTCTTAAGGATGTTGGCTGTTCGCTTATTGGCAGCCGACAAAGCATCCGCTTCCGGTAAGGCGCTAAAGTCTCTGACTGCTTTTATCCTACGATCAAAATCAATGGGTCTGGTCGGTTTACAAGACATCACCGCAGCGACTTGTTGTGGCGTATATGCATTATCTCCACTTTCGTATTCCGCTTTTAGTCGCCCTAACATAAAATCAAGAACCGCATCAATCTCGTCGTCCGCGTTTATCGTAGCCGTAAAAGAAGATGCGGCGACCTTCAATAGATTATTTAGATCAAGATCGAGTTTCTTTTCAATAATTATCTTGAGTACCCCCAACGCTGCCCGGCGCAATGCAAAAGGATCACGCACACCGCTCGGTTTTTCACCGGCTGCAAAAATACCAAGCAGAGTATCGAGTTTGTCCGCTAACGCAACGCATTGCCCGATTTTTGTGGCAGGCAGGCGATCTCCTGCATAACGTGGTAAGTAATGTTCTTCGATCGCAGAGGCGACCTCTTCGACCTCTCCTCCATGCTGAGCATAATAACGCCCCATAATGCCTTGCAATTTTGGAAATTCAAAAACCATATTGGTCATTAAATCCGCTTTACAAAGTAAGCCGGCCTTTTTCGCCTGCAAAACGTCGGCATCGACCAAAGAAGCAATATGCCCAGCCAACACTGAAACTCGTTCCACTTTTTCATACGTCGTACCGAGATTGCGTTGAAAAATAACCTCTCGCAGGCGTTCGTTAAATTGTTCCAGTGATTTTTTGCGATCCTGATCCCAAAAAAACATGGCGTCGGCAAGTCGCGGGCGAACGACTCGTTCGTTACCACTGCGTATCTGAGATGGATCGCCACTTTCAATATTCGATATAACAATGAAATTACGGGTCAATTTGCCTTTTTTATCATAGATGGGGAAATACTTTTGATTATCTTTCATGGTTGACACCAACGCCTCCGCCGGCACCCGTAAAAAAGATTCATCAAAGCTGCAAATTAATGATACCGGCCATTCAACCAGCGCGGTAACCTCATCCAGCAATTCATCATTGTCTTTCAGATCAATAACACCTTTAAGGCTATTCGCGCAATCGACAACTAATTTTTCTATCGCTGCGCGACGCTGCGCAAACAATGGAATTACCTTCCCCTGCTTCTGCAATATATCTTCGTAATCGCCTGGTTTTTTTAACTCAATTGCTTGCGGATGATGAAAACGATGTCCATATGTTTTGCAATCACTTTTTATTCCGAGTATCTCGACTTCAATAACTTCTTCACCAAACAAAATAACAACCCAATGTACGGGCCGTACAAACTCCGCTTCGCCTGCCCCCCAACGCATGCGTTTCGGTATCGGTAAAGCAGCTAGAGCTCGCTCAATGATTTCAGCAAGACAGGTTTTTGTTTTACGACCCGGCTCAATTTTTTCAAAAAAAAGCCATTCACCATTTTCATTTTTTAAGCGCTTGAGTGCATCCACTTCAACTCCGCAAGAACGCGCAAAACCAGTCGCTGCCGGGGTGGGTTGCCCCTGCTTATCAAAAGCAGCCTGCACCGCAGGACCGCGTTTTTCTACGGTACGATCAGATTGGGTTTCCGGAACTTTGTTTAATCGCACCGCCAGGCGCCGCGGAGTAGCAAATGCCGTGCTGCTGCCGGCCGATAAATTTAAACTTTGAAATTCATCCAACAATGCCTTCTCAAATGTTTGCGATAATTTAAGTAAGGCATGCGGTGGTAACTCTTCCGTTCCAATTTCGATTAACAATTCGCGCGTTATCATTGTTATTTACTTTCCTTCCACATCGGAAAACCCAGGCGTTCGCGCGATTCGTAATAACGTTGCGCAACCGCCTTGGCCAATTCCCGCACTCGCAAGATATAGCCCTGCCTTTCGGTGACTGATATCGCACCACGCGCGTCCAGCAAATTAAATGTATGCGATGCCTTTAACATGTATTCGTAGGCCGGCAAAGACAGATCTTCTTCCATCAATCGCCTGCTTTGCTGCTCACAGTCTTCAAACCAACGCAACAACATCGCAGTATCGGCGATTTCAAAATTGAAACGCGATTGTTCCACTTCGTTCTGGTGGTAAACATCGCCATAGGTAACCGAACCGTTCGGACCATCGGTCCAGATAAGATCGTAAACGCTGCTGACGTCTTGTATGTACATCGCCAGCCTCTCAAGTCCGTAGGTAATCTCGCCGGTAACCGGTCTGCATTCCAGGCCGCCGACCTGTTGAAAATAGGTAAACTGGGTGACTTCCATCCCGTTCAACCACACCTCCCAACCAAGACCCCAGGCGCCCAACGTCGGAGATTCCCAGTTATCTTCGACAAAGCGAATGTCGTGAACCAGCGGATCGAAGCCTAGCGTTTTCAAAGAACCAAGATACAGTTCCTGTATATCTGACGGTGACGGTTTTAATACCACCTGATATTGATAGTAGTGCTGCAGGCGATTTGGGTTATCACCATAACGGCCGTCGGTAGGTCGCCGTGACGGCTGAACATAGGCGGCTCGCCATGGTTCAGGGCCAATTGCGCGTAAAAAGGTGGCGGGATGAAAAGTGCCGGCTCCCATTTCCATATCATAGGGTTGCATCAGTACGCATGCCCGCGCAGCCCAGTATTCCTGCAATGCGCTGATCATGCCCTGAAAAGTTGTAAGTTGTGGTACCACGAAGCTGCCTGATTATCGGTTTTCAATTAAGGGTGTGCAGGCAGAAAACGCGAGAGCATTTTCTGCCGCGCTGCAAAACGTAACAAAATGATCGTTGCAGCATTGCCATAAAGTCGGCAAGTATAGCGATGATCGTTGCCCGGCGCAGCAGGCAGTTGTAACTTGACAGTCTAGGCAAACCGCCAGACACTACGCGCCCCGCAGACTGAAATATCTACTGTTCCAGGCATTTTTTGGGAATTGTCGATAAGAGCTCCTTCGCGGGGAGTGCAACGCACCAATAAGGTGCGTCGCAAAAATTTTCGCTCTATGATAGTGCTTCTCAGCGCTAATGCAACTCTAAGTTTCTGATTTTAAATGGCTTATTGGTGGCACAATATATGCTAAACGTGTCATCAGTTTGATCACTCAAGATTTGAGGACCACTAATCCGGAGGAAAAACATGTCCGCAAGTGATGTAATGAAACTTATTAAAGAGAAAGGGGTTAAGTTTATCGATTACCGATTTACTGATACCCGCGGTAAGGAACAGCACGTTACCGTGCCTTCGCATACCGTCACCGAATCGGTTTTTGAAAACGGCAAGATGTTTGATGGTTCATCAATTGCCGGCTGGAAAGGAATCAATGAATCGGACATGATCCTTATGCCTGATCCGTCCACCGCGGTTATGGATCCATTTTTCGACGAGCCGACACTGATTCTGCGCTGCGACGTTGTAGAACCGATGACGATGCAAGGTTACAGCCGCGATCCGCGTTCCATTGCCAAACGCGCTGAAGCTTATATGCAATCCACCGGGATCGCTGATATTGCCTATTTCGGCCCTGAAAACGAATTTTTCATCTTTGACGATGTGAAATGGGGCAATACGATAGACAGTGCTTTTTATCAGATCGGTTCCGCCGAAGGCTCCTGGGCATCCGCAGAAGAACACGCTGAATCCAACAACGCGGGCCATCGCCCTGGTATTAAAGGCGGATACTTCCCTGTTCCACCGGTTGATTCACAGCAAAATATCCGTTCCGCTATGTGCTTAACCATGGAAGAAATGGGCGTAACCACCGAAGTACACCATCACGAAGTCGCAACAGCCGGCCAAGGTGAAATCGGTGCACTGTTCAATACTCTTGTGAAAAAGGCGGACGAAGTTCAGATCTACAAATACGTGGTACACAACGTTGCTCATTCATACGGTAAAACCGCAACCTTTATGCCGAAACCTCTGGTAGGTGACAACGGCAACGGTATGCACGTGCACCAATCGATGATGAAAGGCGGCCAAAACATCTTCTCCGGTGATTTATACGGCGGCCTGTCACAGACGGCCCTTTATTATATCGGTGGTGTTATCAAGCACGCCCGCGCGATCAACGCTTTTGCCAACGCCAGCACCAACTCCTACAAGCGTCTGGTCCCTGGCTTTGAAGCACCGGTTATGCTGGCTTATTCAGCTCGTAACCGCTCCGCCTCGCTGCGTATCCCGTTCGATTCAAATCCAAAGGCACGTCGTGTCGAAGTTCGTTTCCCTGATTCAACCGCCAATCCCTATCTGTGTTTCGCAGCATTACTGATGGCTGGCCTGGACGGTATCAATAACAAGATCGACCCAGGTGAAGCACTTGATAAAGACCTTTATGACCTGCCGCCTGAACAAGAAGCCGCCATCCCGCAAGTCTGCTTTAGCTTCGACCAGGCATTGAAAGAACTCGATAAAGACCGTGACTTCCTGAAAGCCGGCGGTGTATTTGATGACGACACCATTGACGCCTATATCGCTCTGAAAACTGGCGAAGTACAGTCCGTGCGCATGGCGACGCATCCGCTGGAATTCCAGTTGTACTACAGCGTTTAGCCGCAAAACGGTTACTTCTCGCAGTAAACTAAGCCTCCGCTTGCGGGGGCTTTTTCTTGCATTTCTCCCGAAATGCACCAGCTGTGTTATTGTCTATCATCTGGTATGTGATGCGTTTTAGCCCCGGGAGGGCAAAAAATGCGATTGTTCCTCTATCTCACCGTAGTTTCTTTGTACTTCGCGGATTCTGGTTACGCGCAGGATCAGCGTGACTTTGGTCAGATAGCGCCTCCTGTGCTCGAGAGCCCCGTGAAACCTGATCTACCACTCACTCAGGAAATTTCTCCAATCCAAAAACCATCTCGCACTACCAACCCAAACAGCACCCCAGCGACAACGGAGAGCACCCGTAAAGAGCTCACACTACCCGGTGTTGACTTTATGCCAGCGCCTGCAATGGACCTGAGCCCAACTTTCAATAGCGCAAAGCAACAAAGCGGATACCGCGCCATGGAGATTATTGTCCCGGCAAATAACACAACCGTTGATATTCGCACGACCAATTTACTCATTAAAACCAATGTCGTACCGCCTGTCCGAAATGAATTGGGGCATGTGCTGCAAATCAAGCTTGATGATGAGGTTCTGGTGGAAAATCAAACATCATACGTGTTAGCCGATGCGACGCCCGGTGTTCATTCCATAATGCTTGTAATTATCGATGAAAATAAAAACGTTATAGCCCAGTCGCCAGGCGTAACCGTGCAAATCAAATAAAAACTCAGCGCGAATTTATTTCTTAAACTTACTCAAAATATAGCCGCACCATATTGGTGCGGTGGCGTATACTATCACCCATGAAGCCCCGAAAATCGAAAATATCTTCAGGCTTATGTTTGTTAACTTGTTGATTTCAAATGAAAAATTTCATCCAAATAGTATATTTAAATCGCCCGGAGTTGGATCGGTTTTTGCATCGCCGCATGCCATGAGTGCAGTTATGCAGAGAAATACCTTTCAGTATCAAATCCTGGATTACCTCAATACAGCCGTATTAGTAACCGATACCGACTGTAAGGTATTGTTTGTTAATCCAGCAGCCGAAGAGCTGTTGGGCTTCAGCTTACGCAAAGCACATCAATTTCGGCTGCAGGATATTCTGGTTGACGGAGGTCCGACCACATTACATGACTGTCTGCAACGAAAGCAGGCGGAAGGGCAAACCTATACTTATCGTGAGATTTGCCTAAAACCACCGGGTACTGAAGAGCACGTAGTCAACTTTACGATCACACCAAGATTTGACGGCCACGTCTCCGGGGGTTTGCTGGTTGAATTTTCCCGTGCTGATCGAATCCTGAAAATCGCGTCTGAAGAACAGCTTATGGCGCAACATCTTACGGCGCGTGAGATCGCTCGCGGTATGGCGCATGAAATTAATAATCCACTGGGCGGTTTGCGCGGTGCAGCGCAGTTGCTGGAAAGAGAATTACCGGAAAAGAGCAAGGAATATACTCAAATTATTATCAATGAGGCTGATCGCCTGCAAAAACTGGTCAAGAGTATGCTGGGGCCGCGCGCACAACCCAATAAATCAGAAGTTAATATTCATGAAATTCTCGATCATGTCATCAAACTAATTCAGTCCGATAACCGCGATAAAAGTAAAATCGAAGTTGACTTTGATCCCAGCATTCCCACATTTGCCGCCGACCGGGGTCAGCTTATTCAGGCTGTCTTGAATATTGTTCGAAACGCCTGGCAAGCCGTCGAAAATCGGGGTCGGATATTTTTGAAAACCCGTGTACATCGAAGTTATACCATCGGTCATTCCTATCACCGCCTGGTTCTACAAATCGATGTAGTTGACGACGGTCCTGGCATTCCAAAGGACAAAATTAAACAGATTTTTTATCCCATGATAACGGGCCGTTCCGAAGGTACCGGGTTGGGCCTCACCATCGCACAATCTTTAATCAATTTACACGGTGGTTTAATCGAGTGCGAAAGCGCTCCAGGCGAAACAGTATTTTCGATTTTGTTACCGCTGGAACCCGCTAAAGAGGAAGATAAATGACTAAAAGAGATCACATTTGGGTAATTGATGATGATCAATCAATCAGGTGGGTGCTGGAAAGAGCGCTACAACAGGCTGATCTTGCAGTATCAGTATTTGAAAACGCGCAGGATGCACTGACGGCATTAACTAAAGAGCGCCCCGACGTTGTGATAACGGATATCCGCATGCCGGGTATGGACGGCCTGGCATTGATGAACCGCTTTAAACAGGATTATCCGGAAATTCCGATAATTATTACCACTGCGCACTCCGATCTGGATAGCGCAGTGTCGGCGTACGAAGGCGGTGCATTCGAATACCTGCCCAAGCCTTTTGACGTGAACGATGCAGTGGCACTGACGCGCCGTGCGTGCGAACATTCTCAACGCAGCAACTCCTCCCCAATACCTGCATCGGAGTCGGTACCTGAAATAATTGGTGAAGCACCCGCCATGCAGGAAGTCTTTCGTGCCATCGGACGCCTGTCGCAATCCAATATCACAGTACTGATTATCGGTGAATCCGGGACGGGCAAAGAACTGGTCGCCAAAGCACTGCACCGGCACAGCCCGCGTGCTGACAAACCCTTTATCGCATTAAACATGGCAGCGATTCCGAAAGATCTGCTTGAATCCGAGTTATTCGGCCATGAAAAAGGCGCATTTACCGGTGCTCAGGGACAGCGACAAGGAAGATTTGAACAGGCTAATAACGGCACGCTCTTTCTGGATGAAATCGGTGATATGCCGGCCGAGTTACAGACCCGATTACTTCGCGTTTTGTCTGATGGTGAGTTTTACCGGGTTGGCGGCCACTCGGCAGTTAAAGTAAATGTTCGAATCATTGCTGCTACCCATCAAAATCTGGAGCGCCTGGTGAAAGAAGGTCGTTTTCGTGAAGACCTGTTTCATCGCCTGAATGTCATTCGGATCAATATTCCGGCACTGCGAGAACGTCGCGAAGACATTCCGGCACTGATGCGTAAATTCCTTGAACAGGCTGCAAAAGAGTTGTCTGTTGATATTAAAACCCTGCATCCAAAAGTTGAGCAGTGGCTGATGGACCAGGAGTGGCCGGGTAACGTACGCCAACTGGAAAACTTGAGTCGCTGGTTAACCGTGATGGCGAGTGGACGGGAAATTCAATTACTGGATCTGCCGGGTGAAATGCTCGATCAACCAGCGATGGAAGGCAATGAAAATCAGTCCTGGGAAAACAGTTTGCGACAATGGGCCACGCAAAAATTTGCGGCAGGAGATCATGCTGTATTGGATATTGCCGTGCCCCGCTTTGAACAAATCATGATTGAAACCGCACTGGCCAATACCGGCGGTCGAAAACAGGATGCCGCACGCTTGTTGGGCTGGGGTCGGAATACCTTGACGCGAAAGTTAAAAGAACTGGGGATGAATATATAAATCACTTAACCGCGAATTTTCACTGCTGCAGGCAATTAAGAAATGCCTGTTCCAGGTTGCTGCCACTGTATTGATCACAACATTCTTGTGGCGTACCACTAAACAGCAATTGCCCCTGGTGCAGAATTCCAACGCGGTCACACAAGGCTTCGATATCATTCAGGATATGCGTGCATAACAGAATGGTTTTGCCTTCATTTTTAAGGCGCTGAATGACTGCACGAAACAAAACACGGGCTTTTGGGTCAAGCCCACTCATCGGTTCGTCCAGTATAAACAGTGGTTTGCCACTCAACATACAACCGATTAAACCCAGTTTTTGCAACATGCCCTTTGAATAGTGACGAACCGATTTCTGTAATGACTTTATATCCAGTTCCAGCTCATCGTATAACGAATGAGCCTTAAATTTCAGATCGGTTTTGTTTAAAGGTGGTTGTGTATGAGCACGATTAATATACGCCAGATAATCCCAACCATTCATATAATCCGGCGGTACAAATTTCTCCGGCATATACACCAGCTGTTTACGTGCCAGTTCGTTTAAGCTGGGTATATCCGCTATCGTAATAGTACCGTGGTCTGCACGTTGTAAGTCGAGCACGCACTTGATAATCGTCGTTTTACCTGCACCATTCAAACCGATTAAACCAAATGTTTCACCAGCGGATAGATCCAGCGTAACAGTCCGCAAGACATTGAGCCCGGCGTATTGTTTACTTAAATTTTTAATTTGTAACATTGGTTGCATTTGGTGATTTTATCAACAGTTAACGGTTGAACGTAATATTCAGGCAATAAAAAAGCCGGCTAATACCGGCTTTTTCCTGGAATAAGTTTGATAAAGTCGAGCAAGCTATAATTCTCGGCACATCGTATAACGATCTGTAGAAGTTGTATCATATACCGTGGCTGGGGTATCTCCAGGACCCACAGTATCACCGGTAGCCGCAGCCTGCAGACTTCCGGTATCAGCCCCTTCACCATCGCCGGTGTCATCATCAATGCGGGTATCAATGATGATGGCCGCTTTGACCGGAACATTGGACTGACATATCGTATCAACAAAAATTCCTAACGCACCGGTTTGAACGCCCGTATCACCATCGAAAGAATTTCGCGGTAATTGAAACGAAGAATTCCCTACGCGCGCACCAACCACCAGGCTGTCATTGCGTAAATGATGCCAAAACACTGCTGTTTCAGAAGTTGAGACACCATCATTCCAATCACCATCAATTACCCTGTCACCATTACCATTAGTCGCAGTAGTCCATCGGGTAGAAGCAGTAGCATCATCGCCTGGAATCTGGCGATAACGATCCTGGTAAGCAAATCGGGCTGACGCGACATTATTGTATTCATTTATCGCATTGCGTATCTGCGCGTTGAGCACCAGCTCCTGGCCTTTTAACACACCACCCAGCAGCAGACCGATCACGACCAACACGATGGCAATTTCGACCAATGTAAAACCGGACTGGCGTTTCATGCAAAGACCTCTAATGCTATAGACAAAATTCCATTTACTGCGTGCAAGATTTGTTCCACAGAGTTTTGAATGATTATGATGCCAAAATGAGAAAGTTTGTCAGATTCTCGTCATAGTGCGATGAAATTTCGTCAGTTATGTTGAATATTTGACGAATTATTCTGATTGGATTGCATAGAAGCTTCGAGTTCCATTATCCGTCTGTTAAGAAATCGTAACTCATCCGCATCTGTAATCGCTCCATCGTCAATCATCGCCTTGATTAAAAGCAGGGCCGCTTCCAGTTCACCCATATCATGCAACAGGTAAACTTCCATCTCACTGGCCCAATAGGGAATGCCTTTTCCCTGAGCTCCTATCCGCAGATCCTGCGCTAAACTCAGTGCCAGAGAAATATCCTTTAAACGATATTTTGACAACATAATCGCCTGGGCCATCCAGCGCCAATTGATTTCAGGTTTTTCCCAAAAACGCTGCCGCACCAATTCAATCATCTTAAGTTGCCGTTGACGGTCCTTAACATCAATAAAGACACCCGCAGCAACCATGCTGGAATAGTCAGATAGTTCGTCTAACTGAGCTATTGTTTTCAGCCATCCAGCCAGTCGATCGTAATCGAGACGTTCAAACGGAATAATCTGCCCCGCCCGAGTATCGTAGCTCAGCAACCATACGCCAAGCAGTTTTGCCATAATGGCCGACTCACCGAGTGTCAACACTCGCAAATCAGATGCCGAGATCGGTTGCGGTAATGGATATGGTTCTACATCTGTTTTTGAAACCAGCTGTACCTGATTGATCAAAAAACAGCTGAATAACAGTAATTGCGCCAGCTGTGATCGCGTCAGCGCTATCGCGTTAAAGCGAGATATTAGTCGCATTTAAAAACCTCGTCGGCACAAACGATCCAGTGCAATCAAGGTTAACAAACCAAAAAATAACAATGCCTGCGGTAATATCGATAATAAATCGGTGTCGAATATTCGCTGATGCAATATCCAGCTTGCCGAAGCAAACTGTTCAAATTTCGGTACTAGAAACGTGCATAATTTCACCAGCCAGGCCAGCACTATTTCAATTCCGCTACCACCCCGATCGATAATATTGCTGCTATGCTGATAAAACTCCAATGCTGAGCGGGCAAACAAATAAACAGCAGCAAATGCTGATAGTGATATCAGTGCTTGTCTAAACAAACATGCAAAAAGTATGGATATTGATACCGTTACCAGTAGCTCAAGGTAAAAACCCAGCGTCCATCGCAAAACAATCTGCATATCGGTTCCGGCCCACCACAAAGGCAGTGAAACCAGTAAAGCTAAACCGGTTGCCAGGATCGAATACGCGAGGATTTTTTGTAGAAGATAATGCATTCGACTTACGGGTAAGCCGAGCCAGACAAAGGTGTTCTCCTGCTCCAGATTCCGGGTTTCCATCAGGATCAGGTAGACATTCAAA
Organism: Gammaproteobacteria bacterium; assembly: GCA_016928055.1. Taxonomy (GTDB): domain Bacteria; phylum Pseudomonadota; class Gammaproteobacteria; order HTCC5015; family HTCC5015; genus JAFGLM01. The sequence continues at coordinate 51,388 of JAFGLM010000022.1, forward strand.
ACCGCTACCATGGCCAGGCGAACCGTTGCTGCATAAAATGCAGCCAGTGTCGCCTGCTTGTCCACCATGGATAAACTCGCCGCATACGCCGCAATCGCCACACAAACCACAATTCCCAATAAAAACAGTACAATAAGGCTTCTTTTATGGGCTTCTAAGAGTGTATATTTTGCTATGATTAATCGTTGCATGGCCGGACACAATAACGATGGGCAATCAGGAAAATGTGATGACTAAATCTAGCATTAATTGGCTCGATAAAATAGCGGCCAATAGCTCCCATCGCCTGTTGGCCTTTTCCTTTTTACCTCTTCAGTTATCTATCTGGAACAAAGCCGATCCGGTTGTTTCCAAGGCACTTTTTTTAGTCCATATCGGCCTGTTTCTATTCTGGCAACCTTTTATCAGCCATAAAACCCAGATACAAACCCGGCCGACGATTATATTGATTCTCGCATTGCTGGGCATTATCTATTTGGGCGGCGGCTGGGCACAGATGATCTGGATTGTGCTGCTGGTAGGGATTTTGAGCAGTTATCGCTTGCCTTCCATGCAGGACAAGCTGATCTTCCTTCTCGTTATCAGCTTTTTATTGATTGAGCTTTTTGGAGGCCTGATACCCGGCACCTTGCTGGAGGATAAGGATTTACTCATCAGCACAGCCTCTATCAATTATCTGACATTGTGCATGATTTTAATGGCATTGATACTACCGGCCAAAACGGGATCTTTTCGCAATTATTCGTCCGATTTGCTGTATTCGATTATCGCCATCGCGGTAGTTGTGGTCCTGGCTATGGCAACATTGCTATGGATGTTTTACGGTAAATATGATTATTACATCTCGCTGATCTTGTCTTTGATGACCTTGGCCTGTGTTCTGATAACTTTTAATCTAATATTTAGACCCAGTTCAGAAGTCGGCTTACTGGCGCAATTTACGGATCGATATGCGCTAAACCTGGGAACCCCCTTTGAGTCCTTTTTGCTGGAAGCAGCTGAAATCAGCGAACAAACCGATGACCCGGATAATTATTTACAACAGGCGTTTGTTTCTTTATGCAAACTGGACTGGGTACTTGGATTTGAGTGGAAGGCCAAACATTCAACCGGTGAAACCGGTTCTGACAGCAATCATAGCAATGCGTTTGATTTCGATGATTTGAAAGTGACGCTTTATAGCCAGCAGAAACTTGGCGATGCAATGAAAATTCACGCCAACTTGCTGATTAAACTGGTCGAAATATTCTATACCGCCAAACTCCGCGAAATGTCCTTGTCACGCAGCGCGCATATGGAAGCGATATACGAAACCGGTGCCCGGTTGACTCACGATATAAAGAATCTTCTACAATCTTTAACCCTGATGTTATCGGCCACCAACGCCAAACCGATGACCGCCGGTGATACGAAACTGTTTTTTAAAAATCTGGAAATCATTACCCAACGCTTGCAAATCACCTTATTGAAACTTCGCAACCCGGAAACCCTGTCCAGAAGTTCTGTCTCCTTGGAAAACTGGTGGACCGATGTTCAGCAAAGAGAGTCTTCCAACGATTTTGTCCGGTTCGTTGAGGAGATCACCGAGGGCATTGAAGTACCGGAAGAACTTTTTAATAGTGTCTTTGAAAATCTGGTTGATAACGCGAAAAAGAAACGTCGTCGTGAACCAAATATCAATATTGAAGTAAAAATTATCAGCACACTGGATACGCTGCAACTCGAAGTTCGCGACAATGGCTCGGAAGTTCCTGAGCACGTTGCCAAACACCTGCTGGAGGGCCCGGTTAAGTCCCGCTCAGGATTTGGAATTGGTTTGTATCAGGCCGCCAAACAAGCTGCGGCGCATGGATATAAATTAGTACTGGAAGAGAATAAGGCGGGTTCGGTGTGTTTTGTGTTGAAGAAATCTTGATTTATTTGGTTTTAATTTAGATCTATAAAACACCAGCTTGGGATAAACGCGCTTTAACAAGATATTCTGAAATCCAGACCATAACATCATCAAACTCATCCTGTGCCGAACCAGGTGGCACAAAATTTTTGTATACCAAAATGTCATCTTCTTTAATGCCAGTGCTATTGCAATCGAGATCGTAGTTCTCGGCCTCGTCAGCTGACGTGCCAATACCACCAGCACCCTGACCTTGGCCTTCATTTGGACCAGCTGAATACACAATCGCTGCCACTTGATTTGCAACTGGATTACCAGAAGCTCCATCCAGTACCTGGATATCACCGACATCACCTAAAACAATCACATCCGCAAAATCAGTGTCTATTCGATACACATAATTACTGCCCCAGGGGTCACGTGCATTAATTCCTAGAGTTTGAAAGGGGACAAACCCCCAACTTACGCCACAATCTTCAAGTCCATCCGGTTCGTACTTATTTTGTGCATTGCAGTTTTTATTAGAAGGACAAGGTAGCCGAGCATGGACTATAGTAAATCCAATAATTGTTTCCCGAATATTTTCAAGCTCTGCTTTTGCCTTTGCAATTCTCGAATTTTCGATAAAACTGGTAATGCTCGAAATAACACCTGAAAGTAAAAGACCAACTATAACGAGAACTATGCTCAATTCAACGAGCGAGAATCCAACTATTTGTTTTTTGTTTTTCAGGGAAATCATCTTTCTAATTACATGGATAGATTACATCGAAACTTACATTGTTTCGAATACAATAAAGAACATCATTGTACCCACTACCTGATACAGGGGGTGTAAAATCACTGTTGCTGTAATCGCCCCTTCCGGATAACTCGATATAATTGTTCACATTTTGTCCCTCAAGATATCGGGTAATTTCGTTTTTTCGATCTTCAGCGTCTGCTACATCTGGTGGCCCGACACGCTCCCATTGGCCATCATTTATGGGGACACCCGCAAAAATTAAAATGGCAGCATAGCTAACACCACTAACCTCAAGAGAGTCACTTGTGGTGCAAGGCGGAGGCGTATTCCAGGGTGCGCTTGGCGCATTGTCACAAGACAAAACGTAAAAAAAATGATCCTTCCAATGCTGGTACATCAAGCTTTCTTCTGGACTAAAATTTGGAGTGCAACTTGGACCTTGTCCGAGTTCAGGTGGAATAGAGACCGTACTATCAATAGCAATCGCAGGAGCTGAAGCATTAATTACAGGAGGTTCTGTATAAATTCCTCTATTTAGTAAATTATCAACGTAAACCCAGGTAGTATCTACTGACGACCTAACCGAATAAGGTAAACGACCAAACTTTACGCCATCAATTCCCTCGTAGGCAGTTTCATCTTCATAATCAGTTAGATCAATAGGAGTAGCCCAAGGTAATTCGTTGCTAGTTGAAATACGTGCATATCCAGCCAGACACTCAGCTAATTTTAGTGCAAGATTATTTATGTCTGTTTTAAAGGAAGAACTTTTCATAATTGGTTCAAAAATATCTCTTCTTGAAACAGGTAAGATTGTGTCATTGACGTCAGCATCGAATAAATTTCCCTGAACTAAATCATGTATCATACCGGCCGACGAGCTGTCTTCGTCTGCATTATTTATCGTGCCATATCCTGGTACATCATATACCTCTAAATAATTACCGGCATTATAGTTGCCTCCACAGTACACAACTGAGTGTTGACCCATATTATCATCTGATCGGTCCTGTGCTTTTTGAGAGAGCGTGCCACCCGGTGCGATAATAGCCGCTACTGGCCTGTTATAAGCTTGATCTCCCCATACAATATTGCCCTCTTTATTAATAATACGTAGCATGCCAGGCGTATCTTCATTAAACATCAAATTTGGTTGATTATTATCAAATTTTTTCTTGTGAGTTCCGGTGACCGCATACCAGAAACACTCGCTTTGAGCATCCTTCAAGGGTGGCAGCTCTATTGATCGCCATGGTATTCGTCCTAATTCAACTTCTTCTTGCTCATTACAGCCATTATTATCCTCTGAGCCTTCATAAAATCCATTTGTGCTGGTATCTGGGCAGGGTAATTGTCCATTGGCAGAGCCAAACGCAAAAGCAACAAGGTTTTCCCTATATTCTGCCATCGCATTTCTCGATGCGTTTAATTGCTCATTTCTAATTTTAATTGGATTAATTAGAAAAATAACAAATACTGTCACCGAAACAATTAAAATTAATAGTGTTAATAATAGCAAAGCGCCTTCTTGTTTTCTGCAAGATGATGACTTATTGAAAAAAAATACGGTCATAATTAAATGAGATTTTCTGTCTTACTGATTTGATCGGCTTTCAAGCTTTTCCAATCGCTCTTCCAACAATTTAATTTTGCTATCCGTCTCAGCCAACACAGACTCATCAAATTCTTTGTCTTGCTCCAACGAAGCTTCCTTTGTCTCACTCTCTTTTTCTTCTATTTCTTCTTCTGGTGCCGGTTCCGGTTTAGCAGGCAATGCTGCCTGGTAGCCCTCAAGTATGCTTTGGTTATCCGGTGTATAAACCTGGCCCGGTTTTAGGGTGATATGTTCCCCATCTGATAAGGTTACACGTACTCGCTGGCTATCTATTCTCCTGGTATTTGATTTGAGATCCTGACTTAGTCGATCTTTACCAACTGTGCTGGTATTGTTTATCCATATTTCACTACTCCCATCTTTACGAACTACTAATCCTTTAACCTGCACCTCCGGAAACATTCCCTGGTCGGAAATATTATCGTCACCATGAGTCTGTGTAATAGAAGTATATTGATCACGGGCTTGATTGAGCTGCTTACGTTCCAGACGGCTGGTAAACAGACGATCAAACTCTGCAGCATCTTGCGCAATAACTGGCTGTAAAAAGCACGTTGTTACTAACAGTATTAGTAAGGATCGAGGGTTCATGATTGCACCTCGATTGTGTACCACTCCAGGTTGCAAACCATATTGACATACGATTCTTTGGGTTGATAATGCAATCCCTCTTGTTGATCAATGCGGGATGTTAAATCGCAGCTCTTGACGGCAAAATTACCCTTTGCTTTTTTCCGCATTTCCAATAACATATATAATACGTCGCCTTCGTGCAAAGCACCGGCTGTCAATTTCATATTAGACGAATTGACTTTGATTCCATTTGGCAACTTCAATCCTACGATCTCGGCAGAATCTTGTGGATTGATCTCATAACGTAAAGTAGAGAGCTTCAACCGCTTGTTAATCGTTTCCAGTTCCTCAATCCAGCTTAAACGTTGTTCTTCGCCAATAATTCCGCGATTCTTATACTGAAGAAAACTGTCCAGGTATTCCTTATACGAGGCGCGATCACGTCTTGCCTCATTATAGCGTTGTCTGGTTTTAGCAAAATCACGCTCCAGCTTTGACTTTTCATCCATCTGCACTTCATTATATGAATCCGCCCACGCCCACACCATTCCCGATACAAAAAGGGATACCAGTAATACAATCAATGGGGTCCTCAACAGGTTCCAGTCGATCACATCTGATACTCCTCTTGTCTTACCAGTACTATCGTAAACTCTGCATCAGAATTTTTTCTGGTAGTGTTCTGACTTTGACTTTGCCCAACCATACGGCTGGCCGGATCAACGTCGAAAGGCATTTTAATAACTTTTATTTCTATGTCCTTTGCAAAGTTTTTTAAATCATTAATAAAACGCTGTACTTCCTCAACAGCAATTCTAGGATTACTTTGATAATTTGTGACTACTGCATTGATCAATACTTTTTCGTAGTTGAAAGTCGCGCGCCCCATCTTGATCATAGCTTGCATTCGTCGATCCAATACCGGCTTGTCTTCTCCAAAACTATGAGCTGAATCATCGGTATTAAGCCACTGAAATTCTCTTATTTCCAGCCGGGGATGTCTGGCTAACCCGGCGGACACGATTTTTATATAATCCAGCGGCAATTTATTAGTGTATTTTTGTAATTTATTCGCTATATCAACCGCATTGCGCACATCGTCAATTTTCAGATTTAGCACAGCGATATCAGCGACAATTTCCTCATATAGACTTTGGTATTTGTCGGTTTCAGCAATAATACTGTCACGCTTTGATTCCAGACTATAACCATCCAGGAATAATGCCGTGCTCCAAATTCCCAGTATCGCCGCGGCACCAACTGATGTGGTCCACATGCCGCGTACTGCCTGGTAATGATAGAAATATTTTCTATCTGCATGCGTATAGTAATGCGGTTTACGATACTTACCGGACAGTAACAATTGCGCAAATAACCAGTGACTGTACTGCCCGGGCACCATGCTCTTGACCCCCAGGTCATACGCAAGTCGATCCTTATCGAGAATATGAAATTCTTTACGGGTATCGGAGCGCAACTCACTATTCAGATTATCAATCTCGCGACTGTGCGCGATGACGTAGATATGCAGTTTTTTCTTGGTATCAACATAGTGCTGGTTTTCAAGATACCGCACTGTGCGATTGGTTTCGTCCTTTAAAATTGAGTGCCACTCGCCAGATTCGTCGTCGGCAGGTGCCAGACGGCTTAACTTTAATTTTCCTTCCGCGTAAAAAGACTGCCGGACACTGCTGGGTACCTGTTGGCTGACAACCAGGGCATTCTGTTTGGTTGCACCTAGTGTTTTTAACAAGGCTTCGCCAACCAGCGGTAATGAATAGATACCTTCAAATGAGATCTTGGTTTTCTGCAGTACATCGAGCCACGGTTGAAATAATTTTGGATTGGTTAGTGCAGATAGAAATACCAGATCATTGCGCCGATTTTCACGCGACCGTCCCTGCACATTAAGGTAGGTGTGAGTATATTGACGGAAAAAACGATTTTTTAGTCGCTGCTGCATTGCTATGCGATCACGACCGATTAGGTGCGGCGACACCTCCAGACGGATATCTTCTTCAATTATATCGACCAGCATTTTAACCGGCTTTCTGACTTCGCTGACCAGCAGGCGCTCAAGCGCAGCGTAACCCTTTTCATCCGGATCAAATTCAGCCACACCGGTAAACGCATTGCTTTGCCAACGCATCACAACCATTCTATATCCGGCGAAATAAAGTATATGTCTCATATCGTCACAACGCTGACAGGCTTACAACGGCATCGTATATCGGCCCCATGATCGACAACATGATCCAGCCTACTATTGCACCTAAAAAAATGGTTAAGGACGGCATGATCGCAGGCTCCATTGTTTCGATGGCATCTTTGACTTCGTTGTCATAAAAATAACTGACATTTAATAGAGCTTCACTCATCGCACCAGTGTTTTCTCCGACCCGTATCATACGTACCACCAATGCCGGAAATAATCCAACATTAGCAAAACTCAGGCTAATCGATTCGCCATCCGAGATTTGGTTCTGCACCCTATCCAACGCGTTCTCCAGAACACTGTTATTCATTATGCGCTTGCCCAGACCGATTGAATCCAACACTGTAATGCCCGACGCATACATCAATGCAAAATAGTTACAGAATCGCGCCAGTTTTATCTTATAAGAGATCGGCCCAAATAATGGAAATTTCAGCTTCATACTATCAACCCACTGCCGCAAGCTTGGGCTGCTGCGTGCCATCATCTTAATCGTAATAAACGCGGCAACGGGTAAGGAAATCATCAAATACCAGTAGTTTTTAAAAAGTTCGGATACGTCAATTAACAGTTGCGTATGCCAGGGAATTTCCTCGCCCGCCAGTTTAATAAATGGAATTAATTGCGGCACCAGGTAAGTCATTAGGAAAATAATGACTGCTGAGACAACCACCAGTACAAACATCGGGTAAATCATCATCTTCTTGGCTTTTGCGGTAAGCTCATACTGCCAACGCAACATACCGGTTAAATCGCGTAACACTTTGACAAGCTGTCCACTGGTTTCGCCGACATTCACCATGTTTATGTAAACCGTACCAAATATTTTCGGGTGTTGCGCCAAAGCCTGTGAAAATGTCCGCCCGGTTCCTATATTCTCGATAAGGCTGCTGGCGATGTCCTTCAATGCACTTTGGCTAATGCTATCGCGAATATCCTGCAAGGCATCGATTAAAGGCACACCGGCATTGAGTAGTTGTTCCAGGTGATAGGTAAACGCGATAAGCTCCTTAGTATCGACTTTACTGCGCTGTAAAAACCTTGGGGCTCTATCAGTTTTATAGCGAATCAGATCCAGATCCATATTTGAAACGCGTAACTCGAGATCCGATTCGTTCGCTGCTTCAATATAGCCATCGACAATGCGACCATCCTGATTAACTGCTTTGTAGTAAAAGCGTGCCATCGTCTAGTGAATATTGCCGGTCAGATCAACCACGCGTGAAACTTCTTCCACCGACGTAATACCGGCCCGTATACGTGCAATGCCATCACCCGCCAGAGGTTTAAAACCCTTCTCATATGCCATGCTCGCTACTTCACGCATGGTCGCGCGACGCGCAACCAGTTCATCGAGATCGCCATCCATACGCAAAACTTCCAGCAATGCAACTCGGCCTTTGTAACCTTGTTGATCACAGTGCTTGCACCCTCTGGCTCGATAAAGCGTTAGCTCCTCACTGTTATCAATTCCCATGATGGATTTTTCGACTTCAGTGGCAGCGTACGCATGTTTACAATGCGGACAAAGAACTCGTACCAGTCGTTGCGCGATCACCCCGATAATATTTCCCGCGAGAATGTCCGGCAAAACACCGATATCCAGCAACCGTGGAATTGCACCGATAGCCGAATTGGTATGCAAAGTTGTATAAACCTGATGCCCGGTCATCGCCGCACTAAACGCCATGTTTGCAGTATCACGATCACGTATTTCGCCGACCAGAATAATGTCCGGGTCCTGGCGCATAATCGAACGTATGCCATTGGCAAAATCAAGCTTTACTGCTTCATTAACCGACGTCTGGCGAATGGTCGCCATGGGATATTCAACGGGGTCTTCCAGGGTCATGATATTGACAGCCTCGGAGTTCAGATAATTGAGCATCGAATAAAGCGTTGTGGTTTTACCGCTACCGGTTGGTCCGGTAATCAAAATAATTCCTTCCGGTCGCGCCATCATAACCCGCAACGTGCCTAACGCCTCATCTGCAAAACCCAGTTTCGCAATCGGTACGATACCTTTCTGTCGGTCCAGAATACGTAAGACAATATTTTCACCATGCGTTGTGATTTGCGCAGCAACGCGAAAATCAATCGGCCGACCGGAAATTGTTAGTGAAATTCGTCCGTCTTGCGGTGCTCGCGTTTCGGCGATATTCATGCCGGACATCACTTTCAATCGCACCGTAATCGCCGACCAGTAATTTTTATGCAAACTGCGGATTTGCCGTAGCACACCGTCAATTCGATAACGTATGCGCAAAAACCCTTCTTCCGGTTCAAAATGAATGTCCGAAGCCCCGCGTTTAACCGCATCGGATAACATCGCATCAACCAGTCGTACCAGAGGATGGCTGTATTCATCCGTATCGGCTTGCAGGCTGTCGTAGTCAACTTCGCCTGTTTCTATTTCATGCAGGATCCCATCAACTGATAATTCATAGCCATAAAATTGATCGATGGAATTCTGGATTTCGATTTCGCCGGACAACAATGTTTTGAGTTGAATACGACCACCCAGAAATGCGCGTATTCTGTCCAATGTTGGTAAATCATTGGCATCAACCGTAGCGATTGTTAATATTCTTTCATCAATATCGAAAGTGACCGGCAATATCGTAAATTTGCGCGCCATTTCCTTGGGAATGAGTTTGAGCGCTTCCGGATCGGGTACCGCTGAAATCAGCTCGACACTTTCCTGGCCCAACACTTCGCCCAGCACGTCGCGCATGACCGCTTCGCTGACAAAACCAAGTGAGACAATAATTTTACCCAGCGGCTTGCTGGTACGTTTCTGTTCGGTTAATGCAATGCGCAACTGGTCACGCGTGATAATGCCCTGCTCAACCAATATCTGGCCAAGTAGTTTTCTTTTTTCGGAATGGTCCAGCATATTTGTGTTCGCTACCTGGCTGATAACTCATTCACACGCGATAACGCCAGTGCCGTATCAAAGTGACTGTGCTTATTATTCGACAGCGCCAACGCCCGTTGATAAAAACCCAACGCCGCTTTCGGTTGTCCCAGATGTTCCAGACTCACCGCTAAATTAAAAATATAATCGGGATTTTTTTCATCGAGTCTCGCCGAATCAAAATAAGCTTGCTGCGCTTCCGCCCAACGACTTTGATTCGCGTATAAATTACCTAAGGTAAAATTCAAATGTGCAGAATCCGGTTTCTCTGCCAACATTAGTTTCAGCCGTGAAATTTCAGCCTCAATGTCTCCGGTTTGCTGGCCAAGGCCGGCAATGCCGGCTAATGCCAGATCGTCACGTGGATTTAATTCCAGTAATTTATTGTAATAAATTTGCGCGCTTTCCGTTTCCTGCCGTGCAACATTAACGGCTGCCATCCCCAGTAAAGCGTCGCGATTGCGTGGCGCTCTGGTCAGCGCTTGCCGATAGGCTATTTCGGCATTCTCCAGTTCGCCTGCCTGATAAGCATCATAACCGCGTAACAAAATGGTTCTTAACGCTTCACCGCGCGGCTTGGAGCGACTGATGGTGTATTCCCCGCTGCGGCCCGCAACAGTCTGTCTTGTCGACGCGGTAGTACTGGCCGGCGCAGCCTTAGATGTTGCGGGTTTTCCGCTGATTGCCGGTTTTTCTTCATATCCGGTCAGTGTGTCCTGCAACAGTTCACTATAATCTTCCTGTTCGATGAGTAACGCAGGATCAACCTCCGCCTGTGCTGCGAACTGAGGCTGGTTCCGTGTTAATGCGGCGCTAAGCGGTTCATCCAGTCGGCTGCGCGAAATAGGCGTCACGATCTGATTCTGATTGAGGTTCGCCACATAGTCTACGGCATACAGTGACCCCAGTATAAGTAACGCTATTACAACCAGCCCGGACAAAAAATACAGCCTTACGCGATTATCACCGTCCGGTGATTTACTGGAAAAAACCTGCGCCGCCCGCTCGGGACTCCCGGCATAATATTGTTGATGCTCTGCCTGCAGATTTTCAGTTAAAGAAGAGGAATAGGTGCGACTTTGATCCGTTTTATCCTGTTTGGTGGCATCCAGATCATAATCGGTTGTTCGTTCACCGCGCGCCTGTAATCCTGTTATATCTTTACGGTCAAATGCGTAGAGGTCTGTTTCCGCCCGATCTGATGTATCGCGGCTATACAGTGAATCGGAATGCTCACCAAAAGCATCCGCATCGATGCTCAAATCAGTCAGGCTCGGTTCCAACTCAAGTTCTTTTTCCGCTTTGGCAAGCGGTTCGCTCATTTCTATTTGCGTTTTATCAAGTGCCTCCACATCATTTGGTAAACCAGTTACTTCAATTCCGACATCGTATTCCGTGACGTTGGATGGCGATTCAGCCATAGAGGTCGCATCTATTTCCGTACGATCAGTAACCGGTGCAGCCAGAGTCGTCGCATCAATTTCCGTTGCATCGGATGGTGGAGTATCTGCTTTGGGTAAAGAATCGGTATCAATTTGCGTGTAATCCGACACCGTCTGGTTTGAATCAGAGGCAACGTTTTCCTTTTCGTTTCCAGCAGCGAAGTTCGGCTGTTGATCTTTTTTTTCTTTATCCAGCTTTTCCTGCGCAGCTTTCTTTAATGCATCCAGTAGCAAACTCATTACGCGCGCTCCTATGATTTACCGGATTGATGCGCAGGTAAAAATTCCCTGAATTGTTTTAGGTCCCCATCCAGACTGGGCTCTTTGATTACTGTCGTGCGAAGGAAAATGACCAGTTCATTTTTCTGGGTCTGGTTATCCCGATATTTGAATGCTTCACCCAGACCGGGGACGCGCGATAAGCCGGGCACACCATCTGTCGTTTTGCTGATTGAATCCTGCATTAAACCACCTATCACCGCGATCTGGCCGTTATTCAGGCGTAAAACCGACTCCATCTCACGAACCTGTATTTCAGGTATCGGACTTTGGACATCGGCATCCTTTAAAACGGGATTTGGATCGTTTACAAAGCGTAAAATCCGGGAGATGGTCGGCCGGATATTTAAAATGACTTCTTCACTATCCGAAATAGAAGGAACCAGCGACAAAACCAGTCCAACCGGTACGGTATGAATGTTGGTTTCATACGTGGTTAGTGATTGCGTTTGATTTTGCGAAATATCAACATCGATCGTGAAATAAACGCGATTATCGACCACTTTCAAAATTGAGGTCTGGTTATTCATGGCCATAATCTTGGGGCTGGAAAGCACCTTGACATCGCCATACTGGCTCAGCAAGCGAACGGCTGCTGACAATTGTCTTCCGTTACTATCCGGGTCAGTGTAGTTCAATAAAAAAGTCGGTGGAGTCGCTAAATTATTACCAAGAACCGCTTGCTCAGCGCTCAATGTCGAATCAAATACACCTGAGCCATTGTCAATTGCCGCCCAGTCAACACCGGCCTGGTAACCATCACTTAACGTCACTTCAACCACTGTTGCCTCGATGAGAACCTGGCGTTGAACACTGGTTAATACCTGATCGATAAATGCCTGTACATCCGCATGTTGTTTTGAGTTGGCGCGCACCGAAATCAGGCCGGATTCCCGATTAATAACGATATTACTATTGGTTAACTCTTTGCCGCTGCTGGCTGCTGTTTTGCCTTCTCCAACAATGGAATTGAGATTGATAAATATCGTTCTCCAGAAATCGTACTCTGAGTTATTGGTAACCGACATGGTGGAATTATTTGAACGGTTACCACCACCGCCCCGCGCGTTATCACCCACACCAACCGTACCCGAGGCCGCGATCTGTGTTGAGGAATCAATCTGGCCCGTTGAACTGCGACTCATGTTGACATACGGAACCTTATACGTGCGTAAATAGGGAGTATCGGCAGAGATCGCCAGATTATCGCCATCCATTTGATAACGAATGTTGCTTTGTCTGGCGATACGATCAAGTATCTGCGGCATGGTCTGATCGATCGCATTGATCGTTACCGTGCCTTCGATATCATCATAGATATCCAGATTCATTTTTGCATCGCGTGCCAGCGCGAATAACAATTCTTTGGCAGGCACTTCATTAACAATAACGGTATAGGTTTCAAGTGGCTCTTGTACGGCGGGCGCGGGTAATGCCGGTGCGCGCGTGACCGGTTGCGGTATGCCAACAGGCTCTGCGGCCTGCTCAGGCTCCATACCAATATGCCCTGTCGAAGGTTCTCTTAATTCCTTCGGTGCACATGCAACCGCCAGAAATACCATAGCAAGCGACACCAGACATACGCGTACTATCCCCGGAATAAAACCAGATTGTTTATATGTTTTAAACATAATTACCCGTTACTTTTTGCTATTTCGTTACGCAAGCCCCGGACACTACGCAGCAAAAATGGCTTGATTTTTCTAAATGCGGCGGGCATATCATTCATGCGCGCCAGGGCTGCATCCCGGGAATTAAATTGTTGATAGAGCACACCCAGCATAGGGTCTCCGCTGATCTCCGCTTCGTAAATGAATATATCATTTATATCAATGGTACTCGGTAATCCCTTCAGATAATGATTAAGGCTGGCCGCTGAATCGGTTTTCAGCATCATAAGCTGGATGCTGTAAGTATTCGGCGCCGCCTCTGCGAGCCACTTCCTTGTTATCGTAATCCGGTTCTCCAGCAAGCTTTGGGCCAAGACGGCAACCGCGTCCTGCTCCAGTCTGGAGATTTCATCACTAATCTGTTCGCCGTTGGCAGACTGCTGCTTCCCGGCGTCACGGCCTTCCACAACACCCAGTGACGGCGCTGTAGTGTAATCGCTTTCCAGGGCCGTTTCAGTTTTGCTATCCGGATCTGGTGGATTATCTCCAGCATCCTCAGATCCGCCTGGCGCAGGCAGTGCCTCCGATTGACGATTTGCAGTCATACCCGGTTGGACCGCTGACACTCCAGCCGACCGATTGTGAGTCCTTTCGGCGGCTAAGGCAGACGATGGGTTCGTATGGGGCCATATCGCCCAGGCCAATAAAATCGCCAATATGAAACCAGCCGCCACACCGCCCGCGACAAACCACCATAACGGATCAATCGCCTGGCGGGTATCGGTAAAATGGCTGTCCCGAGCCGCAATTCTGGCATGTTGTGGAGACAGTTTTGTGGTGCTGGCTGAAAAAGCAGCCAGTAAAGTCTTGTCAGCCAGGATATTCACTCTGCGAATCAAGCCCCTGGAACAGCTCGCCAGGGTCCTGCAGACTTTGTCATCAAACATATCCGGGCCATGGTAGCCGGCCTGTCGCATTCGAAAATTGGCGTACTCGCGAATTTGGTCGCGCGTCAGCGGGCTAAGATAAAAGTTGTGTGCGATACGGTCCTGTAACTGGCGGATTTCGGGGCGCCCCAGCTTGACATCGAGTTCCGGCTGACCAAACAGGACGATCTGCAACAACTTATCCTGACCGGTTTCAAGATTACTGAGTAAGCGAATTTCTTCCAGCGTCTCGACCGGCATTCCCTGTGCCTCTTCAATCAGTACTACGACGCGGCGCGCGTTGGCAAAACGTTCCAGCAACCAGCTTTGCAACCATTGCATTATTTCAAGCTTATTCGCCGTCTTTTCTTTAAAGCCCGCCTCGAAAGCTATCACGTTGAGGATGTTATCGGCGTCAACGTTTGGATTGGCGATGTATAAGGTTTCAACGTTATCCGGCAGTTTCTCTTCCAGCATTCTGCATAACATGGTTTTACCGGATCCCACTTCACCGATTACTTTGGTAATACCCTCACCAGTCATAACAACATAGGTCAGCGCTTCAAGCACCGAGCCACGATCAGCCCCGCTGAAAAATAGCGTGGTATCAGGTGTGATTCTGAAGGGAGGGCGGGTTAATCCAAAGTGAGCGTAATACATGGGGTTAGAGACTAACGCAGACCAAGTTTCTCGAGCCGGCTATAGAGGGTAGTTCGATTCATATTCAGCAGCGTAGCAGCTTTACTTAGATTGTTATTGCAATGCTGCAATGCCGCTGTAACGTAAGTTCGCTCGATTTCCTGCAGATACTCTTCCAGTACAAAACCCTCCGCCAGTATTTGTTCCAGCACTGCTCGTGGGCTCTCCTCTTGCCTGGTGCCTGGGCTAATCGCCATCTCGCCCATTTCCATTTCAGCCATAACTTCGGCTTCGCCTACCGTCTGACCCGGATATTTGGTACCCAGACGAATGACCAGATTTCGCAATTCCCTGACATTGCCGGGGAAGGTATAGCGCCGCCAACAACTGATGGCGGAATCGTCCATACTGAAAGGCGGTACCGTGCCGGCATAGACTTGCTTGAAATGCTCAAGCAGTAAAAAGCGGTCATCGCCACGTTGAGCCAGCGGTGGCACTTTAATGGTTAAGATACTGAGACGATGGTACAGGTCCTGCCTGAAACGACCGGCCCGGACTTCCTCTGCCATATCCTTATTGGTGGCAGCAATAATACGCGCTCTCGAAATTCTGGCTTTGGTCTCGCCCAACCGGTAGAACTCGCCGTTTTCCAGTACGCGCAACAACTTGGCCTGCAGTTCCAGCGGTAGCTCACCAATTTCGTCCAGAAACAGGATGCCATCCCCGCTTTCTTCGAAAAATCCCACTTTGTCTTTTGCTGCGCCGGTAAAAGCACCCTTGGCATGCCCGAATAACTGCGCTTCCAGGAGGTCCTTGGTAAAAGCGGCACAGTTGATAACAAAGTTTGGCTTGTCTGCTCTTTCGCTGACATCGTGCAGCATTTGTGCAATTAATTCTTTCCCGGTGCCGGACTCGCCTTCGATGAGTATTGGAAACGGCGCGTCGGCGAACTGATGGATCTGGGCATTCAGAATCGTCATCACCTGACTCTTCCCCACCATCCCTACTTCAACGGGTTTTTCAACCTGGCCTTCTTCAGCATCGAGCAACAGCAGCTGATGCGATAAGCGGCTCTTCAGTAACTCGGCATCACAGGGCTTGGGAATAAAATCGATGGCACCCAGTGTCAGGGCATGCTGGATATTGGCTTTTCGATCCTGGCCGGATAACACCAAAATCTTCATCTTTGAGTCACGCGCCAGTAATTCGGGAATCAATGCAAACCCTTCATCCGGTGTATGCGGAACCGGTGGTAAGCCCAAATCAACCAGCGCCAGTTTTGGCTGGCGAGCCAGCATACTTAACTTGGCCCGGGTTTCTTCCCGGGACTGGGCGATGGTGACCTCGTAATCATCTCGCAATAAAAAGCCGAGCGTATCGGCTATGATGGGGTCATCGTCTACCAGCAATAAGCTGGGTTTTAGGTTGGTATTCATGCTTTTTTTGCTCGTCACCCGAATCAACTTGACCGCGGCACACTGGTTAACCCGCATAGTACACTTCGTTGGCAAGTGCCTTTGTTAGAACATACGATCAAGCTAAGCTAAACTGAACCGCTTATGATAATCACGACGCGCTTAAATTTCATCTTTAGATGTTTGTATGGCGCACGTTAATCAGGGCCTATAGTACTCGTCACTGACAAAATATGTTTGAAATTGCGCTCTATCAGCCGGAGATACCCCCCAACACCGGCAATATCATCCGCCTTTGTGCCAACTTCGGCGTTGCCCTGCATATTATTCAACCCGCCGGCTTTGAACTGGATGATCGTCGACTCAGGCGCGCCGGACTCGATTACCACGAATTTGCCACTATCCAGCTTCACGCCGATTTTGATGCTTTTACTGCGGCTACCCAATCCAAACGGCTAATTGGTTTTACGACCAAAGCCCGCTCACCGTTACACCGATTCAATTTTCAGCCTAACGATATTTTATTGTTTGGCCCGGAAACACGGGGTTTACCCAAAGACATTCTTGAGTCCCTGCCCGCCAGCCAGCTGATACGCATCGCCATGCAGGACAATAGCCGCAGCCTGAATCTTTCCAATGCCGTGGCGATTGCGACCTTTGAGGCATCCAGACAACTGGAATTGTCCGGTCTGCAATAATCCAGACGCTGTTAGCCTTCCTGGGTCAACTCTCTGTTCAACAACTCGTGCACCGCCTCAGCCGGTGCAACGCCCATAAACAGAACACGGTAAACCTGATCATTGATGGGCATTTCAATATTGAAATCGCGCGCCAGGTTGTGTGCGACTTGTGCCGTTTTGACGCCTTCCACAACCTGCCCGATCTTTTTCTGTGCACTGTCCAGATCCAGCCCCTCAGCCAATAGCAACCCCAAACGACGGTTTCGTGACTGGTTATCGGTACAGGTCAGCATTAAATCACCGATACCGGCCAATCCCATCATCGTTTCCGGTTTGGCTCCCATCGCGATAGACAGACGAGTGATTTCAGCTTGCCCACGCGTCAATAGCGCCGCCCGCGTGTTGGCGCCAAATCCCAGGCCGTCGGCAATCCCGGCCGCTATCGCCAGGGCATTTTTAAGTGCGCCGCCCAATTGTGCGCCGGTCATATCGCTGCCGACGTAGGCGCGAAACCAGTCATTATGCAGCGCTTTGGCTATTTCTTCGGCCAGCGCCGGATCATCCGAGGTTACGGTTGTAGCCGTCGGCACCCGCCGTGCGACCTCGGCAGCAAAATTGGGTCCGGATATCACCGCCAGTTTGACGGTCTTTCCCAGTAGCTGTCTGGCAACCTGGTCCAACGGCAACCTGCTTTCCGGCTCCAGACCTTTGGTGGCCCAGACCAGTTTGCCGCGCCGCCGAATTAAATCAGCGTTGTCCAGAATCATTTTTTTGAAAGCAATGCTGGGGATGACCAGCAAGGGAATTTCGGCTGACAATGCCAATTTCGTGTCTTTGGTAAATGCCAGCTGCTCCGGCAACCGGACACCGGGAAGAAATTGTCTGTTACTGCGTTCACGCGCAATTTCATCGATACCATCCTCAACGCGACCCCAGAGAATGGTGGAATGCCCGTTTTCAACCAGTAATTTGGCTAATGCGCTGCCCCAGGCGCCCGCACCCAATATACCGAACCTGAAAGGATTGCTCATTTTTTTAACTAGTGCTTGGCCTGCGACGAAGCATTTTCCGCAGCTCGTTTAAGTTTTGCCAGATGCTGCTGGTAAATGGCATCAAAGTTAATCGGTGCCAACAGCAACTGTGGAAAACCGCCTCGTTCAACCATGCTGGATACTGCTTCCCGCGCATACGGGAACAGGATGCCTGGGCAATAGGTATTCACTGTCAATGCCAGTTCCTTGTCCGAAAAACCACTTAATGAAAACAACCCTGCCTGTCCCAGCTCAACCAGGTAATAGACATTCTCGCTGTCTTTCTCTTTTGCGGTAACGGTCAGTTCAAGCGTGATCTCAAATAAATCATTCTTGAGTTTTTCCGTATGGGTGTTCAGCTGCAAATTGATATCAGGTCGTTCGGCAGGTGCCGTAAATAACTCTACCGCTCGTGGTGATTCAAATGACAAATCCTTGATATAAATTTTCTGTAACACCAATTGTGGCGCGTTGGTGCTTTCGTTTTCCGATTGGCTGTCCTGACTCATAGGGGTACCTGTTAGAAATCACTTTTCGATTGGCAGATTAGCTTCCTGCCAGGCTAAAAAACCATTTTTAAGTTGCGCGACATTCTGGTAACCAGCGGTCGTCAGTATTTTGCATGCTTCATTGGTTCGGGTGCCGGATCTGCAATAAACAATTATCGGTCTCGATTTATCCTTGAGCAGGTTATTCGCGTCATCTGCTAATCTGGCCAGGGGGATGTTGCGGGCATTCAGGATATGGGCGGTTTTATATTCATTGCTGTCCCGCACGTCGACCAGGATGGCGTCCCTATCGTTGATCAACCGCACGGTTTCATGCGTGCTGATTGATCTGGCCCCGCCGCGTAAACGGATTTCGGTTGTGATAATAAAAACGATTGCTGCGCCCAGTGCCGCAACCAGAATCATGTGGTTAGCGGCAAATTCAATTAATTGCTGCATGTGGCCTGCCGTATCATTTGATGAAAAAGTCTTGTTATCGGGAAACCCGCCTTTTTAGGCGGGAGGCGCCGGAGTTTAGTGAACTCAACTCAGCAACGCAACTGGGGGTATTTAATCATCTGTATTGTATGATAGCCACCATGCGTAAAACAGCATTTCAAAGCGATATCAGAGCAGCAGACCTGTCCAGCTTAACCCGGCTCAGGGCAAGAAGCCTGCTGGGAGCGCTGCTACTGGTGCTGGCCGTACCGTCCCATGCCGACCGCGTCGAAATTCAACAGCAAAAGCTGCAGGCGGTTCGCAATCAAATTTCTACCTTACAGGATGCGCTGGAACGAAAGATCGGCCAACGCAGTACACTGGAACAACAATTAAGCGAAATCGAAAAACAACTTAATACTCAGCATCGCGCCTTACGTAATTTGCGGAATAATTTGCGTAATGGTGAACGCGATATCAAAAAGCTGAATAACCAGCAAGCGAAGCTTTATTCGGAACTGGAAAAACATCAAAGAAAGCTAATTGCCCAATTGCGTACGGCCTATTTCATCGGTAACCAGGAACAGCTGAAAATCCTGCTGAGCCAGCAGGACCCTTCAGCTCTGGCACGGACACTGAAATATTTTGAGTATTTAAACCGCGCCCGGCTGCAATCAATCGAAACAAGCCGTTCCACATTGCGCGAAATCGAAGCAACACAGATTAAAATCGAACAGCAGAACAGGCAATTGGCAAATCTGACTCAAGCACAGCAACGCGAATATCAGGAGATTGAAAATTCGCGCAACAAGCGCCAACAAGTATTAACTCAGTTAAAAACCGAGATTCAAAACGATAAGAGCTCTGTTGTAACGCTCAAACAGGATGAAACCCAGATCCGTGAGCTGATCGCATCACTGACCGGCATTTTCTCCGATATCCCGCCGGAAACGTCCGGTCTGCCGTTTGTTGAACTAAAGGGCCTGTTGAATTGGCCGGTTCAGGGCAAACACCTCAATCTTTTTGCTGCAACCAAAGCCGGCAGCGATTTAAGTTGGCAAGGTATCAAAATTGCTGCGCCCGGCGGCCGCGAGGTCCATGCCATCTCAAATGGCCGGGTTGCATTCGCGGACTGGATTCCGGTATTTGGCTTGATCCTGCTGATCGATCACAGCGACGGCTATATGAGCCTGTACGCACACAACGAGTCCCTTTTTAAAGAAACCGGTGATTGGGTCCGAACGGGGGAAGTGATTGCCAACGTCGGTAACAGCGGTGGCGAACAGACTGATTCCCTGTATTTTGAAATCCGTCATAACGGCAAACCCCTGGATCCGGCAAAATGGTGCGTGGCCCATCGGTCTTGAACCACCTCAGCTGTCAGGCGTCTTATCCGCATCCCAGTACCGGTGTAAGATAAGCGCCCTTTACGCGTACCAGCCAACTTTGGAGTCTTAAAATATGTGCAGACCTTATTGCAAAACAGCCATTGCCCTGCTTCTGCTTTGCATCACCAGCAATGGTGCAATTTTTGCGAAAGATTCCAACCAACCTGGATCGGTTCCCTATACCGATATCCGGCGATTTACTGATGCCTTTGCGCAGATCAAAGCCAATTATGTCGAAGAAATCAGCGACGAGTTGCTACTGGAAAGCGCTATACGCGGCATGCTTGACGGACTTGACCCTCATTCAAGCTATTTGTCCAAAGATGATTTTTCAGATTTGCAGGAAAGCACCAGTGGCGAATTCGGTGGTCTTGGCATTGAAGTCACCATGGAAAACGGATTTATTAAAGTGGTATCGCCTATTGATGACACCCCCGCACAGCGTGCCGGCGTTAAACCGGGTGACTTACTGATTCGCCTTGATGATAAACCGGTTAAGGGCATGGATTTGAATGATGCCGTCAAACTAATGCGCGGCAAACCCGGTACCAGTATCGAATTACTCATTGTACGCGAAGGATCCGAAGGCCCATTCAAATTGATCGTTGAACGCGATGTTATCAGGATTAAAAGTGTGCGCGGTGAGCTGCTGGAACCGGATTATGCTTACGTGCGTCTATCGACTTTTCAGACCCGCACCGGTCGCGATATGGTCAACTTGATCGAGAAACTGAGAAAAGAAAACAAGCAATCGTTGAAAGGATTAATACTGGATTTGCGTAACAATCCAGGCGGCGTTTTATCGGCAGCAAGAGAAGTGGCGGATGCTTTCCTTGAGGAAGGGCTGGTTGTTTACACCAAGGGTCGCGCTGAGGATGCAGAAATGAAATACAACGCCACCCCTGGAGACATCATCAATGGCGCTCCCCTGATAGTGATGGTTAATGAGGGTTCGGCTTCGGCATCGGAAATCGTCGCCGGCGCCATTCAGGATCATGTACGCGGTATCCTTATGGGTACCGCAACTTTCGGTAAAGCCTCGGTACAAACAGTACTTCCGCTTGATAGCGGGACCGCTATCAAGTTAACAACTGCGCGTTACTACACACCAAAGGGTCGCTCCATCCAGGCCGAAGGCATCAAGCCGGATATCAAACTGCGACGAGCGAAAATAGAATTGCTGGAAGACGAGCCGGTTGACCCAATCAAAGAATCCGATTTGTCCGGGCACCTGGATAATCCGCAGGAGAAAACAACGAAACCGAATGCCAAATCGCAGCAAGCCAAGAAACGAAGTCTGGTCAATCGCGACTATGAATTATTTGAAGCGCTTAATTTACTTAAGGGCATAGACTTGCTGCAGACAAAAGGACAATAATCCGTGCGCGCAATCGCGGTTTGTATAGCAACACTACTAACCGTTCTGTGTGTTATGGTACCGCCGGTCTGTTCTCAATCGCTGCCGAGCAAGACGATTCCACTCAGCATCATTATTGATGATATGGGTTACAACCTTTCAAGCAGGTAATAAACTTTTGTTTGAGTAAGGCAAACTCTCTGCCGGTAATGGTGGGCTGAAGTAAAAACCTTGTACCTGATCGCAAAATGTCGGCAATAAAAATGACAATTGTTCCGCGGTCTCAACACCCTCGGCGATCACCTTTAAACCCAGGCCGTGTGCCATTGAAATAATCGCCTCAACCAGTCTGGCTGAATTTTTATCGTGAATGACCCTGCTGATAAAACCGCGATCGATTTTCAATGTGCTAAAAGGATATTTTTGCAAATAACCCAATGATGAATAGCCGGTGCCAAAATCATCGATAGACAGACTTACACCAAAATCGCAAAGAAATTTTAAATTAATATGCGTTTCCGGTTCATCATCAACCAATACGCGCTCGGTTATTTCAAGATCCAGTTGTTCGGGTTGCAGTCCGCTATCAATTAATTGACGTTTTATGTAAGCGGCAAAGCCTTTCACCTGTAATTGCTTTGGTGATACATTGATGGCTATTCTGGGAATGAGTTGCGGTTGACCACGTCGTGATGAGACTTCAGCACAAGCGGTCGATACCACCCATTCGCCTATCTCACTGATAAGACCTACGTCTTCCGCCAGCGGTATAAAACTGGCCGGCATATACAGCTCGCCGTCACATTGCCGCCACCTAACCAACGCCTCGTATGCCACCGGTAAATGATTTTGCATATCGACTATCGGTTGATAATGCAAAACCAGCTCCCCTTGCACGATCACTTTACGCAATCGGGTTTCAAGATACATGCGTTCTTTCAGTTTTTGGTTAATCTCTTCGGTGAAAAATTGATACCGATTACGTCCAAGATCCTTGGCCTTGTACATGGCAAGATCTGCGTTTCGCAGCAATACCTGATTATCTTTACCATCGTTTGGAAACAGCACAATACCGATGCTTGCTGTAACAAAATGATCGTTGCCATTAATTTCGAACACCTCGGCAAATGCACTTAATATCCTGTCGGCAATTCGTCTAACAACAATATCGTCTCTGATCTGCGGAAGAATAACCACGAATTCGTCACCGCCCATGCGTGCCAGAGTATCGCATCCTCGAATACACGTACCTAAACGAGTCGCCGCTTCCCGCAGCAAATCATCTCCCACACTATGCCCCAGTGTGTCATTGACATTCTTGAAACCATCTAGATCGATACAAAAAAGCGCGACTTGCTCATTATTCCGGTGTGCAGCCTTGATAGCGATATCAAGACGATCCAGCATAAGAACCCGGTTTGCCAGACCGGTCAAATCATCATAATGCGATTGTCTAAGCAGTTGCTCTTCATAGTTTCGACGAGCGGTGATATCTTCCTTGACGGCAACAAAATTGGTGATCAGTCCGTCAGAATCAACCAATGGTGCAATATTGGCGTACTCCCAGAATATTTCACCGTCTTTTTTTAAATTACAGAATTCGCCAGTCCAGTTTTTACCTCTCTGCACTGTTTCCCATAACTCGTTAAATATTCCTTCCGTTGAATGGCTAACCACTGTGAAATCAAGATTGCGTCCGATTGCTTCTGCAAATTGAAATTTGGTGATTTCTTCGAATTTTGGATTAACGTATTCGATTATTCCGTTTTGATCGGTTATAGCCACCGAAACCGGACTTTGTTCAACAGCCAGCGATAATGTTTTCAGTCGTTTTTCTGCTTTGCGTCTCTTTCTGCGTTCAGCAACTTCTCTTAGCTCCCTTTCTACAGCAGGAACCAGGCGCACCAGTGTTTCCTTGCTCAGAAAATCCTGAGCGCCTCGTCGCATCAAATTAACGGCGTCTTCAGCCTTAACGCTACGAGTTAAAACGATAAAGGGAATGTCTTTATTACTGTTATCAAGTAATTTCAGTGCCTGCTCAGCATTGATCTGCAGCAAAGAAAAATCGCAGATTAGAAGATCCCAATTGAATTTTTCCAGGGCAATCTGCAAAGCAACAGGCGAATCGACTCTCTCAAAATATGTCTGAAAGCCACCACGCACCAATTCAGCAACCGCTAACTTCGCATCCTCGACGGAATCTTCGATAAACAGGACTTTAAGAGACTTTGACATAGACTTCGTTGGTATTTCCAATTTATAAGCTCTACGGACAACACTTTGGAAAAATCAGGTGCTGATTTTTCTAAAAAACCTGCGGCCATATTGGTAAATATCTTACCTATGCATACAACGGAGCTGATTCTAAGCTACTTGGCCCACTATTAAAACAATTTAATAGGGAATGTTAACGAGAAAATCCCGGCTCGCAAAAAAACGCCGGCATTAGAGCCGGCGTTTCTGCAGATTACTGTTTTTTTAGGGCCTGGGTTTTATCACAATATCAATTCGGCGATTCTTTTTCCGTCCCTCCGGAGTTTCATTATTGGCAACAGGACTGCTTTCGCCATAACCGACCGCGCTGATATTCGACGCTGCAACATTCATATTAGCAATTAGATATTGTTTGACGGATTCGGCGCGCTTTTGCGATAACGCCAGGTTGCTGGCATCGCTGCCAAAGGCATCGGTGTGCCCTTCAACAACCAGCTTCGCCTCTGGGAAAACGGCTATTGCTTTTTGCACCTTCGCGATCAGGGCAAAATTATGCGCCTCGATTTCCGACCTGCCGACATTAAAATTAATACCCACCAGTCGTAATATCATGTCGTTGCCGCGACGCAAAACATAGGCTTCGTCACGCGTGAACATACGCTCAATACGCTCCGCCTGTTTTTGCAGCTCCTCGCGTTTCTTTAAAGAAACCCGTTCGGATGACAACATACCGAGTTGTTTTTCCAGATCCTCGATATCAACAGTCTGTTGATTGGTTTTGGACTGCAGATTATTTATGTAATCCACAATTTCGTTAGCCGGTTTTTCAAAGCCCGCGTCAAGTTCCGCTACGATATCAGCAGCCCCCGCTATACTGATAATGGCCTGCTCGTGTTCGAGAATCAGATCTTCAACCGAGATCTGCTTATCTTTGACAGCGATAACCCGGGTAGATAAATAGATTGCATGACCGGCTTCATATTTGGCCTGGCGAGCCAGATCTCTGGGTTGGTCAATATCATAACGATTCTGAGTAAGCGCCTGTTCTGCTTGTGCTAAAAGACTCTTGGCTTTTTCAAGCGTTTTCGGTGCATATCTGTAAACTTTCGATTTTTCAGCACGCGCCAGGGTCTCTTTGGTTTCATTGAGATAATTTCCCTTGATGGCATCCAGTTCGGCTTTACGATAAACATCCTCTGCCTTGGCACCACCACGCTTGGCATCTTTGACATCACCACCTTCTAATTCCATCGCCGCATCAATAAACAGGCGTTCCGCTTCCTGCCATAATTCTGCTGAATACTTTTTCGCATTGGCTTTCTGAGCATCTTCACGTGCTTTGAGTGTCTTCGCGAAAGTGACCTCAGCTATCTTTATGCCATCCATGGATTTTTCCAGATAGACAACAGCTTTATCAAGGTCACGGCGGATACTGGCCAGATTACGACCTTTTTTTAAACTGTCTTCCGCTTGCTTATAAAGACGATAGCCTTTGCTGAAGGAATCGGGTGATAACACAAAAGCTTTTTTCTGCTGTGCCGCCGTGAGAATGCCATCTGCATCGGCAAATATTGTATCGCGGAGATTCTGCGCCTGCGAGGCAGCAATGAAAAATATGGTAGCGCACAATAACGCTGAATT
Organism: Gammaproteobacteria bacterium; assembly: GCA_016928055.1. Lineage (GTDB taxonomy): Bacteria > Pseudomonadota > Gammaproteobacteria > HTCC5015 > HTCC5015 > JAFGLM01. Next base: position 76,895 of record JAFGLM010000022.1, read on the forward strand.
TCTGAGGTATCCCATTTTATTTCTCCCAGGAAATTAGAAAATGAAGGGATTTATTGGCTTAACATAATATCGATATCTTCGAATGATAGTCAGGCTTATCCAGCAACGCATCTGCGTCAACAATAATTGCGAAGCATGTCACATAATTGCAGCATCTTCCAGCCGCGACTACTCCACGGTAACGGATTTTGCCAGATTTCGCGGTTGGTCAACGTCAGTCCCCCGCAACACTGCCACATGATAGGCCAGTAATTGCAGTGGTATTGTAAAAATGATCGGTGCCATTTCCAGGGGGCAAGAAGGTACTTCGATGACTTTCATACCTTCTTCGGATTCAATAGCAAACGCTTTATCGGCAAAGACATAGAGTTGTCCGCCGCGCGCGCGCACCTCCTGTAGATTGGATTTCAGCTTGTCCATTAATTCGTTATTCGGTGCAATGGTGACTACCGGCATATCCGCATCAACCAATGCCAACGGCCCATGCTTCAACTCACCTGACGGGTAACCTTCAGCATGGATATAGGAAATTTCCTTGAGTTTAAGTGCACCTTCCAAAGCGATAGGAAATATCGTGCCACGAGCCAGGAATAAAGTATGTTGCTTGTCAATAAAGTCTTCTGACAGACCCTGAATGGCCGGATCGAGTTTCAATACATCCCTTAATATAGCCGGTAAATGCAGTAAAGCTGCTGCTTCACTGGCTTCAAGATCCGGATTTGGATTCTGATAATGGGTTAGCTTGAGTGCCAGTATAAATAAGGCAACGAGTTGGGTCGTAAAGGCCTTGGTCGACGCAACACCAATTTCCGGACCGGCGCGCGTCATCAACACTAAATCGGATTCACGCACCAGCGAACTCTCAGGAACATTACAAATCGCAAGGCTGTACTTAAAACCGCGCTCTTTGGCGTACTGTAATGCCGCAAGTGTATCAGCGGTTTCACCTGATTGCGAAATCGTCACCAATAGTGCGTCATCTTTCACAACCACGCGTCGATAACGAAATTCGCTGGCGATTTCGACGGTGCATGGCACATCGGCCAATTTCTCTATCCAGTAACGTGCAACGCACCCGGCATGATAGCTGGTGCCACAGGCGACTATTTTCACACTCTTAACACTCGAGAGAATTTTCTCTTCATCCGCACCGAATACACCGGGCAATACGCCCAAATCGCTTACGCGTCCTTCCAGAGTATTGGCAATCGCTTCAGGCTGCTCATAAATTTCTTTTAGCATGTAATGCTTGTGGCGGCCTTTATTCGCGGCATCGCTGCTTAGTTCTGAACGTCTTTCTTCGCGCTCTACTGTATTGCCATCAAGATCAAAAATTTTTATCTGATTACGCTCAATAACCGCGACATCATTATCTTTAAGAAAGATAAATCGTTGCGTGACGGGCAATAAGGCATGTACATCGGATGCAAGAAACCGTTCCTCAAATCCAAGCCCTATCACCAGAGGGCTGCCCCTGCGACAGGCAATTATTTTGTTGGGTTCTGATTTGCTGACCACGCCGAGCGCGTAAGCGCCTTCCAATTCCAGCACGGCCTTTTGTACGGCGGCTAATAAATCTTTGGTTTTTGACAGATACTTATCTACCAGATGAGCAATCACTTCAGTATCGGTTTCTGTTAAAAATTCATACCCCTCGGTACTAAGCTGCGTTCTCAATTCCTGATAGTTTTCAATAATGCCATTGTGTACCAGGGCGACCCGATCAGATGAAACATGCGGATGTGCATTAACTATCGAAGGCTTACCGTGCGTTGCCCACCGTGTATGAGCGATACCGCATACACCGCCTAAACCGGACTTTTGGTATTCTCTTTCCAGTTCAATAACCTTCCCAACGGTGCGAATGCGATTGAAATCCTCGCCGCTGTTCATCAATACCATGCCAGCCGAGTCATAGCCGCGATACTCAAGGCGTTTCAGACCTTCTATGAGAATAGGTCCAACATTTCGTTCGCTAATAGCGCCGACAATACCACACATATTTTGTTACCTTCCGTTCTTGTCTACTTTTTCTTAACCGGGCGCTGCCACCCGGCAACAGTTGTCTGTTTGGTTCTGGAGAGCGCTAAAGTGTCGGCGGCGACGTTTTTAGTGATGGTTGAACCAGCGCCAATTGTGGCATTCTTACCAATCTTTACCGGTGCGACCAGCTGTGTATCGGAACCGATGAAAACCCCGTCCTCGATAATAGTTTGATGTTTATTGGCACCATCATAATTGCAGACTATGGTTCCAGCGCCAATATTAACGCTTCTGCCGACTTCAGCATCACCGACATAGCTTAGATGATTCACTTTGCTGCCGGGACCGATGATGCTCTTTTTAATCTCTACAAAATTGCCGATTTTTGTATTTTCCCGCAAAACGGAATCAGGACGCAGTCGCGCAAACGGTCCGACAATACAACCTGATTCTATATGGCTATTTTCAATCACGCAGTGGCTAAGAATCCGTGCATTATCGCCAATAATACTGTCACGAATGATACAGTTTGATTCAATTCTGACGTTATTACCGATTTGGACATTACCTTCCAGAATAACATTGACATCAATTTCAACATCCTGGCCTATCTTTAAATCACCCCGTAAATCAAACCGGTCTGGGTCCCGGATTGTTACACCGTGTTCATACAAGCCAATCGCTGTTCTTTTCTGCAAGTATCGTTCCAGCTCCGCAAGCTGTTGTCTTGAATTAACACCCGTCACATCTTCAATCGCAAAAGCGTGTTGGGTATGAATATCAAATCCATCCTTCACCGCCAGTCCAATAACATCCGTCAAATAGTATTCCTGCTGCGCATTATTATTGTTGATTTGCTGCAACCACTTTTTCAGTTTTTCGGTCGGTAACGCCATAATACCGGTGTTGATTTCACGGATCGCAAGCTGCTTTTTGTCGGCGTCTTTATGCTCAACTATTGCAATCGCATTCCCGTCGGCATCCCGCACGATGCGTCCGTAACCGCTCGGGTCGTCCATTTCAGCCGTCAACAATGCCACTGCCTTTTCATTCACTGATTCAGACAGGCGTGCCAGCACTAAAAGCGGCGTTAACGGCACATCACCATACAAGATCAGTGTTATATCACTGCCATCGATCTGTTCTATGGCCTGCTTAACTGCGTGTCCGGTTCCTAACTGCGGCTCCTGAAGCGCCCAGCACAAGTCAGCCTGCGCCGGGAATGCCTCCAACAAACGCTCAGCGCCGTACCCATAAACGACACAAATTTTTTCCGGATGCAGTTTTCTGGCGGTATCGATGACATGTCCAAGCAGTGGTTTACCGGCCAGTTTATGTAACACTTTGGGAGTGTCGGATTTCATGCGGGTACCTTTACCCGCAGCAAGAATGATTACGCTCAGCGACACAGTGATCCCCGCGATGGCTTTTAGTGATGAACCGAAAAGAGTAATGCTAGCACGTATATTTGTAAAATTTATAACCCCAGCCTATTTGCCCCGTGCACGTACCTACGACCACCGGGTAACGGTGTGCGGCAAATTACCGGGAAAACGACACTTCCATAAAAAATGGAGGTTTTATAGGGACTTATTTGGATTTCCGCTTGCGGATCATATTGAGCTGCGCAATAGACTCTGCCAGCATTGACTGTGCCTGCGCCAGATCGATATCAGAATGCTTGTTAGAAATTGCTTCCTCGGCTTTTTTCCTGGCTTCCAATGCCGCCGCTTCATCAAGATCCTTTGCTCTTACAGCCGTATCGGACAAGACGGTCACATGATTAGGTTGTACTTCCAATATGCCGCCGGACACATATATCGATATGGGTTGCTCTTCGTCTGGCACGGTAACACGCACTTCGCCAGGCAGTAGATGGGTTATCAACTGCGCATGCCGCGGCAAGATGCCAATCTGACCATTGACAGCAGGCGCCACCACCATCTCAGCCACACCCGAGTACAGCAGTTTTTCAGCACTAACAATATCAACCTGCAGTGTTGGGTTCGAGGCCATTTTGTATTCCGCCTTGGTTCGATCTTAATTCCGGTTATTGCACTGATTTAGCGCGTTCAACCGCTTCCTCAATGCCACCCACCATATAGAAAGCCTGTTCCGGTAAGTGATCATATTCACCTTCTACAATCGCCTTAAAGCCACTAATCGTGTCTTTTAATGAAACATACTTGCCCGGGCTATTAGTGAAAACTTCCGCCACGGTGAACGGTTGTGATAAGAAGCGTTGAATCTTGCGTGCTCGGGCGACAATTTTCTTGTCTTCCTCAGCCAGCTCATCCATGCCTAAAATAGCGATAATATCGCGCAGCTCTTTATAGCGCTGTAATGTATTCTGCACGGCCCGCGCGGTTTCGTAATGCTCTTTACCCACCACCAGCGGATCGAGCTGGCGACTGCTTGAATCAAGTGGATCCACCGCCGGATAAATACCCAATTCAGAGATCTGTCGTGACAAAACAACCGTTGCATCAAGGTGCGCAAAAGTAGTTGCCGGCGAAGGGTCGGTCAAGTCATCTGCCGGCACATAAACGGCCTGAATAGAGGTGATGGAGCCGGACTTGGTGGACGTAATACGTTCCTGCAACTCACCCATTTCCTGCGCCAATGTCGGTTGATAACCCACTGCAGAGGGCATACGACCTAATAATGCAGATACTTCGGTTCCCGCCAGGGTGTAGCGATAGATATTGTCGATAAACAACAGTACATCACGCCCTTCGTCACGAAATTTCTCCGCAATGGTTAAACCGGTTAAAGCGACTCGTAAGCGGTTACCGGGTGGCTCATTCATCTGCCCATAAACCATTGCCACCTTTGAATTGGACGGGTCATCCGCATCGACAACTTTCGATTCCTGCATTTCATAGTAGAAGTCGTTGCCTTCACGGGTCCGTTCGCCAACTCCGGTAAACACCGACAAACCACTGTGTTCGGTGGCGATATTATTAATCAGCTCCATCATATTGACGGTTTTACCAACACCGGCACCACCGAATAAGCCAATCTTGCCACCCTTGGCAAAAGGGCATAATAAATCAATCACCTTAATACCGGTTTCCAGAAGCTCTGTTGCGCCCGACTGATCTTCATAACTCGGTGCTGCACGATGAATCGCCCAACGCTCATCGCATTTGATATCACCTTTATGATCAACTTCTTCGCCTAATACATTCATTATGCGGCCTAAAGTACCCGCACCTACCGGTACCGAAATCGGCGCGCCGGTATTCTTCACACTCAAACCACGACGCAAACCGTCGGTTGTGCCCATAGCGATGCAACGTACGACACCATCACCCATTTGAGCCTCTACTTCCAGAGTCAGTTTGTCACCATCGACTTTCAGCGCGTCGTAGATCTTGGGCACCGCATCGCGCGCAAATTCCACATCGACAACAGCACCAATGATTTGAACGATCGTACCGGTACTCATCATTTAATCCTCAAGTTCATCTATTCGAAATTCGATTCTGAATTATTCATCAGTCAAATACTTATACCGCCGCCGCACCAGCAACAATTTCTGACAATTCCTGTGTAATGGAAGCCTGGCGCTCTTTGTTATAGGCTAACTGCAGGCGATTAATCACTTCAGTTGCATTGTCTGTTGCGCTTTTCATCGCAACCATGCGTGCAGCCATTTCGCAGGAAATATTTTCCACCACAGCCTGATACAACAAAGATTCAAGATAACGCTGCAACGTTGCATCGATAAGCCCTTTTGAATCCGGTTCGTAGATATAGTCCCAGTGATAATTCAGGCTCATGTCTTCACCACGCGCAACAGGCAGTAACTGAATAATTTCCGGTTTCTGCGTCATGGTGTTTACGAAACTATTCTGAACGATGTACAAACGATCAATCTGATCGGTGTTGTATGCATCTATCATGACTTTTAGAACACCAATAAGCTCTTCCAGCTTCGGTTCATCGCCAAGGTGATTAACGTTAGCAAGAACATTACCGCCGATACGTTTAAAAAAAGAAACTGCCTTGCGCCCGCACAAAGCCAGGTCGATTCCGACGTTCTGATCCATGTTCTTTTTCATATCCGACACGGCCAGTTTAAACAGATTAACATTTAAACCACCACACAAGCCTTTGTCGGAAGAAACGACAATATAGCCAACTCGCTTTTTGACGCGCGCATTCAGAAATGGATGCTTATACTCTGTATGCGCATAGGCCATATGACCAACAATTTCGTGAATTTTATTTGTGTATGGCCGAGACGCGCGCATGCGATCCTGCGCCTTACGCATTTTACTTGCGGCTACCATTTCCATAGCCTTGGTAATCTTTTGCGTATTCTTAACGCTCTGGATTTTGTTGCGTATCTCTTTGCCGGCTGCCATAACGTTTCAGTTTCCTAAAAAGCCACTTTGGTTTTGTAGTCTTCAATCACGCCTGTAAGACCCGCTATGATTTCATCGCTATAGTCACCCGAAGCATTGATGTTGTTGCGCAGCTCGGAAGCAGTTGAGTGAAAATGCTGATGCAACCCATGTTCAAAGACACCGATATTTTTCAATTCAAGATCATCAAGGTAGCCTTTATCAACCGCCAACAAAGAAATAGCCATGTCGGCAACCGTTAATGGAGAATATTGTGGTTGTTTCATCAACTCCATAACACGTTGACCACGCTCCAACTGCTTACGCGTGGCTTCATCCAGATCAGACGCAAACTGCGAAAACGCTTCCAGTTCGCGATATTGCGCCAACGCGAGACGAACACCGCCACCCAGTTTTTTAATCAATTTTGTTTGTGCAGCACCGCCAACGCGCGATACGGATAGTCCGGCGTTAATCGCAGGCCTGAAACCCGAATTGAATAAATCTGTTTCCAGGAAAATCTGTCCATCCGTAATGGAGATAACGTTGGTCGGAACAAAAGCGGAAACGTCGCCCGCCTGGGTTTCGATGACCGGCAATGCAGTTAACGAACCCGTTTTACCTTTAACCTTGCCGCCCGTGATGCGTTCAACTTCAGCTGCATTGATACGCGCAGCACGTTCCAATAAACGTGAATGCAAATAAAACACATCACCGGGAAACGCTTCGCGACCCGGTGGCCGACGCAGCAATAAAGAAACCTGACGGTAAGCGACCGCCTGTTTTGACAAATCATCATAAATAATCAGCGCGTCTTCACCGCGATCACGGAAATATTCACCCATGGTGCAACCGGAATAAACCGAGATATATTGCATAACGGCTGATTCTGAGGCTGATGCCGCGACAATAATGGTGTGCTCCAATGCGCCGTGCTCTTCCAGTTTACGCACAACGTTAGCGATAGAAGACTGCTTCTGTCCGACAGCAACATAAATACATTTAATGCCGGAGCCTTTCTGGTTGATGATGGTATCCAGTGCAACGGCTGTTTTACCCGTTTGGCGGTCGCCAATAATTAACTCGCGCTGGCCACGACCCAGCGGAATCATGGCATCAAGAGATTTCAAACCGGTTTGCACGGGCTGTGAAACCGATTGTCGTTCAATCACGCCTGGCGCAATCTTTTCGATGGGCTGGGTTTCAGTGGTTTGAACCGGGCCTTTACCATCAATTGGTTCACCCAGGGCATTAACAACACGGCCCATTAAGGCCTCGCCTACCGGCACTTCCAAAATTCGGTTGGTACAACGTACCTTATCGCCTTCAGACAAATGAACGTACTCTCCCAGGACCACAGCACCAACTGAATCTCGTTCAAGATTGAGCGTTACCGCAAAAGTGTCTCCAGGCAGTTCAAGCATTTCCCCTTGCATGGCATCTGCCAGTCCATGCACACGAATAATGCCGTCTGCGACACTGACGATGGTACCTTCGGAACTCGCCTCAACTTTATGTTCAAAGCCGGCGATGCGCTCCTTAATCAGCTGGCTAATTTCCGATGGGTTTAATTGCATGTTTATAATTCCTCGTACCCGATAATCTCAATTTCAGCTTGATTGCTATTGACGCAGCAGAGCGGCGTTCATTTTAGACAATCGTGTTTTTAGGGTGCCGTCGATGACCAGGTCACCGGCTTTAATTACTGCACCACCGATTAATGTTGGATCAATTTCACACTTCAAAGTAACTTTTTTCTGCAATCGCTTTTCCAGCGATTGAATAATCTTCTTCTGCTGTAAGGCCGGAATTTCTTTTGCTGAACTCACAACCGCTTCAATCTTTCCCTCGTGATCGGCGCGTAACAATTCAAACTCAGAAAAGATATCTGGCAGAATTTGTAAGCGTCCATTATCCGCCAACAGATTGACCAGATTAACGGCTCCTTTATCCAGCTTGTCGCCGCATACTTTAAGTAACAAGTCTGCGCGTTGCTTGCGCGTTAATCGGGAATCATCCAACAAACAGCTCATTTGCGGGTCTTTAACTACCAACGCCAGAAACTCAAGCTGCTCCGCCCAATTTGCCAACACACCTTCATCACGAGCATATTCAAACGCCGCGTTTGCGTATGGCCTTGCGATGGTAATAATCCGGCTCATTTACAATTCCACAAAATTAAATTTGCGCCGCCAAATCATCCAGCACGTCTGAATGCGCTTTAACATCGACTTCGCGCTCAAGGATTCGTTCTGCAGCAGCCAACGAGATGCTGGCCACCTGTTCACGCAAAGCCTGTTTTGCCTGGTTCAATTCCTGTTGAACTTCAGTATGACCAGATTGAACAATACGATTATGTTCAATCATTGCAGTTTCTTTGGCTTCTTCTATCAGCCGGTCACCCTGATTTTGTGCTAATGACAAAATCTTGGAGGCTTCAACCTTAGCTTCTTTTAACACTTCTTTTGCGCGTTCTTCCGACAGTTCATGTTCTCTACGACCACGCTCAGCTGCCGCCAAACCATCGGCAATATTAGCCTGACGCTCACGAAGCGCATTAATTATCGGCGGCCATACGAACTTCACACAAAAGGCAACGAAGATCGCAAACGCGATCATCTGCCCTATAAGGGTTGCGTTGGGATTCACCTTCCTACCTCGTTATAACGTTAACGACCGAGTTAATCTGATTCATTAATCAGGTGAAAATCAGAAGAAGACCCATAACGGCGGCGATTGCCGAAAACGCGTCGAGCAGACCGGCAATAATAAAAAGTTTAGTCTGTAATACCGGCACCATTTCAGGCTGACGCGCCGCGCCCTCCAGAAATTTACCGCCCAGCATAGCAAAACCGATTGCTGTACTGACACCGGCGCAACTCAGCATAATAGCAGCAGCAAGAATTCTAATACCTTCAATTTCCATCATCGTCTCCTAACAATAACGTGATAAATAAAATTTGTTCCTTTAATGTTTAATGGCTCTCGTGTGCCATGCTCAGGTACACGATTGTTAACATCATAAAAACAAATGCCTGAATCGTAATAATTAACAAATGTAAGAGTGCCCACGCAAAATAAGGCAGCCACTGTATCCACAAAGGCAACATTGCGGCGATTATTATAAAAACGAGTTCGCCCGCGAGCATATTCCCATATAAACGAAGAGCCAGCGAAATAGGCTTAACGACAAGACCCATCGTTTCAAGAAAGAGGTTTGCTGGAATAAGAAAAATATTTTTACCAAATGGTTGAAACAGGAGTTCTCCCGTAAATCCACCAAAACCTTTGACCTTTATGCTGTAAAATATCATCAGACATAAAACAGATATCGACAAGCCAAAAGTGATATTGGGATCGGTGCTCGGTACAACCTTCATATAGGGAACACCGAAGAGTGCAAAAAACCTGGGTATAAAGTCTACCGGCACCAGATCCATCGCATTCATCAGGAAAATCCAGACAAAAATAGTTAAAGCAAGTGGCGCGATTAAATCATTCTTACCATGAAAGCTTTCTTTAACTATATTATCGATGACCTCCACCATGTACTCAACAAAGTTTTGCAACCCGCCTGGAACACCACTGGTTGCCTTTCTGGCAGCGAGACGAAAGAGAATGATAAATAAAGCGCCTAATACAATAGACCAGCCCATAGTATCGAGATTAATCGCCGCGAAGCCCATTTCTTTTACTTCTTCTGCGCTATGGGCAATTCCCCAGCTACCATCAGCATGCTGACCATAGGTAAGATTGGTTAAATGATGCTGGATATATTCGCCGGTGGTTTGTCCGTGTTCGCTAGACATAGATTTGATTCAGTCGATTACTTCCAGTTTAGGTATCAAACAACAGTAATGGCCAGTTGGCCAACAATACTGCTACGAGCGTTAGCATCATTGGTAACGCTGGAATCTCCAGATACCGCATGGCAACTACCGCCATAATCGCTATCAAGACCATTTTCAGTGCTTCCGCGTGAAATAACTGTTTTAAAAAAAACTGCGGCAACCACTGCATTCGGCCAAACAAAATGTGCATACACGACAGGGCGGTTGCACTCAAACCGATCACACCGCCTATACCCGCCGAGAACGCGGCCAACAAGCCGCCCAGAACAAAAAAGATGGTCGTTACTGCAGCGATGACAGCGGCCTGCACTGCCAATAGTTTAAGAACTGTTCTTGCTCGTTTGTTCATTAGCACAGCCATATGGTGGCACTTCGATTGTCAGTTTCTCAGCAACCCACTTTCGATATGCTAACGGCGGGCGCATTATATAAGGCCAGAATTTGACGGGTCAACGAAACTGCGGCAATTACGGAGTATAAAGGGATTAACGCTAACGAAAACGGCGTAGCATGCCCTCCAGTTCATCGCAGCTTTTATAATGAATCACGAGTTTACCCTGGCCCTTGCTGCTATGCTGGATTTGAACTTTGGCACCCAGTTTTTCGGCCAGCTCCTGTTCCAGTCGATTGACATTGGGGTCTTGTTGTTTACTGCTCGCTGACCTGGTTTCCGTTGGTGACAGCGCTTTGCGGGCCAAAGCTTCTGCTTCACGAACCGATAATCCTTGCTGCGCGATACGACGCGCAATTTGAATCTGCTGAGCCGGCTTTAATGACAGCAATGCCCGAGCATGGCCCATTTCCAGCTCGCCACGATCTAAAAATCCCTTTACTTCCTCAGCTAATTCAAGCAAGCGCAATAAGTTAGTAACGCTGGCACGGGAGCGGCCAACTGCTTCTGCCACTTGTTGGTGCGTTAAACCAAATTCGTTAATCAGCCTTTGTAATCCGTTGGCCAGTTCCAGCGCATTCAGGTTTTCACGCTGAATATTTTCAATCAAAGCAATCGCTGCGGCAGCGGTATCATCCAGATCACGCACCACCGCCGGTATTTCCTGCAGGCCTGCCAGCTGCGCCGCGCGCCAGCGGCGTTCGCCGGCAATTAATTCGTATTCATCACCCATTGTGCGCACAACAATTGGCTGCAATACGCCCTGAGTTCTAATAGAAGCAGCGAGTTCTTCAAGCGCTTCCGGCTCAAAATGGGTGCGCGGTTGAAACGAGCCACGATTGATGCTTTCTATAGGTAGCTTACGTAATTGTTCGCTCGAAGCATTCTCCAGTCTTTGCAGTGCACCTTCCGGTGCGCCAATAAGGGCTTCCAGACCACGACCCAGGCCTCTGCGTTTTGTCGCCACGATTCTAAACTCCTCTCACATTATGCCGCGGTGGGATTGGCGCGAAGTTTGGCTTCTTTGCGCAGAATTTCGCCCGCCAGCGCCAGATACGCCAACGCGCCGGTTGAGGTCTTGTCGTATTGCATGACAGGTAGGCCATGGCTGGGTGCCTCGGCCAGACGTACATTACGCGGGATGATTGTGCGATAAAGACGGTCTGGAAAATGCCCTTTAAGCTGCTCCGAGACATCCAGCGCCAGATTGTTTCGGGGATCAAACATGGTGCGCAGCAGGCCTTCAACTTTCAGCCCCGGATTAACCGTTTTCTTCACGTTTTCAATGGTTTGCAGTAATGCGGTCAGGCCCTCCAGGGCGTAGTACTCACATTGCATGGGAATGAGCACTCCCGTCCCCGCTACCAAAGCATTGAGTGTCAACATATTCAGAGCGGGCGGGCAATCGATAATGATGTACTCATAACGGTGTTTGATTTTGTCGAGTGCAAATTTGAGCCGCTGTTCACGGGCAATTTCATTCATCAGGGCAACTTCAGCAGCCGTCAAATCACCGTTCGATGGCAATATTTCAAAACCATATTGCTCCAGCGCCAGAATGGCATCATCGATTTGTGCTTCCTGTAGCAAAACTTCGCAAGTGCTGATTTCCAAAGCCGCTTTATCAACGCCACATCCCATGGTGGCGTTGCCTTGCGGGTCAATATCGACCAGCAACACGCTGTGGTTTGTAACCGCCAGTGACGCAGCCAGGTTAATACTGGTGGTGGTTTTGCCCACCCCCCCTTTTTGATTTGCAACTACGAGAATCTTGGTCATTTTTTAGTCAGAAGCTTTCTGTAAACAGACAATATGCCGCTCGGCCTTAACGTCGGGAACCGAAACGGCGGCCACTTCAATCACCTTAACGTCAGTTGACAGCGTTTTGAGCTCGCTATCAGGCCGACGGCCCTTCATGGCCAACAAGATTGAGTGCTGGTCACACAGGTGCAAACTGGATTTGACGAAATCCCCCAGGCTGGCGAACGCCCGGCTGATAACTGTATCAAACGCGTGCCCCGGGTGGTACTCCTCAATGCGTGATTTGATAACTTCAACCCGATCCGACAAACAAAGCTCCACGATGACTTGCTGCATAAAGCGGGTCTTTTTCCCGTTGCTGTCCAGTAATACAAAATGCACGTCGGGCCGCACCACAGCAAGGGGAATGCCCGGCAGACCTGCTCCTGAGCCAACGTCCAGCATCCTGTTCCCGCGTAGATATGGCATTGCTGAAAGACTATCGAGTACATGATGACTGACAATTCTTTCCTGATTCTGCTTGCCGATCAGATTGAATGTCTTGCTCCATTTTTCCAGTAATCTGACAAATGTCAGCAACTGGTCCAGCTGCCTGGGAGTATATGATTGTCCGCTCCGGTTAAGAGACGATTCCAGCATTTGTCGAGGCAGCATTACCCAGCCCTGTACTTTGAATAGGCTTGAAATTCTACCATAGCAACGATAGTTGGCTTTCACGTTAAAGAATTTGCGTGAACAGAGGCTAATAGTGCTGTGGCGTATGCGCGTGACAAGCGGTGGATTACGGTGCTTGTTTTCGTCTCTGCCCTTCTGTCAAAAAGTTAGTTTTTCTGTTCCTTTAACCTAAACTAATGTGAGTAATGCTTTTTATAGAAACACTATTTAAAAAATTTATATTCATTTCAGGATAATACCTGATGTCACAAAAAACTTTGCACCATTCACTTCAGGCTCAACTTGATCAGTTTTTTAAAGGTCAAGACCCCTTACCGAACGTAGACAAAAATCTCCTGAAAGCAATAAGCGATACTTATTGGAAATCTGAACTGGATTATAAAATGCTGCAACGCTGTCTGGAGATTAGTTCCCAGGAGTTGATGCAAGCAAACTCAGACTTGCGTGAAATTTTTAACGTTATGCCGGATCTGATGTTTCGTGTTGACAAAAGAGGCATCGTTATCGATTTTAAAGGTGGTGTGGATAACAGGCTCGGCATACCTCGATGGACCAGCGTCGGGTCTCAGTTGGAAAAATTGTTGCCGGATGAAATTTATAAGGCCATTAAACAAACCGAACTTAAATTACAGCAGGGGCAAGAACGCCTTGGCGTCGAAGTAGCAGTGCGTAATGAAAAGGAGGAGCTATATTACGAAGTTAGGCTTTTGCCTCTACCTGAAGATCAATTACTGCTTATCTTGCAGGATATTACCAGTCGCAAAAAGGCCGAAGAAAATATCGCGCTAACAAATAAACGTCTCGAATTGCAGAACCAGACTTTATTTGATATCGCCATCAATCCCGCTGTTTATGCCGGCGAGATAGAAAATGCCTTTCGGGAAATTGCTGAAACAGCCGCCAAAACACTTAATGTCGAAAGGGTCGCCATCTGGCTTTATGATGAAAAGCATACGTATATAAAATGTTTATCCCTTTACGAGCGGAGCGCGTCTCAACATAATAGTGATCAGCAAGTGTTTGTTAAAGACCATCCGGCATATTTTAAGGCTCTTGCAACAGGGAGAATTATTGCGGCACACAGTGCGCAAACGGATCCCGTAACATCAGAATTTTTAAATGATTATCTGGTTCCAAATGGTATCACGTCGATACTAGCCGCTCCGATACGATCCGGCGGGCATTATATCGGCGTTATCTGCCATGAACACACGGGCAATCCCAGAAAGTGGACACCGGATGAACAACAATTCGCAGTATCGATGGCTGATATGGTTTCCCTTGTATACGAAACGAATGCCAAGCAAAAAGCCCAGCAAGCGCTGCTGGAAAGTGAGGAACGATTTCGAATTTTGTCTGAATCATCAAACAGCGCGATTTTCGCATTTAGAAAAAAAATACTTTATGCCAACCCTGCGATGGAGTATTTGTCCGATTACACCGAGCAGGAATTACTTCAAAAATCAGTCAAGGATATCTTTGGCGCTGGATTCTTTAATGAAGTAAAGGAACGACTTGCTGTCGGTGTGCACCATAGCGGCGGTTATGTTCGTCGCGAATGTATGTTAACTACAAAACAGGGTGAACAACGATGGTTATTTATAACCGTCGGTCTTGTACAGCTGCATGGAGCACCAACCTTTCTGGCCAGTGCATTTGATATTACTGAACGCAAAGTAATGGAGGAGCAATTACGGCACCAAGCGTTTCACGATAAACTTACCGGACTTCCCAACCGCGCGCTATTTATGGATCGACTTGAGCAATGTTTAGCGTTGACCAAACGCTATCCTGAATACAAAAGCGCTGTTTTATTTCTGGACATCGACCGCTTCAAAGTCGTCAATGACAGTCTCGGTCATCTTGTTGGTGATAAATTGTTAAATAAAATAGGCAGGCGGCTGCGTAAGCAAATGCGAGAGTGTGATACAGTTGCCCGGCTCGGTGGTGACGAGTTTACTTTACTGATCGGGGATACTCAAACCGCAGAACAGGCAGCACAAATTGCAGATAGAATACAGAAAAAACTATCAAATGTTTTTGTAATAGAAGGTAACGATATATTTATAACCGCCAGTATCGGTATTGCGGTGGCGGACTCGAAATACATGCAGGCAGACCATATATTGAGGGATGCCGATATCGCAATGTATCGTGCCAAAGCGAGCGGCAAGGCCTGTCATGAGATATTTGATTCACAAATGCACAAACGTGCACAGCAATTACAGCAATTGGAAACTGATTTGCACCGCGCAATACGAAATAAAGAGTTTGAGCTATATTACCAACCCCTCGTTTCGTTAAAAGATGGTTGCACTACCGGTTTTGAAGCATTGCTACGCTGGAATCAGAATGAAGAAGAAATATGCCCGCCCACTCAGTTTATTGCGTTAGCCGAAGAAACTGGCCTGATTATTCCGCTTGGCGATTGGGTTTTTAAGAACGCCCTTAGACAACTTTTTATATGGCAAACAGATAACCCGGATATAAATTTGTCACTGAATGTGAATTTGTCCGGCAAGCAATTCGAAAGTAATGATCTGGTAGATAACATTCGACTCAACATTCTTGAAAATAATGTTAACGCGAAAAACTTTAAAGTCGAATTAACCGAAAGCTCAATTATTGAAAATTCTGAAGTCGCTTTGGAAAAGCTAACGAAATTAAAGGAACTTGGCGTTGAAGTGTCAATCGACGATTTTGGCACAGGATATTCATCATTAAGTTATTTGCATAAATTTCCGATCGACTCGCTAAAGATTGACCGTTCTTTTATTACTGAAATTGACGCAGGCGGGCAAAATGCCGAGATCGCCAGTGCTATAATTTCAATGGCCCATAGCCTGGGCTTGCAAGTTGTAGCAGAAGGCGTGGAAACAAAGGAACAACTGGAAGTACTTATAAAACTTCAATGCGATTTTGCACAGGGTTTTCTGTTTTCAAAACCAGTCAGCGCGGATGAAGCCACCAAAATGATAAATAGAAAATGGGCGTTGCTGCCGCAAAAACCCGCTTCCATCACATCCATAAAAAAACAGTAAATTTTACCCGGCCCTAGACAAACCAGTATTTTTTTTTAAATAAATCCTTAAAACAGAAATAGCAGCCGGTGTTATTCCGGAAATACGACTCGCTTGCCCCAGAGTTTCAGGTCGGTGTGATGAAAGCTTCTGTATGATTTCATTAGATAAGCCACGAACCTTGGAAAATTCCAGGTTGCTCGGAATAACCGTATTTTCCTGCTTTCTGGATTTGGCGATTTCATCCAATTGCCGTTCGATGTAACCGGCATACTTAATCTGGATTTCAACTTGTTCTGTTACTTGTTTGTCCAAGTCAACAGCACTCATTCCGTCGAGACCTGAGACTATTTCATAATTTAATTCCGGGCGACGAATTAAATCTGCTGCATTATATTCTCTTTGCAAATGGCATCCATGACGATCCGACAAATCTTTCGCGGCGGCTGTATCCGGACGGATCCAGGTTTTCAGCAGGCGCTGCATTTCGCTTTCAATTGCATCGCGCTTTTTGCAGAATGCATTCCAGCGTTGGTCATCGACCAGTCCCAGTTCGCGACCTTTTTGAGTTAAACGCAGATCAGCGTTGTCTTCCCGCAATATCAAACGGTGCTCGGCACGACTGGTAAACATGCGATACGGTTCCTGTGTACCGCGTGTTATCAAATCATCTACCAAAACACCAAGATAGGCTTCGTCGCGAGCCACCGTCCATGGTTCTAATTCTCGAACCTTAAGACTTGCGTTAACGCCCGCCAATAACCCCTGCGCTGCCGCCTCTTCGTAACCTGTCGTGCCATTTATTTGTCCCGCAAAATACAACCCTGATATAACCTTTGTTTCCAGTGTTGCGTGTAGGTCACGCGGATCAAAATAATCGTACTCGATGGCATAACCAGGTCGCGTAATATGTGCATGTTCAAACCCCTCAATGGAATGAACAAAATCGTATTGAGTTTCAAACGCCAGACTGGTCGGTATGCCATTAGGATAAATTTCGTTGCTATTCAAACCTTCGGGTTCAATAAAAATTTGATGCCTTTGCTTATCCGCAAAGCGATGAATCTTATCTTCAATCGAGGGGCAATAGCGTGGCCCAACACCCTCTATTACGCCGGTGAACAATGGCGATTGGTCCAGTCCCTGGCGAATAATTTCATGTGTTCGTTCGTTGGTATACGTAATAAAGCAACTGACCTGTTGCGGGTGCTCTGCTATCGAGCCCATAAAAGAAAAAACCGGCGTTGGCGAATCTCCTGGCTGTTCCTGAAGATTTGTAAAATCGATGCTGCGTGCGTCAATTCGTGGTGGAGTACCGGTTTTCAGCCGATCTACGCGTAATGGCAATTCACGCAAGCGACTTGCTAAAGCAATCGACGGCGGATCTCCCGCCCGACCACCGACATGTTGTTGCAAACCAATATGGATTTTGCCACCCAGAAAAGTGCCGACCGTTAATACCACGCAAGGTGCAAAAAATTTCAAACCCATCTGGGTTACAACTCCCTTCACTTCCGTGCCCGTGACGATCAAATCGTCCACCGCTTGCTGAAAAATCTCTAGATTGGGCTGATTTTCCAACATGCCTCGAATCGCTTTTTTGTAAAGTGACCGGTCGGCTTGAACGCGTGTTGCGCGTACTGCCGGACCCTTGCGGGCATTTAAAATCCGAACCTGAATGCCAGCGAGATCCGCTGCATGGGCCATGGCGCCGCCCAGAGCATCGATTTCCTTAACCAGATGGCCTTTACCAATACCACCGATTGCCGGGTTACAGCTCATCTGCCCCAGGGTTTCAATATTGTGTGTGAGCAATAATGTACGGACACCCGAACGTGCAGCAGCCAGCGCCGCTTCGGTCCCCGCATGACCGCCGCCGACGACAATAACCCCATATTGGGTGGCTTTATTAAGGCTCTCAGACATGGCGCGCATTGTATCGAATTGCGTTAGCGTTTAAAGCGCTCCAATCCTAAATTTATCAACTATACTCAGGTTGTCATCGCCCTCCGTTTATTTTCAAAACGGAGGTTTTTTATGTCTATTACACGCTTATCGTATTCGGCTGCCAGTGCGGGATTTATCACGCTGGCGCTGCTGGTGCTAATGGCTCTTCTAATCACGCAGCAAGAGCTTGATCTAGATGAAACGAGTCGAAAGTACACTTTCGATTTTTGGCGCATACCACAACCACTTGAACAACCTCAGCCAAAGACCCCACCTGTTAAACCAGGCCCTGTCGAAACTCCGCCCCCACCGCAACCAGTTGTATCTGGGAAAATTGATATCGCAGGCAACATCGGGGGTTATTTTTTGCCGCCTCGGACAATTGACATCGGGGACACAAATGATCAGTCAACCGGTCCCGGTCTTATGCCACTAGTTAAGATATCTCCTGAGTATCCAGCCCGCGCAGCCACCGCCGGCATTGAGGGCTACGTCGTTGTTGAATACACGGTTACACGGCTGGGTCTGGTTATCAATCCAAGGGTGATCGAGTCCTATCCGCACGGCTATTTTGAAAGTTCAGCTCTGCG
Source organism: Gammaproteobacteria bacterium (assembly GCA_016928055.1). Taxonomy (GTDB): domain Bacteria; phylum Pseudomonadota; class Gammaproteobacteria; order HTCC5015; family HTCC5015; genus JAFGLM01. The sequence goes on from JAFGLM010000022.1 coordinate 95,465, forward strand.
TGCGATTCAGCGTTTTCGCTATAACCCGCAGAAGGTCGATGGTGTTGCCGTCGATATGCAGGGTGTAAGACAGAAATTCACCTTTGAGCTGGAGTCAAAACAAATCTGACAGCCTTAAGTCCAACCACCCGCCGTCGGCAGGTGGTTGGGTCTTCTGTTAAACCAGGAAATTGCTGTTAAACTTCGCAGGTCGTATACGCAATCGAAATTCCTGGGGACCAGACTTTGGAAAGATTCTTACTAACGATACTGGCGCTGTTGCTACCGCCGGTCGCTGTTTTCGTAAAAGCGGGCCATCATTGGCAGCTATACGTTAATCTTTTTTTCTGCCTGGTGTTCTATATACCGGCCGTGGTCCATGCGGTATGGTTTGTACGACGCAAACCTCGGGCCCTTCTGCCTGAACCCGAAGATATTGATTACATGGATGCGGGTGAACAAGGCAGTACACAGTCGCCCAGAGTGGAGCCGCGTCTGGACTGGTAATAAAAACTACTTCCCTATACAGAAACTTGAAAATATTTCACTGAGTAAATCTTCGGAACTATGTTCGCCGGTAAGCTCGCTGAGAGCCAGCTGCGCAAGTCGCAGTTCTTCCGCTGCCAGTTCACCTGCTCGATTCGAAAGTTGTTGCGCAGCATTATCAATATTTTGTTTAACGCGTTGCAATGCCGTGATATGCCGTTTTCTGGCCAGTACAGCATTTTCACCGGTTTGTTCGTACCCCACTGATTTTTCCAAAAACTCTACCAACGCATCAATACCTTCACCTGTTTTTAAGGAAAGCCAGATATGGGTTGTATTCTCCTTCCGGGATACTTTCGCAGACCTGCCGCTTAAATCTATTTTGTTATGAATAATATCGAGTCGTTTATTGCCTGGAACAGTATCGATAATCTTTTGATCAGCATCCGTTATCCCTTTGCTGTCATCAATTACCAGTAATACGTGATCTGCTTTATCAACTTCCTGCCAGGCGCGTCTGACTCCCTCCTGCTCGATCAAATCAACACTCTCGCGTAGGCCGGCAGTATCAATAATATGCAAAGGCATACCGTCGATATGAATATGTTCCCGCAAGACATCGCGTGTGGTGCCGGCGATTTCTGTAACGATCGCGGTATCGCGTCCGGAAAGTCGGTTTAATAAACTGCTCTTGCCGGCGTTGGGGCTGCCGAGTATCACCACACTCATACCCTCTTTTAAGAGCTGCCCACTGCGCAGTGTTTTATTTATTTCCGTTACCTGTTGCTGAACAGAAAGCATGCGCTGAGTTAATTCATCATCGGATAAAAAATCGATTTCCTCTTCGGGAAAATCGAGCGCTGCTTCAATATACGTTCTTAATGCAATCAGTTGTTGTTGAAGTTGCTGTACAGTACGAGAAAACAATCCATCCAAACTGCGCGCTGCCGCTCTCATTGCCTGCGCGCTGCTACTCTCAATCAAATCTGCAACCGCCTCGGCTTGAGTCAGGTCTATTTTTTCATTTAAAAAAGCTCGCTCGGTAAACTCTCCCGGTTTCGCCAGGCGCGCACCCAATTTCAATATATGTTGCAGCAAAATTTCCAGTAACACCGGGCCGCCATGCGCCTGCAATTCAAGCACGTGTTCGCCGGTATATGAATGAGGCGCCGAAAAAAATAGTGCGATGCCACGATCCAATAGTGCACCGTCTTCGTCGTAAAACGGTTGCAGGCTGGCAACTCTGGGCTTAAGTGTTTCCGCAAAAAGTGACTGACAAATCTTTGGTGTTTGCGGGCCGGAGACCCGAATAATACCAATACCGCCTTTGCCAGGTGGTGTGGCAATGGCAGCAATGGTATCTGAATCGGTATGCATCACGCATGATTAACGAGTTGCATAAACGGCTTTACTTATCAGCCAGCACTCGCCGGGTGATAAACCACTGTTGTGCAATCGTGAGTACATTATTAACCACCCAGTACAAAACCAATCCAGCCGGAAAAAATGCAAAAAAGACGGTGAAGATAAAGGGCAACAACATAAATACTTTTGCCTGAATCGGATCAACCGGGGCAGGGTTCAGCTTTTGTTGAATGAACATCGATATGCCCATAATAACCGGTAACACAAAATACGGATCCTTGGTCGATAAATCATGTATCCAGAACATAAACGGTGCCTGCCGCAATTCAACACTTTCCAGCAGAACCCAATATAAAGCGATAAAAACCGGTATCTGAATCACCATTGGCAGGCAACCGCCCAATGGATTGATTTTTTCCTTTTTATACAACTCCATCATGGCTTTGCTTTGGCGTTGTTTGTCATCGCCATAACGCTCTTTAATTGCAGCCATTTTGGGTTGTACTCGACGCATATTGGCCATCGAGCGGTAACTGGTCTCCGCCAATTTATAGAAAACCGCTTTGATCATTAAGGTAACAATAATGATGGCCCAGCCCCAGTTACCCAGAAAGTCATACACTTTTTGCAGCAGCCAGAATAACGGCTGAGATATAACCGTCAAATATCCATAATCAACGGTAAGCTCAAGACCGGTTGCCAGTTTCTCAAGTTTTTTGATTATCTTTGGTCCAACGTAAAGCTTGCTGACAAATTCTGCGGATTCGCCGGTAGCGACCGTTTTTACAGTGCTCTTTAAACCCAATACGTAACGCTCCCCGGCAGGCGAGCCAACACCCAGACTATAAAATTGCTCTTCATCGTCGCGTTGCGGTATCCAGGCCGCCAGGAAATAATGCTGAATCATTGCAATCCAGCCGTTTGTTATATTTCTTTTCAGTGGCTTTTCAGACAACTCCTTAAGTTCTATTTTTTCATAATGCTCATCGGGGCTATAGATTACACCGCCAGTAAAAGAGCGAGCGCCAGAAAACATGCTGCTTTTTTGTTCGACATAACTATGCTGAAGCTGCCGGTACTGCAAGCCCTGCCAAATTTGTTGTGATCCATTTTCCACTTGATGAACAACATCAAGATCGTAATCACCTCGTTTTAAAATAAACGTTTTTGTGACTTTTAAGCCGCTGGCATCCTGCCAAAAAAATGGTACGCGCAACTCATTAGCGCCTTCAGAAAGGATGTATTGCTGCTGGTCGGTCTTATATTCAGCATAGTGATCCGGCGCCATTGCATTTTTTGCCTGTAATCCGGATTGAGCAACGTAAAATCCTTCGTCTATCGAAAAGATATGCACCGGCTGTTCCGGGTGCTCAAGATCGATGGAGTAATCAAGCAATTCAGCACTAACGACCGTTCCACCTTTGGGATCGATTTGTAAACGTAAAACATCAGTCTCTACTGAAATAAGATCTGCAGAAACGGATAGATCACCAGGCGATAAACTGTCGGCAACACCCGTTGATGGTGGTGCAGACGCATTTTCCAGAGTCGAGGAAAAATCGGCTTTCGGCACATCCTGCACGAGTGCTTCTTCAGAGACAGCATCCTCGGCTTGTGGCACTTTTACGCCGTAATCCTGCTGCCACGCCTGATAAATCAGTATCGAGATAAAAGCCAGAGTGATGTAACCAAACAAACGTGAGTCAATCATTAATTGCGAACCTTATTAATCGTTGAATATTTTTCTGGCAGCGGATCATAACCACCAGGGTGCAGCGGATGGCATTTTAAAAGTCGTTTTATCGCCAGCCAGCTGCCGTGGAAAATACCATATTGCTCCAGAGCTCTAACAGAATACTCAGAACAGCTTGGTTCGAAACGACAACAGGAAGCCAGAAAAGGACTGATCGCGTATTGGTACAGGCGAACAAGAGCTATCGCTACTTTTCGCGGTGACTCTGTAACTTTTCCCATAACGATATAAGTTGTTGGCCTATTTGCTGGCGATCAAATTTGCATAGACTGGCGCGTGACAAAATAACAATATCAACACCCGAAAACCGGTTCTGGCTGAGTCGAAATTGTTCCCTGGCGAGTCGCTTGGCCAAATTACGCAGCACCGCCTGTTTGATATGCTTCTTCGAAATGGCCAGACCCAAGCGGTCGTAGTTTAAGCCATTTTCCCTGAAAAGAAGAACCAGACCGGGTGTTACGAGGCGCCGGGCCTCAGAAAATACAGAATTGTACTCGTGAGAATCTGTTAGCCGAAGCGATCTGGGGAAACCAGCGTTCACAATAACGCAGTAAATGCCCCGACTCGGATGAAATCTTTAAGCACAAAGGCGAGCACGACCCTTCGCACGACGAGCACTTAGAACGGCTCTGCCACCACGTGTTTTCATACGGGCCCGAAAGCCGTGTGTACGGGCTCTTTTCAGGGTACTGGGTTGAAAAGTTCTTTTCATATAAAAACCTTGCTGCTCACGCCGCTGCCAAATGTTAAACCGCCCATATCGGGCGTAGAAGGACGGCGGAAAATACTTGACCCGCCGTACATTGTCAACCGCATTAACCGATATCCGTAAACAGCATAGCCATTATTAAAGTGGTTAGCTTAAAAATATTACAGTGGATTCGTCCTAATATCAGGTTTAGACTAACGACCTTCTCCGTGAACCCAGAACCCCGAAGAATTGAAAGGGAGTGAAGCTTTGTCCGCGACCCTATGGTCTCGCTGTCTCGAGAAATTGGAAACCGAGCTTTCCGAGCAGCAACTCAATACCTGGATAAGACCACTACAAGCGAGAGTCGAAAACGGTACTCTTAAGTTGTTGGCGCCTAATGAGTATGTTTTGGACTGGGTCAGAAAACACCTTTTCGAAAGAATCAATCAAGTGCTTAAGCAATTGCAGGATGTTGACGCACAGGAAGTCATGATTGAAGTTGGCAGTCACTCTTTCAGCGCCCAGCAGCAACAGAAAATCCCGGTTTCAAATTTAATGGAAGCCGATGTTGAAGCCAACTTGCCGAAAATCAGCAATAACTTAAATCCCAATTTCACCTTCAAGAATTATGTAGAGGGTAAATCCAACCAGCTCGCACGAGCCGCCTCCATGCAAGTCTCTGAAAATATCGGACTGGCTTATAACCCGCTTTTTATCTACGGTGGAGTAGGCCTGGGCAAAACACATCTAATGCATGCTATCGGCAATGCTATGCTGGATAAAAAACCCAATGCCCGGATTGTTTATCTACATTCGGAAAAATTTGTCGGCGACATGGTAAGAGCGCTGCAACATAACGCGATCAACGAATTCAAGCGACTTTATCGTTCAGTCGACGGACTGCTGATTGACGACATCCAGTTTTTTGCCGGCAAGGAAAGATCTCAGGAAGAATTTTTCCATACCTTCAATGCGCTATTGGAAGGTCAACAACAGGTTATTCTGACCTGCGATCGATTTCCAAAAGAAATAAACGGTCTGGAGGAAAGGCTAAAATCCCGTTTTGGTTGGGGCTTGACCGTAGCCATCGAACCGCCAGAACTCGAAACCCGCGTCGCAATCCTGCAAAGTAAAGCCGAGCAGGCTGGAGTCTCATTACCGAGTGAAGTGGCTTTTTTTATAGCCAAGCGGATCCGATCCAATGTCCGGGAGCTGGAAGGTGCCATGCGAAGGGTTATTGCAAATTCCCACTTTACCGGCCATCCCATTACTCTTGATTTTGCCCGTGAAGCACTCAGAGATTTGCTGGCCTTGCACGATAAATTGGTCACTATCGAAAATATTCAAAAAACCGTTGCCGACTATTACAAAATACGGGTAGCTGATTTGTTGTCAACACGGCGCAGCCGCTCTGTTACTCGACCCCGGCAAATCGCGATGGCTCTGGCCAAGGAACTGACTAACCATAGCTTGCCTGAAATAGGGGACGCTTTTGGGGGGCGTGATCACACAACGGCTTTACATGCTTGCCGAAAGGTAAATGAACTCAGAGAGGCTGATATCAAGGTCTCTGAAGATTACAATAATCTTCAGAGAATCCTCAGTTCGTAGCCTGTGGATAACTTATGTATAAACAAGGCGACAAAAATCTGGTAAAACTTATCCACATTTTGTGCACAATATCCTGAGCTACCTGCGAAGATGTTGTACAACCTAAAATATTCTTTAAGTGATTGAATTAAAAAGAAAAATTAAAGTTATCAACAAATTAAGTGCCGCTTAATAACAATAATTGAAATACAAATACTAATTAATTAAAAACTGCAGAGAATAACCATGAAACTCAGTTTTACACGTGAACAAATTCTAACACCACTTCAAAAAGTTACCGGTGCTGTAGAAAAACGTCAAACAATGCCGATATTGGCGAATATCCTGTTGGAACAAAATGAAGGTTTTTTGCAGATAACAGGCACGGACTTGGAAATAGAGTTAGTGGCTAGAACGGATATTGCTATTCGAGATTCATTGCGAGTAACAATACCTGCAAGAAAGTTATTTGATATTTGTAAAAATTTACAGGATGGCTCAGAAATCAATGTCACAGTGAAGGAAGATCGAGTTACCTTGATCTCAGGTCGAAGTCGCTTCGTGTTAGCCAGTTTACCAGCCAATGATTTTCCATCACTGGAAGAAATTTCTGCGGACATCACCTTTACGGTTAAACAAAATGTTTTAAAGAATTTGATTGAGCGTACAGCATTTGCAATGGCTCAACAGGATGTTCGCTATTATCTAAACGGGATGCTACTGGAAATACGGGGAGATACACTTCGAGCGATTGCGACAGACGGGCACAGATTAGCGATGACAGATTCTGATTCAGTGCCAGGATTGGTTGACGGTAAACAGGTTATTGTTCCAAGAAAAGGGGTTTTGGAACTTCAAAGACTGCTGGAAGACAGCGAAGAGGAAGCAAAAGTATCATTCGGAAGTAATCATATTTGCGTTGAATTTAGTGGTCTACGTTATACCTCAAAGTTAATAGATGGTCGTTTTCCTGATTATGAAAGAGTTATGCCGGCTAGCGCTGGAACAGCGGTTACAACTGATCGGTTGGGTCTAAGGCAATCTTTAACTAGAACTTCAATATTGTCGAATGAAAAGTACCGAGGGGTCAGGCTGGTATTGAGCGACAATATGCTAAAAATCCAAACTCAGAACCCGGACAAAGAAGAAGCGGAAGAAGAAGTGGAAGTCGAATATGACGGGGAGGAAATGGAAGTCGCCTTCAATGTTAACTATTTGCTTGATGCACTTAATGCCATTGATTCAGATAAGGTCCAAATCATCGTAACGGACGCTAATAGCAGTTGTTTAATAAGGGATCAGAAGGTCGAACAAAGTAAGTATGTCATTATGCCAATGCGTCTCTAGTCTGGATGTGGTGCCGCAAGAGTCCGCATGCTGATAAAGCGGCTAAAAATAGAAAATTTTCGCAATTTTGTTGAAGAAACAATTGAGCCGAGCAATGGCCTGAATTTGCTGTTTGGTGATAATGCTGCCGGGAAAACAAGCACTCTTGAGGCCATCGGATTTCTGTCAACACTGCGCTCATTTCGAAGCGCAAAAATGGCGGAGTTGATACGCTATCAACAGGAAAATCTAAGAATAACGGCGATCATAGACGAAGGGGGCAGGGAAATACCCGTCGGGCTGGAAAGAGCCAATGGCGAATTAACGCTAAAAGCGGATGGTAAAAAAATTCAAAAAGCCTCTGAGCTGGCTATCAGGCTGCCCATCCAGACCATCCACCCCGACAGTCACTTGCTGATAAGTGGTGGTCCGAAGCAAAGAAGACGGTTCCTGGATTGGGGGGTGTTCCACGTGGAACAAGGGTTCCTGGAGCAATGGAGGCGGTACGAAAAGTCTGTCCGCCAGCGTAATGCAGCGATACGCCTAAACAGTCCTTGGAAAGTGGTTAGCACTTGGGACAACATTATTAGCGATGCCGCCGAGGCGATTCAAAAATATCGGCAGCGGTATATTGATAATTTGAACATGATATTGCCCGCGTTTACACAGAGCATTTCCTCAGCAAAACAGGTTGATATTGAATATTTACCAGGCTGGGATGTGAGTCAGGCATTATCGAAGTATCTTGAAGACCATCAGGATAGAGACCGACGGAGAGGTTTTACCTGTTCTGGGCCCCATCGGGCTGATTTGATTTTTAGGGTCGATGGTCAAGAGGCCGATAAGCATATATCCAGAGGCCAGCAGAAAATGCTGGTTTTTTCGTTACTGTTATCACAAGTTGTTTTGTTTACCGAGCAAACCGGTAAGAGATGTGTTTTGTTGTTGGATGATCTGGCCGCGGAACTGGATGACCACCACAGGGGAAGTTTACTGGATTTGCTCAGAGAAATGTCGGTGCAGACTTTTATTACCTGCGTCCAAAAAGAAAACATTCAACTGGACAACTGGGTTCAACATAAGCTGTTCCACGTGGAACATGGGAAAATCCGCGAGGTGCTATAATCCGTCGCTTCGACGAAACCTCGATATTGGGAATGATATGGTCAAAAAAAGCAGTTACGACTCCACCAACATTAAAGTTTTAAAAGGTCTCGATGCTGTTCGTAAACGCCCAGGCATGTATATAGGCGATACGGACGATGGTACCGGCCTGCACCATATGGTTTTTGAAGTCGTCGATAATTCCATTGATGAAGTTCTGGCTGGTTATGCTGATAATATTTCAGTGATTATCCACAGTGATCAGTCCGTCACGATTACCGATAATGGTCGCGGCATTCCAGTTGATATCCATACCGAAGAAGGCCGATCAGCGGCTGAAGTGATTATGACGGTGTTGCATGCCGGCGGTAAATTTGATGATAACTCTTACAAGGTTTCAGGGGGGTTGCATGGCGTCGGCGTTTCAGTAGTGAACGCTTTGTCAGAGTGGCTGAAACTGACTATTTATCGTGACGGTGAAGTTTACCGACAGAACTACCAGGATAGCGTACCGATTGCTCCTCTCAAGGCGGTGGGCGAGACCAAACGATCCGGCACTGAAATAACGTTCTATCCCAGCAATAAATATTTCACCAATATCGAATTTCACTACGATATTCTGGCAAAAAGACTTCGCGAACTGTCTTTTCTAAATTCTGGCGCGCGTATAGAGCTGGAAGACGAGGGAACCGGCAAAAAAGACGTATTTGAATACAAAGGTGGAATTCAGGCTTTTGTTCAGCACCTTAATCGGAATAAAACACCGTTACATCCGACGGTTTTTTACTTTGAGCAACAACGCGAAAAAGTCAGTGTTGAAGTGGCGTTGCAATGGAACGACTCGTATCAGGAAAACATCTTTTGTTTCACTAATAATATTCCGCAAAAGGACGGCGGAACCCATCTTGCAGGGTTACGCGCGGCGCTAACCCGAACATTGAATCAATATATTGAAAAAGAAGGTTCTGCAAAAAAAGCCAAGGTCGGAATTGGTGGTGATGATGCACGGGAAGGGTTGACCGCAGTTTTATCGGTCAAGGTGCCGGATCCCAAGTTTTCATCGCAAACCAAAGACAAGCTGGTTTCATCGGAAGTTAAAGGTGTGGTTGAAGCATTGTTGGCTGAAAAACTGCAGGAGTTTTTGTTGGAGAAACCGGCCGAAGCCAAAGCGATTACCGCAAAAATAGTCGATGCAGCAAGAGCCCGAGAAGCTGCGCGTCGAGCCCGCGAAATGACTCGCCGCAAAGGCGCTTTGGATATCGCTGGTTTGCCCGGCAAGCTAGCCGATTGCCAGGAACGAGATCCGGCGCTGTCTGAACTGTTTCTGGTGGAAGGAGATTCCGCAGGGGGGTCTGCCAAACAGGGGCGGGATCGCAAAACCCAGGCAGTGCTGCCATTAAAGGGCAAGATCCTGAATGTTGAAAAAGCCCGTTTTGATAAAATGCTGGCTTCGGCTGAGGTTGGGACATTGATTACTGCTCTGGGATGTGGAATCGGCAGAGAAGAATTCAATATCAGTAAGCTACGCTATCATCACATCATTTTAATGACTGATGCGGATGTCGACGGCTCTCATATTCGCACTCTGCTGTTGACTTTCTTTTATCGCCAAATGCCCGAATTGATTGAACGCGGTCATATCTACATTGCACAACCTCCGTTGTATAAAGTAAAACGCGGCAAACAGGAACGCTATGTTAAAGACGACGTTGAGTTCAGCACACTGTTGTTACAACATGCCCTGGCGGATGCGAAGTTATACGTGGACGAAAGCGATCGGACACTCGGAGATGCGGCACTGGAGGAGTTGGCGAAAAGTTATATGTCGGCTCAGAACGTTATGCTTCGGTTGAGTCGTCGCTATGATCCTCTCCTGGTTGAACAGTTCCTGAATTTACCCGGATTGAGTCCGGAACAGTCACACCAGGAGTTAACGTTGGAAGAATGGTCTCAGCGGTTACAAAGATTGCTGGAATTACAGGCGCCGGCGTCGACTCATTATCTAATCAGCGTTGATGAGCGCGATATCGGCCGAGCTGTACAAGTTGAAAAGCGGGTACATGGTGTGCCGCAGATAATAAAGCTGGAACCGGAGTTTTTTGAATCAGCTGAATACCAGTTGCTGGCGCAATTAGGAACGCGACTGGATGGGTTGCTTAGCAGTGGCGCAAAAATCAAACGCGGCGACAAAGAACAGATTGTCAGTAGTTTCAAAGAAGTCATGAATTGGCTGCTGGACGATGCCAAACGAGGTTTGACGGTGCAGCGCTACAAGGGTCTTGGTGAAATGAATCCGGAGCAGCTGGCGGAAACCACCATGAACGCCAACACCCGCCGCTTGTTGCAGGTTCGGATTGAAGATGCGGTTGCTGCGGATAACGTATTTACTACCCTGATGGGTGACCAGGTTGAGCCGCGCCGTGAATTCATCGAGAGCAATGCGTTATTGGTCAGCAATCTCGACGTTTAATTGATGTAGATTTACGCACATCCTGAATCAACCAGCATGCCTTGTGCTAGAGTGTGTAGCCGTTAATCCTGTCAGCGCGATGGTATGAATAATCCTTTACTGCAAAAATCCGATTTGCCGGTGTTCAGCAAAATTAAATCCGAACATATGCTGACGGCAATAAATACTATTCTGGACAGTAATCGCAGTGCGCTGGCAGACATACTGCTACATCAACCCGATCAGCCCAACTGGCAAAGCCTGATGCAACCACTGGATGAACTGGATGATTGCCTGGAGCGTGCCTGGGCACCGATTCGTCATCTCAATTCAGTTATGGATAATCCCGAAACGCGCATCGTTTACGATGAGTGTCTGTCTCTTATCACCGATTATCATACTGAGATGGGCCAGAATTATGCGTTGTACAAATTGATCAGCAAACTCAAGGCAGCCGCTAATACACTTCAATTAGATGCGGCGCAGCGTAAATTGCTTGATGATGTAATGCTTGGTTTCAAACAAAACGGCGTCACTTTGCCCGTAAAAGAAAAAAACCGGTTTAAGGAAATTCAGCAGGAATTATCATCATTAAGTTCCGCATTCGAGAAAAATCTGCTGGACGCAACTTTGGCATGGCATTATCAAACTGATTCAGAGGGAATATTAAGAGGTCTGCCGGAGTCTGCACTAAGACAGGCGGAACAAGCTGCTCGTGAGGCTGATAAAGAGGGTTGGTTATTAACCCTTCAAGCACCGTCTTATATTGCCGGCTTGACGTATGCGGAAGATCGCTCTTTGCGTCAAAAGCTTTACACCGCTTATAACACTCGTGCTTCCGACCAGGGGCCCCACGCGGGGCAATGGGACAATAGCGATAACATCGAAAAAATATTGAGCTTGCGTTATGAGGGCGCCCGCTTACTCGGATACAAGAACTATGCTGAGCAATCCCTGGCCAGAAAAATGGCGGATAACCCAAAACAGGTACTCCGGTTTTTACACGAATTAGCAGAAAAAGCATTGCCGGTTGCTAGAAATGAACTGGCTGAATTGAGGGATTTTGCGGCGGAAGAGTTGCAGGGAGATCCGCTACAACCATGGGATGTTAGTTATTATTCAGAAAAGCTACGTCAGCAACGCTATGCCTTGTCTCAGGAAGAACTAAAACCATGGTTTCCGGCTGAAACGGTATTGCAGGGGTTATTTAAAACAGTTGCCCGCTTATTTGGTATCTCTATCAGGCAAATCAAAACAGAAGAGCGCTGGCATCCTGATGTACGTTTATACCTCATCGTTGATGGCAAGGGCGATGAAAGAGGTCGTTTTTATCTTGATTTATACGCCCGAAGCAATAAACGAGGCGGCGCCTGGATGGATGAATGTTGTGGGCGGTTTCGCCGACAGGAACATCTGCAAATCCCGGTGGCTTTTCTAACCTGTAATTTAACGCCGCCGGTGGGTAATACGCCGGCTTTGTTTACTCACGACGAAGTCACAACACTGTTTCACGAATTTGGTCATGGTCTGCATCACATGCTGACGCAAGTTGAATATCCCGGCATTGCCGGTATTCGCGGTGTTGAATGGGACGCGGTCGAACTACCCAGCCAGTTTATGGAAAACTGGTGTTGGCAAAGCGAAGCGCTGCAAATGATCAGTGGGCACTACCAAACGGGTGAGCCATTACCAGTCGAAATGATTGAAAAATTAAAAGCGGCAAAAAACTTTCACGCCGCCATACAATTGATGCGGCAGACTGAGTTCAGCTTATTCGATCTACGTTTACATTCTGAGTACAACCCGAGAAAAGGCTCACGCCATCAGGCACTTTTGAATGAAATACGCAAAGAAGTCTCCGTATTACCCCCGCCGGACTTTGTGCGGTTTCAACACGGGTTTTCACATATCTTCGCCGGAGGCTATGCGGCGGGTTACTATAGCTACAAATGGGCCGAAGTCTTGTCCGCCGATGCGTTCAGTCGGTTTGAAGAACAGGGTGTATTTGATAGCGTGAGCGGTCATGAATTTCTATCAAATATTCTGGAGCGGGGCGGGTCGGACAAGGCGATAAACCTGTTTAAAAAATTTCGTGGTCGCGAACCGACCGTTGATGCTTTATTAAGACATAGTGGATTGGCAGCATGATAAATCGATCTCATCTTGGTGTATTTTTTTTACTTACAGTCTTTTCAGCAAGTAGCGCGCAAGCGGCATTTGTCAGTGATAGATTGTTTCTGGGTATTTATTCATCGGCGGACGCAACAGCCGCGCCTATAAAAATGCTGGCCAGCGGTAGCGAAGTCGAAGTTTTGGAAGAACAAGGCGATTATGTTCGGATCAAGATGGATGATGGCAGCGAGGGCTGGGCAAGAGCGGAATTTATCAGCACTAAAGCTCCGGCAAGCCTGACTATCAAACAGGTCACCTCTCAGCGGGATCAGTTGCAAGCTCAACTCAATGCGATTGGTGTAACTGAGCAAACAGTCACCCGTTTACAGCGACAATTGGCCGAAGCGAATCAAACGATCATTGATTTACGCAAGGATGTACAAGGTGAACAAAACGCTGCGCTCGAACAGGCCAACCTGCAACTTGTCAATCAACAAACATTAGCGGATAAACTCAAACAAAAATTAACGTTAGCCGAGGAAGAAACTAAAAAATTAGAAGAAGAGGCTAAAACCTTAAAAGCCAAAATTCGTGCCGCGGGTGGCAGCACGGAAGATACGCTGGCAAAAATTGCCTGGGTATTAATGTCCATGGCATTGTCATTGGTAATTGGCGCCGTCCTGGGCGCGAACTGGTTATCCAGGCGCGTTCGCAAACGATTTAATGGGCGTAAGGTCTGGTGATTAAAGAATAAAGTTGCGTATTTCACCCAATGAAAATCGCCAGCTGGAATGTTAATTCCCTGAAGGTTCGTTTACCGCAGGTGCTCGACTGGCTTAAGCAGTCAGAGCCGGATGTTCTGGCGATACAGGAAATCAAACTGACCGATGAAAATTTCCCAGTCGCAGAAATTAAAGCGGCCGGTTACGAAGTGGTTTACTCCGGCCAGAAAACCTATAACGGCGTTGCTGTTTTAGCCCGCCAACCACTCACGGATATCGTTACCGATATCCCGGGGCTGGAGGATCCACAACGTAGAATTTTAGCTGCTACCATTGGTCCCGTACGGGTGCTGAATCTTTATGTTGTCAACGGCCAGGAAGTAGGCTCGGAAAAGTTCGCTTACAAATTGCGCTGGCTAAGCAAGGTTAAAGCTTATATTCAGAAACAATTATCCGAGCACAATTATCTGGTTGTTTTGGGTGACTTCAATATTGCACCGGAAGATCGTGATGTGTATGACCCGGAATTGTGGCGTGAAAAAATTCTTTGCAGTTCTCAAGAGAGGGGCGTGTTAGGCGAAATTATGGCCCTGGGATTGAAAGACACCTTTCGCTATTTTGAATCGGGCGGTGAGCATTATAGTTGGTGGGATTATCGGGCCGCAGGATTTCGGCGTAACCTGGGGCTGCGTATCGACCTGATACTGGCCAACGATGCTTTAATGCGACTGGCTATCGCCGCCGGTATTGATCGCGAACCACGCGGTTGGGAGCGCCCCTCGGATCACACGCCGGCATGGGCGGAGTTCAATATCTCGAATTAACAAACTTTTCTTTTAACAAAACAGCTAATCAATGAAATACAAAGACTTACGCGATTTTATACAGAAACTTGAGTCCGCAGGTGAACTCAAGCGTATCCGCGCGGAAGTCGATCCAAAGCTGGAAATCACCGAGATATGCAGCCGGGTTTTGCGCAGAGAGGGTCCGGCGCTGTTATTTGAAAACGTAAAGGGCTCCACGATTCCGGTCCTGGCTAATCTGTTTGGTACGACTCGACGCGTTGCGATGGGAATGGGAACGGCTGATATAGAAACCTTGCGAGAAATTGGCGAGACGCTGGCCTGGCTGCGCCAACCCGATCCGCCCAAAGGTATGAAGGACGCATGGCAATCCTTGCCGATATATAAAAAAGTACTGGATATGGCGCCCAAAACCATAAGCAAGGGCGTATGCCAGCAAGTCGTCATTGCTGGCGATGAGGTTGATTTAAACAAACTTCCGGTACAAATCTGTTGGCCCGAGGACGTATCGCCGTTACTCACTTGGGGGCTGACTATTACCAAAGGGCCTTTGAAAGAACGCCAAAACGCCGGCATCTATCGCCAGCAGGTACTCAGCCACAACAAGATTATTATGCGTTGGCTGCCGCATCGTGGCGGCGCACTGGATTTTCGAGACTGGTGCCAGCTTCATCCGGGCGAACCGTTTCCTGTGGCCGTTGCTTTGGGCGCCGATCCGGCCAGCATACTCGCCGCTGTGACACCGATTCCCGATAGCTTGTCTGAATTTGCTTTCGCCGGTCTACTGCGCGGTTCGCGCAGTGAGTTGGTGAAATGTCTCAGTCACGATCTGGAAATTCCGGCTACGGCCGAGATTGTGCTGGAAGGTTTTCTTTATCCTGATGAGGTTGCGAAAGAAGGGCCCTTTGGTGATCACACCGGCTATTACAACGAGGTTGAAACCTTTCCGGTGATGACAGTGGAGCGAATCACACACCGGCATGACCCCATATATCACAGCACTTACACCGGCAAACCACCGGATGAGCCGGCTGTCCTTGGCGTCGCTCTGAATGAAGTGTTTGTGCCGATTCTGGTGAAGCAGTTTCCGGAAATCGTGGATTTTTATTTGCCGCCTGAAGGTTGCTCGTATCGCATTGCGCTGGTCAGCCTGCGCAAGCAATATGCCGGGCATGCCAAGCGGGTTATGATGGGCGTCTGGTCATTCCTGCGTCAGTTTATGTACACCAAGTTTGTAATCGTTGTGGATGACGATGTAAACATACGGGAATGGCAAGACGTTATTTGGGCCATTACCACCCGTGTTGATCCTGCACGCGACACTGTAATCATGGAAAATACACCAATTGATTATCTGGATTTCGCTTCACCGGTAGCCGGACTGGGTTCAAAAATGGGGCTCGATGCAACCAACAAATGGCGCGGCGAGACCAATCGGCAGTGGGGACGACCCATCAGCATGAGCAAGAACGTAATCGAAGCGATTGATCGGTTGTGGCCTGACCTGGGTCTCGACTAACCGTAACAAAATAAATCCGGGTTGCTTAGCGTATAGCTGTGGCCTTTGCGAAAAAGCTTTGTTAGCCTTGTGTCGTTAATAGCTCGTTTAATCTGGAGTGGTCATGCGAACAATAATGGTAATAAATGCCAAAGGTGGTTCGGGTAAAAGTACGATCGCCACCAATCTTGCCAGCTACTACGCCTCCGAAGGCGCCAAGGTGTTACTGGTGGACTATGACAAACAGGAATCCAGCCTGGACTGGTTGCGGGCACGATCGAGGGCTCGGCCGGTGATCAATGGTGTAGCGGCTCACAGCGAAACCTTTCGAGCTCCGCGCAGTGCCGATTTTGTCATCATGGATGCACCCGCAGCAGTGCACGGTAGCCAGTTAACGCAGTTTGTTCGCAAGGCTGAAACCTTTGTTGTTCCGGTTTTACCTTCACCGATTGATATGCGGGCTGCGGCTGGTTTTATTAAAGAGCTAAAGGACACCGGGCCTGTGGCCGGCAAACAGGCCAAGGTTGGCGTTATCGCCAATCGAGCGCGCGGCTACACCAATATCTTCCTCAGTCTGGATGATTTCCTGACCGGTCTGCGAACTGTTCCATATCTAACCGCTTTACGTGAAAGCTCAAATTACATTAAAGCAGCGGAGCGGGGATTGGGGGTATTCGAATTTGCGCCGTCAGCAACGGCCGTTGACCGAGAGGAATGGAAGCCGTTGATAAACTGGCTGGCTTCCAAAAAAAGTCATTAACGCATCTAAAATAGAATTAACCCGCGGCGACAATTTTGTCGCCGTTTTTTATATCGGGATTGATACCGATAAGACTTGACGCATTGGTTTGATCAGAAGATCGTCGGTTGCGCCGGGTGCTGATGGTTAACTGTATGCCCTTGCGTAAACAATCGTGAGCCGAATCAGTTTCACCCAATGACTCTAATAATTCTGACAATTCAGCATAGCCTTCACCGGTAGGATGAATTGCGATAGCGCTTTCGTAATAGACACGCGACTTGCCCCATAAACGCAAACGTGAACACAGGCGCGCAAGCGTCAGGAGCAGCATAGGGCTGCGACCGTGATCCTTCAACCAGGCTTCAGCATAGTCCAGCTGCTGCGTAAGATCAGGCACGACAAGTTCGCCATAACGCTGTACGAGCTGTTCATCCCATTCGCGATTTAGATACTGACGAAGTGCATGCTCAGCGGTAATTTCATTTTCCGTATCAATTAGACAGTCAATATACACCGCCAGGATTTCCGGATCATTGCGATAACGGCGCGGCAATAATTTCCACTGTTCTTCCAGGTTGAAAACGGACTTAGATTGAGAAATAAAGCGTAAAAATTGCGTGTAGGTCGTTCGCTCAAGTAACAGTAATTTATCGCTGGTTAATATTTTTCGTCTGCGTAATTCCGGCAGTAATGCAGCAAGTTTTTCCCATTCATTTAATTGCGCATAAAGCCGACTGAGCATTTTTAAAACATAAGGATGTTTGGGTGCGATTTCCCTTAAATTGGTTAATGTCGCCAAAGCTTGTTCAGTTTGCTCATGTGCCAACTGCAATTCAGCCTGGGTCAGGCCGATAGCAATATCCGCTTTTGGCGTGGAATCATGGGCTTTTTTTAAATATTCATCCCTCCTGTCATTGGCGCCTTGCTGTTGCGCCGCACGCGCTGCCAGCAAATAGTTGAGCAAGACGGTGTCGCTATTGTCGATATCTTTCAATAAAATTTGTTCAGCTTGTTGCCAATGCCCTTCAAGTAATTCAATCAAGCCGCGGTTTATGTTGCCGCGCGCACGCGAAGCGCTGCGTTGGTCGCGGCGTTTGCGAAAAAGCGAAGGGACTTTCCAAATACGTAAAAGCAAGCGCATCGCGAAATAAAAAAAAGGCAGTGCAACAAAGGCTATGATCAATGCAACGCTGAGTGAATTCTCGAAAGTCCACTGGCCGTTCGTGATTAGGACATATCCATAATCAATATGCGCCAATATCGCCACCAACGCGCTGAAAAAAACAACAATTAGCACAGCTATTAACAGCGGTTTCTTCATGATTGTGGCGCGCCGACAGGTTTGGGCTCGAGCGGAGTTCGTGGCTGATATTTCTGCTGTAATTCACGCAATTTGCGCAAGGAGTCACTGATATTAGGTAAAGCAGGTATCAGATCAGCCTCCTGTAAAGCAGCTAACTCGGCGCGCAAGGTGATGACTTGTTGGTTATCGCGATCATAATGCTCATCGATAAGACTGCGTGCTTCGTTTAAATGTCGATTGAGTGCTTCTTTGTCCAAACGCAGAGCGGCTTGCCGCGCATATTCCAGTTCCAATCGAAGTTTTTGTTCGACATAGTAAAGTTCTGCCTGTAGTACCGCTGTTACTGCAGGAGCATTGCTGCGGCGCAAACCGACCAAGCGCGCAAGTTTCGACCAAGTGCGTTGCAGAAAGGATTCCTCGCCACTTTCGACCAATGGTGGTTCGTTTTCAAGCAATTGATTGGCGGCCGGTTTTTTTGCCGGCGGCAATAAATACAAACGATTGCTAATGCTCATTAGTTGCAGGCCAACACCTTCTACATCGGGTGCATTCAACGACTTCAGGGCGGTAATTTCATTAGTCAGCACTTCGCGTACTTCCAGCATGGCGGGATCCGCCAGATCGCCAAGTCGCTCATCGGCCACGATCAGGGCTTCGGTTGCACCCTTGATATCGTGCACCAGACGCAGGCGCACGACAGCCAGCCTCATCAGATACTCTATTTCCGCTAATACCCAGCCGCGCTGATCACGGTTAATCAGGTTTTGAGTCACTTCAAAGGCCTGTTGCAGTGCAGCTATGCGGGCGTTCTGGTCTGCCAGCGCGGGCTCCAGTTTGCTATCCTGATCCAGCACGCGCTGTTTGAGTTCAACCACAGTGGGGTGGTTATCCAGCCCACGGATGGTTTTCTGCAATTCACTGACCTGATTCTGTTGCGCATGCAACGCAAGGTATTGCCGGTAGTAACCGAAACCAGCTAGACCGAGCACAACCAGTAAAACAATAATGACGGCAAGCAATCCACCGTAACCTTTTTTCGAAGCGTTATCGGATCGACCGGGTTTATGTCCGGGCGCGTTAGCGCCGGCTTTGTTGCCGGGATTTGCCGTAACGTCCTGGTGGTTTTGTTCGTTCATCATTGCATGATGCCCTGTTGGAAAAAATATTTCATCTGTACCGCATCGAGTCTGCGAGCTGGATCAAGGTCTTGATGATAGCTTTATTGCCTGTTTTGTGCACAACAGCGATTTCACATTTGTAGCCAAGTTGCAGCGCAAAATCCCGATTACGCTCGCTGAGTACAACCAATGGTAAACGAAAAGCTTTATGCCGCAGCTTGCCGGCCATTTTTGTGATATTGGCAAGCCCTTCATTGCTGGTGGCGCTGATCATAGTGATGTCATTGTTTTGCAACGCCTGCTGCAAGATCGTTTTTGAGTCTGTCGGTACTTTGCGCCGATAAATCGGCATCGCAACGACCTCCGCACCCGCTGTTTGCAGTTGTTCAGCCAACCATTGTCTACCACCTTCGCCGCGAATGATGGCAATGCGTTTTCCGGAGACTTCACGCAATTCCTCGGTCTGTAGCAAACCCTCACTGCTGAAATTTTGTACAGGATGTATCACCTTCTGATAACCGTGAGTTGCCAGACAGTTTGCTGTGCTGGCCCCAATCGCTGCCAACTGCAATTTTTGCGGCAGTTTAATGGGCGCCAACAGTGCCAGCGCTGATTCGACAGCGTTAACACTGACAAAGATTGCCAGATCAAAGTCTCGCAATTGCTTCAGGAGTGCACGAGCCTGCGCGACTCCTTTTGGTCGCAAAATTTCAATCGCCGGACAACGCAAAGAGTTACCGCCGACTTTTTCGATCTCATTACACAAGGATTGGGCTTGATGCGCGGGTCGGGTGACCAGAATGGTATGACCAAATAAAGGAGGATCTTCTGACATGTCTACGCTCGTTAATCGGTATGTAACCCGATGGCGGCCAGTATCTTGTCGGCACCTCGGGAGAGAAAATTTTCAGCCAATTGCAGACCCAGGGACTCGGACTCGACGGCCGAACCGCGCAGTTCACCTTCAATCAAGCGCTGTCCATCGGGATCGCTAACTCTAGCACGGAACCATATTTGTTCATCACCCTGTAAGCATGCAAAACCGGCGATAGGAACCTGGCAGCCACCGTTCAAACGCCTGTTAAAGGCTCTTTCGGCGCTGACGCAGGTGGCGGTTGCCGGATGATGCAGTACAGAAATGAGTGATTCAATTCGACTATCGCCGCAACGGCACTCTATACCAATGGCACCCTGGCCAACAGCCGGTAATACCAGACGGCTGGGCAGAATCTGGGTTATTCGATGCGAGAGTTGTAACCGCTTCAAGCCGGCGGTAGCCAGGATAATCGCGTCATAACGGCCATCGTCCAGTTTCTGCAGACGCGAACCGACGTTACCTCTTAAGGACAGCATTTTCAGTTTGGGGAACAAGACACTTAATTGAGCCTGTCGGCGCAGACTGGAGGTACCGATACAGGCCCCGGCCGGTAACATCGCCGGGGCGGCATAATGATTTGAAACAAACGCATCGTGTGGATCGTCTCTTTCCAGCATAACCGGCAGATGCAGACCGTCCGGCAACTCCATGGGTACATCTTTCATCGAATGCACGGCGATATCGGCCTGATTTTGCAGCAGACTTTGTTCCAGTTCTTTAACGAACAAGCCTTTGCCGCCGATTTTGTTGAGCGGACTATCGAGAATATTGTCGCCCTTGGTACTGATCTTTATCAGCTCAATCTGCAAGTCCGGATAGAGCAGCTGCAAACGCCGGCTGACTTCATTGGCTTGCCAAAGTGCCAAAGGACTTTGACGTGTGGCGATACGAATAACTTGCATGATTACCTAACTGTTTTTAATAAACTGTCTCAGGGTGGGTAAATGACGACGACTCACCTCAAACTGTAAATCACTGCCACGGAAACAGATGACGGTTTTACCGTTATCGTGTTTGCGCATACCGGCAATTCGGTCTATTGCGATCAGAGCATTACGGTGAATACGCAAAAATTTCTGTTTGAATTCCTGCTCCAGATGTAAAAGTGATTCTTCAGTCAGCGCTTCACCGTCTTTATGATAGATCGTGACGTACTTATCGGAAGCATTAAAACAAAAAATGTTTTCAACTGGAATGAGCAGAAGGTTACCGCGATGACGTACACAAATATCTTTGCGAGCTGTCTCGGTTTGAGAATCAATTTGGGTAACGGCCTGAATTTGTGCCCGCGTATTTCTCTGCGCCGACTGCAATGCAAGCAGCAGTCGTTCCTTGCGGACGGGTTTAAGTAGATAGTCGACAGCATGTGTTTCAAAGGCTTCCAACGCATGATCGCTGTAAGCAGTGGTAAAGATAATGGCCGGTGGTGTTTCGTCTGTGGTTAAATGTCGTGCGACTTGCAGACCGTCCATCAGTGGCATACGAATATCCAGCAACACAATTTCCGGCTTTAATTCATTGTATCGGTCGATAGCCTCGCGTCCGCTGGCTGCTTCGCCGACAAACTTAAAGCCATCGAGAGAATTCACCAGCCGTTGCAAACGATCGCGTGCCGGTTTTTCGTCATCAACGATCAGAATACGCATCATTAATATCTTGTATGGGCAGGCAAAGCGTTACGCAAAATGTTACCGGATCTTTCATCAATTGCATGCTGGCTTGATTGCCGAAAGCCAGCTCGAGCCGTTGGCGTATATTACTCAGCGCCAACTGGTTACCTGAGGTGCGTTGCGGGGGTGTCTCAATACTGACCGGATTGCTGATTTTCAGCGATAAGGTGCTCGCTACGCGTTGTGCCGAAATCTGTATACAACCGCCGTTTGCCAACGGCTCGATACCATGATAGACCGCGTTTTCAACCAGTGGTTGAATCAACAATGCAGGCAAGGAAACATTCATAACGTCATCGGCAATTTCCCGCTCAATTCGTAAGCGGTCACCCAGACGCAACTGTTCGATACGTAAATAGCGGTTAACGATGTCCAGCTCTTCGCCCAATGTAATATGACTGGTTTTACTTAGCGTCGATCTGAACAGTTCCGCCAGATCCAGTATGGCTTCTTCGGCCATATCTGGATTTTGATGAACCAGACTGGCAATTGTGTTAAGGCTGTTGAACAGGAAGTGTGGCCTGATGCGCGCCTGTAAGGCCTGGATATGCGCAAGCTCTTCAGCTTTGCGATGCAGGCGGCTTTGATGTCGGACATAAAAATATCGCAACATGACACCGGTAATAATCAAACTGATACTGAGATTGCGGATTAACGCCTGCAACAATGTGTAGTGACTGATGCCGCGAATATCGAGGGCATTTAAGGTAAAGTCAGCAGCCAGTGTCACCAGCAGGGTGATCAGTTGCAACACCAGATACAGCAACAGGCTCCGACTGACAATGGTCAGATTTTTAAAAAATCGGTTGGAAACGCATAATACGGCTGCGTCGATCAAGGCGATAATCAGGATAAAAAACGAAGTATTACCTAATGAGACCCAGATATTGGCGAGCGTAGAAGCCTGGCTCAGAGTCAGAATGATGGCGAGCGCCTCCGCAACCAGCAGCACAACCAGCAAAACCTGGTTATCGCAGAAATTGGGGAGTAAATCCGGCGTATCGGTAACGCCCGTTTTTTGCCGATGTCTTGCCTGTTTTTCACCTGTCATGTTGCTAGTGTCAATCGATCCGGCAGTTGATGCAAGTATCTGAACAGGGAAGTTATTGTCGGCTGAAGATTTTCCTGCTGTTTCTCTCGCTTGAATCGTAGGTTTACCAATAAACCAGCGTGGTATACTCGCGTCACTATCGGGATAGATACAACATGTCCAACGAAACGCAAAATAAAAAACTTTGGGGTGGACGTTTTAGCGAAGCAACGGATGCCTTTGTTGAGGCATTTACTGCCAGCGTCGATTTTGATCAACGTCTTTATGCCCAGGATATTGCCGGCTCGAAAGCGCATGCCGGCATGCTGGCGCGCGCAAAAATCATCAGCAAAAACGAATGTCAATCGATCATTCAGGGCCTGGATGAAATACAGCAGGAAATCGAGGCAGGGCAGTTCAACTGGTCGGTAGCGCTGGAAGATGTGCACATGAATATCGAAGCTCGGCTAACCGAAAAAATCGGTGAAGCCGGTAAGAAGCTGCACACCGGGCGTTCGCGCAACGATCAGGTGGCAACCGATATCAGGCTGTATCTGCGGCAAATGATCGATCTCGCGTTGGCCGAGCTTAAGCGTTTACAGCAGGGTTTGTTGTCGCTAGCCCAACAGCATACCCAAACGGTGATGCCTGGTTTTACCCATTTACAGGTCGCGCAACCGGTCTGTTTTGCGCATCATGTTATGGCCTGGTTTGAAATGTTCGAGCGCGATGTGCAGCGCCTGCTGGACGTACGCAAACGGGTCAACGTATTGCCCCTGGGTGCCGCCGCACTGGCCGGTACCACCTATGCCATTGACCGCGAATATGTCGCAAAGGAGCTGGGTTTTGCTGCAGTGTCGGAAAATTCACTCGATGCTGTCAGCGATCGTGATTTTGCGATCGAGTTTTGCGCGGCCGCGGCATTATGTATGACCCATCTATCACGGCAATCAGAAGAGTTGATTATCTGGTCTTCCCAGCAATTCGGGTTTATCGATTTGCCCGACCGGTTTTGCACCGGCTCATCGATCATGCCGCAAAAGAAAAATCCGGATGTGCCGGAACTGGTACGTGGTAAAAGCGGCCGGGTGAATGGTGATTTGATCGCTTTGTTAACGTTAATGAAGGCGCAGCCGCTTGCCTATAACAAAGACAATCAGGAAGACAAAGAACCCTTGTTTGATGCGGTCGATACTCTGCTGGGTTGCCTGCGTGCCTTTGCAGACATGGTACCGGCGTTGAAGGTTAATGCGGATGCGATGCGCGCAGCGGTCAGTAAGGGTTATGCCACCGCAACCGATCTGGCGGACTACCTGGTCAAAAAAGGCATTGCTTTTCGAGACGCGCATGAGATTGTCGGTAATGCTGTGGCCTGGTGCGAGAAAGAAAGCAAAGACCTTTCTGAAGCACCGTTGTCGGTATTGCAGGAGTTTTCTAGTGCAATCGAAAAGGATGTCTTTAATGTGCTGAGTTTGGAAGGTTCGCTTGCCGCCAGAGATCATATCGGCGGCACCGCACCGAGACAGGTGTTGGCAGCGATTGAAAGAGCTAAGAAGAGCGTAGCGCAGCGATAACATATAGCCAGTTTGTAATCCGAAACCCCCCGCAAATGCGGGGGTTCTTTTTAATATTATTGTCGATATGGCTTTTCCTTCAGCGCTTTCCACTCGTTCCAGATCAATTTTGTAACAGAACCGTCGTGCGATTTTAAACCAATACTCAGTTTTTCATTTACCGGGCTGGCGCTTTCATCATGCATAAATACCCAATTGGCATATTCAATATCAAGATTTGAAGTAAGCGTTAAAAAACGCCGTAAGAAATCCACTTGTGCCTGCTCGGAACTCCTGCTGCTCCAGCCGATCTCTACAAAAGCCAGCGGTATGTTTCTTAAGTTAGCAGGCAAATTCGCAATAATACTTGAATAATAAGTGTTGGGAATTTGCTGAGGAGTGTCATACCCGAACTCGGGATAGCTGGTGAAGGCAACCAGATCAAGCTTGCCATCAAAGGCATTCAAAATATCCCATTGTTCGTCGACAGAATACCCCCAGCTTGTATCACCCAATCCTTTCGTGTGCTCCAGCTGAAAAGTTACAAAAACCAGCGTATCAGGGTAGAGCGCCTTGATGTCGTCATAGAGCGACTTATAGAAAGTAACGAAATTGTTAAAGTCACTCTCCGCGCCGGGGGCTATGCGATAAACGTTAACTTCCAATGCCAAAGCCAGATAATGCGCTGAATAATCATGACAGAGCGCCAACGCGACTTCTTTGTACCTGGCTTGTGCGTCAGAATTAGTCCAATTATTGGTGGTGTCAATGTCGGTATTTAAATCAGGCAGACGGGTTTGTTGATTGTAAAAATTGATTCCAAACGAGGTATATTGAGTATAACCACCAAATAATGATGGCCATACATTGAGTAGATCATTGAAATAAGCCGGCACCAATCCGGACGAAGCCACATCATCTCGCCAGTTGGTTTGTGCAAGCACCAACTCGCCAACTTCATTGATGTGGAGCATCATGTCCTCAATGTTTTCTTCCGTGGTGACAGGATAATTTTTCCAGACTGGGCCTATGCCGACGATGAACTCCCGAGAGTTATTGTCAGTTTCATTTGGATCTGTCGAATGATCGTTATCGTTACAAGCAGCAGCGATAACTATAGTTGCGAAAACAAACAGATGACTGAATATTTTTGCCACAAGAAATGGCCATTAAACAAATACTAGCGGCGACCGCGGTTGAATTTCGGTTCCTCAAAATTAACCCGCAATGGTTTGCCATTGAAGTCCCTGCCATTAAGACCGGCGATAGCGGCGCGCGCTTCGTGCCCTTCCATTTCGATAAATCCAAATCCTTTGCACTTATTGGAAAAGACATCGGTGGCGAGTTTAATGGATCGCACCTTACCGAATTGAGAAAAGAGATTGGTAACCTCTTCTTCATTGGTAGTGAAAGGCAGGTTACCGACAAAGAGTTTTTTCATTTAAGTATCCTTATAACTCAGGCATACGAACGCAAACGGTGACTGCCTGAAATAGAGCGCCAGGCAATATCTGAAACCAACAAAGCCCTGACAAGCAGGGCTTTGTGTCACACGGGCTTTTTATTGAGGCTGAACTTGAGCAGCCTGCAGGCCTTTCGGCCCTTTTTCGACCTGATAACTTACAGTTTGGCCTTCGGTCAGCGTCTTAAAGCCTTCACCGACGATTGCGCGGAAGTGTACGAATACATCTTCGCCGCCGTCTTTCGGGCTGATAAAACCAAAACCTTTAGATTCGTTAAACCACTTAACGGTACCAACATTCATTGAATAAAATCCTCAAAAATTAATAGATTACAAACACATAAAAGCGAGCAGATGACGCAATGAGGATTCAGAGAGGTGCCGAATGGTATTCTAAGAAAGCCAGCTTGAGCCAACGCAGGCCGGGCGACTATATCCTATTTCCCTGGAAAAATCCTAATTAATTGGGTGTTTTACGAAAAATCCTGGTTTTTATCCAATCGGCTATGGCTTGTATTTCCTCAAAACACACGCTGTGCTCCATGGGGTATTCCTGCCAGGCTATACCGGTAAAAAATTCTTTTGCGATTTGATTCGAAAGCCGCCCGAGTTTTATTGGGATCATTGGATCATAAGTGCCATGCGCGGCAAACACGGGGATATCACGGTTTTTTCCTGATGCCAAACTTTTTAATTCTTCATGGCAGGGCAAGTAAGTTGATAAGGCTAAAACACCCGCCAAAGTTTGCGGAAAACGTATTGCGACGTGTAATGCGATTACGCCACCCTGGGAAAAACCGGCTACGACAATATTTTTATACTCAATACCGCGTTGATGTTCTTTTTCAATCAAAGCATTGATCTGTTGTACTGATGTTTCAATGTCGGATTTACTGGCACCTTCGAGTCGATCCAGCGCTGTAATGTCAAACCAGGCCGGCATCACATAACCGTTATTAATGGTAACTGCTCGCATCGGTGCATGTGGAAAAACAAAACGTACTGCCGAGTCAGCAGGCAGATTTAACTCTGGCACAATCGGCTCGAAGTCGTGACCGTTGGCGCCCAATCCATGCAGCCAGACAATAGCGGATCGAGCCGCCTGCGTTGGTTCGATTTCTACACAATCAAGCACTTGAGTCATTTCCAGTCTTTAATGGCTCTCCTGGCCTCGATATTTTGTGGTCGTGCAATCAAACCGCTGATACTGACGCTGATCATGTAGCGGGCCCCATCTTGCATGGGCACATAAACGGCATTTCCATAAAAGGCGTCAACCCACGGTAGCCAGTTATCGAAACGGTTAACAATATCCCAGATTTCAATTCCAGCATGTTCGGCTAGTGGGTGGACGCTGCGTCGCGCAGTTTCAGCCTGCGCTGTTTCACTATAACGGCTGCTGATTCGTTCGAGCCGGTAGAGAGTGTTGAATCCAAGCAGATGGGCACTGCCGTTCCACTTCAGAATGCGGGCATCCATCTGGCATTCGTCACCAAAGATAGTGTAACGCTTGATATCACCGTCGGCGCGGGTGAGCTTGGCGATATATTCCTGATTGGCGTATTTTTGAAATTCAATGGTGCCGACCAGCTGTTCTGCGGTGAGTTGCAGATAAGTGTAGAGATTGGCAACCGCACCCACTGTGGCGACGGTGACAGCAAGCAGTAGCAAGCCGATGACTAGATTAGTGCCGCCGGAAAGGAGCCGTCGACTAAACAGGCGACGAAAGCCCATCCACGCCAGACTTAATCCTAAAACCAGAAAAGCGGCAACGGCAATATAGACCTGGACCGGTATCTCTTTCATAGCAACACTCAGCAAAAATCAGGGGTTAGGCATGTTCGAAGTAAAGCATTATACTGCCACGTTTACAACGTTGAGAATTAGGCGATTTTAAGCATGATGGTAATATCCGAGCGAATTGCTACGGTTCTGTTGATGATGTTACTGCTCTTAAATACTACGGGTTGCGGTAACAAGGGGGCGTTATATATTCCCGACGAAAAACCCGTTACGCAGCCTTTTAGTACCGAGTAAATTTACAGAACTAGTCAGGAAGGATTATGGATTTTTTTAATTTTCGTGAGGGCCATCTTTTCGCCGAAGATCTGAGCCTTGTTGATATTGCCGCTCGATATGGAACGCCTTGTTATGTTTATTCGCGGGCAACATTAGAACGACACTGGCGCGCTTTCGACGAGGCACTGTCTTCACGTCCGCACCTGATTTGTTATGCGGTCAAAGCCAATTCCAGTCTGGCTGTCTTAAATGTACTGGCACGTTTGGGTTCCGGTTTTGATATTGTCTCAGGCGGCGAGTTGCAGCGCGTTCTGAAAGCGGGTGGGGATGCCGGCAAAATCGTATTTTCTGGTGTCGGCAAGCAGGTTTGGGAGATTCGTCTGGCACTGGACGTGGGTATTCGTTGTTTCAATGTCGAATCGGAAGCGGAGCTGGATCGCATCGAACAGATTGCAGCCGAGCTGGGCAAGCCGGCCCCGATTTCGTTTCGGGTTAATCCGGATGTCGATGCCGGTTCGCATCCCTATATCTCCACCGGCTTGCGCGATAATAAGTTTGGTATCGACATCAACGTGGTACTGGCCCTGTATGAACGTGCGGCGGCATCGGCACACCTGGACGTGGTGGGCGTGGATTGCCATATCGGTTCGCAAGTGGTGGTGCTGGCGCCGTTTATCGATGCTGTCGGCCGGGTTATGAAACTGGTGGAAACCCTGCAGGACCGCGGTATAGCGCTCAAGCATCTGGATTTCGGAGGTGGGCTTGGGGTGCGTTATGACAATGAATCACCCCCCAGCCCGCTTGAGCTGGCATCCGCGTTGGCTGAGGCGCTGGGTGACCATCCGCACGAGATTATCCTGGAGCCCGGCCGTGCCATTGCCGCCAATGCGGGTATTTTGTTAACGCGAGTTGAATACCTGAAAGAACACAGCGGCAAGCACTTTGCGATAGTCGATGCTGCGATGAATGACTTGATCAGGCCTTCACTCTATGGTGCATTCCAGGATATTACCCCGGTTGAGCTGAACGGCGGAGGTGCGTTGGAGTTCTATGATATTGTTGGACCTATTTGCGAGACCGGCGATTTTCTCGGTAAACGGCGTGAATTACCGCTCTCCGCTGGAACATTGCTGGCCGTGAGATCCGCAGGGGCGTATGGTTCTGCCATGAGTTCCAATTACAATGACCGGCCGAAAGCCGCTGAGGTAATGATCGATGGTGACCGGTCTTATTTGATCAGAGCGCGTCAGAGCATCGAAGATCTCTGGCGTGGTGAAGAAGTACTCCCAGACTGATTATTTGTTATTGGTGATAGCCGTGAAGTTACGATTTACAAAAATGCATGGGATTGGTAACGATTTCGTTGTCTTCGATGCCATTAGCCAGCAAGTTGATTTAAGTGCCGAGCAGTTACGCCTTATCGCCGACCGGCATTTTGGCATTGGTTGCGATCAGATTTTATTCGTTGAGCGCCCGCAAAGTTCTGACGTTGATTTTGGTTATCGTATATTCAATGCCGACGGCGGTGAGGTCGAACAGTGTGGTAATGGTGCGCGTTGCTTTATGCGCTTTGTGCATGACCAGGGCATGACCAATAAAAATGTTTTAACGGTCGATACAGCCGGCGGGCGCATCAAGCTGTATCTGGAATCGGATGGGCAGGTGCGCGTCAATATGGGTGTGCCTGTTTTTGAACTCGCCAGGATTCCCTTTCAGGCCGAACAAGTCGCAAAGAGCTATAGCCTGGATGTCGATGGTGAACATTTCAACATCGGTGCCGTTTCCATGGGTAATCCGCATGCTGTGCTGCAGGTTCATGATGTTAGCAGTGCTGAAGTAGCACGCCTGGGGCCGCGCATCGAAGTGCATCCGTCGTTTCCAAAGCATGTGAATGTGGGGTTTATGCAGCTTGTGTCACGCGATCACATCAGACTGCGGATTTATGAGCGAGGTACCGGCGAAACACTGGCCTGTGGTACAGGGGCCTGCGCAGCGGTGGCAGTCGGTAAGACGCAGGATTTACTGGATGATGTGGTCAAAGTATCTCTACCCGGCGGAGACCTTTTGATTGTCTGGCAGGGTATCGATCAGCCGGTCTGGATGACGGGACCTGCCAATTCAGTATTCGAAGGTAAAATTAATATATGAGTACCGACCGCCAGACAAAACCGCTAATTGAAGAGCTGGATGACGCGCGGGTTATTGAGTTTCTGCGCACGCAACCGGATTTTTTTGAACGCCATCCGCAATTGCTGGCTTTTATAAAACTTAAACATGTTGCCGGCGATGACGGTACCGTATCGCTTATTGAGCGTCAGGTTTCGGTACTACGCGACCAAAACCAGAATCTTGAACTTAAATTGCTCGAGCTGGTTAATATCGCGCGTGACAATGAACGCGTCAGTCAGCAATTACATCTCTTTGCTGCTGAGTTACTAAAAGTTCGCACCTTGTCGGATATCGTTGCTGTGGCCGAAGACGAGATTCGTAAATTGTTTGATACTGAATTTGTCAGTCTGCGTTTGTTACCCGCACTTACCGATGATCCATCTTTGCAGCTTGACCATAAAACCCATAAAGAATTGTTCAGGGAAATGACAGAGCAGGACAAACCTTTGTGCGGTCGCCTGCGACTGGAGCAACTGCAGTTTTTATTTCGTGGCAATGCCAAAGCGATTGCATCAGCGGCTGCGGTTTCACTCAAAGCTGCCGAACCGCTTGGTGTATTGGGTTTGGGTAGTAGTAACGTTGATACTTTTAATCCGACCATGGGCCATGTTTTCCTGCAACAACTGGCGGATCTACTCAGCAGCGCAATCACGGCGCATCACGGATAAAGCATGTCAGCGGCGAATGCAGCCGTTAGAGTTTTTTCCGCCGAAATTCAGGCATTTCTGGAGAGCCTGCGCATAGAAAAACGCTATTCTTCGCATACCACTGAAAATTATCAGCGCGATTTAATTGCATTTGCTGATTATTGCGCTGATGAAACGCTGACGGATATCAACAAAATAACCGTTCATCAGATCCGTGCCTTTGCAGCCAAATCACATCGACAGGGTTTGGCCAGCAGTAGTATCGCCAGGCGCTTGTCAGCGGTGCGTTCTTTTTTTCAATATCTGATTCAACAGGGCCGGGCCAAACACAATCCGGCCGATGATGTTCGCGCGCCGCGTGGTGTAAAAAAACTTCCCAAGGTACTGGATGTTGATCAGATCAACCGTTTATTAACGCCGACCGGTGATGATGCGCTGGCCAGGCGTGATCGGGCCATGCTGGAATTAACGTATTCAGCCGGTTTACGTCTGGCGGAATTGGTTAGCCTGAATTTGATTGATGTTGATCTGGCCGAATGTTCAGCGCACGTAACGGGCAAGGGTGGCAAGGATCGAATTGCCCTTATCGGTGCAAAAGCACAACAGGCAATTGAAGAATGGTTACAGGTTCGTGCGCAACTGTTGCCGGCGCAATCCAATCAGACAGCACTCTTTGTCAGTCAACGCGGAACACGATTAAGTGATCGTGCGGTGCAGCAACGTTTTACGCATTGGGCGAAAAAAAATGGCCTGGAACGCGCACTGCATCCGCATATGCTGCGCCATTCTTTTGCCACTCATTTACTGGAATCCTCCGGTGATTTACGCGCGGTACAGGAATTGCTCGGCCACGCGGATATCAGCACCACCCAGATTTATACGCATCTGGATTTTCAGTATCTGGCCGGTGTTTACGATCAGGCGCATCCCAGAGCAAAACGAAGAAAATAGCCGTAAGATTGAGCACAGGGACTTGAGTTTACGAACTACGCCCTTATTAATCGAACTCATGCTAGCAGCGGGGTAAGAAAAGTGGATACTTTTCATGGTACGACGATTTTGTCAGTTCGACGAAATGATCAGGTAGTGATCGGGGGTGACGGTCAGGTCACGCTGGGCAACACGGTGATGAAGGGCAATGCCCGCAAGGTGCGGCGTTTATATAACGATAAAGTACTGGCCGGTTTTGCCGGTGCCACTGCAGATGCGTTTACCCTGTTTGAAAAATTTGAAGGCAAGCTGGAGCAATACAGCGGCAACTTAATGCGCGCGGCGGTTGAATTAGCCAAGGACTGGCGTACCGATAAAGTGTTGCGAAATCTGGAAGCCCTGTTATCCGTAGCGGATAAAAATAACTCTCTAATTATTTCCGGAAACGGCGATGTGATTGAACCGGAGTTTGATGTGATAGCTATTGGTTCCGGTGGCGCCTACGCTCAGGCAGCGGCCAAGGCCCTGATGGATAACACGCAATTATCAGCTAAGGAAATCGTTGAAAAGAGCCTGAGAATCGCCGGCGAAATTTGCATTTACACCAATGACAACCTGACGGTTGAAACACTGTAACCACGGATATTGAAAAATGTCAGAAATGACCCCGCGAGAAATTGTCCAGGAACTGGATAAACATATTATCGGCCAGGATGACGCGAAGCGCGCAGTTGCGATTGCGTTGCGCAATCGTTGGCGGCGCATGCAGTTACCGGAAGCGATGCGCAATGAAATCACCCCAAAAAATATTTTAATGATCGGCCCAACCGGAGTCGGTAAAACCGAAATCGCGCGACGTCTGGCCAAACTGGCGCACGCACCATTTGTTAAAGTTGAAGCAACAAAATTTACTGAAATTGGTTACGTCGGTCGCGAGGTTGATTCCATTATCAAGGAACTGGCTGACGCAGCGGTCAAGCAGTTGCGCGACGAAGAAATGCAAAAAGCCAGGCCACGCGCGGAAGATGCAGCTGAAGATCGCGTGCTGGATGCCTTATTACCACGCAAGACAACGCATTTTGTTCCCTCTGAAGGAGCCGAAGAAAAAGAACCGTATTTTGAAACAAGACAAAAGTTGCGCAAACGTTTGCGCGAAGGCGATCTTGACGAACGCGAAATTGAAATAGAAGTCCAGGCCATACCCATTGGTGTGGAAATTATGGCGCCGCCCGGCATGGAAGAAATGACCGGCCAGTTACAAAGCATGTTTCAGAATTTTTCC
This sequence comes from Gammaproteobacteria bacterium, assembly GCA_016928055.1. Lineage (GTDB taxonomy): Bacteria > Pseudomonadota > Gammaproteobacteria > HTCC5015 > HTCC5015 > JAFGLM01. The sequence continues at coordinate 128,145 of JAFGLM010000022.1, forward strand.
GGGCAACGTACGCGCAAACGAAAAATGCGTATCAAGGATGCACTTAAAATATTGACCGACGAAGAAGGCGCGAGACTGATTAATGAAGATGAGTTAAAACTGAAAGCCGTGCAGAACGCTGAACAAAACGGTATTGTTTTTATCGACGAGCTGGACAAGGTTGCCAAACGCGCTGAACATGGTGGTGTTGATGTCTCGCGTGAAGGCGTGCAACGCGACTTATTACCTTTGGTTGAAGGCAGTACCGTTTCAACCAAATACGGTCCGGTTCGCACAGACCATATTCTATTTATCGCTTCCGGCGCCTTTCATTTTTCCAAACCCTCGGATCTGATTCCTGAATTGCAGGGACGCCTGCCGATACGCGTTGAACTGGCAGCATTAACGGCTGAAGATTTTCAAAGAATACTGACCGAACCCGATTATTGTTTAACCGAACAATATCGTGCCTTGCTTAATACCGAAGAAGTGATTATTGAATTTTCTGAAGATGGCGTCAGGCGCATTGCGGAAATGGCATTTAGCGTTAATGAGAATATGGAAAATATCGGTGCACGTCGTTTGCATACGGTAATGGAAAGGTTGCTGGAAGCGGTTTCTTACGAGGCCGCCGATCATCCGGGTCAGCAGGTAAAGATTGATGCAGACTACGTCAATCAACACCTGGAGACCTTGGTGCAGGACCAGGATTTAAGTAAATATATTTTATAAAAATAAATTCAAAATATTTATGCCCCAACCCGTCGAAATAAAATTACACCAAAAATCCGCGTTGTTGGAAATTTCTTTTGGCGATGGTATCAATGCATCTCTGTCCGCGGAATATTTGCGTGTCTATTCACCTTCTGCCGAAGTCAAGGGCCACACACCTGATCAGGCGGTGTTGCAGGTGGGGAAGGAGAATATCTCAATCAATGGTATAGAGCCGGTTGGGAATTATGCTATCAAGCTAGTGTTTTCAGACGGCCATGATACCGGTTTGTACACCTGGAAATATCTTTATGAACTTGCAGTTGAGCAGGAAAGCAAGTGGCAGGATTATTTAGAAAGACTGGAAGAGGCCGGCTATAAAAAATAGTGATGGATTAGATATATGATAAAGAAAACAGCTATTAAAACCGACAAAGCGCCACAGGCTATCGGCACCTATTCCCAGGCGATAAAATCTGGCAATACGGTTTATTTATCCGGCCAGATACCGATTGATCCAATAACCAGCGAGCTGCTTAGCGGCGATATCAGCGTACAGACTAATCAGGTGTTTGCCAATCTTGCCGCTGTTGCGGAAGCGGCCGGCGGTAGTATGCAGGATATCGTTAAATTGAATATCTATTTAACCGACCTTGCACATTTCCCTAAAGTGAATGAAGCGATGGCGAGGATATTCTCTGAACCTTATCCCGCACGCGCGACAGTGGGTGTGGCGGCATTACCGAAGGGCGCAGAAATAGAAATCGATGCGGTGATGGTGTTATAAAAAATCAACACGGGGTTTATACCCAACTTCCGCTTTTCGAACTTCGGACAATGTCATCAATCACTTTCATATTAGCGACTGCATCTTCCAGTGGTGTCGGTACTTCCGTGTTATTCAGAATTGCCTGTGAAAACAGATCGCCCTGCAATGTGTACTGATTGCATACATCAAACTCGATTTCTTCTGTGACGTCTTTGCCTTGTAACCAAATTCTACCTGGTTTATCGGGCGGAGCATTGAATGGTATCTCAATCTCGATTCGGCCTTCCGTTCCTAAAATATTAACGCGTTGATATGGTTGAAGTTGGGTTGAACAGGTAAAGGTCGATGTACCATCGGCAAATTCAAGAAACCCTGAAGTCATTCGATCAGTTTTAAAATCCGGATCATACTGCATCATTCCTAAAACCCGCAGCGGTTCGGCATCAAAAATAAAGCGTGCAAGTGAAATGCAATAACAGCCGATATCCATTAATCCACCACCACCAGTGTCGGCCATGTTGCGAATATTTCCGGCATCGATGTTGTAGTAGGAAAAAAATGACTGTATGGTTTTTAACTGACCTATTTCCCCTTCGCTAACCAACTCGCGTGCCCATCGCCATTGCGGATGATGGCGATACATAAACGCTTCCATGACTTTTAAATGTGGTTTTTCGCGGGCGGCATCCAGCAGTTTCTGCGCTTCTGCCGCTGTCAGAGCAATGGGTTTTTCGCATAACACATGCTTACCCGCATGCAGCGATTTGATCGACCAGGGGACATGCAACTGGTTGGACAATGGAATATAAACCGCATCGATATCAGGATCGGCGATTAGCTCTTCATAGGAACCGTAGGCTTTTGGAATACTTAAATGTTTCGCGGCGGTTTGTGCTTTCGTTAACTCTCGTGACGCGATCGCTGTGATATCGCAGTATTGGCCAAGCTGCATGGCCGGAATCACTTTTTCGAGCCCGATCTTTGCGGCACCCAAAATGCCCCAGCGAACTTTGTTCATTCGAATAATTCCTCGCAGACTATTTGAGTTTAAGTTCCAGCAATGATTTATTACTATCATCAAATATTTTCTTTACAATGCTTAACGCCTCTTCTGAGGTTTGAACGTCGAAATCTTCATTGTTAGCGTCTTCGCCCATAGTCACATATATTCTTAATGCTTTTTGTTTTTCAAGGTATCTTATTAGGGATATTTGTTTTGAACCGAATACTTCAAATTCTGCCCCGCCTTCTGTTTTGTCTTTGTAGTAAATGACGTTAGCCGCGTTGGAGGAACAACAAAAAAACATAAATAATACCGTTAATGAATATTTTCTAAACATATCGATCCCCTTGATTTTACAATTAGAACAATATTGAGGCCGCAGATCAATCTTAATAACCTGATTTCCTGCTACTTCTCTTTGAATGCATGCTTTAAACATTTTATTTTCAAATGCTGCCTAATCACGATGGCAACGAGTACAACAGTGATAATGGGCCAGATGATACAGAAAATCCAGATATTAATGGTGTTGTAACTCACACCGAAGAGGTCCGCCGCCCAAAAAAGTACATTGACGCACAGGTCAAACAGAGAGTCGATGATCTCGTTACCGGAGCGAACGGGTGCGCCATTCATACATTCGTTCTTTTAGGGATTCGCATCTGCAGTATTGACTGCAATTGAAGTAACAAAAATTTGTTCTTCGCCATTGTTAAAAGTGACGCGTATGCGGTCAAATTCAGATTCCAGATGACCGCTTGCAGAGTATCGGGTAGCGTGTTCTTTTTCATCATACCGTTGATCAATGAACTCACGAAAAACAATATTCTCGTCAAGGGGATTGTTCCATTTGTTGTAAATGATATCTCCTTTGAATAACACCACTTCTTCCGATTTATCATGGAATCCGCTAATGATTCGGGCCAGGATATATTTTTGGTTATTTATTGTTTTGTCCTCCCAAACTGTAACCTGGTCGAGAACAAAGGGTGACTCTTCTGTATGGTGTTGGAGTTGGAAAAGACCGGCAGAAATGACCGCAACGATAGCGACAAATGCTACTAAGAAAATTAAACCGATAATTTTATAAAAGCGTTTAACGTCCAACTTATTTCCAGGCAAATTTTAGTAGGTCAATTCATTCAAATACCAATATTCATAAAAAGCGGCGTTTCAAATCGTGTTGAAACGCCGCTCTTATTCTAAGTTTTAAAAAGTTGTCAGGATCTCTGCATTACCAGGATCAGGCCAGATCAAAACGATCAGCGTTCATTACCTTGGTCCATGCCGAGATAAAATCCTGAACAAACTTTTCTTTGTTATCGTCCTGCGCATAGACTTCAGCATAAGCGCGGAGGATCGAATTGGAACCAAAGACGAGATCAACCCGTGTTGCTGTCCACTTGACTTTTTTCGTCTTGCGGTCGCAAATTTCATACAGATTATTCCCCGCTGGCTGCCAGGTATAATTCATATCCGTCAGGTTTACAAAGAAGTCATTCGTGAGTGCGCCTTCGCGATCTGTGAACACTCCATGCTTGGTGCCGCCGTGATTGGTGCCGAGCATGCGCATACCCCCCACCAGCACCGTCATCTCATGAGCAGTGAGCCCCATCAATTGAGTGCGATCGAGCAGCATTTCTTCTGCGCTGACGACATAGTCCTTTTTGAGCCAATTACGATAGCCGTCATGGATGGGCTCCAGCACTTCGAAGGAATCTGCATCGGTCATGTCGTCCGTTGCATCGCCACGGCCTGGCGAGAAGGGAACGGTAACACCAATACCAGCAGCCTTGGCAGCCTGTTCGATACCGACGTTGCCCGCCAGAACGATCACATCCGCGACGCTGGCACCGCTTTTGGTCGCGATATCTTCAAGCACCGACAGCACTTTGGCCAGACGCGCTGGTTCGTTGCCTTCCCAGTCTTTCTGCGGTGACAGGCGGATACGTGCCCCGTTGGCTCCGCCGCGCTTGTCCGAACCACGGAAGGTTCTGGCGCTATCCCAGGCGGTGGTGACCATTTCGCTGATGCTCAGACCACTGGCTGCAATTTTCTTTTTCACGGCCTGAACGTCAAAGTGAGCACGCCCTGCCGGAACCGGATCTTGCCAGATCAGGTCTTCTTTAGGCACGTCAGGACCGATATATCGCGATTTTGGGCCCATGTCTCTATGTGTCAGTTTGAACCAGGCCCGCGCAAATACATCCGAGAAGTAGTCGGGATCATTGTAGAAGCGCTCGGATATCTTGCGATATTCCGGGTCCATCTTCATGGCCATGTCGGCATCGGTCATGATTGGATTGTGGCGAATAGAGGGATCTTCGACATCGACAGGCTTATCTTCCTCCTTGATATTGACAGGCTCCCATTGCCAGGCACCGGCCGGACTCTTCTTCAATTCCCAGTCGTAGTTCAGCAGGAGAGAAAAGTACCCGTTGTCCCATTGGGTGGGGTGCGTGGTCCAGGCGCCTTCAATGCCACTGGTTACAGTGTCACGGCCAATGCCGCGCCTGGTTTTGTTGATCCAACCCAGTCCCTGATCCTCAAATCCAGCGGCTTCCGGTTCTGGTCCGAGTAGCGCAGCGTCTCCGTTACCGTGACATTTGCCTACAGTGTGGCCGCCGGCGGTGAGGGCTACAGTCTCCTCATCGTTCATGGCCATGCGCTCGAAGGTCACGCGCACATCATGGGCGGTCTTGAGCGGGTCCGGCTTACCATCCACGCCTTCGGGGTTAACGTAGATCAGCCCCATCATCACTGCGGCCAGCGGGTTTTCCAGATCTCGTTCACCGGAATAACGGCTGCCTTCGCTACCGCTGGGCGCAAGCCACTCTTTTTCCGACCCCCAGTAGGTATCCTTTTCCGGATGCCAGATATCTTCACGACCAAACGCGAAACCAAAGGTCTTTAAGCCCATGGATTCATAAGCGATGGTGCCCGCGTAGGCAATCAGGTCAGCCCAGCTGAGTTTGTTTCCGTATTTTTTCTTAATTGGCCAGAGCAGGCGCCGTGCTTTGTCCAGGTTTACGTTATCCGGCCAGGAATTAATGGGTGCAAAGCGCTGGTTGCCGGTGCCGGCACCACCGCGGCCATCCGCAGTACGATAGGTACCGGCGGCATGCCAGGACATACGGATCATGAGGCCACCGTAGTGACCCCAATCGGCAGACCACCAGCTCTGGCTGTCAGTCATCAAATCGTGCAGGTCTTTCTTGAGCGCTTTCACGTCAAGTTTCCTGACCTCTTCCAGATAGTTGAAATCGGCTCCCATCGGGTTAGTCTTACTGTCATGTTGGTGCAGAATGTCGAGGTTAAGCGCTTTGGGCCACCAATCCATGTTCGACATACCGCTCTCAGTGGCCCCGCCATGCATGACTGGGCATTTTTTTTCAGACATTAGGTTATCTCCTTATCATAAGTTTTAGGATTCGTTACCGACCTGGATAAATGGGCTGCGACATCATTCGCCAAATCGGAAGATATGTAAAATCAATTATTTCTAAGGTTATGATTAGTTCCCTCTATTGATAACAAAGGCCAGAATAATCACCTCGTGTCTTCATGCAGGACTTGATTCCATAATCCAGGGAGGAAAGAAACAAGGAGCCCATTTCTTATAGCACAACATCTACTGCCAGGTAGTCGTCAAATGAATTTAACTTTCCTGGTGGCTATGTGTTTATCTTGAGTTCACGGTACAAACTTCTTAGAAGTTCCTTTTCTTCTTCACGCTTCGATATCATTCCCCGTAACGCAATATAAGCCAACTCCTTAACAGCGGTGGTGCTTTTCCCTGATGCAAATATCGCCTTGGCGAAATTGTGCCATCGAACACCTTTTTCCTTCAGTACAATCTGAAATGAATGGGATAACTCATCTCCGTACAGGCGGATTTGATGGTGCCTGTATGTTGTCCGGATAAATTTTTTACCTTTTTGTGTAAAGCCTGGTGACCACTCTGATGAGTTTACGAAGTCGCTGATGTTCTTGTAGAGATGAATAACATTGCTGCTTAAAAGGCGGTCCGCCCGGGTTAAATACTCAACGCAGGTACTGCCAACAACCAGATATCCCCAGTTCGGATGATAAGCATAGTGAGCATAGCGTATTTCAGCGCCACAGCCTTTTCTTTCGCAATTGCCGGCAGGACCACCCAGATCATGTATTGATAGCAGCGTCCAGCCTCGATCCGGCTCGATGAGATCATGCTCTCTGGCGTGACAGCCTTTACATAAAGTTCGGCAATCACTCAGCGCGTACTCCCAGGGAGCCTTGTGGGTGATGTAAGTATTATGATGAACTTGTAGTGTTACATCCTCGGGGCCTCTCCCGCAGCGCAGGCACTTGAAGCCATCTCTTCGTTTAACTCTCTCCGAATAAGCCGCCCAGTTTTTATTGACGTATAGTTTTTTGCCCTGGCCCATTGCAGCTGTACATGCTGGTCATTTTTCAGATGTTGCCAGTATTCAGCCGCGATATGGTTTTGTAAATCAGCCTTTTGAGTGAAGCGTTGGGATTTGTTAGGCAAACAATTTCCAGATAATCCCTGAAATAGCGATAACCAGGCAGTAGTAACCAAAGATCTGCAGCTTGCCTTTTTTAACGATATCCAGGAGCCAGATAATAGCAAAATATCCTGAAACAAAAGCCATCACGGTACCGGCAATGAGTCCGCCAATTTCTGCATCGGCGGGCGGTGTATCCACTAAATCTTTAAATTTAAGAAGGGTCGCCCCGAAAATAACCGGTAAAGACATCAAAAAGGAAAACCTTGCGACTTTTTCTCTATCCATCTTCAATAGCATACCGGTAAATATGGTACTGCCACTGCGTGAAATGCCGGGCAGGATCGCAAAAGCCTGGGCAATACCGATTAAAAATGTATTACCCATTTTAAATTCTTTCTGACCGCAGCTGATGAACCTGGTAGAAATCATCATCGCGGCGGTACAAAGAAGCATAAAATACGTGAGTAAAACATTGCTAAAGATATTCTCGATTTGCTCTTTGAAAATCAATCCGACGAGTGCCGCAGGAACACTGGCCAATATGATATATAGATCCCAGCGCAGAAATTCTTTCAGCTCTGCGCATTCAGATTTTTTTAGCCATACTGCGTAGGGAGCATAGAGCAGGTTAAAAACCTCCCTTCGCAATGCAATAAGCACGGAACAAAGCGTACCGAAATGGAGGAACACCTCGAAAGCGATGTCGTTCGTGCCATTAAAATTCAAAATATCGCCCATGATAACCAGGTGCCCGGAACTGGAAATGGGTAGAAATTCAGACAACCCCTGTACCAGGCCGAGTATTATTGCTTTAAGAATATGATCCACAGATGCTTCCGTTTATAAATGAGTTGTTTGCACTATATTACGATAGATTAAATTTGTTTACGACTGGCACAAGGGTTCACGGTACTCTGGGTTTGCACCAGCCTCTTCATATTTTTTGCCTTTTTCTGTTACGTAGTCTTTTTGAACTGTCGGGCTTTTTTATGCAAACTTACTTCTAAATACAAAAAATACCGCAGCCAAAATGCACAAGCCTGCCCACAGGTAGTCAAGTTTAAGAGGTTCTTTCAAATAATAGAGTGAAAATGGAATAAAAACAGATAGCGTAATGACTTCCTGTGCAATTTTAAGTTGACCGACACTTAGCACACTATATCCAATACGGTTCGCCGGTACCTGGAACATATATTCGAGCAGGGCCACGCCCCAGCTAAAAAGCGCGGCAACTATCCATGGCTTACTGCTGAGTTCTTTAAGGTGTGCATACCAGGCAAAAGTCATAAAAACATTACTGCATATTAAAAGACTTACAGAAACAAAAATTGGATTCATAAAATTTTGCTAATGGGTGACCCTATATTCCTCATTCAAAGAAAAGCTAAGCCGGAGCAGCCCGGTGGGCTGCGATCGGCTTGAACAACAACATTTTATCTAATCTCTATTTCCAAATATCCAGCACTCTTGGGTCGCGTCCACTAATCCTCAAATCAATTTGCATTCCGGTGCTGGTGCCAAAATATTCGGATGAAGCTGCAATCATATACGCAAGAATACGATTCAAATCAGAAGAGGTTCCTTCGCTTTTTACGATTGTTTTCCAGAGCTGTGATTTCCTTTCCGGATCTTTTAGGTCATATGCTTCTAATATCAAGTTTCTTCTGTAGGTTGTTTCTTTAACTGTCTGGGTTTTCGGCGGTTCTGTAAACCACATCCATCCCACAGCGTAACTGTACCCTTGGGAAATTGCGACAGTCTCGGAACTTGTCTGAGGATCTCCAATACCATAGCCCAAACGGACAAGAATATCCGCGTTATCTGCACTGTCAGCGCGCACATAACTTTTCTTGGACAGAGCGTTGGTTACGTATCTTGAAACCTCCATAAATTCCAAATCATTTTCGCTAAGATTCTGCATTCCAGGTATTATGAAAAAATTATTACCCTTTGATGAGGCATCCGGTGCTGCTATCGCATTTACTGTTAAATTCAGAATGCTGCCGTATTCAAACATTCTCGGATCAACCGGTGTTGACGGTGCTGTTACACATCCGCTAATTGAAATGATGCCAAAAAAAATGAGATAAAAACCGCTAAAACTGAATCTGTTCATTTTGTCTCCTTATTTGAGAAAAAAGAGTCAGGTCTTGCAATGCCGCATTCGAAGCATTTTCAATCAAATTCCTTTATCGCTCTGCTCACGGTACTGTAATGAACCTCAAAATAATCTGCAATCTGTTTCTGGCTATAGGCGCCTGTTTTGTATGCCGCAACCATCGCCCGCTTCCTGTCTTTCGTTTGCCGGCTGATTTGCGATAATGTCTTGACCGGAGTTTTCCGCTGTTGTCCTGGAATTTCATCCAGTTTGTCTTGATCTCGCTTGTTTAATTTGCGCAATTGCTTTTTTATAAACGATTCATCGCCAAGATAGATTTGCTGGTTGAGACTCTTCCACAATGTTGGTTGCTTAACACCGGCCCTCACGAATTCGGCATACCTTTGGCGCGTAATCGATTTTTGTTTACCAAAACAACTCAACACCTCATCTGTTGTTAGCCATTCAGGTTTTGTGATCTCACCAACTCTGGCTCGATAACTGCTCCATTGCCATTGCCTGGGTTGCTTAACAAGCTGTGCGCGGACAGGATTGAGTTCGACGTAGCGGGATAATTCCAAAAAGTAGCTGTCCTTATCGACCAATATGGCTTTATAGCGGCCCTGAAAGACATGCCCAACGCGGGTGTGATTGCGGTTATACGTTTGCGTATAGACCCCATTCAGCTGTCGCATACCCCGACTCAAATTGGCATAGGGCGTTTCAATGATCAGGTGGTAGTGATTGTTCATTAAACAGTATCCATGGCAAATCCACGAATAACGATCAACTGTATTCGATAATATCGCCAGAAACGCTGAGCGATCCTCTCCGTCTTCATAAATCTTTTCCCGTCTGTCCCCCCGTGAGGTCACATGATAAAGCGCGCCGGCGTATTCTATTCTGAGTGGTCTTGACATGCCGCGTAATCTATCACTTATCAATGTGGCAATGCAAGACCTGACCCCTTATTTCACATATTCAGATTGCTCCGCAACACCAATCAAAAGCTGGTTGGCATTAGCTGCTTGAGAAAATACTGCTAAAAATATAAATATTGTTGAAATCTTCATTTTATGCTTAACGTCAGCCTAGCCGGGGGAGGCGCGTTTTCGCGCCGACTCCGGCTGAGGCTTTTGTTAAATTGTTTTTCAAAGGCATCATAAAGCTTACCTTACCCAATAACTCACACATTCAATTTCTTCTGGGTTGGACGTTTCTTTTCCATACCAGTACCCCTCGTCTTGACATTGCCTGTCAATCGGAGATGACCAAATGATGGGAGCAATAAGCTTCCCAAAACCAAACACGAAAAGATTGATTATACCTATTACGATTAAGTACATTAAGGCAGTCACCAAACAACCTCTAGTTGATTTTGCGACTTTTTGCGATGCAGGAACTGGTTGTGCTGGCTCTTCATAGTTCTCAAGTAATTCTGCTTTGTCAAGCGAAAGCCCCCTTGATTTTAGCTCTGATTGAATGACTTCTTCAGCTTGTGTCGTCAATGAACCTTGCATGTAAAGCTCGATGAGAGAATTCTCATCCATTTTAGAGTATCGATCAGCTAACTGTTCTTTTGTAATATCCATTATTCAATTTAACGTCGCTGTTCAGGCGCACGCGGAGCGTGCACCTGGAACGCACTTGATAGACGGCGGCGAGCGCTGTTGAGTTTAATAAACGAA
>JAFGLM010000023.1 GCA_016928055.1 Gammaproteobacteria bacterium
AATAAAAAGGCTTGCCACAGCGTTGCTCAGTTCGCCCAAAAAATAAACCCCAGTAATTTTTACTGGGGTTTGTCAGCAGCCTGAGGCTCCTATTCAGGAGCCTTTTTTATGTTGCAACCTGAAGCTTGGCCTGTATGAATTCCCTGGGTGAAAAATGCAGCAATTCAGCAATACGCCGAATCCGGTGATCTTCATATTTATCCAGTTTCCCATCAGCAAAGGCCACTCGCCATAAATTAACCAAAATGGCAAACTTCTCCTGTCGACTGCAATGCTCATTGAGGACACTGGTGAACTCATACAATGAAGTGGCATCCTGCTGATATTGTTCGGCATTCGACAACAATTGTTGCAGATTTTCATCCGTTAAATCGAAGCTGCTCTGCAGGGCTCTGCCTACCGTGATTCGCTCTTCCGGCTGTTGTTTAAAATCAGCAGCGGCCACCTCAACTAATAATGCGGCCGCCGCCAATTGCAGACCGTATTGCTTGTCTTCATCACTGGCCGATTGATGACTAAACGTTGATTCAATATATGACTGGATAGCAGCAAGCATTAAAGCATCTCAATTCAGATCGGCGATACACTAATTCAATGCACGACGAATAATATAGTGATCCTGCTCGAAATCAGAAAAATATTCATCAAGAAAAACATGGTCGATCGGCTCGCCGATATTGTCCCGCTGTAACTGTTGTTCGGCGATATAAGCCTGCAGATTCTGCTCTTCCAGCAAAACGTGATACCAGGGTTCGGTACTGTCAATTTTCGGTTCCTGGCCAGGTTTGATATCCATATCGCGCCGGCTATATTCGGAATCGATATCGACAATCACTCCGCGGTAGCCTGACTCGCTGTGGCGGACTAATTGGCCAATATTAAATTTCGCCTGCTTGATGCTCATTGCTGCCTTTTTAAGGTTACTGTCGTCCAGTAGAATTGCTGGCGATTACCCAAAATCGCCTATACACTTGGTGTCACGATGAGTTAAGTAAGTTCAATATGTGTGTAAAATCTGAAATTACAAGGGCTGCGAAATTCGCACGGCATCGCGACACCATGCGGCCGGCTTTAGAGCTTTTATCGGCCCTGAGTTTGGTTTGCGTTCTCCTTTGTACGCATTCTATTGCATTCGCCTCACAACGTTTGATTGTCAGGTTTGTTAAAACAAATAATGTCAATAATCACACTCCTACCGAGCAGCAACTGAAAGCGATATCCGCTGCAAGCCAATCAAGCATTAAGTTCGTTCGTAGCGGTAGTGGCGGTAACCAGATAATAGAACTGGATAATGATTTATCACCTGCTCAACTCGAACAGATTTCTGCAAAAATCGCCCAACTGGAAATGGTCTCGTCTGTTGCACTCGACAGACGCTATCGTGCTCAGTTTGCTCCGAGTGATCCGGAATTTAGCCGACAATGGTATTTAAGCAACGAGCAGGGCGGCATCAATGCCGTCGATGCCTGGGATTATACAACCGGTAACAGCAATACTGTTATTGCAGTACTTGATACCGGCATACTTCCGCACAGTGATTTCGTCGGCCGTTATTTACAGGGTTATGACTTTATCAGTGATTTGTTTACCGCTAACGATGGTGATGGACGGGACGCCAATCCAGCCGATCCCGGCGATGCTCTGGCGGCAAATGATTGCGAGATTGGCGATCCGCTATTGGATGAACCCAGCTCCTGGCATGGCACTGCAATCACCGGTCTGATTGCCGCTAATACCGATAATGATATCGGCATTGCCGGAATCGATCATCGGGTAGAAATATTGCCGGTGCGCGTGCTCGGCAAATGTGGTGGTTACAGTTCAGATATTGTTGACGCTATACGATGGGCTGCCGGAATGTTTGACCCTGCATTGCCATCCGTCAATCCTAATCCGGCCAACATAATTAATCTAAGTTTTGGCGGTATCGGCGATTGCACAGCAGCGGAACAGGCTGCAATTGATGAAGTGACCGCAGCAGGTGTACTGGTTGTTGCCGGCGCAGGAAATAGTGAAATCGATGTTACCGGCTTCGCCCCGGCGAATTGCGATAATGTGTTGACGGTTGCTGCATCAACCCGGCAAGGAGGCGAGACCTGTTACACCAATTTCGGCGCAGGCATCGACATCAGCGCACCGGGCGGCAACTCGGACGGCATCAATAACTGCAGTGGTGGTGCAGCTGATTCCATTTATACGACATCAAACAGCGGCGTTCTTGGTCCTGGCAGTGAATCGTATGCCTCGTATGCCGGCACCAGTTTTGCGGCACCGATGGTATCAGCGACAGCTGCTCTGATGCGATCTGTTAATCCAGCTCTAACCCCGGCTGAGATTCAAGCCATTCTGGAAACCAGCGCGCGCGAATTTCCAACCGGCACCAGCGATAGTTATGGTGATTGCGACACATCACGTTGTGGCCATGGAGTGCTTGATGCGTATGCAGCGGTGTCGGCAACACGCGCGGATGCGTTAAATATGCAGGGTACCGGTACTATTCAAATGTCACTGGTCGAGGACTGTGTCCTTGAAGACGCTCCTTCGATTGATGTGGCTATCGATCGCGTATCAGGCAACGGTTCAGTAGCCGCCAATGTTGTCACTAAACGCATATCCGCCACCGCAGGTGATGATTTCGGCGCAATCGATCAGTTAGTGGTCTGGCCCGGCGATGATATGGAAACCAAATACCTTTCTATTCCGATTTACGGAGACAATAGTATTGAGGGCGCCGAATACTTCTCCGTCGAAATCGTCGCTATATCGCCCAATGCGAATATCGGTTACCCCGCTTCCACACGAATAACGATTGTCTCAACCGATGGCAATACCATCAAAACCTGCGCACAACCGACCGTACCTGCTCCAGGCCCTCCGCCATCCAGCGGTGGCGGATCTGTATCACTGTTCTTTCTGTGCATTCAAATATTATTGTTTTTCTTAAATAATAATTGTGTATTGGGAAAGTACAGATGAAAACTCGGTCGCAAGTCTATCGATATCTGTTGATCCTGGTTGTGCTGCTGATGTCAGGCAGCCTGTTCGCTTGCGCCGTCGCAGGCAATACAGAAAATTCCGGAATACAAGCTGATTCAAAAGCTGTTCGTATCATTATTGGTTTTGATTCTCCTGAAGTTAATCCGCAGGATCCCGGTATTATTAAAACAATAAGCAACATGCTGGGCGCAGAAATGAAATTTGTTCGCAAATTGTCCGGTAATGCGGCAGTTTATTCGGCCCGTTCCCAGCTTGGCGAAGAACATTTAATCACCGAACTTGAACAGCTCAAAGCGATTACTTATATAAGGTATGCCGAGCTGGATCAACGCCATCAGATTCAAGCTCGATAGTGATGACGGCGAGCTGAACGTGGTTACCCTGTCTAGGGCGCCTCTCGCATAATCATACGTAGTACTAGCGATATGGCCTGCCAGGTCATAGAGGTATCCTCAACGCCGTAGTCGGCACTTCCCGTTTTGGCGCATATTGACCATTTACATGGACAGTAACGGTTTGTTCACCCCATATTATTTGCTACGCGTCACGCGGGACAAAAAAGCTTAGCTCGACATGAACCCTGGCCAGGAGGAAATAATGAATTCATCGCGACAGGATATGACTCGTCCGCCCCAGTTAAAAGAGCGCGGTACGGGACCAGTGCGCAGCCGGCGACCTGTTTATAAAGACATTTTGCCCCCATGCAATAATGCCTGTCCTGCGGGCGAAGATATCCAGGGCTGGCTGGCATTAGCTCAGGAAGGTCAGTACAAAAAAGCTTGGCAACATCTGATACAGAATAACCCTCTGCCCGCCACCTGCGGGCGGATTTGTTATCATCCCTGCGAAAGTGGCTGCAATCGCGGCAAACTGGACTCCTCCGTCAGTATTCATGCGGTTGAACGTTTTCTGGGTGATTTGGCGCGCAAAGAAGGCTGGAAACCTAAAATTGAAGCGGAAAAAAGCGGCAAGCGCATTCTGGTCATCGGTGCCGGCCCCAGCGGTTTATCGGCTGCCTTCCATCTAACCCGCCTTGGCCATACGGTCGAAATTTACGAAGCCGGCCCACTGGTTGGCGGCATGATGCACGTTGGCATCCCTTCCTACCGCCTGCCCCGCGACGTGCTGGAAGAAGAAGTCAAACGCATAGAAGATATGGGCGTCCAAATCAAACTCAATCACAAAGTGGAAGATCTACTGGCTGAGAGAAAAGCCGGTAAATTCGATGCGGTATTTGTCGCGGTTGGCGCGCACCTAAGTAAAAAAGTCGACATTCCCGCCCGTGACGCCGGCAAGATTTTCGATGCCATCAGTTTTCTGAAAGATGTCGATTCCGGTAATCCACCGAAATTGGGACGCCGCGTAGCGATATACGGCGGCGGTAATACTGCCATGGACGCTGCACGCGTCGCCAAACGTCTCGGCGTCGATGAAGCATTGATCGTCTATCGCCGTGATCGTGAACATATGCCGGCCCATGAATTTGAGGCCGACGAAGCAATTGAAGAGGATGTAAAAATCCACTGGCTGCGGACGATCAAAGAAATCGACCAGTCAAAAATGACAGTGGAAGTGATGAAGGTGGTCGATGGCAAACCCGTACCAACCGGCGAGTTTGAAACATTGGAAGCTGATTCTCTGATTCTGGCATTGGGCCAGGATACCGATACCGGTTTTTTGAAAAATGTCCCCGGCATTGAGATGGAGTGGGACGGTGTTGTTAAAGTCGGTGAAGATATGATGACCGGGCATGAAGGCGTGTTTGCCGGTGGTGATATGGTTCCCAGCGAACGCACCGCAACCATTGCCATCGGTCACGGCAAAAAAGCAGCGCGACATATCGATGCCTGGCTGGCCGGTAAAAAATATCAGAAAGCCCCCAAAGGTAATATCGCGACACTCGATAGACTGCACCTGTGGTATTACAAAGATGCAGCACATCGACCGCAACAACATTTAGACATACAAAATCGTATCTCAGGATTTGATGAGGTGGTTGGCGGACTGAGTGAATCGGATGCCTTATTTGAAGCCAAACGTTGCTTATCTTGCGGCAACTGTTTTGAATGTGACGGTTGTTTCGGTGCCTGCCCCGAAGATGCCGTGATCAAACTCGGCAAGGGCAAGCGCTACGAATACAACTACGATCTTTGTACCGGCTGCGCAATTTGCTTCGAGCAATGCCCATGCCATGCAATCGAAATGATTCCGGAACCAGACAAGGCATAAGCACGGCTTATGCCCTTCGGTTCATGAACAGAACGAAACGATTTATTTCACACGCTTCCACCGTTCGCTCCTGAGCGGTGGTTGATAGTCGGAGTACTAATATGGCCAGGCCCAATAAAACACGAGAAGTCAAAACCATCGACGGTAGCGAAGCAGTCGCTCATGTAGCCTACCGCGTCAACGAAGTCTGCGCGATTTATCCGATCACGCCCTCTTCGCCGATGGCTGAATTTGCAGACCAATGGTCGGCGGAAGGCAAGCCCAATATCTGGGGTAACATTCCGACCGTCATCGAAATGCAAAGTGAAGGTGGTGCCGCTGGTACTGCACATGGCGCCTTACAGACCGGCTCACTAACAACCACCTTTACCGCTTCGCAGGGATTAATGTTAATGATCCCGAATATGTACAAGATCGCCGGCGAACTGACTTGCGCGGTATTTCATGTCGCAGCCCGCTCCTTAGCGGCACAGGGTTTATCCATTTTCGGTGACCACCAGGATGTGATGGCGGTTCGCAGCACCGGTTTTGCACAACTGGCTTCCAATTCACCGCAGGAAGCACAGGATATGGCATTGATCGCCCAGGCAGCAACACTCAATTCCCGTATACCCTTTATCCATTTCTTCGACGGATTCAGAACTTCACACGAAGTCAATCGTGTTGAAATGCTGGATGATGACGATATACGCAGCATGATTGATGATGATTTGGTACTGGCTCACCGTGAACGTGGTTTAAATCCGGATCATCCGTTTATTCGCGGCACGGCGCAAAATCCCGACGTTTATTTCCAGGGTCGTGAAACAGTAAATCCCTTCTACGCTAAAACAGCAGCCATCGTGCAAGAGCAAATGGATAAGTTCGCTGAACTTACCGGTCGTCAATATAAGTTATTCGAATATTTTGGTGATCCGAAAGCGGAAAAAGTTATTGTCATCATGGGCTCCGGCGCCGAAACAGCGCACGAAACCGTGGAATACCTGCTGAAACAAGGCGAGAAAATCGGCGTATTAAAAGTCAGACTCTATCGTCCATTCTCCACAGCTCACCTTATTTCCTCTCTCCCTCTTACTGTTAAAGCCATTGCCGTGCTGGATCGCACCAAAGAACCCGGTGCCGCCGGCGAACCGCTTTACCAGGACATTATTACAACTCTGGCTGAAACCCAGGCTAACGGCGAATTGCCTTTTGCGATGCCAAAATTAATCGGTGGTCGTTATGGTTTGTCTTCCAAGGAATTTACGCCGGCGATGGTTAAAGGCGTACTGGATGAACTGAGCAAGGCTAAACCGAAAAACCATTTTACGATTGGTATCAATGACGACGTCAGCCATACCAGCCTCGACTATGATCCGAACTTTATTACCGAGCCCAACGATGTGGTCCGTGCACTGTTTTATGGATTGGGTGCAGACGGTACCGTCGGTGCGAACAAAAACAGCATTAAGATTATCGGTGAACTGCCCGGTAAATACGCGCAGGGTTATTTTGTATACGATTCCAAAAAATCCGGATCCCAAACTGTATCGCATTTGCGATTTGGTCCCAATCCGATCCGTTCCACCTATCTTGTTCAATCAGCCAATTTTGTAGCCTGCCACCAGAATAATTTCATTGATACCACGCCGTTGCTGAAACATGCCGCTAAAGGCGCAACGTTTTTGTTGAACAGCACCCACGGTCCGAATGAAGTCTGGGATACTTTGCCGCTGAGCTTGCAACAACAAATTATTGAGAAAGAAACGCCTTTCTATGTAATTGATGCCTATAAAGTCGCACGTGAAAACGGCATGGGCACCCGCATCAATACGGTGATGCAAACCTGCTTCTTCGCGATCTCCGGTGTGTTACCGAAAGATGAAGCTATCGAACAAATCAAATACGCCATTAAAAAGACTTACGGCAAAAAAGGCGAAGAGGTTGTGAAGAAAAACTTCCAGGCCGTTGACGAAAGTCTGGCACATTTGCATGAAGTTAAGGTCCCCAAGAGAGCCAACAGCAAACGCGATCTACCCGCCGTTGTGCCTGACAATGCACCCGACTTTGTTAAAAACGTAACCGCCATGATGATGGCCGGTCGCGGTGATGAATTACCGGTCAGTGCCATGCCGATTGACGGCACCTTCCCCAGCGCTACCACCAAGTGGGAAAAACGCAACATTGCATTGTTTGTACCGGAGTGGGATCCGGAAACCTGTATCCAGTGTGGTAACTGCGCTCTGGTTTGCCCACATGGCTGCATACGTTCCAAGCTTTACGACAAAGCCGATCTCGCCAGTGCACCGAAGGGATTTAAGGCGGCGAAGATTGACGCGCGCGGTTTCCCGGACACACGTTATACCTTGCAGGTGTATGTTGAAGACTGTACCGGTTGCGGTTTGTGTGTGGAAGTCTGCCCGGCCAAGAACAAGGAACAGACCGGCAGGAAGGCCATCAATATGCACGTCAAAGAACCGATTCTGGAAACCGCCAAAGCGAACACTGCATTTTTTGAAAAACTGCCGGAAATGGATCGCTCTCGGGTTGATTTCTCCACCGTCCGCGGCGTGCAATTCCTGCAACCGTTGTTTGAATTCTCTGGTGCCTGCGCCGGCTGCGGTGAAACACCTTACGTTAAATTGCTGTCGCAATTATTTGGTGACCGTCTGTTGGTCGCCAACGCTACCGGTTGTTCATCAATTTATGGCGGTAACCTGCCGACCACACCGTGGGCAACCAACAGCGAAGGTCGCGGTCCCGCCTGGTCTAACTCATTATTTGAAGATAATGCCGAGTTTGGTCTGGGCTTTCGCGTCTCAGCCGACAAACAGCGTTCCATGGCAGTTCAGTTACTCGAAAAATTACGTCCGCAACTAAGTGAAAGTTTGGGTGATGAGATGATCGATGATCTGCTCAACGCCCCGCAACTGATGGAAATGGAAATTCGCGCCCAGCGCGCACGTGTCGTCAAATTAAAAGAACGCCTGCAGGAACTGGCCAAAGGCAATGGCTTCAGTAGCGATGCCAAGCATTTGCTATCCGTCGCAGATCAATTGGTTCGTCGCAGCATCTGGATAGTGGGCGGTGACGGCTGGGCCTATGACATTGGCTCTTCCGGCCTTGATCATGTGATGGCCAGCGGTCGTGACGTCAATATTCTGGTGATGGATACCGAAGTTTATTCCAACACCGGCGGCCAATCCTCAAAAGCGACACCACTGGGTGCGGTTGCTAAATTTGCCGCCGGCGGAAAATCGGTCGGTAAAAAAGACCTGGCTTTACAGGCGATTTCATACGGCAGCGTTTATGTTGCCCGCATCGCTTATGGCGCCAATCCACAGCAAACCTTACAAGCCATGCGTGAAGCGGAAGCCTATCCAGGTCCCTCACTGATCCTGGCATACAGCCACTGTATTTCGCATGGCATCAATATGTTAAACGGTTTGAAACAGCAGGATCTGGCTGTCGAGAGCGGATACTGGCCGTTAGTCCGCTATAATCCGCAAATCCGTGATGCCAAGGCGAATCCTTTTGTGCTCGATTCACCGAGACCACGAATTGGATTACGCGATTACGCTTATAACGAACTGCGTTACAAGATGCTGGTTAACAGTAACCCGGTTGAAGCGGAACGTTTAATGAAACTGGCGGAAAAGAGTCTGCAATTGCGTTGGTCTACCTATGAAGAAATGGCAACACGTCCGGCAGATCAATTTCAACCGACAACCAACACGCCAAACTAACTGCGTAACAAAAAAGGTCAAACACAATGAAGCTTAATTCAAAATACATGGGGCTCGAGCTAAAGAACCCTATTGTGGCATCCGCTTCGCCTTTGTCACGCAATCTGGACAATATCAAAAGTCTGGAAGATGCCGGCGCAGCCGCAGTGGTTTTGTTTTCGCTTTTTGAAGAGCAGTTAATTCATGAAAACGCCGCGATGGATCATCTGTTAAGCTCGGGAGCAAACAGTTTTGCCGAGTCGCTGAGTTACTTCCCCGACGTTGAAGATTACGAAGTGGGCCCGGAAAATTATTTAAACCTGATTCGCCAGGCACGTGAAGCAACCGATATACCCATCATTGCCAGCTTGAATGGCGCCAGCAACAAAGGCTGGATCGAATTCTCGAAAAAAATGGAACAAGCCGGTGCTTCAGCAATTGAATTAAATACCTACCGCATTCCGGTTGATTTAAATATTCCCGGCAATGAGGTGGAAAAAAATTATATCAATGTCATCAAAGCGGTGAAATCTTCCGTTTCGATTCCGGTCGCTGTCAAGCTTAGTCCATTCTTCAGCTCGATGGGCCATGTAAGCAAGCAGATAGATGCTGCGGGCGCCGATGCATTGGTATTGTTTAACCGTTTTTATCAACCCGATGTCGATCTGGAAAAACTGGAAATACATCCCAGCCTGGAACTGAGTCAGGCGAACGAAATACGATTGCCGTTGCTGTGGATTGCCGTGTTGCACGGCAATATTAAAGCATCATTAGCTGCCAGCCGCGGCGTCGAAAACGCTACCGAAGTCATTAAATACATAATGGCCGGTGCCGATGTGGTCATGACGACCTCTGCTCTGCTGAAAAAAGGAATCAGCCATTTAAGTGTAATACTGAAAGACCTGCAGAAATGGATGGAAGATAAAGATTACGAATCTGTCGAACAAATGCGCGGCTGCATGAGCCAGAAGAACGTGGCTGACCCGACGGCATTTGAGCGAGCCAACTATATTAAAGTGTTGGAAAGCTACGAAAATCCCTATTTACCCTAATCCGTTTTATTTTTGTTTAATCGAAAACCGCAAACTGTTGCATCCTAAGGAGGAGCATCATGAGTAATTCCGCAGACGTTAAATACGTCTATCTGTTCAGCGAAGTCAAACAAGCTGAAGACCTGGTCGGCGGCGACTGGGATAAAGTTAGAGGCCTACTCGGCGGCAAGGGGGCCAACCTCGCCGACATGACCCGTTTAGGTGTTCCTGTACCTCCGGGCTATACAGTTACTACTGTAGCTTGTAATGCTTACCTTAAGGCTGGCGAAAAGTTTCCTCCCGGAATGTGGGAGCAGGCACTTGAAGCCGTTAAATCAATTGAAAAAGATACCGGCAAAGTTTTTGGCGATCCCAAGAATCCATTGCTGGTCTCTTGCCGTTCAGGCGCCAAATTCTCCATGCCCGGCATGATGGATACCATCTTAAATATCGGCCTGAATGATGAAGTTGTCGAAGGCATGATTAAATTAACCAACGACGCCCGCTTTGTTTATGACCTCTATCGTCGTCTGGTGCAGATGTTTGGCAGCGTCGTAATGGAAGTTCCGGATGAAGTATTCGAAGCCGTTCTGACAGCTGCACGCAAAAAAGCCGGCGTTAAAACCGATGCCGAGCTTACTGCTGCAGCGTGGCAGGATGTGACCGCCAAGTTTAAAGAGTTGTTTAAATCGTATACCGGAATTGATTTTCCAACCGATCCAAACGAACAACTGCGGTTGGCAACAGAAGCAGTATTTAAATCCTGGAACGGCAAACGTGCCATCGATTATCGCAATGCTTCAAAGATCGCACATGATTTAGGTACAGCCGTCAACATCCAGACCATGGTTTTTGGCAATATGGGTGACAGCTCCTCTACAGGGGTTGCGATGTCTCGTAACGCGGCAACCGGTGAAAACGAACTGGAAGGTGATTATCTTGAGAATGCACAGGGCGAAGACGTTGTAGCCGGTATTCGGCAAACCGATCCCATCAGTGCGTTAAAGAAACGCGCGCCAAAAATTTACAAGGAATTTGCTGATATCTCGAGAAAACTGGAACTGCACTACCGCAATATGCAGGATATGGAGTTCACAATCGAGCAGGGCAAACTGTGGCTGCTGCAAACCCGTGATGCCAAACGTACTGCTGCTGCGGAAGTTAAAATTGCAGCTGACATGGTGGCGGAAGGCCTTATCACCAAGGAAGAAGCCGTAAAACGCGTTAAACCTGATCAGGTTGATTTCTTCCTGCATCCTCAATTGGATAGCAAAGCCGTAAAAGACGCACAAGAAGTCGCTCGTGGTTTAAATGTATCTCCCGGTGCGGCGGTTGGTGTTGTTGCACTGGACGCTGATCTGGCCGAGCGTTGGGCAAAAGGTGAAGGCAAACCGGTTATTATGGTTCGCCCCGAAACCAAACCTGATGATGTGCATGGTATGTTAGCAGCGCAAGGTATTGTAACTTGTCGTGGTGGTCGTACCAGTCATGCCGCTCTGGTAGCGCGCCAATTCGGTAAGCCCGCCGTTGTTGGTATCGAAGAACTCGAACTCGATCTTGATGCCCGCGAAATGCGCGTTGGTGATCTGGTCATTAAAGAAGGTGACTGGGTTTCAATCGACGGCACTAACGGTATCGTTTACCTTGGCAAGCTGGAAACCGTTGTTCCTGACATCAGTAACCCGGACCTCTTAAAAGTTCTGAGTTGGGCTGACGAGTTTCGTACCCTGGAAGTTTGGGCTAATGCCGATTATCCAGTTGACGCCAAGCGCGCGCGTGAATACGGCGCACAGGGTATCGGCTTATGCCGTACTGAACACATGTTCTTCGAATCAGAACGTCTGCCTATTGTTCAGCGCATGATCATGTCAAAAGCACACTCTGATAAAGTGGAAGCGATTAGCGAGTTGCTGCCATTCCAGCGTTCAGATTTTGAAGGTCTGTTCCGCGCAATGGAAGGTCATCCGGTCGTAATTCGTTTGCTGGATCCACCGTTACACGAGTTCCTGCCAGGCCATAATGATCTGGTCGAAGAATTGGCCGACCTGAAAATCAAGTTGCAACACGCTCACGATATGAGCGAAATCGACAGCATGTTGGAGCAAATTCGCATCAAGCAGGATTATCTAACCCGCGTTGAAGCGCTGAAAGAAGAGAACCCGATGTTGGGCACTCGCGGCGTGCGGCTTGGTATCCTGTTGCCTGACCTGATTAAAATGCAGGTTCGTGCGATTTTCGAAGCAGCCATCGCTTGTTTGAAAGACGGAGTTAAGATCAAACCTAAAGTCATGATCCCGTTGATCAGCCACGTCAATGAACTGCGCACTATGCGTGACATACTTGAAGCTGAAGCGAAGAAAGTTATTGAAGAAAACAATAACATCAAGGTTGATTATGAATTTGGCACCATGATCGAAATTCCCCGTGCCGCACTGACCGCCGATGCAGTAGCCCAGGTTGCACAGTTCTTCTCGTTCGGTACCAATGACCTGACCCAAACCACCTTCGGCATCTCTCGCGATGATGCTGAAAGAGGCTTCCTGGTTGAGTATCAACAGCAGGGCATTCTGGACGACAACCCATTCGGTTCACTAGATGGCGACGGCGTTGGTAAATTAATGGGTATCGCAGCCGAGCTTGGTCGCAAAACCAATCCTAAACTGGATCTGGGTATTTGCGGTGAACATGGTGGCGATCCTAAGAGTATCCACATTTGCCACAAGCTTGGTTTGAATTATGTGTCCTGTTCACCGTTCCGTGTACCCATCGCCAGACTGGCGGCGGCACACGCTGCGATGGCAGACAAGAAATAATCAACAAGCTTTATTAAAGCGTTACTTAAAAGCCCCCTGTTGTAACAGGGGGCTTTTTTATTTAACTCTATTATTTATAGGTTTGATTAAATCGCGCTTTTTTCGGTCAGAGTCTGCATGCGCAATAAATAATCACACCAACTATCCATTCCCGCGCCCGTTTTTGCACTGAGTTCAATAACATCTGCTTTTGAATTGACCTGCCGGATGTATTTAATGGCCGCCTGCCGATCCCAATCCAGATGAGGAACCAGATCTACTTTAGTTATTACAATCACATCGGCATCATGAAATAGAACAGGATACTTGGCCGGTTTATCTTCACCTTCCGTTACCGATAAAAGTGCAATTTTTTGTTTTTCGCCTAGATCAAAAGCTGCCGGGCAAACCAGGTTGCCAACGTTTTCGATGATCAACAAGTCCTCATGCCCACTCACAAATCCACCCAGCTCTTTTTGAATCATAGCGGCATCCAAATGACAGGAACTGTAGGTATTGATTTGTTTGACATGCACACCTTTTGCCTGGAGGCGTTTGGCGTCATGGTCTGTTTGTTGATCTCCCACAAGAATTGAAATTTTTATCCGATCTTTTAATCTCGTTAATGTCGCCTCTAAAAGAGCCGTTTTCCCCGCACCCGGAGAACTCATCATATTAAGGGTTATGACCCGATGATCGTCCAACCAGTGCC
The DNA here is from genome assembly GCA_016928055.1 of Gammaproteobacteria bacterium. Taxonomy (GTDB): domain Bacteria; phylum Pseudomonadota; class Gammaproteobacteria; order HTCC5015; family HTCC5015; genus JAFGLM01. The sequence continues at coordinate 13,466 of JAFGLM010000023.1, forward strand.
AATTGTGGTGAGCAATATCATCATTTTTTTGTAACACGTTTTGTTCGATGGTCAGGGTCTTCGAATCGGCTTCAATATGAGCATGATCGTGTCCATGACTATGGTCATGATGGTGTTGATGGTGTTGATGGTGTGCCAATTTACCTTTTAAAGCATCCTGACAGCCGCAATCTTTACACATTAGTCAACCTCGACACTATTCAGGAGAAAGTCTTTTCCTCCTGTGATTTTTACGTTTTGACATTTGCACAAGCCACAACGAATGTCAAAAATTTCAGATGAAGTTTCCGCACCGCATTCAAGACAGGTAACCGTCAATGGAACTTCATGAACGATCAGAATGCATCCTTCCATACGAGTTCCCCTGGCGGCTTCGGGAAAACAAAACTCAAACGGGTCCTTCATGACGCCGCTCATGGCACCGATCGAAACTTCGATCCGGGTTACTTTTGTTGCTCCTTCGCGGACAACCAATTCTGTCACCTGTTCGACAAGGCTTTGGGCCAAAGAAAACTCATGCATTTCGTAAATTCAGTCCTATAACCAGTCAGAGATAATCGATGGTAAAAACCGGGAGCAATACAAATATTAAAACCGTCGTCGAATAATAGGCGCCTGAGCACCTGCGACAATAGGTAGTTTTAGAAGGTCACCCACATGAACGCGACCATTTATTCCGTGCTTCGTGCTGTGGTTTTCCTGTTAAAGTATAGCGTGCTTGCAACCGAATCAGGTTCGGCTAAGAGTCTAACTGGTAAATTTCAGCTAAACCGGGCTACCTGATTCGAAATTGAGATTCCCTGAAGCCTGGCCCAGAACTGAAGGCTATGACCCTGTATTAATCCTAGTTATTTACCCCTACTTAATTTAGGCGGACGCTTCCTTATAATGGTACGCATGAAAAATCAAATACAAAGCATTGCTGAAAAGTACTCCAACGATCGCACCCGCCTCATGGACATCTTTTGGGATATCCAGGATCTCCACGGGTATATTCCACACAAAGCCCTGCGGGTGTTGGAAGAGTCGTTAGACATTTCCACAGCCGACCTCAGGGAAACGCTTTCCTTTTATCACTTTTTTCATGAATCCCCTTCAGGCAAATTCAATATTTATCTCAATAAGGATGTTGCCAGCCAGTTGAAAGGGCATGAGGCCATTTACGCGGCATTTGAAACGGAATGCAACTGTAAGTTTGGTAGCGTTTGCATGGATGGGACTTTCGGTCTTTTTGAAACACCCTGTATCGGCCTCAGCGACCAGGAACCGGCTGCGCTCATTAATCTGGTGCCCTTTACTAATTTAACCCCCCAAAAGGTCAAAGATATCGTGGCCGCTTTACGGGCGGGCAAAGAACTCGCTGCTCTGGTCGAACAGTACGGTTATGGCGACGGCGCTAACCAGCAAATCAAAACGATGGTTTGCAGCAATATCCGTCAATTGGGTCCCGTATTTGGTGAAAAAATTTCTACAGGGGAGGGCCTTGCTCAGTCCCTGAAAAGCACCCCGGAACAGGTTATTGAGGAAGTTAAAACAGCCGGCCTGCGCGGCCGTGGCGGCGCTGGTTTCGGTACCGGGATGAAATGGTCCTTCTGCCGCGCAGCCAAGGGCAGTACCAAATACGTAGTCTGTAATGCAGATGAGGGCGAACCGGGTACTTTTAAGGACCGGATCGTGATGACCGAGTATCCCGAACAGTTGTTTGAAGGCATGGCCATCGCCGGTTACGCCATCGGCGCACAACAGGGCATCCTGTACCTGCGTGCCGAATATAAATATATGCAGGATTACCTTGAAGGCAAACTCAAAGATTTAAGGGCCAAAAATATCCTGGGGCAGAACGTACTGGGAAAATCCGGTTTTAACTTTGATATTCGGATTCAGTTCGGCGCCGGTGCTTATGTCTGCGGTGAAGAATCTGCATTAATCGAGTCTATGGAAGGCAAACGCGGTACGCCACGTGTAAAACCGCCGTTTCCGGTTGAAGTCGGTTACCTGGGTTGCCCAACCGTAATCAATAACGTCGAAACATTGGCCGCGCTGCCGTATATCCTGAAAAATGGTGGCAGCTGGTACAAAGGCTTCGGTACAGAAAAAACTCCCGGTACCAAGTTACTGAGTGTCTCCGGTGATTGCGAAAAACCCGGTGTCTACGAAATCGAATTCGGCATGACGGTCAGGGAGTTCCTGGCCATGGTCGGCGCAAAAGACGCCTACGCGGTGCAGGTTTCCGGCCCCTCCGGTGAATGCATCAATGCTCAGCAGTCGCTGGACAGGAAACTGTGCCACGAAGACTTGTCTGCCGGTGGGTCGATGATTATCTTCAACAAAGATCGCGATCTTCTGAAATATATGCGCTACTTCATGACATTCTTTGTCGAGGAATCATGCGGTATTTGTGTCCCCTGCCGGGCAGGAAATATCGTTATGCGCAATAACCTGGACAAAATCCGCGCCGGTCACGCCAACCAGGAAGACCTGGATAATATCTTCGCCTGGGGTCAGATCGTGGCCGATACCAGTCGCTGCGGCCTGGGCGCCACTTCCCGCAATCCCATTGTCTCCAGCTTCAAGAACTTCCCGGATCTCTATAAGAAATTACTGGATGAAAAAACCAATCCACTGTATGACGCGTCATTCAATCTGGAAGCAAGTGTCGAAGACTTTGATCGCGCCTTGAAAGAACAAAATCAAATTGGAAGGAATGTCCATGCCTAAGATTACATTTAAAATCGACGGTAAACAGTGCACGGCCGAGGATGGACAAAATCTGGTAGAAGCCGCAGCCGATAATCACGTCTATATACCCACCCTCTGTCACATGAAGGGTGAAAAATGCCTTGGCACCTGCAGAGTCTGTATGGTTAAGGTCAATGGCAAGGATATGGCCGGTTGCACTTTGTCAGTCAGTGAAGGTATGGAAGTGACTTTTGATACGCCCGAACTCAACGACAAACGCAAAGCGCTTATCGAAATGCTGTTTGTCGAACGCAATCATTTTTGTCCTTCCTGCGAAAAATCCGGCCGCTGCGATCTGCAAGCTTTGGCGTATCGCTTTAAAATGCATATACCCCGCTTTCGTTACAGATACCCCTTTTTCGAGGTGTACTCCAAAGTTGATAAATTGATGCTGGAACACAACCGTTGCATTTTGTGTCAGCGCTGTGTCGAATTTATCCGCGATCCCGATACCAACCGAAAAATATTTTCCATGCGGAATCGAACTAATAAATCAATGATCCAGGTGGACTATCGGCTGGCTAACAAAATGTCCGAAGAACAGATAGATAAGGCCGTGGCGATCTGCCCGGTCGGCGCCATCATAAAGAAAGGCCAGGGCTTCGATGAAGCTTACGGACAACGCAAATACGATCAACACCCAATAGGATATGAAGTCGATGGCGGAACAAACAGCAAGTAACAAACCGGTAGTTGCCACCATTTCCCTGGCGGGTTGTTTCGGTTGTCATATGTCATTGCTGGACATTGATGATCGCATCGTTCAGTTTATTGATTTATTCGAACTGAATAAATCGCCGGTTAACGATATTAAAAAGTTTACCAAGCGCGCTCATGTTGGCCTGGTCGAAGGTGGCTGCTGCAACGATGAAAATGTGAAAGTATTACGCTACTTTCGCGAAAACTGTGATGTGCTGGTCTCTGTAGGCGCCTGCGCCGGTAACGGTGGTTTGCCCGCGCTGAGAAACAAGATGCCTCTGCAGGAGTGCCTGGTAGAAGCCTACCTTGATGCCCCCACTGCTGAACTGGGCAAAGCAATTATTCCTTACGATGAAGAATTGCCGAAGCTTCTTGATCGGGTTTATCCCTGCCATGAGGTCGTTAAGATCGACTATTACATGCCCGGCTGCCCTCCCTCAGCCGAAGTGTTCTGGGATACGCTTACCTCTGTGATTAAGGGACAAGGCTTTGACCTGCCTGTCGAACTCATTAAATACGACTAGGATAGAAAGAGAAATACTATGCCGCAAAAAATCACCATCGATCCCGTAACGCGCGTCGAAGGGCACGGAAAAGTCACCATTCGCCTGGATGATGCCGGCCATGTCGAACAAGCCCGTTTGCACATCGTTGAATTCAGAGGATTTGAAAGATTCGTTCAAGGTCGCCCCTACTGGGAAGTTCCGGTTTTAGTTCAACGTCTGTGTGGCATCTGCCCGGTCAGTCATCATTTAGCGGGCGCCAAAGCAGTCGATGAGATCGTCGGCGTTAAACCCAGCACAGGAACGCAGTTAACCAAGCCGGCGGAAAAATTGCGCAGGCTGATGCACTACGGTCAGATGTTTCAGTCGCATGTACTGCATTTTTTCTATCTCTGCTCGCCGGATCTTGTATTTGGCGTTGATGGAGATATCGCTACCCGAAATATCGTCGGTATTGCCCAGGCCGCGCCCGAGTTGGCAACAAAAGCGATTCTAATGCGCAAATTTGGCCAGGAAATTATCAAAGCCACCGCAGGCAAAAAAATTCACGGTATTTCCGCGGTACCTGGCGGCATACACAAGAATCTGTCAATTGAAGAACGCGACTATTTCCTGAATGGCAAAGATATCCCCAATATCGATACCATGATTGAATGGTCTGCGGAAGCGGTGGCGTTTTTCAAAGACTTCCACGCCAAGAACCAGACATGGTCGGATACCTTCGCTGCACACAATTCAGCGCATATGGGTCTGGTGAGTAAAGATGGCGGCATGGACTTCTATCACGGCAATTTACGGGTGGTCGATTCAACAGGTCGCGTATTACTTGATGACGTTGATTATCATCATTACCTGGATCATCTGGGCGAAGAGACCAAAAGCTGGAGCTATATGAAGTTCCCGTTTTTAAAACTTCAGGGATCTCAAGATGGCTGGTACCGAGTTGGGCCATTGGCACGTGTGAATGTATGTGACTACATTCCATCCAAACTGGCCAATGAAGAATATGAAATCATGCGCGCCTACACTCACGGCAAGCCCAACAATATGACCATGCACTATCACTGGGCTCGTTTGATTGAAACGCTGCATGCAGCTGAGGTTATGAAAGAATTATTAAATGATCCAGACCTGCAAAAAACCAATCTCATCACCAAAGGCACTAAGACCGCTGAAGGAATTGGCGTCATTGAGGCTCCGCGCGGTACCTTATTACACCACTACCGGGTAGGCGCAGACGACAGGGTTACCATGTGTAATCTGATAGTCTCGACCACGCACAACAACAATGCGATGAACGCAGCGGTTACCCAGGCGGCATTGGATATGATGGAAGGCAATACCACCATCACTGAACCAATGATGAATGGCATAGAAGTCGCAATCCGTGCTTATGACCCCTGCCTGAGTTGCGCGACACACGCTCTGGGTCAAATGCCCCTTGAAGTTACGCTCATCGATAGCAAGGACAACGTACTTGACGTACGTGTTCGATAGCAAACAGCCACTCTTTATTTATGGTATTGGTAACGTAGGCCGTCAGGACGACGGCTTGGGTTGGGCATTCATCGAAGCACTCGAAGACAATCCACCGTCCAACGTAGAAACCTTTCGCAATTATCAGCTGAATATTGAAGATGCTGAGATCATTTCCCACTACTCTCAGGTGCTGTTTGTTGATGCCAGCAAATCTGAGAGCGTGGAGACTTTTCGCTGTCGCGCGGTAGAGCCCTACGCTTCGTTATCGTTCACATCTCACTATCTTTCGATGGAATCGGTGCTGGCCCTTTGCCAGAACGTGTACAACAAAACACCTGTTACACACGTTATTGAGATTCGCGGCTATGCATGGGAACTGCAACAGGGACTGACCAATCAGGCACAACAAAACTTGGACATGGCTGTCGGCTTTTTTAAAAATCGGATTAAATCAGCATATGCCGACCTCAGTTAATGCCCACTCCCCAAAACCACAGCATCAACATCTCCAGATTTCGCCTGCATATCAGCGGAGCGGTACAAGGCGTGGGTTTCCGGCCGTTTGTTTACAAACTTGCTCAGGCTTTAAATCTCACCGGTTGGGTACGAAACGATATTCGCGGTTTGTATATCGAAATTGAAGGCAGTACGCAGGATCTGACTGTTTTCCAACAACGCCTGCAAACCGAAGCACCACCGATTGCCGAAATCAAGCAAATCCAGCAATTCACATTAACTCCACTTGGTGAGCGTCAATTTGAAATCGTCGCCAGCGATACGCTACCGGATCAACAACCCAAACCCAGTGTGTTACCCGATCTCGCGAGCTGCCCAGAGTGCCTGCAGGAAATACAGGACTCTGCTAACCGCCGTTTTCGTTACCCGTTTACCAGTTGTACTCTGTGTGGGCCACGCTGGAGCATCATCGAAGCATTGCCCTATGATCGACCCAATACCACCATGACAGGATTTCCATTCTGCCCGGCGTGTGAAAAAGAATATACCAATCCGGCCAATCGCCGATTCCACCATCAAGTCAACACCTGCCCTGTGTGCGGACCGCAACTAACCTTATGGGATCGCTCAGGTGCCACACTTGCGGCGCGTGAGGCCGCGTTGCAACAAGTGGTCCTGGCACTCAAACAAGGAAAGATCATTGCTTTAAAAGGCATTGGTGGCTTTCAGTTGCTGGTTGATGCCCACAATGAAGAAGCGGTTACTGAGTTACGCAGACGTAAACAACGTCCGGCCAAACCGTTCGCCCTGATGTGTTCCGATCTACAACAAATCAGGCAATTTTGTTGCGTGAATTCAGCGGAACAGATTCTGTTGCAGTCCATTGCGGCACCCATTGTTTTATTGAAAAAGAAAACTGTTGATTTGCTGGCACCTTCCATTGCACCCGGCAATCCCTATCTGGGCATCATGTTGCCTTATTCTGTTTTACACCACTTATTGCTCCAGGATTTCGGCAGCGCCCTGATTTGTACCAGTGGCAATGTATCCGGTGATCCTATCTGCAAGGACAACAATGAAGCACTGCACCGTCTGCACAATATTGCTGATTTATTTCTGGTGCATGATAGACCGGTAGCACGTGCGCTGGACGATTCCGTTGCACAAGTGGTACTGGACAAGCCGGTGCTGTTGCGACGTGCACGTGGTTATGCGCCGCGTCCCATTGACGTAAAAACAAAAATGCCCTCGCCTGCCGTATTAGCCGTCGGTGCCCATATTAAAAATACCATCGCACTCGCTTTGCCCGGTGAGGAGCATGTAAGCGAGATTATGTTGAGCGCCCATCTGGGTGATCTGGACGCACCCGATACCCGCGACGCTTTTCTTAATCGCATCGAGAAATACAAGGAACTCTATCGATTAAAGCCGGCGCTGATCGTTCACGATTTGCATCCGGATTACCATTCGACGCAATACGCAATCAATACCGATACAAAAAAATTTGCGGTGCAGCATCACTGGGCGCATGTTGCCGCTTGCATGGCTGAGCATCAACTTGACCAACGGGTTCTGGCGGTAACCTGGGACGGTGTTGGTCTGGGTGATGACGGCACCGCCTGGGGCGGCGAATTTATGCTGGCCGATCTGCAGGGATATAAACGTCTTGGTTTTTTATTGCCGTTCCCGTTACCCGGTGGTGATCAGGCCGCCAGAGACAGTCGTCGTTCGCTCCTGGGTGCGTTGCATGTGGTAAGTCATGGCGATCAGGAATTAGCCAGACAACTGCTGCCGGAAAATATTTTCAGTCGCATGGAACTGCATACATTCACTACAATGCTGGAACGCAATGTCAACATCGTGCAGACAAGCAGCGCCGGGCGCTTATTTGATGCCGCTTCAAGTTTACTTAATCTAAGTCAGCAAAATCGTTTTGAAGGTGAAAGCGCTATGGCGCTGCAGTTCGCAGCCCAAACCAGTACTGACAATACGGTTATCGAATTACCACAAATTAAACAGGGTGATTATATTGTTATCGACTGGCGTCCTTTGTTGCTGCGTATGACTGAAGGTCGGCGACACAATGAGCCGGTTAATAAGCTGGCTATGCTTTTTCACCTGACATTGGTTAAGGCAATCGTTGACTATGTCGCTACAATACCAGGCTACCCTGTTGTTTTAACAGGTGGTTGTTTTCAGAATCGATTGTTGCTGCAGCTCACCATTGAAGCGCTGCAACAAAGAGAGATCAAGGTATACTGGCCGCAGCAAATTCCAGCTAACGATGGCGGTATCGCCTTCGGTCAGGCTGCAATCGGCGTAAATCAAGACATAAACTTTCAGGAATAAATTATGTGTTTAGCAATTCCCGGTAAACTGCTTAGCATCGAAGGTAAAGAAATTCTCCAACGCACCGGCAAAGTGGATTTCGGTGGCATCGTCAAAGAAGTTTCGCTGGCCTGTGTACCCGATGTCAAAGTCGGCCAATACCTGTTGGTCCACGTCGGCTTGGCACTTAGCGTCATCGACGAAGAAGAGGCGCAGCAGGTTTTTGAGTACCTGCGGGAAATAGGTGAATTAAATGAACTGGAAGATCGGGAGACGCGACACTAATGCGTTATATCGACGAATATCGCGATGCTGATAAAGTTAAACAACTTGCCGCAGCGATAAAAAAAATCACCACGCGTGAACATCGTTTGATGGAGGTTTGCGGCGGGCAAACTCACAGCATCGTCAAGTACGGACTCGATCAGATTATCCCCGATCAAATCGAACTCATTCATGGCCCCGGATGCCCGGTTTGCGTAACACCGATGGAAATACTGGACCAGGCCATCGCTCTGGCGGCAAGAGCGGATGTTATTTTTTGTTCTTTTGGAGATATGCTGCGTGTACCCGGCAGCGAAAAGGACTTACTCAGCGTCAAAGCCGAAGGTGGCGACGTGCGTATCGTTTATTCACCATTGGACGCCGTTAAGCTTGCGAAACTACATCCAGATAAACAAATAGTATTTCTGGCGGTCGGATTTGAAACCACCGCACCGGCTAATGCTTTGTCTGTTATTCAGGCCGAACAACTCGGCCTGGAAAATTATTCTTTACTGATCTCACATGTACTGGTACCACCGGCTATCGAAGCGCTGATGACTTCATCTGACTGTCGTGTACAGGGATTTCTGTCAGCCGGACACGTCTGCGCGGTAATGGGTTACGAAGAATATCGTCCCATCGTTGAAAAATATAAAGTACCAATAGTCGTGACCGGTTTTGAACCACTGGATATATTACAGGGCATTTATCTTTGCGTTAAACAACTGGAGGAAGGTCGTGCCGAACTGGAGAACCAGTACACACGCGTAGTGAGTGAAGCAGGTAATCGCCCGGCACAGGAGATTATTAAAAAAGTATTTACTGTTTCAGCCAGAAAATGGCGCGGTATCGGTGAAATACCAAACAGCGGCTTTGGTTTAAGCGAAACCTATTCACAATTTGACGCCGCTAAGCGCTTTGATTTGTCCGCCGTAAGAACCAAGGAAGATAATGAATGCATCAGTGGCCTTATCATGCAGGGTATAAAGAAACCTCATGAATGTCCGGCCTTTGGTATACGCTGCACACCGGAGAAGCCGCTGGGCGCACCGATGGTTTCATCTGAAGGTGCTTGCTCGGCGTATTATCGCTACCGAAAATCTTAAAACGCATATGAAAGAAGAAATTAACTTCACACCAAGCTGCCCGTTTCCATTCGAACAGTATCCTACGATTGTGATGGCCCACGGTGGCGGTGGTCGCTTAATGAAGCGGTTACTCGATGAGATGGTTATCCCCACACTGAATGCCGGCGCAATCAGTGAAATGCACGATGCCGCCGTTATCGGGTGCCCGTCCGGGCATCGCATTGCCATGACCACCGATTCCTTTGTTGTCAATCCACTACAGTTTCCCGGTGGCGATATTGGCTGTTTGTCGATTTATGGGACAGTGAATGATCTGGCAATGGCCGGCGCCAGGCCGGCTTATTTATCGTTAGGACTAATTATTGAAGAAGGCCTGGAGATGAAAACGCTGTGGCGTTTTCTGGAATCCATGCGCAATGCGGCCGAAGAATGCGGCGTACGCATTGTGACCGGTGATACAAAAGTAGTTGATCGTGGTAAAGGCGATGGCCTGTATGTCAACACTGCCGGACTCGGTTTTGTTCCGGAAAATATCGATGTACGACCTCATCGTATTCAAATTGGTGATGCTGTTTTGGTGAGTGGCGATCTGGGGCGGCACGGCATTGCGATCATGGCGCAGCGCGAAGGCCTCAGTTTTGATACCACTATTGAATCAGACTGCGCAACTTTGCATAAACATGTGCAGGCGCTTTTGGATGAAAATATTGATATTCATTGTTTGAGAGATCTAACCCGCGGCGGACTGTCCAGCGCACTCAATGAACTGGCCACAGCGACCGATTTATGCATTGATCTGGATGAAACAACCATTCCGGTCGCGGGCGAAGTCAGAGCAGCCTGCGAGCTGCTCGGTCTGGACCCGCTCTATGTGGCCTGTGAAGGCCGTTTTGCCGCCTTTATGCCGGCAGCACAAGCTGAACAGGCTAAACAGATTCTGCAAACCCTTTCACCCATGATTCAACCACAGATAATCGGTAAAGTTGCTGCGGAGGGTGTCGCCCCCGTTATTTTGCATAACGCCTTTGGTGGTCAACGCGTACTGGATATGCTGAGCGGCGAACAACTACCCAGGATTTGTTAAGTTACCTGTTTTGTGACTGACAACGTTGTCAGTCACTTCTGCGAGATCCACAAGACATATAATCGGGCATTACAGTTTGATACAGAGTCGCGGCAATTACGCCTTGAATAAGCCGTGCAATCATTCGATAATCGCCCGGCTCATTTTGAGCGCTAAATTGAACTATATCGAAATCAGTTTTTCTTATGTTGGGTAAAATTTTAGCCTGCGATTTTAAACGTAAATGAGCTTTTTAATACCCTGACTGACCCAACATTAATACAGCCTTCTCTTAAGGACGGCGTTTATCACCACAATTAATTTTTCATTGATTTAATAATTCATAATCCTGAAATGAGCATAAATACAAACCTTATCCAATCGGCCCGTGAAAAACCCGTCGTTGTTGCCGGTATTGCACTGTTAGTGGTCATTTTACTGCTCGCAGGCGTTAAAGGCCTGCAGATCATAACCATGATCGCTGCCGGCAAGTCATTCACGCCGCCACCGGAAACCGTTACCACTACCAGGGTTCAGCTTCAGGCCTGGGAAAAAACCTTATCATCGGTTGGTTCACTGACTGCTGTTAACGGAGTCACCATCTCCGCGGAGCAAAACGGTAATATCGAGCGCATCGCTTTTACACCCGGCAGTACCGTGGCAGAAGGTGACTTGCTCGTTCAACAGGATATATCAACTGAAGATGCACAGCTGCGCGCGGCCCTGGCCACTGCCGAGTTGGCGAAAATCAATCTTAAACGCAGTCAGGAATTGATTAGCAAAAAGCTCACCTCACAATCAGACTATGACGCAGCAGCAGCGCAATACAAAGGAGCTATTGCACAAGCAGACAATATCCGCAGCCTCATTGAGAAAAAAACCATACGTGCGCCGTTCGCAGGAAAAGTTGGCACGCAAAAAGTCTTTGTCGGCCAATATTTACAGGCTGGCGAAACAATTGTATCACTGCAGTCGCTTGACCCCATGTACGTTAATTTCAAATTGCCACAGCAGGAATTAGCGCAAATCAAAAATGACCTGGTCGTCAAAATAGAATCCGATGCTGTGCCCGGTGGCAATATTACCGGCGTGATTACTGCGATAGACCCGGAAGTCGATGCCAATACTCGAAATGCAGCAATCCAGGCTACTGTGCGTAATCCCGATCAACAGCTTTTGCCCGGTATGTTCGTTAATGTATCGATTGTTATGTCGGAACAGCAGCAGGTATTTTCAGTTCCAGCTACCGCCATCGTATATGCTCCTTACGGTGCATCGGTTTTTGTTGTTGATCAGAAACAAAACGAGAAAACCGGCGCTAACGAAATAATCGCCAGGCAGCAATTCGTCAAACTTGGACAATCACGCGGTGATTATGTAGCTGTCACATCAGGCCTTAAAGATCAGGATCTGATTGTTTCAACGGGCGCTTTTAAGCTTCACAATGGCCAGTCTATTGTCGAAAACAATAAGCTGGCACCTGAATTTGAGCTCAATCCGCAACCCGAAGACAGTTGATGAGTATTGATGTTCGTTGTCTACCGGAATAACTCAGAATAATTTATGAAATTTACAGACATCTTTATTCAGCGGCCGGTACTGGCCATTGTCATCAGTCTGGTCATTATTATTGCCGGGGTGCAGGCGATATCCAGTTTGACCGTGCGTCAGTACCCACGCAGCGATAACGCTGCTGTAACAATTACAACAGTGTATATAGGCGCTGATGCTGAATTGGTTCGTGGTTTTATTACCACACCCTTAGAACGTGCCATTACCGGTGCTGATGGAATTGAATACGTTCAATCCAGCAGTAGTCAGAATAGATCAACCATTACAGCGCGCCTTAAAATAAATTACGATCCGGTTAAGGCGCTGTCCGAAATCAGTTCCAAAGTTGACCAGGTACGCAACGAACTTCCTCCCGAGGCCGAAGTACCAACACTTGATATTGTAACCGCTGACAGTCAGTTTGCTTCCGCTTATCTTAGTTTTTCATCCGAAATACTTGAACAAAATCAGATTACCGATTATCTGGTTCGTGTTGTGCAACCCCGTCTATCTGCGCTCGAAGGTGTACAACGCGCCGACATTCTTGGCGCGCGCACTTATGCAATGCGCATCTGGTTAAAACCCGACCGAATGGCAGCGCTGAACATTACCCCAACCCAGGTGCGTGCTGCATTGGCGAGCAATAATTACTTAAGCGCTCTAGGTCAAACCAAAGGCTCGCTGGTTACTGTTAATCTAACCGCCAATACAGATTTACGTACGGTAGAAGAATTTAAACAACTCGTCGTCTACCAAGAAAACAATGCGCTGGTTCGCCTGCAGGATATTGCTGATATTGAGTTGGGTGCAGAAGATTATAACGTTGAAGTTCGATTCTCCGGACAGAAAGCAGTGTTTATGGGTATCTGGCCGTTACCCACCGCCAATTCTCTGGAAGTTATTGAACGAGTTAACCATGAACTCAACGCTATCAAACTTTCCTTGCCAAGTGGTCTGGATGCACAGCTGGCCTACGACGCCACCAAGTATATTGATAATGCGATTAATGAAGTTATTAAAACGCTCACTGAAACATTGTTAATTGTTATCGTCATTATTTTTCTGTTCCTGGGTTCCATCCGATCGGTCATCATTCCCGTAGTTGCGATCCCTATGTCTTTAATCGGTGCCGCTTTTTTAATGCAGATTTTCGGCTTTACCATCAATTTGCTGACTCTGCTCGCCATCGTATTATCGGTCGGCCTGGTCGTCGACGATGCCATCGTTGTGGTTGAAAATGTTGAGCGGCACTTAAGCAAAGGCGAATCACCGATTGATGCCGCCATACTCGGCGCACGTGAACTGGTCGGCCCGATTATCGCCATGACCATAACACTGGCAGCCGTTTATGCTCCGATTGGTTTTCAGGGCGGACTGACCGGTTCATTGTTTCGGGAATTTGCTTTTACACTCGCCGGCGCCGTCGCTATTTCCGGCATTGTGGCATTAACACTTTCGCCGATGATGTCATCAAAAATACTGAATGCCGGTATTGAGGAACATGGTTTTGCCGCCAAATCCGCGCATACGTTCGAAAGAATAAAGAAAACCTATAGTCGCTGGTTGGACGTTACCTTAAAAGCCAGGCCGGCGGTATACCTGATATGGATCGGCATAACCTTACTCATCTTTCCATTATTTATGAATTCCGCCAAGGAACTTGCACCGACTGAAGATCAGGGTGTTATTTTCGGTATCGTGGAAACCAGCGCTAACGCAACACTCGATCAATCGATACATTCAACCGAAAAAGTGAATGAAGCTTACGTGAGTACAGAAGAAACGGAATTTACCTTCCAGGTTACTTTCCCGGCAGGTGGCTTTGCCGGTATGGCACTCAAACCCTGGGATGATCGTGAGCGCACAGTATTCGAAATTTTGCCTGAAGTGCAGCAAAAAATATCGTCGATACCCGGTATCAGAATGTTTGCTATCACACCACCCGCGCTGCCGGGCGGCGGAAATTTTCCAGTCGAATTATTACTGACTTCAACGGCCGATCCGGTTGACATTTTGCAGTTTGCCCAACAACTCCAGCAAAAAGCGGCTGCCAGCGGCAAGTTTGCCTTTCCCCCTACCATCGATCTTAAAGTTGACCAACCTCAGGCGAAACTGATCATCGATCGCGAAAAAGTCGCCGCGCTGGGTTTAAATATGCAACAGATTGGCGCCGATTTAGGCAGTATGCTGGGCGGTAACTTTGTTAATCGCTTTAATATTGACGGGCGCAGCTATAAGGTCATTCCGCAAATCAAACGCAGTGAACGCCTGAATCCTGAACAATTGGAAGATATTTATATTACCGGACCGGACGGCAAATTAATTTCCTTAAACACCATCGCCAGCATTGAAGAGATTACCGTACCGCGTTCACTGAATCGTTTTCAACAACTTAACTCAGTGACCATCAGCGGTGTTTCTATGGTTCCGCTTGATGAAGCACTAGGTCTACTGGAACAAGAAGCTGCCAGTATTCTGCCTGATGGATATATTCTCGATTACACGGGTGAGTCGCGTCAGTTGCGCACCGAAGGTGAAAAATTTCTGCTGACTTTTGGCCTGGCGATCATCCTGATTTTTCTGGTCCTTGCTGCGCAATTTAATAGTTTTCGTGATCCTTTTGTTATTCTGGCCGGCTCTGTGCCGTTGGCGATTTTTGGCGCGCTGGTGTTTACCTTCCTGAAAATGCCTAATCCGAACATGTCATTTTTCACCGATGGCTGGACCACAACCTTAAATATTTATTCGCAGGTTGGCCTGGTTACGCTGGTCGGACTGGTTTCAAAAAATGGAATACTGATTGTTGAATTTGCCAAACAGCAGCAGTTGAAGGGTTTCTCCAAACTCGAGGCTATACGCGCTGCTGCACTCACACGTCTGCGTCCTATTCTAATGACAACCGGTGCAACGATTGGCGGTCACTTCCCTTTGGTTCTGGTTACCGGTGCCGGTGCGGCCGCACGTAATTCGATAGGACTGGTCATCGTTGGTGGTATGGCAATCGGCACTTTGTTTACGCTGTTTGTTGTACCTTCAATTTATATGCTTATCGCACGCGACCACCAAAAAACGATTGCCATAAATCCGGTCGCTGTGGCGGATGAAGAAATCAACGAACAAGCAGCCTGAGTTAGACAAGCAAATAATAAGAGTTAGCCGGAAATTTTAGTCAAATCGCATCGATAAGTTCGCGGCGCAACTCTGGTTAAAATCTTTTTACGTTTCATCTCCGCGACAGTGCGACTAACGCTTTCCACAGTGGTGTCAATAATTGCTGCGATATCGATATTAGCCGGTAACTTAATAACAAGTTGATTTTCTGTTTCATCCATGCCAACCAGTAATTTCAACAACCAGGCCACACGAGACTCCACTGTGCCCGTTGTTAAGTGCGTTAACCAGTGGTCCGCTCGTTCAATGCTAACCTGCCACTGTTTTAATAGTTGTTCTGACAGTTTTGCCGATTTACCCAGCAGCCGCTTGATGATTTTTGCCGGAAACCGGCAGACGCTGACGGTGCCCATCGCCATAATCGTATGCTGATAGCTGGCATTGGTCAGAGCTTCCAGCCCCACCACATCCCCAGGTTTATAAAGGCGCACAATTCGCTCAGTACCATCGGCAGTCAGCGCAACCGCTTTTACAAACCCCTCGCGAATCGTATAGATGTTATCGCTCAAATCACCGGAAGTATAAATGCGATAATTTGGCGGAAATTCAAACTGGTCAACGAGCGCAGGGAGTTCTTCAACTTCCTTGTTAGTCAGGGCTCCGAATAAGGTATTTTTACGATTTTCACAATGCCTGCAATCCGCCCGACCTATCCATTTTACCTCACTGGAATACGCTTCTCCGGGCACTCGTATCATTGCACCACTATCCTTAAGTTGTTATTCAAACCGGTTATCACAGGCAGAAAGTTTACCGCAATAAAAAGACTTCGCCATTGTTTTTATACATTGGGCCAAATTTATTTATCCTTGATTATATTGATGGCTTGTTTTGGAATGTAAACCCTGCCGGACTCGGCATCCCCAGGTAACGGCGTTAGTGTTGGAGCGAGCGGCGCATAAACCACCAATGCATTTAATTTGGTGGTCTCACCATTGAATTCCAGAATGTCTTTATTAACAGGTAGCGCTGCATCGCCTATACGCAGCACTGGATTTGCAGTATCTGATACATCAAGTATTGCTTCCGGAAAAATCTCTTTGGCATCGACAAACAGCTCATCGTTAGCCGAGGCAAGACTTACACCTAATGCGTCGGCCACTATATTAGCAAGCGCTGTATTATCGACAACGCCATAGGCCCCATTAATTCCATAAACCCAAAGCGGCACATCATCGCCTGTGTGGCCACGAGTTGTCCAACCAATAACCGTATGATTGCGACCAATCACCTCGCACACCGCTTTCCGCCGGCTCTTGCTGTTTTTTAATTCAATTATTTCAGCTATTTCCTTTTCCGTGGCCTCGACACCCCACCATTTCAGCAAATTCTTTCGGATCGCCGCGGCTTCGCTCATGCCATTTGAAATATCCTTTTTGATGATACTATCCAGCTTTCCGGCTGTAATACCGTCGCGACTGTAACTGCGATAGATTACCTCGCCAATATCATATTTTTGCTTCGCCTTCTCTCTTTCTCTTAACTCCATTATCTTCGCTACTTCCTTGCCGCTGATTTTAATACCCCACCATTCCTGAATATTCTTGCTTATGGCTACAGGTTCGCTCATACCGTTTAAAAGATCTGCATTGATCATTCGATCCAAACCAGTTGAAGTAATACCTGTACGAGTACTGTGCATTTTTTGTAAAGGTTCCAGCAGATCCTCAATGCTGGTCGCAGAATAGCCAACCGCAGCGTTTCGCTGACCAATACTCATGCCACCGGTATTGTGATCGGGGAAAGCAATTACCAGTGTATGTCCATCCTGGCGTGCAAATTCTTTGGCTACACGGTAGGCGTCATCGAAGGCTAAAAATTCGGTCAGGCGATAATAAGGGTCGTTATCATGACCTGCCCAATCCACCTGGCTACCTTCAATGAAAAGAAAAAATCCCCTTTCTTTTTCTGCCAGCAGGCGAATTGCCTTATCGGTCATTTCCGCCAATGAGGGTTGTTGTGGCGCAAACTCGTCGCGATCAACATTCGCTTCCATATGGTTATTGGCAAACAGGCCCCAGACTTTCGAGTTGTTGACGGCATTCATTGCCTTTTTTGTTTCAACAAACAAATAACCGCGATCAAGTAGTATCTGTAACAGATCTTCGCCGTCCTTGCGCTTGCCACCTGCAGCAGCTGGAATCAGATATTGTTTGCCCCCACCGAACACAACATCAATATCCTGATATACAAGCTGCTCCATAATTTCATTGTCCATCTCACGATCTTGAGTATGCGCAGAAAATGCCGCCGGCGTAGCATGTGTGATCGAGCTGGTTGCCACCAGGCCGGTTGCCTTGCCCTGCAATTTGGCGGCCTCCAGTACCGTTGCCAGTGGTTTGTATTGAAGCCTTTCTGGCGGTGTTTTCTCACCGCTCAATATGCGGTTTGCTGTAGGACCAACACTAACAAATCGCGTAGATGTTTTATAACCGGTCGCGAAAGCAGTCGCCGCCGCCGCGGAATCGGTAATCACCGAACTCGACATATAAGTGCGTACCGCGCCACTTAAATCACTATCCAGCGCCAACGCCTCGCCCTTCCACCAGCGCGACAAAGTCACCGTCGATTGTCCAACACCATCCGGTACCATCACAATGACGTTTTTGAACGTTTGCTCTGGTGTTCGCGGCTCTGCACACGCGGCCAGTAACAACACAAGAAGCAGGCTTAACAAAGACGTGGACAAACAACGCAACACAGATGGCTCAGCCATTAAACTTCTCCAAAAGATCATTAAGCTTGGACTTGTAATTCATACCGGATTTTAACGCCTAAATTCCATGCGCAGCGAGCCCGAAGGGCGAAATACAGGGATGTATTTCGTTATCTAACCACCGACATCAAACTAGTGTTCGATTCCGCAACGAGAATCCCAAACCGGGAATACCGCTTTTGAATTCGTGAATAACTATAACTGTAATGGTGCCCAGGGCGACGCGCATACCTTTAAATGTCTTGGAATAAGTATTGCGCGGAGGAAGGCGCACTTGTTGCGCCGTTAAAAACAGGAGATTCCGCCCTATAAGATTTCCAGCAGCACAGCAAGGTATAGCAAACCAAAGAAACAATCAGACCAATGATGGTGCCCAGGGGCGGAATCGAACCACCGACACGGGGATTTTCAGTCCCCTGCTCTACCGACTGAGCTACCTGGGCATTTTGAACGATGTATAAAAAGGCTGCGTATTAAAACTGCTACGCCACATTGAGTCAAGTGTGGTTATTCGCTAGGCGCCACAAACTCATCCGGCAGTTTGGAACCTTCGCCAAAGAAGTATTTTTCCATCTCTTCTTCCAGGAATTTTCTGGCTTTGGGGTCAACCGGGGTTAGTCGGTATTCGTTGATAAGCATGGTCTGATGCCGCAACCAATGCTGCCAGGCTTCCCTGGAGACATTCTCATAAATCCGCTTACCTAACTCGCCCGGATAGGTCGGACGGTCCAGACCTTCCGCCTCACGGCCCAGCTTTACACATTGCACCATTTTCGCCACGCTTGCTCCTCAACGCTCATACAGTGAATTTGGGTCGCCTTTATACCAAGCTGCCGCCCGGTAGACAAATCAAACCGCAGCCTCGAGCTCGTCCACCCACTGCTCGATTAAGCCTTTAACGGGGGCTGCCAGCCCGACCACTGAGATACCGGGTTGATACCACTGCCAGCCATCATCATCCCTGATTTGCGGCTTTAAATTAGTCAAACGTGCAAATACAGGATGAATCAGCAAACGAAAATGGCTAAACACATGCTGCAGAGGTGGCCGTCGGCTAATACCGGTAATCGGTCCAATATTCTGCTGACACCATTCAGGAACCACTTGTTCGAGAGAAATTTCCGGGAAACTCAGCAAACCACCCCAGATGCCGCTGGGTGGCCGCCGCTGCAGGAGCACCTCACCTCTATCGTTGTGCAGCACCAGCATCTGTACCGCCCGTAGCGGCGCTTTACGCTTCGGTTTTGGCGACGGGAAAGCTTCCGCGTTACTGGTTTGGCGGGCCTGGCAATGCGCATGAACCGGACAGACTGGACAATTTGGCCGGCTGCGTGTGCAGACCAACGCACCTAAATCCATAATTGCCTGGGTATAATCCGCGACGCGTTCGACCGGCGTCAGTTCCTCGGCATAACGCCACAATTGTTCGCTCACACCTTTTTCGCCTGGCCAACCTGCCACTACAAAATAGCGGGCCAGGACTCTTTTTACGTTACCGTCCAGTATTGCCTGCCGTTGCCCAAACGCCTGCGCCAGAATGGCAGCGGCAGTGGAACGCCCGATACCGGGTAAGG
Organism: Gammaproteobacteria bacterium; assembly: GCA_016928055.1. Taxonomy (GTDB): domain Bacteria; phylum Pseudomonadota; class Gammaproteobacteria; order HTCC5015; family HTCC5015; genus JAFGLM01. The sequence goes on from JAFGLM010000023.1 coordinate 33,097, forward strand.
ACTGCAACGCGTCTAAATTGTCAGGGAAACAACCTTGGTGCTGCTCAACAATGAGCTTTGCCGCTTTGGCTAAATTCCGACCCCGCGCGTAGTAGCCCAATCCCGACCAGTAGTGCAATACCTCATCCAGCTGCGCGGCGGCCAGTTCCCCAATATTGGGAAACCGTTGGATAAATCGTTCGAAGTACGGGACAACTGTCGCAACCTGGGTTTGCTGCAACATAATTTCCGCAACCCAAACCCGGTAGGGACTGCGTTTGATTTGCCAGGGCAGCTCCTTGCGGCCCGACTGATCGAACCATTGCAGCAACTTTGCTGCAAATTCAGCCTTAATGCGAGGCAGCATTAATGAAATAACCGTTTCAGCAGATCTTTTTTCTTATCTTCTGCTTTCTTTTTCAATTTCTCTTCTGCCTCTTTCTTTTTCACCTCCACCTCGGCGCTTTTTTCATTTTTAAGCTCGGCTTTTTTCTTCTCCAGTGCGCGATCTTTAATGCGTTGCCAGTCAATACTGATTTTCGGGCCGGAAAATGCGCCCTTTATCCTGACCGGTGCATAGTCGGGATTTTTGTCACTGTCATTTTCAAAATAACTGGTTTCCAGAAGATAAAGAATACTTTCATTAACCAAATCAATGCTGCCCTGCCCCTCGACAAAGATATGTGGCTTTGCTTCGAGCTTTAAATCAGCGTTACTGATAACGCCTTCCTTAACGACCGCGGTGCCGCTCAATTTACCAAATTCCGTTTGCTGGAGAACATCCTGTTTTTGGTACGCGGTGCGATCCAGCTTGGCCTTAACCTCACGAATGGACTCTGCCAGATTTATTCCATTGAGTTTGCCATCACTGAATGCGAAGGAAAGATCACCTCCCAGTCCTCGTGTCAGCTGATCAACCGTTGTGCCGTAAGTTGTAATGTCGGAATCCAGATTAACACCACCATCAATCCAGCGTTTACCCATATAGTCCTGCATTAACGAACCGGCCTGAACACCGGCCAGTTTAAACTGCATATTGTATAACGGGCTCTTACCTGTTACATCCAGAACAAAACTGCCGTCATAACCGCCTTCATAAAGTTTAATCTTAAGTGGCTTTAATTCAACGAGTCCGTTTTTTGCGTTTAACCTGGTATCAATCGCGCTCAATTTCAAATTCATAATCTGCATGGCGCCGATTTGAAATTCACCTGTCGCATTCAAATCACGCAGCATTTCAACCGGCACCGGCAATTCAGGTTCGATTGAGTTAACAGGAAGATTGACTTCACCCATCGCTACCTGGTCTCCGACTTCCTCCGACAGTGATGGTGGCAAATATCGATCTGCATTTAGTTGATCCAAATTCAGTTTGTAACGATACGCCGGCGTAGAGAATGACTGCACTGCAATTTCACCCGTTAGTGCAGACCCGTCAATTTCCAGACGAAAATCTTTTAAATCCAGCGCATCAAGCCCGCCTTTGAATTTTGAATTCAATTCCAGACGACCCAACGATTCCTTGTCCGCGGTCAGTGGCACAGGTTGCGCCATTCGAGTCAATAACGAACGGATGGATAAGATACTGAGTGCGATATCGCCATTGATAACTATTTTTTCGCTGAGAATATTTTTCGCATCTAGTTTGAGCGTTGTGCTGATTTCTTTTGTTTCAAATTCAAGTGAATCAATTTTTAGGGTCTGCTGCTCCAGATCGGCGCTGAGTGCGCTTACCTTGACAGCAACATCCTGATCATTACCGGGTACTACGGCACCACTCGCTTTGATGTTTAATTTCAATTTATCAAGACTGTAACGCTGTGCGACAAGATCAAATCCTGCCACACCGCTCATTTCAATTCCGGCAATGACTTTGGGAGTTTCGTTTCTCAAGGCCAAGCGCAAGCCAAACGTCGTCACGTCGCCTGCACGAATAGCGCCGGTTTCCAGATTAAAGTATTCGATTTGCGTTAAGGTGTTTTCTTTGGCATCGCGCCAGGTGATTTGCGCGTCCTCAATATCGATACCACCGACAAAAAATTCCTTAACTGCAAGAGCAGATGGCTGGGTGACCTGACCTTTATCAGCGGCAGCGGGTGCTTCTGTTGTCGTTGTACCATCGCTGTCGGCAATCAGGTCGTCCCAATTATTGAGGCCATCAATACGGCGCTCCAGATTAACGCGTAACCCTTTGAGTTGAATTTCACCCACCCTGACCTTTAATGCTAATAATGGCAGTAATGCCACCTTGATATTCAATCGTTGCATCTGAGCAAAATATTGGTCGGAAAAATCGGGCGGATTATCCAGGCTGACCTGGTTGAGCTCCAAACCCAACCATGGAAAAACTGACAATTTGATATCACTATCAATGTGTAAGTTACGACCCGTTGCTTTAAAAACGGCTTCCGTCAACTGGTCTTTATAGTCATTAGGATCAACAAGAACAGCAACCGCAATCATCGCGCTCAGAATAAACAGCACCAGAATCGCAATAGTCAGTAATCCACGTTTCATCCATTTCATCTTGTCACCTAATGGGTTATCTCATTTAGCGGGCATTAGCATACGCCAGCCCGGATCATTCATAAAGACTCTGGAGTTCACCTGAAATCCCGGCTCGCGGAACCACTCGGCTTTGGCCACCACGTTTATCACCTGTATGCGACGGACGGGGTTCTGGCATAATATGGGGCCCGTTTTCCCGGCCTGCTATGGAGCTTCCCATGAACTTATCAAAATTCGGATCGCGCAACGCATTGATTGCACTTGCCGTGATTATATTATTGTTCTGCGCCCTAGCCTGGTATTGGAGCCGTGAACCGGCGATTTTTGACGTGCAGGCGCAAGCCGAGTCGTACGCCGAAAAGGAATCTTTGACGGTGGTGACCGGCGTTGTAACCACTGCAACTCTGATCGAAGTGGCCAACACCTTGCTGGAAAAACCAGGCGGCTATTTGAGCAACGATGTTACACCGCCCAGCGTATTTTTAGATAATATGCCGAATTGGGAGTTTGGTGTGTTGGTGCAGGTTCGTGATCTTGCCAGAGTTTTGCGTAACAATATCAGTCGCTCACAAAGCCAATCGACTGCCGATCCCGATCTGGAAATTGCCGAACCGCAGTTCAACTATAATTCTGAATCCTGGCTCGTGCCGCGTACCGAGGGTGAATACCGTGAGGGTATCAAAGCCATGCAATCCTATTTGCAGCGTTTATCTGATCCAGGTGAACGGCAAGCGCAGTTTTACGCACGGGCCGATAATTTGAGTGAATGGCTGAAGATGGTTGAAGTGCGTCTGGGTTCTTTATCACAACGCTTAAGTGCCAGTGTCGGTCAGGAGCGCATCAACACCGATTTGGCCGGGGAACCTGATGCAACACAATCAACTGCAACACCTCACAACCTGATGATTAAAACTGCGTGGAACAAAATTGACGATGAGTTTTATGAAGCGCGCGGCAGTTGTTGGGCCCTGATTCATTTTATGCGCGCGATGGAAATTGATTTTGCATCGGTATTGGCGAAAAAAAATGCCACCATCAGTCTACGCCAGATTATTCGTGAACTGGAAGCGACTCAAAGCCAGGTCTGGAGCCCGGTGATTTTGAACGGGTCCGGTTTTGGCTTTGTTGCCAATCATTCACTCACCCTGGCATCTTATATCTCGCGTGCTAATGCCGCCGTTATTGATCTTCGTAGCTTGCTGGCGCAGGGATAACCGACAAAAAAACAGGCCTCGATTTTGTCGAGGCCTGAGTATTAACTATTCACTGTAATTTTGCGTGGTAATGCTTTTTCCTGTTTGGGAATAACGATTTCCAAAACACCGTTATTACTTTTTGCCTTTACCGATTCAGCATCCGCTGTATCCGGCAGGCTAAAGCGCCGGAAAAAACTACCGTAGGCTCGTTCAACTCGTTTGTACGATTCGTTTTCCTGCTCATTACTCCAGTTACGTTCGCCTCTGATGGTCAAGACACCGTCTTCCAGAGTGACATCAATGTCCTTGGCTTCTACACCAGGTACATCCGCATGAATGACATACTCTTTATCCGTTTCCTTGACATCAACAGCAGGCGACCATTCCGAAACCGGATTATTGCGCGCATCAAACAGACGGTTGATTTCGTCGTTGAATTGGGCCAATAAATTACTCGGTTGATAACGAATTAGACTCATCACTGATCACCTCCAGTTTAATCTCTGTCTATGCCACCGTAATATGGGTCGGCTTTAGAATTTCAAGGGCTGCGGTAATTCCGTAATACCCTCTCGCAACGCAACATGGGTACCCTTGATAATTTTTCAAGTGGCAGATGTATGATTTTTGTAGATAAAACTAGCCGGTGAAAAACAGTAATTTAATAATGATCACCAGCAAGGCCAGATTGAAAACGATTCTAATCAGGCCTTCCCCCTTGCGGATCATTATATGGGTCGATAACCAACCGCCGGTTGCCATGCCCAGCGCCAGAAACAGACCCGCCATCCATTCAAGCGATACCGAACTGATAAACACTGCCAGACTGACCAGAGTAAACGGCATAACCAGAAACACTTTATGCATATTGACCCTTAACAAATCCAGCCCCATGACCCGATGCAGAATCGGCATAATAATAAATCCAACCCCAACCTGGATCAGCCCGCCATAAAATCCCACGAATAACATCAGTATATGTGTCAGCCAGTATCGTCCAGGTTTAACCGGGTTTGAGCCGCTCGCTGCTACCGGTTTGCGTTTAAGTGTCATCAAGACCATGACCATCAACATAATGGCGGCTAACAAGCGATTAAACCAGACGCCTTCCAGTCTTACCCCTAAGTGCGCACCCAGCAAAGCACCGGGTAAAGTAAAAAGCGAAAGGGTTATACTCAATCGAAGTTCAGAAAGACCCTTTCGGAAAAACACCCAGCAGGCCGTAATCGACTGAGCCAAAATGGCGATGCGATTGGTACCATTTGCAACCGGCGCCGGCAGCCCCATGAATACCATAACCGGCACAGTGAGGAGTGAACCGCCACCCGCCATGACATTGATATAACCCGCTGCAACGCCGGCGATAAACAACAAAAGTTCCTGCCAGAACTGCATTGATTTAAGTTTCCCGACTTGAGATATTTTTATTGTTAGAAAACGATCGATACCGATCCTATTCGATGTTTTGAATTTGTTCGCGCATTTGTTCAATCAGCACTTTTAAATCCACTGCCGCACGGGTTGTTTCGGTGTCGGCGGATTTTGAGCTTAAGGTATTGGCCTCACGATTAAGTTCCTGCATCAAAAAATCCAACCTGCGTCCAACTGCCATATCCCGTTTTAAAACGTCCTGGATTTCTGCGATATGCGCGTCCAATCGATCCAGCTCTTCATCCACGTCCATACGCTGGGTGATTAAAACCAGCTCCTGTTCAAATCGGTCCTGATCAACCTTAACCGGTAATTCAGCCAGCCTGGATTCTATTTTGCCGCGAATAGATGCAAGCACCTGCGGCCGGCGATCCCTGACTTCCGCGACCAGCATTGCGATTTTGCTGCAACGTTGCTCCAGCATTTCCAAAATACGTTGACCTTCGCGTTGTCTGGTTTCGATCAACTCGTCCAGCGTTTGATACAGTTGTGCAACGGCCGCTTTTTCAAGCGGTGTGATATCGCGCTCCACTTCCTTCACCACACCGGGCCAGCGTAAAACCGCAAGCGGATCAACAGTTGAGGTTGTATCCAGCAATGATTCGATTTCCCGACACGCCTGCACCACTTTTTCGGCATAACCTTTATCAATCATCACCGGCACCGCAACATCTGCGCTCAGGCGGAATCGCAAGTTGCCATCAAGCTTGCCACGATTCAGCTTTTCTGCAACTTTTTCCCGCAGAACCTGTTCCAGCCCACGCAGCTCCTCCGGAAGTCGCAGGTTGACGTCGAGATAACGATGATTGACCGAGCGTAATTCCCAGCTGAGTGTACCGAATTCATATTGCTGCTCGGTACGCGCAAAGGCGGTCATACTTTTTAACATTGTTGGCTCTCTGTTGTGATTGAGTGATATGGCCGGCCATCATAGCAAATCTACACTGATAATCCGCTCTGCAGCCGGTATAATCTTTGCCCTGCAACGGCGAGACAATTTCTAATGAGCGAAGTCATCAGACCCAGTGGTCGTGCGGCCGACCAAAAACGGCCAATTCTATTTACGCGGCACTACACCAAACACGCCGAAGGTTCCGTGCTGGTAGCTTTTGGCGAAACACGGGTGATCTGTAACGCCAGCATCGAAGATCGAATACCGCCATTTTTAAAAGGACAACAACAGGGCTGGATTACCGCGGAATACGGGATGCTGCCCCGTGCGACCAATACCCGCTCACCGCGTGAAGCCACGCGAGGCAAACAAAGCGGTCGTACACTGGAAATTCAGCGTTTAATAGGGCGTGCGTTGCGCGCGGCAGTTGACCTGAGCGCATTGGGTGAGCGAACCATAACGATTGATTGTGATGTCATTCAGGCAGACGGTGGCACTCGTACTGCGGCTGTTACCGGCAGCTATATCGCATTGGTCGACGCAATTAACAGCTTGCTCAATAAAAAAATCATTTCACAAAATCCATTGCATGGAATGATTGCATCGATTTCGGTTGGTATTTACCGCGGCGTGCCGGTGCTGGATCTGGATTACGCAGAAGACAGCGAAGCTGAAACCGATATGAATGTCGTTATGAATGAATCGGGTGCCTATATCGAAGTTCAGGGTACAGCGGAGGGGCATGCGTTTCGCAATGATGAACTGCAGGCCATGTTACAACTGGCACAAAAAGGTATTGCTGAACTTATTGTTGAACAGAAACGAGTTCTGGAATTGGATTAAAAAAACAACACCGCTAAATTCAAAAATGCGCGCTGCCACTCAACGTTTATGCTAAAACCCAACAGTAAAATTGTCATCGCCTCCGCCAATAGCGGAAAATTACACGAATTCAGTACCTTACTCGCCAATTATCAGTTAACTGCTGTTCCGCAGACAGATTTTGGTATTGGAAGCCCTGAAGAAACCGGTTTGAGTTTTGTCGAAAACGCCATTATTAAAGCGCGGTACGCTGCTCGACAAACCGGCTTGCCGAGCCTGGCCGATGATTCCGGTATTGAAGTCGACGCACTTAATGGCGCACCTGGTATCTACTCCGCTCGCTATGCCGGTGCCAATGCTGACGCCCGACAAAATAACCACAAGTTAATACAGGCATTGCAGGGCTTGCCCCTGGCAGCACGCACAGCGCGCTATCGGTGTTTGATCGTTCTAATGCATCACGCCAACGATCCAACTCCAGTCATCTGTCAAGGCAGCTGGGAGGGTTACGTCAGCTTGGAACCGCAGGGCAAAGGCGGATTTGGTTACGACCCCATCTTCTGGTTACCGGAAAAAAGCTGTACCGCAGCTCAATTGCCAATAGCAGAGAAAAACCGCATCAGTCACCGTGCACTTGCCATGCTCGAACTGCTAAAACAACTCTCGCTGGAAACCATCAATTAAAGAACCGGCAATTTATTTATAGTCACGATAAAAATAAGCGGTTTTTGATGTCTTTTTCGCGAATCTTAAGCTGCTAAGTTTGTGTAGTTTCTATCAAATCTCTCGCAAAAATATGATTCTCATAGAACTTTAAGCAAATCCTTTTACAGCACACTTTACTTGACCTTTAATGCGGCTTGGTACATTTTACCGACTGGTGATAAATACCTATGCTATTCCGTAAAAACAGCTGTTTGGGCGCCTAAAAACCAGTGAAACTGCATTGACCGGTCAGACAAAACGACAAGACGGAAACCTGTTTGCTACCAAAGGCGCACAGACGCAAACCGTTGCACTAACGGAAGCGAGCTTTCTGCGGAAGTTTATTCGGCATATTACCGGCACCCTGGAAGACATTGTCGGGCTGGACGAAGCCGCCGGATATATCGCGACGGTCGCGCAACGGATGGGTGAGCAGCTGAACGAGGCCTATCTGCAATCACTGGGTCTTGAGCGCATGAACCGAAAACAAGTCTGCAAAGTTATTGCTGATCTTGAGAAACGAATTAATGGCAATGCTGAAATCGTATTTGAAAACGACGAAAAAATTGTACTGGAAGGTTGTGCCTGTCCTTTTGGTACCGACGTGGCTGATCGACCCTCGATGTGTATGATGACCACCAATATGCTGGCAGTCATCGCTGCAGAAAACCTGGGATTTTCCAAGGTTTCGATTGAAGAATCCCTTAGTCAGGGTGATCCGGCTTGCCGTGTCGTGATATACGTCCGACCTGGCGAAGAATGCGACGCAGCCATCGGGCAGGAATTCTTTCAGAGTTAATGCAATGATCGACGTAGAATCCTTCCTCGGTATTGCAGATTTATTGCCGGAGCCTATGTTTTTGATAAATCGGCAGGGCAAAATCGTCTCTGCCAACACTCCGGCGATGGAAATACTCGGTTATCGCCCAGCCGACAATCCCGGCCTCACTTTTCAGGATGTGGTTTGCGATCCCAAACGCAAGATAAACGAGTATCTGCGGGCTTGTTTTCGTTCAGCCGAATTGGTGCTGGGGGCAGTCGATTTGCGCAGCATGTCCGGCGATGTGATTGCGGCTCGAGTCGAAGGTTGTCTGGCGCAATACCGTACCGACCGTCACCAATCACTCGTATTGCTCCGTTGCCTGGATAAACGTAAAAGCAATGCACGTTTCCTGGCACTAAATGACAGGCTGGATGAGATCACGCGCGAGCGACTGTCTCTGTATCAATCGGGCGATGACATGCGTGAGCTGCAACGCCTGGCATTGGTTGATTCACTCACTTCACTACCCAATAGACGCTCGTTAGATAAGAATCTCGATTTTGAGTGGAAGCGTGCTTCACGCGAGGGCAAACCACTATCGACTATCCTGCTGGATATCGATTTCTTTAAGGCCTTTAATGATACCTACGGACATCTGGCCGGTGACGGTTGCTTGAAAGAGGTCGCTCGCACCGTACAAATTGCTTCGCAGCGCCCTGCCGATCTGACTGCTCGTTACGGAGGTGAGGAGTTTGCAGTGTTGTTACCCGCCACCGAACGCGAGGGCGCGGTTATTGTGGCTGAGCGAATACGTAAGGAAGTTGAACGGCTTGGAATACTGCACGCCGCCTCCGATATTAATGATGTGGTTACTGTCAGCCTGGGTGTGGCAACCATTGTTCCCACGCTGGACGTTTCTCCGCTGGAACTGTTATCCAAAGCGGATAAGGCACTGTATCAGGCCAAGGCCGCCGGCCGAAACCGTGTCCACATCTGGGGTCGCGCATTGCCACAGGAGCAAGATGAACAAATTACCCCCACTAATACCGGTAAAGGCAACGTGCAGGAATTTAGATGTAAAAGTAACGCCTGATATCAGTTAACTGTTATTCTGACCGGTCTGATATTTCGTCCCACAATCCACTCATGCTCAATTTTAAAGCGCCACCACCGCTTTCCCTGTATGTGCATATTCCCTGGTGCGTACGCAAATGCCCATATTGCGATTTTAATTCACACACCTTTACGAATTCCGTTCCTGAAAAAAGATATGTCGATGCTTTATTAGTAGACCTTGAGGCAGAATTGCCTTCGATATGGGGACGGGATATCACCAGCGTATTTATCGGCGGTGGCACACCCAGCCTTTTTTCCGCCGATGCAATCGATCGATTGCTCAGTGGCTTACGTGCGCGACTCAACCTGCGACCGACAATTGAAATAACCATGGAAGCCAACCCCGGCACCGTCGAACGACAGCGATTGTCAGAATTTCATGCAGTAGGAATTAACCGCTTGTCACTGGGAATACAAAGCTTTAACGACGACGCGTTAAAAAAATTAGGCCGTATACACAGTGCCCGGGAAGCATGCCTGGCTATCGAAACTGCCAAAGCGGCCGAATTCAACAGTATCAATATCGATCTGATGTATGGCCTGCCGGATCAGAACGAAACAGCGGCCGCGGATGATATCGATACAGCTATTTCATTCGAACCACAACATATCTCGCATTACCAGCTTACGATTGAACCAGACACGGCCTTTTACAAAAGACCACCCATTCTGCCGGATGATGAACACAGCTGGGCTATGCAGTCGCGCTGCCAACAGCAATTGTCAGATAGCGCTTATCAACAATACGAAGTCTCTGCATGGTCATTATCAGACTATCAATGCCGGCACAATTTAAATTATTGGCTGTTCGGCGATTACCTTGGCATTGGTGCCGGAGCACACCAGAAACTGACCATAATTAATCAACAACAAATCAGAAGACGTTGGAAACAGAAACTGCCCGCTGAATACATGAACAACGTGTCGAGTCTTAAACATATAGCCGGTGATAACCAGGTTGCAGAAGCAGATATCGTATTTGAATTTATGTTAAATGCCCTGCGCTTAACTGCCGGTTTTCCCGTTGAGCTGTTTTACCGGCATACCGGGCTGCCGATCAGCGTCGTTGAGACAGAACTGACAGCAGCCGAAGAAAAAGCACTTATTGAACGAAACGCGACCTGGATCAGACCCGCTGCTTTGGGAAGACAATACCTTAATGAGTTGCTACTGCTCTTTATGCCCGGTACCTGATGCTGGAATCCCTGGATAACTTTGAATTCATGCGGACATAAGGTGTTATAAATTATCAACTGTTTCTTCCTGGTTCTCGGCCCTCTCATTCAGGGCTTTTTGCACACTACGCGCATCCTCCATTAACTTCTTAACTCCTCTCGGTAAATACGGGAGATCCATTCCATTCCCGTTCGCCTCGCTGGGGATTTTTATATCGGGTTTTACGGGCGCTTGTTCCTCTGACGCAATGGAAACCGACTCGATGGTGTTGGCATCAGGGTTGATTTCAAGTTGCTCGTACGGCAGATCATCAGCCGGAGGCTCACTGCTAAACTGCCAAATATCATCAGCATCTTTCCATTTGTAAACCAGTTGCCTGGCAGCTTTTATTTTAGGCAAAGAAGGCATTTCTGGAAGTCCGATATCCGGCTGGTTTTTAAAACTAATCCCCTGCCAGGGTAACCGCCCCGTGATCAGATAACTGCCGTAGGCCAGCACACCTACCGTCACCACTAACATGCTGGTAGCCCGAAATATGTGTCTCATTCTCAAGTTCCTTGCTCCCCGACCCCAAATAACAAGGGTTTCTATGAGATTTGGTCTCGAATGCTACTGTCACAGGCATGTTATGCACAAGCACTGCGTCAATTTTCTGGCAGTCGCAATACTAAAACAGCCTGGCATGCAAGCCTGTAAGCCATTGTTTTATATGGAATAATCGTTCTGAATCTCAAGATCGTCTCACAACGGATTTAATATATGTATAAATACCAGGTACGTTAGATAAATCTAATCCACAAACTTATCCACAGACCGAAAAAGCATCTAAAAACAGGTATATAGCGTAAAACCCTTGTCGCCGCAGGTTGTAATCAGTATCATGTGCGGCCCATTTTGAACACACTTTGAGTATATAAATGAAATCGGACATTCACCCAGCTTACAAAGATGTGACCGTGCACTGTAGCTGCGGAAACACTTTTCAAACTCGGTCTACGGCAGGTAAAGACCTGAACGTTGAAGTATGCGCAAGCTGCCACCCTTTTTATACCGGGCAGCAAAAAATTGTAGACACAGCCGGCCAGGTTGATAAGTTCCGTCGGCGTTACACACGAAAATAACCACCCTTTCGGTCATGACGCATAGCAATGAAAATGGTGCCCCTCGGCACCATTTTTGTTTTTCAAGACCGTTCATGTCTGGATAAACAAAAAGTGAAAGGAAAGCGGCCCGTCTATCTAATCGATTCCAGCATTTATATTTTTCGCGCCTGGTTTGTATTACCGGATACGCTGGTTGATAGTCAGGGACAGCCTGCCAACGCCTTATATGGGTTTGCGGATTTTCTACTCGGGCTACTGGAAAACGAGCAACCCGAGTATATTGCCTGCGCCTTTGATGCATCTCTCAGTAGTTCTTATCGCAATGATATCTACCCGGCGTATAAAGCTAATCGGGATCCGGCGCCCGAAGAACTAAAACAACAATTCCAACATTGTCGGGCATTAGCACGCGCTGCGGGAATTGCTGAATTCGCCAGCGAACGCTACGAAGCGGACGATATTATCGGCACACTTTGTTCCCATATGCGTAAACACGATTTTTATAACCTGATCATCAGTGGTGACAAGGATCTTACTCAACTGGTTGACGAACACGACTTCTGGTGGGAGTACTCGAAAGATGTGCGCATGGACCGCAAGGGTGTTTACAAACAGTTCGGTGTTTATCCAGAACAAATAGCCGACCTGTTGGCATTAGCCGGTGATGCAGTTGACAATATTCCGGGCGTGCCCGGCATTGGACTTAAAACAGCAGCCCGTCTACTGAATAAATTTGGTACGCTGGATGCTGCGTTGTCCAATATTGAAACAATTGGTGCGATGAAATTTCGTGGCGCAAAACGGGTGCAAAACCTGCTACAGGAACATCAGGAACTGGCCCGTTTATCACGGGAACTGACACTTATTCAGCATGATGATCAGCTACCGAGCCATCACTCTGCTTTAAAACGGCAACCCTATGACGCTGACGCGCTCAATACATTGTTTGATCAATTCGGGTTTGGCACACATCGACGCCAACGCTGGCTGGCCTCACTTAATCCCTGAGATTGTCAATGATGGCCAATTCATACAAAAAACCCGCCGATAGGCGGGCAGATTATTCGTTCTTTTTAATGCGAATGTATTAGCCGGGCAAATGATCGGCCAATGTTTTAAGTAATACTTCTTCCGTAATCGGCTTAACCAGAAATGCCTTGGCACCTTGACGGGAACCCCAGACCTTATCCGTTTCCTGGTCCTTGGTTGAAATTAGAACGACTGGAATATCCTTGGTTTCCGGATCGTGGGTGATCTGGCGTGTCGCCTGGAAACCGTTGAGTCCCGGCATCACAATATCCATAAAGACCAAATCAGGCTTGTTTTCCCTGGCCGATTGCACACCACTTTCGCCATCAGGCGCGGTGATCACTTCATGGCCATGACGTTCTAGTATTTGAATAATCGGTTGAATTTGCGTTTCGGCGTCGTCAACAATCAATATACGTGCCACGATAGACTCCTCTTCTTGTTTCAGGCTTTTTTGCGGCAGTAGATGCTATAGTCTACCCATGCAGGACTGGTCCGCTATCGATGCTCATATTAGCGCCTGCCTCGGGCGTAACTTTAGAACCTCTTGTTGCCAAAGTCTGAGTGGCGGCTGCATCAATACCGCCTGGCAAATACGCGACGATTATAACGTATTCTTGGTTAAGCTAAATAGTCCCCACCACAACGAAATGTTCGCCGCCGAGTTTGAGGGCCTTCAGGCACTGCGTTCCAGTAGCAGTATTCGGGTGCCCGAACCGGTGACCTGTGGAGTATGCTCGCAACACGCCTTTTTGGTAACCGAATTCATTCCGATGGACAATCATTTTTCAGCAGCAAGCCTGGGCGAGCAGCTGGCATCCATGCATCATTCGACAGCTGAATGTTATGGCTGGCATCGAGACAATACTATCGGCTCAACACCACAACATAATGGGCAAAGAGATGATTGGGTTGCGTTCTGGCGCCACAATCGCCTTGGTTTTCAACTACAACTGTCAAAAAACAACGGTTACAACGGTCTGTTGTTAGGCATGGGTTACGAACTATCTGAAATGTTGCCGGCTTTTTTTACCAACTACACACCGGATGCTTCGCTGTTACATGGCGATCTATGGTCCGGCAATATCAATGGATGTGATGGACAACCGGTCATTTATGATCCAGCGGTGTACTTTGGTGATCGCGAAACCGATTTAGCCATGACAGAACTATTCGGTGGCCTACCGCGATCGTTTTACGATGCCTATCATTCAAACTGGCCACTGGATAGTGGATATTCCGTGCGCAAGCAACTATATAATCTTTACCATATGTTGAATCATTTGAACCTTTTTGGCAGTGGCTACCACCGCCAATGTTTACAGTTGCTTCAATCACTATTAGCGGAATTAAAATAGGCATTCAGTGGATCAAGCTTCAACTATCGATATCAAAAAAACCCTGATGTTACTGCGTGACTGGGCTGCGGATCTGGGCTTCAACGAATTACGCATAACCGATACCGACTTGTCGTCTTACACGAACAATCATCGCAGTGCTATTGATCAGGGGCTGCATGGAGAAATGTTGTACCTGGAACGCAATCAGGACTTACGTTACCAGCCGGAAAAACTGCTACCCGGTACAACACGCATTATCTGCGCACGCATGAATTATCTGCCGCGCGAAGCAGAGACGATAACCCGTTTGCAAACACCAGAGCGCGCCTATATTGCGCGTTATTCGCTGGGGCGCGATTATCACAAATTTATGCGCAAGCGTTTAACTCAACTGGCGCAAAGACTTGAACAACATATTGGTTCTTTCGGTTATCGCGCATTTGTGGATAGCGCACCCGTGTTGGAAAGGCAGCTGGCTGAAAAATCCGGACTTGGCTGGATTGGTAAAAACACTCTGCTTTTAAATGAGCACGCCGGCAGCTGGTTCTTGTTGGGTGAAATCTATACTGATTTGCCGTTACCACTTGATCAACCCTTAGGAAAAGAACATTGCGGCAGTTGTACAAAATGTCTGGATATATGCCCGACTAAAGCCTTTATAAAACCATGGTTGCTTGATGCGCGTCGTTGCATTTCCTATTTAACGATTGAGTATAAGGGTTCGATTCCACTGGAGCTGCGTCCATCAATCGGTAACCGTATTTTTGGTTGCGATGACTGCCAGATTTTTTGTCCATGGACCAAATTCACTGAACCCAGTTCCGAATCTGATTTCAATCCACGCCATGAGCTGGACTCTGCGTTGTTAACCGAGCTGTTTTTATGGGATGAAAATACGTTTCAGGAAAAAACCTCCGGCTCTGCAATACGCCGCTGTGGTTATGAATGCTGGTTGCGAAATATTGCCGTCGCCCTGGGCAATGCACCATGT
The DNA here is from genome assembly GCA_016928055.1 of Gammaproteobacteria bacterium. Lineage (GTDB taxonomy): Bacteria > Pseudomonadota > Gammaproteobacteria > HTCC5015 > HTCC5015 > JAFGLM01. Next base: position 48,148 of record JAFGLM010000023.1, read on the forward strand.
GATAAACATATATCGACCGTATTGCAGTCTCGATTGCAATACCCTTCCGAGCTGGTACGCGAACACACCCGTTGGGCACTGGATCAACAGCAAAAGAAATAATTTAAATTTTGTTGTAAATAAAATAGCGCTTATTTACTTTGCCGCACCTTTGGCTATAGCGCGTCTGGCAGTTGCGGCACGTTGCTCTGCGTTGTCCAGAACAGACCAGCCTTCCAGGTTTTTCTTAAGCAATTCGCCAAGTGCCGCAACATGTTGTGGCTGGCTGTTTAATGCAGAGATGTAATGCAGTACCTCCCCTCCCGCCTGCAGGAAATAATCTCGGTTTTCTACCGCAATCTCTTCCAGGGTTTCCAGGCAATCACAGGCAAAACCCGGACAGACAACATCAATGCGTTTAACACCTTCAGTCGCCAATTTTTTTAACGTCATATCTGTATAGGGCTGCAACCACGGTTCCCGACCAAAGCGAGACTGAAAAGTCACCAGCCATTGTGATGAAGAAAGCGCTAAAGATTCCGCGATCAGGCGAGCCGTTTTTTGGCACTCGCAAAAATATGGATCACCATTATCAAAGTAGCGCTGCGGTATACCATGAAAAGAAAAAACTAATTTTTCACCCTGTTGTCGATCCTGCCAACTGGCTCGAATGCTGTTTGCAACCGCTTCAATATAACCGGAGTCATCATGATAATGACTGACAAATCGAACTTCCGGCAGCCAGCGCCAACCTATTAACACCTTGCTAACCGCATCGAAACAGGAAGCTGTTGTGGTGGCTGAATACTGAGGATAAAGCGGTAACACCAGCAATCGGTTCACACCCGCATCATGTAAAACTTTTAATTCCTGTGCAACAGAAGGCTGACCATAGCGCATAGCCAGAATGACTTTTATCTGCTCTGGAAACTGCTCGTCCATAGTCACCTGCAGTGCCTCGGCAAGCTGACAGGAATAAACCCGTAGCGGTGAGCCTTGTTCGGTCCAGATCTTTTTATACGATTTTGCGCTGCGTCGCGGCCGCAAACGCAGAATAACAAGATGCAAAACCAGCCACCAGATCAATCGCGGCACTTCGACAACACGCGGGTCCCATAGAAATTCGGCCAGATAACGGCGCAATGCTTTGGTGGTTGGGGCGTCAGGTGTGCCTAGATTGATCAGCAAAACACCGGTTTTAACCGCTTGCTCATGTGAATACTGGCTGACGCCTACATATTGGCTCATAGTCAGACACCACTATCATCAGCCTATAAGCTGACGCAGTTGAAGAAGTTAAATTTTAACAGCGCAAGGGCAGACGTTCGCGCAGCGGGCTGGTACGTGGAAAGTGTGCTTTTAAAAACTCCATCTGATCCGCCAGAACACGGCGGCCTTTCAGAAAAACATACTCGGCATGCGTCGGTACAAACGGCACGGCCAGTAATTGCATACCGGACTGCTCCGGTGTACGACCGGCTTTATGGTTATTGCAACGTTTACAGGCGGTAACAACGTTATTCCAGGTATCAGTTCCATCCATGCTGAGCGGCCGGACGTGATCGCGCGATAGATTCTGTTCGCTGAACTGCTCACCACAATACAGACATATATGCCCGTCACGATTAAATAATGTTTTATTGCTTAAGGGAGGGACGTAAGCATCATGCAGGGAGCGGTTGTGTCCATAAGTCGCAATAATTGAATTAACGTCAATAATACTGCGGCAGTGGGTATGAGTATTGATACCACCATGAACGCGATACAACAGGGAACCGCAAATATAGGCAACCTGTTTGGCATAATACAAACTAACCGCTTCGCGATAGTTTATCCACTCCAGCGGCATGCCGGATGCGTCGGTACGCAATACTTGTTGTGCTAACAAATCCATCATCACCACCATAGAGCATCATTCTCTATTGGTGGTTATTTGTAACGCATTACGTGGAGTTTTACAAACGCTATCTTGCCTTTATTGTGTTTGCCTATCGTGATGCTGTCGACGCTTGCCCATTTGACTCCAATGCTGTCAGAGCTACCTGTAGGGCTGGTATAAATCGATCTGATTCCAGTTTTAACATAGGATCAGAAGAAGCTTTCGGATCTTTATGCAACTGGATGGGGTCAGCCGTTTCTGCAACAGATTTGTGACGATATTTTTCAGCTAGTTTAAACATCGCTTCTTGTACCAAATCCAACGCGTCTTCACGATTATCAACAGCCAGCTCCGCCATACGAAATGCACGCCGCTCCACTGAAGATAAAAACTGATTCAGTTCATCTACTGTGCTCAAAAATTACCCACCGTCATCGGTCGTACAACATGTTGCGGTAAATTTTGTAAAAAAATCCTGCTCATCCACTAAACGCAGCAACTTGAACTCGGTTTACAGTGCACCCCGATATCACAGTCCAGCCACTTAAACAAGCCTTGACAGGGCCGTTTTGCCCTTTTTATTCACAACAGTCATAGAATTGACTTAATCGCTCACAATACGGCGGAAGGCGCCATCTCAGCGCTGATAAATTTACATAACTTATTGTTTTTGTTAGTTAAATTACCTTTGGTCAAATATTGACCAATTTAACAAATATGTAACAAATCTCGGGCAACTGAGTCCAAATCCTCCAAGTATCCACAGAGTTATCCACAGAATTTGTGGATAACGTATTTTCCCTTGTCGCGACAACGAGTTAGCAATTCGAGAATAGAAATAACTTCAATATTCTCGCTTAAGTGAAAATTACTACAACGAGACCAGTCTCTATTTTTACCCTACCAGTCTATGTTGCAGTGTCGCCGCTGGAACATTAACAATGTTAGAGTTGCGCGATGCCTAAGTCCTCTGCCACGACACCGCCTGCCATATTACATATCGCGGTGGCAACGCCGGTTGCTGATGGATTTGATTATCTTCCCGGTACGGATATCCCTGGCAGTCCCTTGCCGGGCTGCCGGATACGCGTTCCTTTTGGGCATCAAAAAACAGTTGGCGTATTGATCGAAAATCTCACCAAAAGCTCCATCGCCACCAGCAAGCTAAAAACCACTCTTGAGTTAATCGATCAGACCCCGGTTCTGACAGCCGAACTTCTCAATTTGGCGAAATGGGCCAGTCTTTATTATCAACACCCTCTGGGTGAAGTAATACACACGATGTTACCTGCCGCCCTGCGACAAGGTAAAACCGCCAGCCCAAAGGCAACTCAACGCTGGCAAGCCCGCACCGGTGAGCAGCGGGTCGCAAATCTGAGTCGTGCGCCCAGACAACAGCTGCTGTTTCAGGCGATTGCCTCTGCAACAGATGGTTTAAGTGAAAATCAACTCAATGAAAAATTTGAGGCCTGGCGCCCTATCGTCCTGCAACTGGAAAAAAAAGGGCTGCTGCAAAAAATGGAGGAGCCAATAATCAGCCATGCGCGACGGAGCGCTCCGCGGCAGGGCTCAATTCAATTAAATGCTGAGCAGCAGGAAATCGTATCCCGCATCAATGCTGAAACGGATCGTTTCCAGACCTGGTTAATTGAAGGTATAACCGGCAGCGGCAAAACGGAGGTTTATTTACACTTAATTCAACAAACACTGGAACGGGGCAAACAATGCCTGGTACTGGTACCTGAAATTGGTTTGACGCCACAACTGCTGGATCGTTTCTCTTCCTGTCTGGATGTGCCGGTACTCACCTGGCATTCCGCCCTAACAGATCAACAACGCCATCAAATCTGGTATGCCGCAAGCATTGGTCAGGCCGACGTTATTATCGGCACCCGTTCAGCCGCTTTTTTACCCCTGCTGCGCCCGGGGCTGATTATTATTGATGAGGAACATGACAATTCGCTAAAACAACAAGATGGTTTTCGCTACCACGCGCGCGATCTGGCAATTGTACGTGCACAGCAACTGGCTATTCCTGTCGTATTGGGTTCGGCGACACCTTCACTGGAAAGCCTGCATAATGCCGCTCAGCAGCGTTACCGTTTGCTGCAGCTTCATCAGCGAGCTGGCGGCGCGCAACCGCCGCGCGTTGCCCTGCTCGATATTCACAACGCCAAAGCCAATGAAGCGATCAGCAACAGCATGCTGGAAGCGATTGCCTCTCACCTTGAACAGGGTTCGCAAGTGCTTCTGTTTCTAAATCGACGGGGTTTTGCGCCCGTGTTGCTGTGTGGTAACTGTAGCTGGAAATCGGAATGCCCGCGTTGTGATGCACATATGACCCTGCATCGGCATGATCAGCGCATACGTTGCCATCATTGCGGTCACCAACAGATTAAGCCGCAGAAATGCCCGGTCTGTTCAGCAACGGATTTGCAGCCGATTGGTATTGGCACAGAGCAACTCGAACAGGTATTACAAAGCCGATTTCCAAATCGCTCAGTACTTCGTATCGATCGAGATACCGTTCGGCGTAAAGGCACGCTGGAAAAACACCTTGCCACCGCGCGTGCCGGCGATGCAGATATTCTGCTGGGCACTCAAATGCTGGCCAAGGGACATCACTTCCCCAACGTGACGCTGGTTGGTGTACTGGGTATCGATCAGGCTCTCTTTAGTGCAGATTTTCGTGGCCCGGAGTATATGGCTCAGCTCATTGTCCAGGTTGCGGGTCGCGCCGGCCGCGCCGAACGTAAGGGTGAAGTGCTGATTGAAACACGCCAGCCTCAGCACCCTTTGTTGCGGCTACTTGTGAGCGAGGGTTACCCGGCATTTGCCCAGGCCGCTCTGGCCGAGAGAAAAGAAGCGGGGCTGCCACCCTATTCGTATCTGATTTTAGTGCGAGCCGAAGCGGTCTCTCCCAACACTGCCCTTGATTTCCTCGACCAGCTTGCAAAGCAACTCAACGCCGATACGCCGGCAGAAGTGCAATTGCTCGGCCCGATGCCGGCACCGATGGAACGTCGCGCCGGCCGTTTTCGCGCACAATTATTGTTGCAATCGGTTCAGCGAGCATCGCTGCATTTCACCACCCAACGCTTGCGCGAAATGGCACATCGTTTGCCCCAGCAACGCAAAGTTCGCTGGTCTATCGACGTCGATCCAATGGAAATGTTGTGACGATGGCAGCAACATAATAGAGTTCGTACCACCATACTGACCCTGAATACAGGCACCGCCGATGAGCAATCTAATCAAAAAACTAAAATTCTATTTGGTACTCCCGCAAATCGAGGACTATGTAGCAGGCGAGTGCGTACGCGTTCTCTACAGCAACATGACCATGTTGCTTATCAACACATCCATCATCACCGCGCTGACGCTGTATGTCTTCTGGGGCACAGTCGGGAATGAGTTTCTGCTGGCCTGGGGCGTGGGAATGTTCGCGGTCATTATGATGCGCATGATGTTGGTCTTCGTGTACACCCATATAAAACCGAGTGACAAGGAATCCTTTCGTTGGGGTAGTTACTTTGCGGCAACCTCATTTATATCAGGTTGGATTTGGTGTGCGGGCATTATCCTGTTTTGGGATCCCAGTACACTGCTGCAAAAAACCTATCTGGTCCTGGTGTTACTCGGTACTGCCGCCGGCTCCATGTCTCTAACCTCCATATGGTCACCCGGATACTATCTATTTATCCTGCCGATGCTGACGACATTGGTAGCCTGTTTATTCCTCCAGGGCTCAACAGAATGGATTGGAATGGGTATTCTTGGAACCGCCTACTCGATCAGTCTGCTACGCCTGGGTTTGAATAATTTCGAAAATTTCATTAAAACCCTGCGCCTGCAATCTGAAAATGTGGAATTGATCGACAAGCTACGCGAACAAAAAGACCGCGCCGAACACGCGGCCAGAGCAAAGACGCAGTTCCTTGCCTCAGCCAGCCACGATTTACGCCAGCCGGTGCACGCGCTGGCCCTGTTCGCCGATGCTTTAAGTCATGAAGTGACGACACCGAAAGGACAAAACTTAATGACTAACTTGTCCCGTTCGGTGGAGTCGATCGACGAGTTACTGACCTCATTACTGGACATTTCAAAACTGGACGCCGGCACCGTCAAAGTTAATGCGATTGATATCGAACTGAATCCTATTTTTCAAAAAGTGATCAATGAATTCAGTGCCGAGGCGGAAAAGAAGGGTTTGACTCTGCGCGTGCGCGAAACCTGTCTTACCGTTCATAGCGATCCGGTTTTACTTGGCAATATCGTACGCAACCTGGTCAGCAACGCACTGCGTTATACCAAACAGGGTGGCATTTTAGTGGGCTGCCGTAGTCATAAGGGTGAAGCCAGCATCGAAATCTGGGATACCGGATTGGGTATTCCTGAAGCGGAACGGGAAAAAATATTCGCCGAGTTTTATCAACTGAATAATCCGGAACGTGACCGGGGTAAGGGATTGGGACTCGGGCTGGCTATCTGCCAGCGTACCTGCGAGCTGTTGCATCATCGCATAGAGGTCTATTCACGGCCACGGCGCGGTTCTGTCTTTAAGGTCAAAACACAGCTTTGCAAATTAAAGGTATCCGGTGAAACTGCGGTGCGCCCTGTACAACAGGTTGTGCTGGAAAATCCCCTGATTCTGGTCGTCGATGATGAAATCAATATTTTGAATGCCATGGATGCGGTTCTGAGTACCTGGGGCTGTGAGGTAATAACAGCCGGCTCAGGTAAAGAAGCCATTGAGAAAATAACCCATCATGCCGAACGTAGGCCGGATTTGATTATCTGTGATTACCGACTACGTGAAGGTGAAACAGGAACTGAGGTTATTTCCAAGTTACATGAAGAAATGAATCAGCAAATACCAGCAATTATTATGACCGGCGATACCGCTCCCGATAGCATCCGTCAGACGCAAGCCAGCGGTCACGCCTTACTGCATAAACCGGTCAAGCCGATGGAATTGCAGAAAACGATTCAGGACCTGATCGGTGCCAGTCGCTCTGCCTGATTTAACTCAGAAGCAATAAACCCAGTTTCTCAGCTTCTCTGACGCAAGCCGTGCGATTTTTGACTTTGAAGGTGTCAAATAAAGCCTGCACATGGGTCTTCACGGTATGTTCGCTGACTCCCAGCCAATCAGCGATGATCTTGTTCTGGTGGCCCTGCGCCATCAGATAAAGTACGTCAAGCTGTCGATCGGTTACCTTGAGCCGCAGATCATTTTCGTCACCCGGACTACGAGCTTTTTCACTGGAAACCAGCCCACGCCACTCTGCCGGTACATACAAACGGCCATCCAGTACTTCTTTTACTGCTTTGCGCAATTCGATCAAGGCGCTTGATTTCAGCACATAGCCTTGCGCGTCAGCACGTATCATTTCCTGTGCCAGTTGAATATTCTCCGAACCGGAAACAACCAACACTGGTTGTCCGAAACCATGGCTGCGAATAATCTTGATCAATGCACGACCATCAATTTCAGGCAATCCAATGTCAAGCAAGATAAGCGCGATATCTGATTCAGATTCAAGGTAGGCCATAGCCTGTTTGGCATGGCTGGCCGACAAAACGACAGGCTCCTCAACCAGATCGCCAAGAATCAATCGCAGGCCTTCAACAAAGAGTGGATGGTCTTCGATGATGAGTATCTTCATTAACTCGCTCCCCCAGTTACTGTTCTGTTTGTTTCCGTTAGCATCGTCTGGCAATAAATTCGTTTTCATGCTCGCACTATATTAGTGCACCAACAAGCAAGGCACCACGCCATTTCATACTTTTTGTTGATTGCCCGCAACAGTTAATTGCCAGAAGATGTGATGGCGCGTTGATGCGCAAACCCAGGGAGTTCAGGCGTACAGCGTCGGCGACATCTTTTCAGGATTTCGATATAAAAATAACAATTCGATTGGGCAGAAAGGATTCATCACCGCCGTCGCTGTGCCCCTGTTGTTGCCGCATCGTTCAATGGATCATGCCCACCCCCCTCGGACTGATCTAAAAACGATGCGGTTTTTTGTCTATTAACATATCAGCCAACCAGCCTGCGAAGCCTTTTCGAGGCGTGCTACAATCCGCGCTCCCGAACCATCAACACGCTCTTGACCTACTAAACTTGAAAATCGAAATCGAAACACTTCTAAAGCAGGCCCTGACACATTTGTGTGCGCAAGGTGTGCTGCCCATCAATCCCGGATCGAATCCGACAGTAACTCGTAGCAAAGATCCGCAGCACGGTGAATATGCCAGCAACCTGGCCATGACGCTGGCCAAATCCGCCGGCTTGAATCCACGCGATATGGCAACTGCCATCGTTGAAGCACTACCCGCTTCCGAGGTGATAGATCGTGTTGAAATCGCCGGTCCCGGCTTTATCAATTTCTTCTTAAATCCGGAGTCAAATACACGCGCTGTTGCGCAGATATTGGAACAGGGGAGTCAATTCGGTCTCAGTGATATCGGTAAAGGCAAAAAAATACTTATTGAATTTGTATCGGCGAATCCAACCGGTCCTCTGCATGTCGGACACGGTCGCGGTGCCGCTTACGGCGCAGCACTGGCTGATTTGCTGGCAGCTGCCGGCTTTGAGGTCGAACGCGAATATTATGTGAATGACGCCGGCCGCCAGATGGATATCCTGGCGGTCAGCGTCTGGCTGCGCTATTTGGAACTTTGCGGCGAATCACTGCCATTCCCGGTCAATGGTTATCGCGGCAGCTATGTCAAACAAATCGCCGAAGACTTGTTCAATCAACAACAGCATCAGTTGCGGGAACCCGTACTGGAAGTTCTGGCTGATCTACCCAAAGACGAGATCGATGGTGGCGATAAGGAAATTTACATTGACGCACTGATTCAACGCGCCCGGAAACTGCTGCAAAATCGTTACGACATCGTATTCAATATTGCATTGAATATCATCCTCGATGACATCAAGAACGATCTGGCTGAGTTTGGCGTGCATTATCAGTATTGGTTTTCAGAGCGCTCACTGGAAAAGAAATCGTTAGCCTGTCTGGAAAAATTACAGCAGGCCGGATATCTGTATGAGAAAGACGGTGCCCTGTGGTTTCGCAGTTCTGATTTCGGGGATGAAAAAGACCGCGTTGTGCAACGCGATAACGGCCAGCCAACCTATTTTACGTCCGATATCGCCTATCATCTGGAAAAAATTGAACGCGGCTATGATCGTCTGATCGATATCTGGGGAGCTGATCATCACGGCTATATCCCACGCGTCAACGCGGCCATGCAGGCCATGGGTCTGGATGCAGGCAAACTGGATATATTGCTGGTGCAGTTTGCAATACTCTATCGCGGCAAGGAAAAAGTTTCCATGTCGACGCGCTCGGGTGAGTTTGTAACGCTGCGTGAACTGCGCCATGAAGTCGGCAATGATGCCGCGCGATTTTTTTATATTATGCGTCGTAGCGAACAGCACATGGACTTTGACCTGGAACTGGCAAAATCACAATCGAATGACAACCCTGTTTACTATGTACAGTATGCGCATGCGCGTATTTGCAGCGTATTTCGACAACTAAAGGAAAAGAATTTTGTGTATTTGCAAGCACAAGGACTTAAGCATCTGGATCGCCTGACTGAAACACATGAAACCGCGTTAATTAAAACGCTCGGGCGTTTTCCGGAAGTGATTGAAAACTCAGCTCTAACGGCTGAGCCGCACCAGCTGACTTACTATCTGCGCGAACTGGCGAATGCTTTTCACAGTTACTACAATGCTCATCAATTTCTGGTTGATGATGCGGATTTACGCAATGCGCGTCTGGCGCTGGTTGAGGCTTGCGGTTACGTATTACGCAATGCTTTATCAATTATCGGCGTCTCGGCACCTGAGAGTATGTAAGAGGACAAGCGAATGAGTTCATCAAATTCCTATCCCGGCTGGGCCTATTTATTGGCAGGCGTAGCAATGGGTTTGTTTGTCGCTTTCCTGGTTTATTTGAAGAATCTGCCGGAGCAGAATAGACGCCTGACGGATAAGCAAAAACAGGAACAGCATTCTGCACCCACTTTTGATTTTTACACTATTCTGCCAGAACTCGAAGTTGTTGTACCGGAACTGGAAGTATTAAAAGGCAAACAAGACAAGTCCGCACAGCCAGCAACAAATGAGAAAAGGACAGATAGCGCTGAACTCACGGGCAACGAAGCGTTTGTGTTACAGATCGGTTCATTTAAAGAAAATCAGCAAGCCGATAAACTAAAGGCATCGCTGGCGTTAATTGGTCTGGAAGCACATATCCAAAAAGTCAGGGTGGATAACAACACCTGGCACCGAGTTCGGCTTGGTCCATTCGATAATCGAAAAACCCTTAATGCAATCAGGCAACGCTTAAAGGAAAATGACTTGCCGGCGATTACCTTAAAAGTCAGCGGTTAACCGGCTATTTCCCTCTGCGGGTAGACCAAAATGCAATCAACCAGCCCATCCATTCGATCCCAGTCCATACTGCTGAATGTGGCCGCCTTTGTGATCATTATCGCCGGTATGCGCGCCGCGGAAGCGATTCTGGTGCCGTTCCTGTTATCTGCTTTTATAGCGATCATCGCTGCGCCCCCGATGTTCTGGTTACAGCGGCATAAAATCCCAGCTGCGTTAGCCATTTTGATTATCATCGGCGTTATTTTCAGCCTGATGGTACTGCTGGCTACTTTTATCGGCACATCGGTGAACGATTTCAGTTCCGCTTTACCCGATTACGAAGTTCGCATTCAAAGTAAAACTGCCGGCCTGATTGACTGGTTAAATGGTCTTGGCTTGAGTATTTCGAAACAGGAAATACTGCAATACTTTGATCCGGGCCAGGCCATGCAACTGGCTTCCAAAATCTTCAGAGGCCTGGGTAGCGTCCTTTCCAATACTTTGCTCATTATACTGACCGTCATTTTTATCCTGGCCGAAGCTTCCAGCTTCCCGCTTAAACTGCAGACTATCCTGGGCGAAAATAACTCACTTGGTGGCTTCCAGGCATTTCTCGACAATATGCAAACTTATGTCGGCATCAAAACACTCACCAGCCTCGCTACCGGCCTGATAGTCAGCATTTTTCTGGCGATTATAGGCGTGGATTACTGGTTGCTATGGGGATTACTGGCTTTTCTGTTGAATTTTATTCCGACCATTGGTTCGATTATTGCGGCAATCCCTGCTGTATTGCTGGCATTGGTTCAATTAGGTCCGGGGGCAGCTGCGCTGACTGCAGCTGTTTATATTTTGATCAATACGATTATCGGTAACTTCGTTGAACCACGCTTTATGGGCAAGGGATTAGGCTTATCAACGCTGGTGGTTTTTTTATCCCTGTTATTCTGGGGTTGGGTATTGGGGCCGGTCGGCATGCTGCTGTCCGTACCGCTCACCATGACCGCAAAAATTGCCTTAGATAGCTACGATGACACTCGTTGGTTGGCAATATTATTGGGACCGGAAAGTGCGATTCGAACTGAAACAAGCTCACAGGAAGAAACTTAGAGCAACGGGCTCAAGCAAGTTTTTCTAGCCACATATCCAGACCCTGGGCATTCAAATCAATATCCATTTCCAGTAATTCGCGGGCACGACTGGCGGTACATCGACTTCCGCGTGCCGCCAGACGCTCCAGGGTGTACTGCATTAATTGCTCACGTAACTGATCCACCCGATCACTCGCTTTCGTTCTCTGTGTACCAATTTGCATATACTGATTCAAATCAAAGCGTAATTGATCTGCCAGCCGTTCAATATCATCGACATAACCAAAATGCGTTAAGTACATGCGCTCAGGTTCAAACGCAAGTAAGTGATCCAGCGTCTGTAACCATGTTTTCGGATCAAATTGAACAGGGGTACTGGTCGGCATGATAAACGGGCCATCGGATCCATCCAGTTCAGGATAGGCAAGACCAAAGCTATCGCCGGTGAACATGCCATGACTGGCAGAATCAAAAATGCAAAAGTGATGCTTGGCGTGACCTGGGCTATGAATAAATTTCAGTTTGCGACTACCCAGTGGTAATTCAAACTCATCCACCGCCGCGATAGCACGATTTGCCGGTACCGGCCGCAGATCGCCAAACAAACGTTGAAATTCAATATCGCCATAAACTGAAACCGCACTGGCGTGCAGCTTGCCCGGGTCAATCATGTGTCGCAATCCGCGTGGATGCACAATGAGTTGAGCCGTCGGTAAACGTTCAATCAATCCCCCTGCACCACCGGCATGATCAAGATGCACATGCGTTGGAATAACATAACGCACCTGCTCTGGGGCAACCTTAAGCGCCTTCAACGCCGCCAGTAATATCGGCACACTGTGATAGGTGCCGCAATCAATAAACGCCGCTTCACCTTCGTCCAGCAGCAAGTAGGATGCCGCCATTCCCCGTCGATGAATCATGCAATCGATTTCGGTGATGCCCGATCCGATATCGCGATAATGTAATTCAGCAAGCAAATTTGTACTCCTTCAATATCCGGTAGCAAACACCTGTTTGCTGCAGTAATGATTGTGCAAGCACAAACCCGATGATATTCCAACTTACAGGCTTAAAGTCGGGCAGTGTCGCAAGCGGTCTGGCTTTACGCATCAGAGTGACATGCGGCTTGAAGGGTCTGGTTTCGGATTTATAACCGCAATGGCGCAAAGTTTTATTCAAATTCTTCACCAAAGCAAGCAATGCCGCTGGCGTGTGATCGCTGCCCAACCATAGCACCCGGGTACGCGCGAAATATCCCAGACGATCCAACGCTAACGCAAATGGCTCTGAAATAACATCCTCTGCCGCCCGGGTAAATACCTGCAACTGCATCTGATCAATCTCACCGATAAAACATAATGTGAGATGCAAATTTTCCGCCCCAATCAGGCGACCCTGATTATCAGGTAGTTGTTTGCTGATTTTGAACAAGCGCGAACGTGTCGCAACATTCGGCCATAACGCGAAGAACACTCTTGCATTCTTAGTGGTGGCAGTTTTTTCCGGCACCGTTGCTACAGCTCAGTTGGCGTAAGGATCGCGACTACTGGATTCCAGCGCGATACTGGTTTTTTGAAAAAATCCTTCGACTACCGGAGAAAAATGTTCCTTGTCGATCAGAAAGGAGTCGTGGCCATTAATCGAATTCAGATAATGAAAATCAACTGCTCGCCCGGCTTTTTTCAAACCCTCAGCGATTTCAATTTGTTGCTCAATTGGAAAGAGAATGTCGGTTTCTACGCCAATAATCAAAGATCGTTTGGCAAGAATTCTGGCCAGCCCCGCGTTAACGGTACCGCCGTGCTCAGCCACATCAAATAAATCCATGGCCCGCGACAAATACAAATAGCTGTTGGCATCAAACACTTCAGCAAATTTTCGCGCGTTGTAATCAAGGTAAGATTCAATTTCAAACTCAATACCGAACGCCGTCTCCTGCTTGCGCTCGGTCGGTACCTTGGCGCGATTAAATCGCTGCAACCATTCTTCTGATGCACGATACGACAGCAAGCCCAGCTTGCGTGCGGTCAACATACCCTGCACAGGTTCGGCTTCCTGCTTATAAAACCCGCTCTGCCAGATCGGATCATTACGAACGATTTCACGTTGCAAAGATCGGATTGCAATTGTAAAAGGCAGCGCGCGTGTCGCTGATGAAATTGAAACTAAATAATCGAGTTCATCAGGATACTGCAGGGCATAAGCCAACGCCGTCATTCCACCCATTGAGGCACCCACGACGGCATGTAAATGATCTATACCCAGTTCGTGCAAGGCGTGGTGCCCGGCTTTGGCGATATCTTCGATGGTCAGTTCGGGAAAATCCAGGCCATAGGGTTTACCGGTCTCAGTATTGATTGAAGAGGGTCCGGTGGAACCAAAGCAACCACCAAGCGAATTCACGCAAACGACGAAAAATCGATTGGTATCAATCGGCTTGCCGGGACCGATCATATATTCCCACCAGCCGGGAGTCGGGTCCTCGACAGAAGAACAGGCGTGCGCACCAGGTGATAAACCGGTAAAAATCAGTACCGCGTTGTCCTGGTTCAGGCTGAGCTCGCCCCAGGATTCATAAGCAATCTGCACGTTACGCAAATGCCCGCCGCGACGCAAAACAAATTCGGTTGAACCGTAGTCACCAAACAAACTTACCAGTTTGGTGGCCGGCGGAATAATGCGCTTGCGTTGCAACACTTGGTCAGGTTTTCTTGATTTTTGCATCTTATCTAAATCTGAAATATTGGCTGGTAGTATCGCAGAGGCTGTAAAAACCTGGCAATCTGCATTTATCCTGAAATATACGCGATTTTTTAGGGTCGGTTAGCAACCTGCCAGCGCCTTGTTGGCGATTTCGTAAACATCTCGGGACAACCCCGCGTGCTCCAGTATACGCTGCAATTGCTGATGCATTAATTCACTCTGCGGTTGCATCAGCCGACGCCAGGGATTTAGCGCGGCCAGCAATCGAGCCGCTACCTGCGGGTTCAGTTCATTTAATTTCAAAACATAGTCTGCTAATAATTGGTAGCCACCACCGGATGGACAATGAAAGCGGACCGGATTGGACTGTGAAAAAACACCTAACAAAGAGCGCAGCCGGTTCGGATTGGTCAGCGAAAAAGCTGGATCGCCGGTTAAGGCAAGCACTTTTTGCAGGGCATCTTCCCGCCGCGAGCTGGCCTGGACTGCAAACCATTTATCCAGCACCAGCGGATCGTGGGAATAACGTTGCCTGAAATCCCGCAGCACGTCATCCGCCAACGCTCCGCCACGGTCCACTAACGGCCCCAGCGCCGCCAGGCGATCGGTCATATTGTTCGCCTGACGATACTGTGCAACGCATAACTCAATCGCATCCGTTTTCCCGGTGCACATGACATAAGACAGGCATAAGTTCTTTAATGCGCGTCGCGCGATGGCAATAGCATCCAGACCGTGATCTTCACTGTGCAGCTGCAGATAACGCTGACGCATTACTCCATAACCGTTGTTTGCAATGGTTCGTCGCAGGTCCTCCCGCGCACGAAAAATCGCCTGTGGATCCGTCGGATTAAACTGTTCCCCCAGATACTTTTCGTTCGGCAACGCCAAAGCCTCAGCCAACAACCCGGCATCTTGCGAGTCGTCTTCCAGCAATTCGATCACAGCAGCGATAAATCCGTTCTCACCCACTGCAGGCTGCTGGTTGTCAGATACGACGCGTTGCCGGATTAGTCTTTCGGCATAACGCTGACAGGCTTCCCAACGATTAAAACTGTCGCTATCGCGGGTCATCAGCAAATGTAAATCACTGTCGGCGTATTCAAATTCAAGTTTGACCGGTGCCGAAAAATCTCTTAGCAATGAGGGCACCGGCTGCTCCGGCACATCATAAAAAATAAATTGTTGTTTGGTATCGCCGATCGTAAGCACCAGTGATTCCGCCGCCTCAAGGCCGATATCAGTATGCAAAGCCAGAGATTGGCCTTTTTTATCCAATAATCCCATCGACACTGGAATAACAACCGGAAGTTTTTCGATTTGATCAGGGCCCGCTGGACAGGATTGTCTAAATATCATGCGATAGGTTTTCGCCTCCGCGTTATATTCGCCTTCGACTTCCAGTTCTGGCGTACCCGCCTGGCTATACCAGCGCCGGAACTGTGCCAAATCAAAATGGTTGGCATCTTCCATCGCCGCTATAAAATCTTCGATGGTTACGGCGTGACCATCATGCCGTTGAAAATAGAGATCCATTCCTCTACGGAATCCGTCTGCGCCCAACAGGCAGCGCTGCATGCGAATCAGTTCTGCGCCTTTCTCATAAACAGTAACGGTATAAAAATTGTTTATTTCGATATAGCTTTCCGGCCGTACCGGATGCGCCATCGGTCCGGCATCCTCGGCAAATTGCATGGTGCGCAATAACTGTACGTCCTGTATGCGTTTGACAGCCCGGGCGCTCATATCAGAACTAAATTCCTGATCGCGAAAAACCGTCAAGCCTTCCTTCAGACTCAACTGGAACCAGTCGCGGCAGGTAACACGGTTACCGGTCCAGTTATGAAAATATTCATGCGCGATAACACCCTCAATGCGTTGATAATCCACATCGGTAGCGGTTTCCCGGCTCGCCAGAACAAACTTGGAATTGAAGATATTCAAGCCCTTGTTTTCCATGGCACCCATATTGAAATCATCTACTGCGACGATCATGTAATTGTCGAGATCATATTCGAGGCCAAAAACCCGCTCATCCCATTGCATGGCGTTTTTCAGTGACTGCATGGCGTGCCCGCATTTATCCCGATTATGCGTCTGCACATATATAGCCAGTTCCACCTCGCGTCCCGATGCCGTCTTATACCGGTCATTGATCGCAACAAGATCACCGCCAACCAAAGCAAACAAATAGCAGGGCTTCGGAAAGGGGTCCTGCCAGCGCACCCAATGTCGGCTATCGTCCAATCGGCCCTCTGCTATCTTGTTACCGTTGGATAACAGTACCGGGTATTGTTCGATATCGGCACGAATGGTGACATCAAAACGCGCCAATACGTCCGGTCTGTCCAGGTAGTAAGTAATGCGGCGAAATCCCTCCGCCTCACACTGCGTGCAGAAATTGCCGCTGGAAAGATATAGTCCCTCCAGGGCGGTATTTTTGTCCGGTTGAATTTGAGTAATCAGCTCCAGCACAAACGTATCCGGCACATCGAATACGGACAATTTATGTTCGCAGACGGCATAGCGATCAGATTGCATTGCCTTGCCATCCAGCTGGATTGACAGTAGCTGCAATTGTTCACCATCCATCTCCAGTGCGGTAGCGGCTGTATCGGCAGCCGGATTTCTTCTAATCAGCAGGCGGGACTGCACACGCGTCTGCTCCGGATCCAGATCAAACTCCAGCTCGATCTTGTCAATTAAAAATGCCGGCGGGCTGTAATCCTGTAATTTTGTTGCCTGGGGTTGTTCTGGTTTCTGCATCGCGATATCGATCATAAAAATTAGTTTTAACAAAAAATCCACGGCTGAATAATATCCGCGCGGAATCACATATAATCAGACCTGTGACCAAGAGTAGCCCAATATTATCCCCCGGTAAGCTTAGTTGATATGCATGACCCTACCATTATTTACTCGGTTTTTCTGATATTCGCCGGTACCGCACTGGTTGCAACGGTCGCGTTATTTGCACGGCAGTCGATGTTGATCGCCTATATTCTGGTTGGTATCGCGGCCGGCCCATCTGGTTTTAATCTGGTAACCGACGTTGAAATGATCAAGCAAATCGCGCATGTCGGCATCATCTTCCTGTTATTCCTGCTGGGTATGAACCTGGAACCACGTGAGCTGGCAAGATTTTTCCGGACAACCACCGTCATTACATTAATCAGCTCATTTTTGTTTTTCGCTACTGGCGCGGTCACCGGTCTGCTGTGCGGCTTTAGCCCGACCGAATCGATTGTTATTGGTGTATCAATGATGTTCTCCAGCACCATCATCGGCCTTAAGTTGCTGCCAACAACCACCCTGCATCAACAACATATGGGTGAGATTATGATCAGTATCCTGCTCTTGCAGGACATCATCGCGATTATCGTCTTACTCGGCATTCAGGGCTCGGTGCAGGATACCTCCATCTGGTGGGGGTTTGGTCGCATTCTGCTGGCTTTGCCACTGCTGATTGGTTTCGCCTTTCTGATTTCGCGTTATCTGATTCAGGCGCTACTGGCCAGATTTGATCGTATCCAGGAATATATATTCCTGTTGACGATTGGTTGGTGTCTGTTCATCTCGCAACTGGGCCAATGGCTGGGCTTAAGCTATGAGATCGGTGCTTTTATCGGCGGTGTCAGCCTGGCAATCAGTCCAATCTCGCGATTTATCACCGAACGCATGAAACCAGTCAGGGATTTTTTCCTGGTGATGTTCTTTTTCTCGCTGGGCGCAAGCTTTAATCTGGATATGGCCAAACAACTGTTGATACCTGCGTTGATCGTTGCGGTGCTGATGATGCTGTTAAAACCACTGGTATTTGCTCAATTGTTAGTCAAGCAAGGCGAAAAAACGGGTTTCTCCCGTCAGGCCGGTGTCAGATTGGGGCAGATCAGCGAGTTTTCCCTATTGATTGCAGTGTTGGCACTGGAAACCCGCGTTATCTCTGCGGAAGCGGCTTCGTTGATACAAATTGCAACGCTGCTGACCTTTATCGCCTCTTCTTACTACATTGTGGTGCGTTACCCGACCCCAATCGCGGTAGACGACAAACTGCGCAAAGATTAAGCTTAGCCGCTATCGGATTGTCGCTCTGAATTTGCTCGAGTGGCCAGATCAAGACAATAAATAGTTACAAGAGCTGTACAAATGAAGTCCAGATCAGTTGCAGACAAACCAACACTGAAAATACTGCTGGCGGTCAAAGGCCAGGCTGATAATCTTGATATGTTGCGGCCAATCAAGCTCTTTACCGACGCCCGCATCGAAATAACCAATCCCCGCTCCACCAAAGAATTTGCTGAAGCATTGGACCAGGAGAAATTCGACGCCATGATCTGCGATCATCATCTTTTTGGTCGTCGCAGCCTGCCCAAAATCAGCAGTTTACGTGAACAATCAACTGCCGAGCCTTTAATTACCTTTGCGCACAATATTAATCCAGAGTTACTTAAAGAGGCGCGCTCTTTACACAGTTTGCATACTTTCGTCATCAAAGATCTGGGGGCGGCCGGTTTACACAATTTGATCTTTATGACACTCAAATATGCCCTGTTATGCCAGGTCAAAACACAAGGCAGCCATAACCATCCATTGTTTAAGGAAGTCTCACGCAGCTACGTTTACCACTCCAGTATAGACAAACAAGGACGTATGCAAACCGACTGGATGTCCGATTCATTTGAAGATGTTACTGGTTATGCACGTAAAGACGTTAGCGCCAAAGGCGGCTGGATAGCCTGTGTACACAAAGAGGATTTGCCGGCGATCAAGGAATTTACCGAAACCCTGATAAGCAACAAGACCGCAACGACGCTTTATCGAGCAACCAAGAAAAACGGCGAAACAATCTGGCTGGAAAGCGTCGGTCAACCGGAGTGGGATGAAGCCAATCAACAAGTAGTGGGTATTACCGGTGGTAGCCGTGATGTTACAGAGCGGGTCTTTTTACAGAACACCCTGGATATGCTCAATCGCCAGCAGAATGCAACCATCAGGCTGGGAGAAATCGCCTCAACCGAACCGGAATTACCGGAGCTACTTCGGCAAACAACAATTCTAGTCACACAGACTCTTGATGCCTGGCTCTGTGAAATTTTCCTGATTGGCGGCGACGGCACTGAAGGTGTTTTGCATGCCGGTATGGGCCTGGAGTCAAAACAAGTTGGCAACTTTAAACTACCTTTAAATCGCGACAATGAATTCAAATATATTATTGAAAATAAGGAACCGGTATTAAGCGATGACCTGAGAAAGGAAAAAAGATTTCGGCCGTCGGCGCATTTACGACGCAATAAAGTCTTGTCCGGCATTTGCGCGCCGATCAGAGCGGGTGCTGAATCTATCGGCATGCTGGCAGTTTACAGTAATCGCACCGATGCATTTGATCACGACAATCTTAATTTTGTGCATGCGATGGCGACCATGGTGGCGGCATTTACCGTACAGCACTCAACAGAATTCAGATTGCGCAACACGCGGCAGGTACTCGTCGAACAAACTTCGCAATTACATAGGGGGTTGGACGACAGTCTTGCACAAAAAGACAGCACCCACACGGATGACGACATCAGCGTTATCGTTAAAACTGCAAAGGAATTGCGCAGCCGCGATATCATCCTGTCGGCAACCTCACGCGCCACCGGCAGATTAATCGATGCCACCGATTGGCAAACCTCCATGAGTGAAGTTCTGGAAGAACTGGGTCGCGCCAGTAACGCCAGCCGCTGCTATATATCACATGTCAGTTCAAATGACGGCCGCAGCAACATGCAGTTTGAGTGGGTCAATGCAGGCATTCAGCCCTGCATGGAAAATACGCTTTTCCGCAATATGTCGCTTGAAGAAGTCGGATTGGGCCAGTTTATTGAAACGTTGGGTCGCGGTGGTATTCTGGTCGGTTCAACAGATGAATTCGGCAAACATGAACAAAACTATTTTAAAAAACTCGGTGTGCTATCGACTGCGATTGTACCGATTTTTATCGAAGAAAAATGGTGGGGTTATCTTGGTTTTGATGATTGTCATGAACGCCGTAGCTGGTCGACCGCTGAAATTGATGCACTTCATATAGCTGCCAATACTATATCCACTGCATTGGCACGCAGACAAAATGACGCTGCGCTACAAGCCATTCAGGAAGGCACGGTAAGTAAAACCGGCGAAGATTATTTTCAATCGCTGTTAACGCACCTGATTGGTATTTTTGAAGCAGATTACTGTTTGATCGCGCAGGCCATCGCGCCTAATCGTTTTCGCATTAACAATGCTTTACGCAAGGGTGAATTAATACCACCATTTGAATATCAACAACAGGAATCCAATTTTGATAATGCGAACACTGCTCAGATTATCCATTTTACTGACGGCGTCAATAAAGTTTTCTCGGAGAATAAATGGCTGCGTGATAATAAGATAGAAGGATATCTGGCGATACCTGTGACCGGTAATGACAAAAGCGTACTGGGTCATATTGCCGTCATGAGCACCAAACGCCTGGAAGCTAATGCAAGGGAATTGCAGATACTCAATATCTTTGCCGCACGAGTGGGTGTTGAGCTGGAACGTCAACGCATGGAAAAAGAAAACCTGCAACTCGCGCGTATATCACTGGAAAATCCCAATATGGTCATGATCGCCGACCTGGCCGGCAAGATACTGTTCAGTAATCCAGCCTGTTCAAAAATGGTTGAGCGCCTGAACATCGGTTCTGTAGAAAGCCTGCTGCCGGAAAATCATATTGAGTTAATTGAACAAACCCAGGCCAGCGGCGATGAAGTTATCAGAGTTGAACGCGCCATCAGCGATTATCATTTCCAGTGGAATTACTATCTGCAAAGCGATCTGAATCGAATTCATATCTATGCCATTGATATGACCCGCTATCGATTGATGGAAGAACAGTTACGAAAAGACGCTTTTCACGATCCGCTCACCGGTTTGCCGAACCGTAACTATTTTAACAGTTTGTTGGAACACGCAATTGAACGGACCAGCCGTCGCAATGATTATGAGTTTGCTGTTTTATATCTGGATCTGGATCGTTTTAAATACATCAATGACAGCCTTGGTCATGCCTATGGCGATAAATTCCTGGAGACTGTCGCACAGGTATTGAAAAACTGCTTACGTCCCGGCGACTATATTGCACGTCTGGGCGGAGATGAGTTTGCAATCCTGCTTGATGCCGTGCCCAATGAACAGGAAGTAACCAACATTGCTTCACGTATTCAGCAAGTGCTGTCAAAACCCATTCGTATCAGCAAACACGAAACTTTCACCAGCGCCAGCATCGGCATTGCCATGAGCGCACGCGGCTATAACAACCCGCAAGACATCTTGCGAGATGCCGATATCGCCATGTACAGCGCCAAACAATCGGGTCGTGCGCGTTACGCGCTATTTGACGGTCGTATGCACGAAGAAATGGTGCATGTTATGCGATTGGAAGTTGATCTACGTCATGCACTGCAAAATAACGAATTGCACGTCTATTACCAGCCAATCTATTCAATTGCTGAGAAATGCCTGGCTGGTATGGAAGCACTGGTACGATGGAATCATCCTGAAAGAGGTTTTCTGGAGCCGCATGATTTTATCATGCTGGCAGAAGAGATGAGCATTATACGTGATATTGATTATCTGGTTCTTAAACAAGCAACCAAACAATTAAAACAATGGCGTAAGAAATATGAGGCTGCAAAAAACATCAAAATTCACGTCAATATGTCAGGTATACATTTTAACAGCACCGCTGTCCTGGCAGAAATCGGCAATGTTTTAAAAGACAATAAACTCAGTAATGACAGCTTACAACTCGAACTTACCGAAAGCGTAATTATGGATAATACAGGCCGCTCAGGCGAAATTTTCAATATATTGAGCAAGCTCGGCGTGCATATCAGTATCGATGATTTTGGTGTTGGTTACTCTTCCTTAAGTCGTCTAACCAAACTACCGGTTGATATGTTGAAGATAGACCGTGGTTTTGTGCAATCAATGATTGTTGATTCAAGCAGCCTGAATATTACACGCGCAGTCATTGATCTGGCACATGATCTGAATATGGAAGTTATTGCAGAAGGCGTTGAAACTCAGGGGCAATATCAGATATTGGGACGCATGGGCTGCCAGTATGCTCAGGGGTTTTACATTTCAAAACCGATGACGGCAGAAGAAGCGGATGTGTTTTTATCAAATCCACCTGTCATGCAAACCGGCTAGCAGGAAATTAAAAATGGAGTTTAGTGAGTAAATAATTCTTCTATTTGATTTTTATAAAATTCCAGTAGGCGGGAACGTTTGAGCTTCATGGTTGGCGTCAGCAAATCTTGTTCAATCGTCCAGGGTTCGAGTGTTAAATACACTTCCCTAATCTGCGCATAACCCGGAAATTTTTTTAAATGGCCTGCCATATGAGATAAAACAGCTTTTTTTACGTCTTTTCGATTCAGTACATTTTCTTCATCAATATTGATACCACGCTCAAGTGCGAATTCATGCCAGGCATCCTTATTTAAAACAACAAGTGCGGCTAATGAAGGCCGGCCGTCACCAACCACTGCAACCTGTTCAAATAAGGCATCCAGACTAATCGCTGTTTCCATGTCACCGGGAGGAATATTTTCACCATTACTCAGTATCAGTATTTCTTTTAAACGACCCGTCAGATAAATAAACCCATCTTCATCAAGGTAGGCGAGATCACCGGTACGCAACCAACCATCTTCGGTAAACGCTGTCACGGTTGCTTTCTCATTTTTCCAGTAGCCAGACATCACGCTCGCACTTAATGTCTGCAATTCTCCATCGCCTGCGATTCGCACCAGAGTGTTTTTAAGTGGCGGACCAACACTGCCGAGCTTATTGTACTTCGGATTATTTACCGATATCACGGGGCTGGCTTCGGTAAGGCCGTAACCCTGCAACAAAGTCAGGCCTAGACTGTTGAAGAACTGATCAATCTCCCGAGATAACGCCGCTCCACCACACAAGGCAATTCGAATCCTGCCGCCAAATTGCTGCAGGATTTTACCGGCAACCAGTTTATTCAACAGCGGCCACAACAGAATTATCGGCGACCACCATTTTTGACCCCATAGAAAACACATTCGCCGATAACCAACAACCAGGGTTAATCTGAAGATTACGCGCTTATATAGCGATGCTTTGTTAAGGTTGTTCTGGATTTTGGTATACAGTTTTTCATAAATGCGCGGTACAGAAATAAAACAAGTTGGCCTTATTTGCTTTAAATCGTCACCTAATTGTTGAAAAGAACGCGCGAAAGCTACTGTGTATCCGCACATTACGGGGAGATAATAACCTGCCGTGCGTTCAAACATATGTGATAACGGTAAAAACGATAAAAATAATTCATGCTGAGTTAATTTAACCGCATGTAATCCATTACGAACATTAAGCAGAATATTGCGATGACTCAACATAACGCCTTTAGAGCTGCCGGTAGTACCGGAAGTAAAAACCAGCGTTGCAGTGGCATCCGGATCAATGACTTCGGTCTGCAACCCACCTTCCAGGCCGAACAACCAGTCAGAGAGACTTTCTAATCGCGAATCTTCCGGAGCATCTTCTTCCGAAATCAATGCAACACTGACTATTTGTTCCACAGTGGGCAAACCATCCTCATGCGCCAGTAAACCCCGCCATTGTAATTTGCCCGCCACTATCACCAGTTTTGCGCCGGATTCCTGCAAAATATGTGCTGCATTTCCCGGCCGGTCATCGACAAAAAGTGGCACGGTAATCAACCCCAGGCCCAGCGCCGCTTGATCAAACAAAACCCACTCGCGACTATTGCGCAACATTAAGGCAACGCGATCACCCTTTTGCAGCCCCATTTTCAGCATGGCTTGTTGCCAACGCCCTACCTCATGACTCATTTCCAGCCACGTTGTATCAACCCAGTGCTGGCGGCCCCAATCGTAGTGTTTATACGCAACAGCACCGGGCGAACGCTCAACACGCTCACGGAACAGTCCGGCCAGGGTTAAATCCTCTGTCGGCTCAATAATGTCCGCATGATTCATAGAGATTTATACAATTACTATTGATTTAATCGACGCAAACTAGCGCAAATGTTGTGAAGCGGCAAGAACAAACCGAGCCATCTCATACTAATTACCGATTCGCTGCACAGCTGCTGTGAGTTTCGGTACTATTGTCGATCGAACCAAAAGATAGACATCTAAATTCATGTTACCCAGCGCCTATTACATCCAGCATTGCCAGAATCACAGTTTATCAGTCGATCCTATACAGCAGGAATGCCTAAAACACTTCGACCGCCTCTGGAATGAAATTAAGACCGGCCCACAATCGTCTCATTCAATGTGGGGAAAGCTTTTTGGCCGTAAAACAGTGCCGCCGATTAACGGCATCTATTTATGGGGTGGTGTTGGTCGCGGCAAAACCATGTTAATGGATATTTTTTATGCCTCTATAAATATTGAAAGGAAGCAACGCCGGCATTTTCATCATTTCATGCTGCAAATTCATCAAGCGCTGAAGATGCATAAAAAGATTCGCGACCCGTTAAATCTTATTGCCAATAAAATTGCTCGTCGCACCCGCTTGTTGTGTCTGGATGAATTCCATGTCAACGATATTGCGGATGCGATGCTGCTGCATGGCCTGTTCAAGGCGCTGTTCGCAGAAAACGTCGTACTGGTAACAACGTCCAACTTCTGTCCGGAAAATCTGTACGCCGACGGCTTGCAGCGCGCCCGGTTCGTCCCGGCAATCGAACTAGTTAAAAGGCGAACCGAAGTGATTGAATTGAGGGGCCAAACTGACTACAGATTACAAACACTGCAAGAAGACGGTACCTGGCACTTTCCACTGGGTATCGATAGCGAACGAATCATGCAGCATGCCTTTGCCGCTTTAAGCAATCATGCTCTGTCAGAAAAACACCATGTTGAAATAAACGGTCGCGCTATTCCCGTTATCGCTCAATCTGAGGACGCAATATGGTTTGAATTCAGTTCACTATGCGATACACCACGATCACAAAATGACTATATCGAGATCGCCTGTCGACATCATTCGGTTTTGATTTCCAATTTGCCGATGTTGGATGATAGGCACAATGATGCGGCCAGGCGTCTTATCACCCTGCTGGATATTTTTTATGATCACAGAGTGAAACTGATTGTTTCTGCGGAGGTTCCCATCAGCACGATCTATCGTGGACAAAGGCTGCAATTTGAATTCGAGCGCGCTGTCAGTCGACTAATGGAAATGCAATCCAATGACTACCTGGTGCAACCGCACCGGTTACCGCTATAAGCTGTTCAGTTAGCCCGGCCAAATCTTGACCTAAGTGCCTTAATTTGTTCTGTTAAATTTAAGTTTAATAATTTGTCGCAGTGCTCCAGCAGCGGCAACATATGTCGAACAGTGACCGCGGCTTGCTCCGGCGACATCTTTTCATCGCGTCGGCTCAACATCGCATCTGCCTCATCCAATGACGTTGTCAGCAACGCCTTATCGGATTTACCTTCCCTGTTGGGTGCCGGTACTGTGCAGTCACCGCCCTTTTCAATAGCCTGTTTCAAGTGCCGGTCAGCTTCCAGCATCAACATATCAAATGTACGTGAAACATCCGGCGGCAATGAAGAAATGCCTGTACTGATAGTAACTTTGAAAATTTTATCCTTATGTCGAATAACTTTTTGTTGCACCTTAAGGCGTAACCTTTCAACCATCTCAGTGGCTTGCGCCAGTCCAGCCTCAGATAACAACATAGCAAAACGGTTTTTTTCGATACGGGCAACGGTGTCTTCCAGACGTACCTCCGAGGACATATAAGTACCCAGTTTTCGAATTATTCCGTTAAGCAATCTTTCGTTGGTTTGCCGCTTTAATTCTTCAAAATTATCAATCGTCGTCAGCAACAACGCCAACGGAGCCTTATGTCGATTGGCAGCAGAAACTTCCTGTTCGCCACGTTCGATAAAAAATGTTCTGTTAGCCAGTCGAGTTACAGGATCAAGCGTTGCCAGCTTACCGTCCGCTGCTGACTTATCGCGTGGTACAACGTAAGCCCTGGCCTTGGACTGCAAAAATACTGAATCGAAAGGTTTAATTACATAATCTGTGGCACCCGCTGTTAGCGCATCTTTGGTGGTATCGGTGCTTTCATCCGCGGCGGTGACCAGAATAATCGGCAAGCTGGCAATATCTTGATCTTCGGATGCACGTATGCGTTGCACCAAACCTCTGCCGTCAAGATGTGGCATATTCAGATCAGTGAATACTGCACAGATATCAGCATGCTGATTCAGTAGTTCCCAGGCGCCCTCCCCATCTTCAGCCTCAAGCAGATCATAGGTTTCGCCCAGTATTCGCGAAAATGCCTTGCGCACCACCTTGGAATCGTCGACGACTAAAACGCGCAACTTATCCGACATCAATTTCTCGTACCTTGAATTTATATTATTGGTTAGGTTGTTTCGCCCGAGCGCGACTGCAAACGTTCTTTAATTTGGGTTATCAGATTTAGTTGCATTTTATCATCACAGTACATTAACAAAGGTAATAACTTACCGAATAATTCATCAGCACAATGACCCAACAACTGACCCTGATTATTATTCAGCATTTCTAACGCTTCATCCAGAGAAGGTACATAGTGACTCGCTTCATCCTCACCAGTCAGTCGCTGGTAAATATTTGCAGCTTCAATCTGATCGCCACCCAGTTTCACGGCGGTGCCAAGTTCTGAACGCGCCTGACGTAAAATGAGTTCAAAAGATGAATATGGTTTTAAAGCTGGCGCTGCTGCTCCGATACTGATTGTGATAGAAAAACGCTGATCGTTAAATCGAAAGGCTTTCTTCTTCACTTTTTGCTGAATACGAGAAGCGGATTCCAGTACACCGCGTGGATCGACACCCTGTAATAGGACCCCAAAAACTCCTGCGTCTAATCGTGCAACCGTATCCTCTAAGCGCACAACTGAGCTGATATAGGATCCAACCTTAACCTGCACGCTTTCCATTACATAAGGTTCGTAGGCTTTCTGTAATTCCTCAAAATGATCGATTCTAATCATCATTACGCCAAAGCCGCTGTTATGACGGATGGCATAAGAAAGGTTGTTGGCACCACGCAACATAAAATAGGGCTCGTTCGCCAGTTGCGTGAGTGGATCAACCGTTGCCGTTACAACATATTGTTTTTCAAGATTGGGCTTAATATTGGCGTTAGCGCGGGCACGCAGTAATTCCGGGATAAAGGGTTTGCGAACCAGGTCGGTGACGCCGGCCGCCAGTGATTCTTTTACTGTTGTCAGGCTATCCTGCGCATCGGTCATCATAATAACCGGCATGACACGAATTTTTTCGTCTTGATCGCCGCGAATACGTCGCAGCAAAGATAAGCCATCGCTTTTTGGCATGGTCAGATCAGTGAACACCATTTTGATATTGGTGTCGTTGCTGATCAAAGACCAAGCCTGATCACCGTTTTCTGCCTGCACCAAATCATACTCGTCTTCCAGTATGGTCAGCATTTCCTTGCGCACGTGCTCGGAATCATCGGCGATCAACAAGCGCGGTTTATTGGACATCTTCACTCACCTCCAGCGCCAGGAACTACCCGCTAATGCATCAGTTGCTTGTCATTTTACGGTCAGCCTGCAAGCTTGTCGAATAATGAATCCATAGATGTGACGGTTTAATTGCGTGGCACCCATGTCTTTAGAGATATTCTGCAAGGCGCAGCTTCCCTGTCACCGGATATCGGCCTAAATAAGCCTCTCTTTAAGCGCTGCGCAAAGCGCGTTTGCGCTCGTGCTCTTTCAATAATTTCTTGCGGATACGTATACAGGACGGCGTCACCTCGACCAGTTCATCGTCATCGATAAACTCAAGAGCCTGTTCCAACGTCATACGGATAGGTGGGGTAAGTAGAATGTTTTCATCCGAGCCCGCTGCACGAATATTGGTCAATTGCTTGCCTTTAAGAGGATTAACAACCAGGTCATTGCCACGACTATGGATACCGACAACCATCCCCTCATAAACTTCATCAGCATGTTCAATAAACAGTCGCCCGCGTTCCTGTAAATTAAACAGGGCGTAAGCCAGCGCTTTACCGCTAACCATGGAAATAAGCGTACCATTTATGCGATTAGCCAGATTATCCGGTAATAGCGGACCGTAATGATCAAACACATGGTAAATCAGTCCGGTGCCTGAACTGGCTGTTAAAAATTCCGTTTGAAATCCGATCAATCCCCGTGCCGGGATCATATAATCCAGTCGCACGCGTCCTTTGCCGTCATGCATCATGGCGCTTAATTCCCCTTTACGCGCGCCTATCCTTTCCATAACCGCGCCCTGATAGCTTTCTTCAACATCAACGGTTAATCGCTCATACGGCTCGCAAAGACATCCATCAATTTCCTGTAAAATCACTTCCGGCTTTGAAACCGCCAGCTCATAACCTTCCCGACGCATATTCTCGATCAATATTCCAAGGTGCAGCTCACCTCGGCCTGAAACCTTAAATTTATCCGGATCGGCAGTCGGCTCAACCCGCAAGGCAACATTATGCAAGGCTTCCTGTTGCAGGCGTTCGCCGATCTGGCGGCTGGTTAAAAATTTGCCATCGCGCCCGGCAAAAGGCGAGGTATTGACCTGGAACATCATCGACATAGTCGGCTCATCAACCGTCAGAGGTGGTAATGCTTCGACTTTCTGTGGATCACACAAAGTATCTGAGATATATAGTTTTTCCAGTCCGGTAAAAACAACGATATCTCCGGCGCTGGCTTGTTCCACTTCGATGCGCTCGAGACCGTGAAATCCAAAGATCTGTAAAACCCGGCCACTACGCCTGCTGCCGTCGGCACTAATAACCTTGACCGGCATATTGCGTTGCAGCCTGCCACGCTGAATCCGGCCTATCCCCATCACTCCGACATAACTGTTGTAATCCAGCGTGCTGACCTGCAGTTGCAGCGGGCCATCGGCATCTACCTGTGGTGGCGGTGTATGCCGCACGATCGCTTCTAATAGAGGCGTCATATCGCCTTCGCGCACGGTCGATTCGCGACCGGCGTAACCTTCCAGTGCCGAAGCGTAGATAACCGGAAAATCCAGTTGCGCATCGCTGGCACCTAATTGATCAAACATTTCAAAGGTTTGATCCAGAACCCAGTGCGGGCGGGCACCTGGCCGATCAATCTTGTTAATGACAACAATCGGCCGAAAACCCTTAGCAAAGGCTTTTTGTGTCACAAATCGGGTCTGCGGCATTGGGCCGTCTACGGCATCGACCAGTAACAACACCGATTCTGCCATGGATAAAACACGCTCAACTTCACCGCCAAAATCCGCATGCCCGGGAGTATCGACTATATTGATACGGTAATCCCGCCAGTCCAGCGCGGTGTTCTTTGACAAAATCGTAATGCCACGCTCACGTTCCAGATCGTTGGAATCCATGACTCGATCAGGTAAGCCTGCGCGGCGGCCGAGGGTTCCTGATTGCTGCAATAGCTTGTCCACCAAGGTGGTTTTGCCATGATCGACGTGCGCGATAATGGCGATATTGCGGATATGCTGAGTCATAAATTGCTTCCTGAGGGGCGGGCGATTATAAGGACTGCGAGGGGCAAGTCCAAGACCTTATCGGCAAATAGGGTCGTTTTATCAGGGAGTTTTATTCTTCCAGGTAGGTATAGCCTGAGAGCCCGTCCGCTAATTCCTGATAGTATTTGTCCTTATCCGCGGCTGACAGCTTACTGCGATCAAGCTTGGCCCTGTATTGTGCTAATAGTCTTTTGCTGTCGTAGTGCACATATTCCAACAACTGATCAATGCGATCACCCGGCTCAGCATCCTGCAACTGAAAATCACCGTGTTCGTTCAACACCACATTAACCGAATGTGTATCCCCAAACAGATTGTGCATATCGCCGAGTATTTCCTGATAAGCACCAACTAAAAATATACCCAGATAATACGGCTCTTTTTCGATTAACTCGTGCACCGGCAGGGTTGCCGATAATCCTTTGCGCACCGGGTATGAATTGATCTGACCATCCGAATCGCAGGTTAAATCGTGTACTACCGCATGTCTTGTCAACGGCTCATCTAACCGTGTCAGCGGTACAACCGGAAAAACCTGCTCAATACCCCAAACATCGGGAGTCGATTGAAAAACAGAAAAATTGCAGAAATATTTATCCGCCAGGCGCTCGTTGATAACCGGTCTGATGGTTTCCATGTGCTGCATGCCGTTAACCATATCCTGCAGACAAAGCTGCACTCGCATAATCAACGCATCAAGACCCGCTCTCTCTGCCAGTGAGAGCTTATCCTGCAAATACTGTTCATGTATCGTTTGTGTAGTTTTATCACATTGCTGCAAAATAGCAGCGGCCTGCTTGGGCAATGTAATTGTTTGAACCAGCTTAATAAGCCGTTTGATTTCTGCAGTAATCGGATGCGTAATCTCACCATTAGCGACATTGCTGTTACGTTCAATATCAAGAACTTCGGTAATCAGCACGGCATGATGCGCCGTGAGTGCCCGACCGCACTCGGTGATAATCTCGGGTTGCGGTATCTGGTGATGAAGACATTGCTCCACCAGACAGGAGACTATCGCACCGGCATAGTCCTCAACACTATAATTGGCGGAAAACATCTGCGTTGAATGACTGCCTTCATAATCAATACTCAAACCGCCACCGACATCCAGTGTTTCTATCGGAACACCCAGGCGATGCAATTCCTGGTAATAGCGACTGGCCTCAAAAATGGCCGCTTTAATGCTGCCTAGATCAGCGATCTGGGAGCCAATATGAAAATGCAATAGTTTTAGGGCATCGGTTTGTTGTCTTTGTTTTAGCTTTTCCAACAACGCCAGTAACTGGGTTGCCGACAAGCCGAATTTGCTTTTCTCCCCGCCCGAGTTCTGCCAGCGACCTTTGGCGATTGAAGTTAGCCGGACCCTGACACCTAGCAGCGGTTTAACCTTTAGCTCCTGCGCCTGTTCCAGCACCAACTCCAGCTCATCCGGTTGTTCGATGACGATAAAAATACGCTTGCCCAGCAAGCCTCCAATTAATGCCAAACGAATATATTCACGATCCTTGTAACCATTGCAGACAATAGTCCCCAGGTCTTCGTGACGGGTTTTGTTAAAGCTTTGCGCCAGCACCGCCATCAGCTCGGGCTTGCTGCCCGCTTCCAGTCCGACCCGGTCAGGCAAGGCTTGTGTTATCTGCTCAACAACACAGCGTTGCTGGTTAACCTTAATGGGATAGGCAATCGTGTGGGACGCCTGATAATCGAAGCGTGCAAAGGCATTGTCAAACGCCTGGCAAATCCGTTGTACGCGATCAGTCAGTATGTCGGGAAATCTTATCAGCAGCGGCAACTGAAGATTGTGGCCGGCAGCCGTTTGCACCAGGTCAGCGAGAGAAATTTCATTCTTAATCCTGCCAGGCAAGCGGCAAACCAGCCGCCCGTTATCCGCAACATCAAAATAGTCCGCCGACCAGTCCGCAAAGTTAAAACAGGCACGTGCCTGTTTAACATTTTGTACTGCAGAACCGGTTGACTTTGAAGTGTTTACTGGCATCATTCCCCGCCTGTGTCGGCGGCATTGTAGCGCAAAGCCGCGTTGACAAAATATCTAAAGTTTGCAAGAGAGTACCTCATTGGAAAAATCCATCCTTTCTGACAATACATGGTTTACCGAAGCCGCACCTGCCATAGGTACGGCGTTCTCACTCAGTATTGAATCCAGGTTGCATGCAGAGCAAACCCAGTATCAGTTTCTGGAAATTTACCAGACAACTCATTTCGGAAATTTAATGGTACTGGACGGCTGCACCATGCTGAGCCAGCGGGATAACTTTATTTATCATGAAATGATGACGCATCCGGCGTTATTTTCACACCCTGCGCCAAAACAGGTGGCCATCATTGGTGGTGGCGATTGCGGCAGCTTACGTGAAGTGCTCAAGCACGCTTGTATCAAAAAAGTCTGGCAAATTGACATCGACGAGCGCGTGACACGTAACGCCGAAAAGTATTTTCCGGAATTATGTACTTCCAATACTGATCCACGCGCCGAATTATTGTTTATTGACGGTATCCAGTGGATGGAACGGGCAGCAAGCGCTTCGCTGGATCTAATTATCGTCGACAGCACCGATCCGGTGGGTCCGGCCAAAGGCTTGTTTAGCGAGGCGTTTTATAGAACCTGTCAACGAGCCCTCGGTGAGCACGGTTTACTGATTCAACAAAGCGAATCGCCATTAGTGCATTCCGAGAGCATTATCTATCCGATGCATGACGCGATGCTGACAGCCGGTTTCAGTACCACGCAAACTTTGTTTTTCCCATTGCCGATTTATCCCACCGGTTGGTGGTCGGCAACGATGGCAAGTAAACAAACTCAAATTGAATTTATACGCAAGGTCGAAGCGGATAAAAAACTATTTAGCACTGATTATTACAATAGTTCTGTTCATGAAGCGGCTTTTACTGCACCGGAATTCTTTCGCGCAAAATTTGCCGGGCGCAGATAAAACAATAATTAATTGCAGTATTGTTTTACCGCCGCCCTGGCCTGGTCAGTTGCTGCCTGACGCTGTTCGTCAGTAAAAATCACTTTCTCACCATCTTTGTCTTTTTCGTAGAGATAGCCGGCGGTTTCAACGTCGCTTAGCCGCTTCCTGGCCTGTTCGCACTGCTTGCGTTGCTCGGCCTGCTTTTTTTCCTGTTCTTCTTTTTTTTGCTGTTTCTGCTGACGTTCCTGCGCAAATGAATCCAGTACCCGTTTTTGATAATCACGGCGGTCGGCGTCACTCGGCTCACTACTACTTTCCGGCTTTTCGTTCACTGTTATCTTATTAGAAGGTTGATCTTGCGGAATATCGCTATAGTGCGTCTGACCGTTTTCATCCGTCCACTTGTACACTTCAGCGCACAAAGAACTGCTGGAAAGGGATAGCATTAAAACAAAAATGATTTCAATTCGCTTATATAGCATCTGCGCCTGGCGTCCACGACGTAACCCGGTTACCTTACCCCGAGCGGCGGGTAAAAAAAAGACCCCCGAAACAATCGGGGGTCCTTTATTTATATCATAAAGTGTCTATTTGCTCGTAGTAAACTCCGGATAAGCTTCCAGACCACATTCACTCAAATCGACACCTTCATACTCTTCTTCTTCGCTGACGCGGATACCGATTACCAGCTTGAGCACAAACCAGACGATGCTGCTGACAATAAAGGTCCACAGAAAGATGGAGACAACGCCCATCAACTGCCCGCCGAATGTCGCACCGTCTTCTACGGCTCTCTGGCTAATAGCAACCGCCATAATGCCCCAGGTTCCCACCACGCCATGAACCGATATAGCACCGACCGGATCGTCTATTCTCAGCTTGTCGATAGTAATAATCGCGAGCACGACCAGTGCACCACCGATCACGCCGATAAGGGTCGCCCAGCCGGCACCCGGAGTAAGCGGGTCAGCCGTAATTGCCACCAAACCTGCCAGCCCGCCGTTTAACGCCATGGTTAAATCAGCTTTGCCAAATAAAACCTGGGAAACGATCAGTGCAGAAACGACTCCACCAGCTGCCGCGGTATTAGTATTTACAAAAACTCTAGCGACGTGATTTGCGCTCTCTAAACTGGCCACCGCTAGCTCTGAACCACCGTTAAAACCAAACCAACCGAGCCAAAGGATAAGCGTACCCAAAGCAGCTAACGGTAAATTGGAGCCGGGAATAGCGTTGATTTGACCATCCGGACCATATTTGCCTTTGCGGGCACCAAGGAATAGCACGCCCGCCAAAGCCGCTGAGGCACCACATAAATGCACGGTCCCTGAGCCAGCATAATCTTTGTAATTGAAAGACTCATACAGAAAGCCACCACCCCAGTTCCAGAAACCCTGCACCGGATAGATAAAGCTGGTCATTACTACAGCAAAGGCCAGGAATGCCCACAGCTTCATACGTTCGGCAACCGCACCGGAAACAATCGACATCGCGGTCGCAACAAACACCACCTGGAAAAAGAAATCCGATGCTTTCGAATGACTTTCACTGCCCAAATCACCAATCACATGCTCATTGCCTATACCTATTCCAAAACCACGAAACAACAGATTTCCTTCTCCAACGGGATACATTATTTGATATCCAATAAACAGAAACATTAAACATGCAATTGCATAGAGCACGATATTCTTGGTTAAAATTTCAGCGGTGTTTTTAGCTCGCACCAAACCGGCTTCGAGCATGGCAAAACCCGCTGCCATCCACATCACTAATGCACCCGTTATCAAAAAATAAAAAGTATCGAGTGCATAGCGTAGTTCTAATACTGCATCCATCTCTGTAACCTCACACAGTTAAGATTGGAAAAACGATTACAGGGCTTCTGGACCCGATTCACCCGTACGGATGCGGACCGCCTGCTCGACATTTGTAACGAAAATCTTGCCATCACCGATCTTGCCGGTTTGGGCCGATTTACAGATCGCTTCGATAACTTTATCTACCATCGGATCATCTACAGCGACTTCCAGTTTTACTTTTGGTAGAAAATCCACGACATACTCGGCACCACGATATAACTCCGTATGACCTTTCTGCCGACCGAAACCTTTCACTTCAGTCACCGTCACACCCTGTACGCCGATATCCGAGAGAATCTCGCGAACATCATCGAGCTTGAACGGCTTAATAATTGCTGTAACTAATTTCATTTCTGTATCTCCCTTGGTGAGGTCACGCTCTGGCGCAATAAAACCAGAGCGTACACCACCAATTCAAGGATTTAAAACCATACAGGTCCGTTATATCGCCTAGAAATCAAAAGCCTTGCTGACATCCAGATACATGTATGGACCGGGATCTCCATCGTCATATGACGCATCACCAATCGCGACCGAAACATCAAAACCATTGATTTCTCCGCCTGCTGAGAACTCAATGTAGTCGTACGAGCCAGCCGGATCATCATCAACATCAGTTGAACCGACCGTTACACCAAACACGTCGCCGCTTAAACCCAGAGCGATGTGCGTGTAATCAGTATCCACCGTGGGATCAGACTCTTCGTCATGCAGTTCGCCGAAATCTCCTTCAAAAGAAAAGATGCCCGCGCTAAACAAAAACTGCACTTCATCTTCATAATCTGATGTATAGGTATACTCATAGCGGTTGTAACCGACACTCCATGAATACGATTCCAGTTCCATTCCATAACCAAAATAGAAATCCGTTTCCAGACCATCATTCGCTCCATCACCATCATCGATCACCCAGGTGCCGGCAAAAAAACCGTTAACATCATAATCAGCTCCGGCATAAACACCGGCATCGCCGAGATTGGCACCACGGAAATAGTAATCACTCACCAAACCAACATTGGCACTTGCACCCGCATTGGCAACTGAGCTTACGCCAGTTACACAAAGCATCACCAAGGCCAAAGCCGTTGCTCTTAACTTAAACATCTTTATTACTCCTGATTAAAGGTTATTAACAAAAGATGACTGCTCCAGAGCAGCCATCGTGCCAATACTGATTGGCTCTTATAAATCAACAACTTAAGTACATTTATTAGAACTACTGTGGAGCCTTGTACTATACATCTGCACCTGTACGGTGCAAGCTGATCATTGCGGGTGCCCCGTTTTGATACTCGCTATTTTTCGTTTGATCGCTACAATGATTGAGCTTCCTTTGAACCTGAACAGGGCTTTGCGCGAAAATGATTGACACCAACACCCTTAATGACCTGACCGAAAAATTATCCCGTCTGTTACCGGCCGATTTGGGTATTTTGAAAAAGGATCTGGAAAAAAATATTCGCGCCGTTTTGCACAGCACTTTTCAGAAACTGGATCTGGTAACCCGCGAAGAATTTGATGTGCAATCCGAGTTGCTGATACGAACCCGCGAAAAACTGGAAGCGCTGGAAAAACAACTGACCAGGCTTGAGCAGGCTCGGCGCAAATCAAAATAAACCGCCTCTAATCCAAATAGGCGATATCCGTTACGCAACCACCTCGCTACAGTAGCCAGATAAAAAACAATCCAGGGTTACATCAATGTCGTTGGCGGTTGTTTACAGTCGTGCGTTAGCGGGAATCAATGCACCACTGGTTACTGTTGAAGTGCATGTTGCCGGAGGCTTGCCTTCGATGTCGATCGTCGGCCTGCCGGAGTTAGCCGTGCGTGAAAGCAAAGACCGGGTGCGTGCTGCGATCCTGAATGCCAACTTTGAATTCCCCCCCCGACGCATTACCGTCAATCTGGCGCCGGCTGACCTACCGAAAGAAGGCGGCCGATTTGATCTGGCCATCGCAATGGGCGTGCTCGCCGCGTCCGACCAGATACCTGTTGAAGCCTTAGCCGATTATGAATTCATCGGTGAACTGGCGTTGGGTGGTAAATTACGGCGCGTAAGAGGATGCTTGCCCACCGCGCTGCAATGTGCAAAGGCAAAACGAAGTTTGATTGTACCGCCGGAGAATGCCGCTGAGGCGGCGTTAGCCAAATCCTGTCGGGTGATTCCGGCTAAATCACTGTTACAGGTCTGCAATCACATCAATCACCTTCACACATTACCTGATTACAGAGGCGCCTCTCCCGCATTAAATACTCATTACGATATCGATCTGTCCGACGTGAAAGGTCAGGCACACGCCAAGCGCGCTCTGGAATTGGCAGCGGCCGGTGAACATAACCTTTTAATGATCGGACCACCGGGCACCGGTAAAACCATGCTGGCCAGCCGCTTACCCACCATACTGCCGGCCATGAGTGAACAGGAAGCGTTGGAAACAGCCGCCATCATGTCGATTAGCGATGAAGGTTTTTGTTTTGAAAACTGGGCACAACGCCGTTATCGCGCGCCACATCATACAGCGTCGGCGGTAGCATTGGTGGGCGGCGGTGCTACACCGAGACCCGGCGAAGTTTCGCTGGCGCACAACGGCGTGCTGTTTCTTGATGAACTGCCGGAACATAACCGCAGTGTACTGGATGTTTTACGCGAACCGATGGAACGAGGGCGCATTGTTATTTCACGCGCTGCGCGACAAGCTGAATTTCCGGCACGTTTTCAAATGATCGCGGCTATGAATCCCTGTCCCTGTGGATTTTATGGCGACCCCAAAGGTGAGTGCCGTTGCACACCCGATCAAATCAGTCGCTATCGAAATAAAGTTTCCGGTCCCGTACTGGATCGTATCGATATGCACATCCCGGTGCCGCGCTTGCCACGCGATCAACTGCAGCAGCGTGAACATCACGCAGAAAGCAGTTTAGTCATACGTAAACGTGTTGCGGAGTGTCGACAACGGC
Source organism: Gammaproteobacteria bacterium (assembly GCA_016928055.1). Classification (GTDB taxonomy): domain Bacteria; phylum Pseudomonadota; class Gammaproteobacteria; order HTCC5015; family HTCC5015; genus JAFGLM01. The sequence goes on from JAFGLM010000023.1 coordinate 85,578, forward strand.
AACTGAATCGTAATGGCGTTGCCAATGCCCGCATGACACACAAGCAGATTCAACAACATTGCCAACTGGATGACGCAACAGAGAATCTTCTCAGTACGGCGATTGAAAAACTGGGATTGTCCGCCCGAGGCTATGACCGAATTCTAAAAGTCGCACGCACCATTGCGGACATGGAAGGAATTGAACAGATCCAAAGAGCCCATATCAGTGAAGCAATCGGTTATCGAACGCTGGATCGATAGCGGGTTATCAAGGAGGAACCGGCAAAAAACGAATGGTCACGTACTTGACTGTATTCCATTATGGAACCATAATGCAACCACTTTTTAGCCGGAGACACCCATGCCCGCCCTGACCATTAAAAATATTCCAGATGATCTTTACCGGGAACTCAAACATATCGCGGAACAACATCAAAGAAGCATTAACAGCGAAGTCATCATGTGCCTGCAAAACACGCTGTTGCCAAAAAGGACTTCACCAGAAGACCGGCTACAAAATATACGCGCACTGCGCTCCCGGGTCCGAAACAGTGCCGTTTCGCTCAAGGATATCGACCAGGCTATTAATGAAGGCAGACCATGATTGTTGTCGATACCAACGTTATTTCCTATTTACTGCTCCCCACACCGTTTTCAGACTCGGCCGATGCGCTCTTTAAAGCGGACTCAGACTGGCTGGCCCCAACACTCTGGAAAAGCGAGTTCCGTAATGTGCTGGCGCTCTATATACGAAAGGGAATTTTGACGCTTGAAGACGCATTGCCGATTCAGGAAGAGGCTGAGTCCCTGATGGCGCAAAACGAATATGATGTTTCTTCTTCGCAAATTCTCGCGTTAGCGAAGGAAAGCCTCTGCTCAGCCTACGACTGTGAATTCATTGCACTGGCACAGCAACTGCAAATGCCGCTTATTACCGAAGATAAAAAAGTACTGAATGCATTCCCGACTACTGCACTGTCAATTTCGGACTTCCTGCGACGATCATGGTAAAAACCAGTCGCATTTTTAATCTTGCTAAGCGCAATTCGCTGTGGCTTTACGTCGCTTATCTTCCTGTTGCTTTTTCTCTCTTTCCTTTTGCAACATCCTGTAACGCTTCTGATCGATAACGATCAGTTCTTTCACATTCTCTTCCTGTTTATCAGTCAGAATTCTAATATCCTTAGTCGGTGTCGCTGTTTCGTAAGGCGTTTTAACCATGACCGTACCCACGCCGTCGGTACGAAGGCGCGGGATAAGAACGAAAGACGAGGGATAGGTACGAATAGTCACCGTAGCAGGGCTACCGGTAATTAAATCATAGGTCAGCGGTAAAGAACGATCACCGATACCGCCACGATAAGTTGAATCGAGACGAAAGATCAAATTACCATCTAGCGCCAAAGTACCGTTGACATCAAGGCTGTCATAAGCAAAACCGGCGCCGCTAGCTACCTCACCATACACATCAGAACCTCTGAAATTCAACAACAGAGCACTATCAGTGCCCATAGTAAGATTGCCGTTGACAGTCAAGACGCCATATTGATTAACACCGTTTGCATCGACGTATCCCGGTGATATTAGACCACCGGCATTATTTATAGACGCATTAATAGTGCCGTCTCCATTTAGAGCTCCACCTAGCAAATTAACGTCACCGGTCACATTCATCGTTGCCGAATTACGCAATGATGTAAGCCCAGTGGTTTGACTATATCCGCTGGCAAAATCCGTTACACCTGCGGGCAGGCTGCCGAGACTAGTCAGGTAAACTCTGCCATTGTTATTAAATACTGGACTTATGCTCTGGTTAGTTTCACTAACAACCGTAAACAATCCACCGGTCTGGTTATTAATTGTGCCAGTACCATTAATGTTGCCATCACCAGTCCACACAACATTACCGACATTATTTAAAACATTATTAACAGTCAGCGCATCAGCAACATTCATCGTGCCGCCGGTTACCGAAAATGTATTATTGAAAACCGTTGCGCCGTCTAACTGTAAAATGCCGCCCGCTAAAGTGGTCGTGCCGCCGCTGGCAAACTGCAGAGTACCACCGGTTGATTGCATCACAATATTATTATCAGTAGCAGCCGGGCCACCGACAATAATATTGTCAGCAGCATTTAAATTAACTCCGGCAGTTGATGATAAATCAGTGTTAACAAATATATCGCCGGAAGTGGTTGTGGATAATGCGATAGCACCATTAGTCGCCGTTACCGTTCCATTAATATTTAAATCGCCACTATTATTAACAATCTGAATATTGCCCGCACCGAGATTATCGATACTACCGGGAATGACCGTTAAATCAGTGCCGTTATTTAAGATGTTAATACCGCCAGTGCCATTTGTTATATCCAGCTGGCTTACCTGTGTTTCCAGTGCATTGGTTGTGCCAATACCGCTAGTGGTGGTGATTTCCAGTAAATTGGCAGCAATATCCACCGAGCTCATCATGCCATTATCAACTCGCGCTGCATTGATGCGTACCAGATCAGCACCGGTAATTCCGGTTCCTGCTGATACCTGGAAATCAACAAGGCCACTTGCCGTTATAAGTAAATCCTGAGAACCGGTTAATGCCACTTCACTACCAACAGTGATGTTATTAATGTTGCTGGCGGCGCCACCGATAGCAATGGTATTTGCTATGGTATCAAGCCCGATTACATCGCTGCCCAGCGCCCAGTTGCCAGAAGTTGCTCTATTGAGGGTTGTTTGCGCCAGAGCGCCTGCGTCGATTGTGCCGCCGATCGACTGAAAAGTATTCGCTTGAATCAGAATATTTTCCGCTGAGCCGGCATTAGTTATATCACCATTGTTCCCCACGCCACCGGCTGAAGCAACTAGCGCAACGCCACCACTATCAGTTATCGTTCCCAAATTAACAACGTTGCCAGTTGTGCTACCCAACAATGTACCACCACCATTGCCAGTAACACTTGCATTATTGGTAACATTCTCCACCGCCGTAATAAATGAACCAAAAGAAGCATTGTGCGTAAAATCACCATCAATCGCGATACCACCGCCCAGCTCTTGGATAATGGTTGAATAACCAGTCGCATTGTTTGTACCGCCAAGCAACGATAATATAAAACGCGCGCCAATATTATTGTTGATGCGTACAGCTCCTTCACCGGAATTATTAAAACTTAATGCACTGACCTGGCTGTCTATGTTTATGCCACCAGCGGCTAGCACATTCAGTGTAGCACCAACAACATCAATATCGCCGGTGGAGTTATTGATTATTTCACCAGAAGGCGCTTGCAGTGTGATAACACCTCCAGATCTATTTATCGCCGTTAATCCCGCACCCTGAACAAACTGAATATTCTGATCAGTTCTCAATGTAATATTATTTATGCTTATATCTTCCGGTGTTTCGTCAATGCTGATATCGCCACCACTGACCTCAACAGTTAATGCATTAGCACCGATATTAAAAAAATTCGTGTCTGTAACTTGACCCGCTCCCGGTGCGCCACCCAGTCCGACAGATCGCCCAAAAGCCAGTGTGACATCGGAAGCATTAATATACGATCCACCCTGAATATCAATGATGCCGTTCTGCGCGATCAGATTGATTGTGCCGGTACCACTTTGCACAAAAGCAACATTACCCTCATCGACCAGCGTAATATTCCCATTGTTTGTTACAAAATTGATATGTCCATCGTTGGAATTAACCGAAGCGCCTGCCTGCACTGCTATACCGGCAGGAGCAGTGAATAAAATGTCACCACCACCGCTACTGATGCCACTTACAAGGTTGATAAAACCGCCCGTGCCATCGCCATTTCGATCCGCAAGAAAATCAAGCTTTAAATTCGCACCACTGTTAACAATACCCCCATAAACGACAATATCTCCATCTGCCAACACCGTAAACGTTGCGTTGGCAATAAGAGATAGATCCAGGGAGTCACTAAAAGTAACGTTGCCTGGATCACTGCCCGAACCAACAGTATCGATCGTGACATTATTGCCCGCATTAAGAGCGGTTGCTAACGTTGCTGCAGTAATATATGAATCATTTGCAACCGCCGTGAAAACCGGGCCATTTAGAATTTGTGGTCCAGAGGTTGGATTACCCTGGATTGAAATATTAAACGGATCCAGCAACCAGGTACCACCATCACCAAACGCTGATGACACATCCGGCGTTGCCGTGACATCCAGGTAATGTCCGGATGTTTCAACAAAACCACCGTTACCAAAACCCGTCGCACGTGCGCTGATCTGACCGTATACGCGTGCCGCATCCGTGCCCCATACAATCACACGACCACCATCACCTGAGTCTTCAGCATCCGCTGCAATGCTTACATCTGCACCCACAAAAGTAGCGCTGGCATTTTGTACATCAGGATTTTCTCCACGATAATCACCACCGATTAGGATTTCACCGCCGCCCGTTGCACCTGATGCATCTACCGATGCGTTATCGCTTAGCCCCACATACTCGCCCAGCAGTTTTATATCCCCGCCGTTAGCTTCGACACCAATGGCTTCAATATCACCGGAGACTAGTGTCGTTCCGGTTTTACTCTGCACGGTGATATCACCGCCTGTATTGCCACTTGCGCTGATCAACGCATTTTCAGAAATATCTATGTCAGACTGCGCCTGCAAAACGATATTGCCGGTACTGTCCGTGCCAATGCTGGTGGCTGCAATAACACCTTCATGCTTGATGTTGCCGGCAAATACACCAACACTGCCTTTTTCGGCAATCAGTTCGCCGAGATTTAATACGCTGTTGTCAGGCGCCTGAATTTCAAATTCAATACCAGCCAGATCAATACTGCTAATGGTGACTTTTTCACCTGCGGCTAACAGAATGTTGCCGTCTTCAACACTCAAAACGCCGTGATTTTCGATCTGTGGCGCAACCAAAATAATTTCACCACCAGCACCCGCAGTGACAAAACCCCGGTTAACGATCGCTCCGGCGTCGTTACCGGCAAAATTTAAACGTTGATCTAAAAAATCCTGATTACTAATATCCAGCGTAGATGCAACAAAACTGGCCGTATTGATAACAGCATGCTCACCAATCACAATTCCATTGCTGTTTATAAGAAATACATGCCCGTTGGAACTCAGATTGCCCAGCAGACTGGAAACATCCGGACCGGTTACACGATTTAACACCGCATTACTGGCGGAAGCCTGATTGAAGCGCGTGGTTTCATTCTGACCGATACTAAAACTCTGCCAGTTGATAATGGAGTTACTGGTGCTATCGACCTGCAATATACCGGCGGCGGGGCTGGAAATCTGTGCATCACCGTGCACTACGGTTGCACCAGAAGGATTGGCTGATACGGGTGTGGCAGACGCTAAAATACAAGCAGCACTGCATAATGTATAAACCATTTTGATGGAAGTTCGGCGCATGATTAAGTTCTCCATACTAGCCCTGGGCTAAAGTTCACATTCGAAATTCTTTTGTGGCTGATCCAGCGCATCCAGCAAACGATAGACACTGGGATTAAAATCAGCCGGTTTCGGGAATGGATCATTTCTGATGATTTCAGGAATGAAATTCAGTTTTTGCGTGTCGCGATCCGCAAAGCCGGTAAAACTGGAATCGCCCTTAAGCAGGCGTGTTTTGTTGACTTCGACTTCGCCGGAATAGACTGCCACATAGAGACCTGATTTTGTATCAGGCTGCTTGAGCTGCTCGCTAAACAACTTATCCGGATCGGCAATAACCTTATCCGGCTGTGGGAAAGGATTCTTCAACATAAAGCTCGGTACAGTTTTCAGTATCAGTGGCTGAGCATTGATACCGGTCAAAAAGGCTGCTTTGTTTTCCTGTAGCGCAATTCGTTTCCCCTGCACACCCAGTTCAATTTCACCGGACCAGACATAGGCATACATACCATTTGCAGGTAATGATTGCGCATACGCCGAACGCATAAGGAACCCCAGTACACGATCTACGACATTTTCGGGTTGCCACTGATACGCAACAGGCTCAGAACAACGGCCCTTACAGAGCAAATCAAAGCCCGTGCCGCGAATACCGATTGTTGCCACCGGTGTTCGCATTTCATATTTATCGGCTGATAACTTACCGATCAATCCGCTGACTGCCCGCAAACCACCCTGGAGTAACTCCAGCACCGACTTATTGTTATCAGCATTCTCTTTGTCATATTGATAATCGCGAATAATAAATTCCGTTCGCGGTTGCAGGGTAACGCGTGAATTATCCGGAAATACCAGCACCGCAATCCCGTCTCGACCCGATACCAGTCTATCGCCGCTGTTGATATCGACACCCGTCTTAACCGGCAGTCGACCGCCGCCCGTTTGTGACATGGAAACCTGGCCACGCGCAAATACCACACGCGCAGAATTTAATACAGGAGCAGCGGGTTTTTTGTTTTCATCAAGTTCTTCGCAGTCACCCTGGCATAAGCGCGCATCAAACTCCGTACCACGGATGCCCATGGTGGCAACAGGTGTTTCAAGTTTGTAGCCGCTCTTATTAAATTTACTGATAAATCCGGTAACCGCCCGCACACCACCTTTAAACAATCGAAGTACGGCGCTGGCATTAGAATTTTGCCTGGCATTAATGTCTTCCACCACAAACTGCGTATTAGGACGCAAAGTCAGACGACTGCCGTCCCCCAGACGAATCACAGCAAAGCTACGACTACTGGTTGAAAGTATCTCGCCCTGATAGAAACGCTGCCCTTTACCGATAATGCGGGCCGGTTGTGTACCGCGTTGAGCCGTAGCAGCACCTTTTGCGAACTCCACTTCTCCAGCTGCGTCGCCTTGCGCAAAAGCATTGCCGCAACATACAAAGAATAAGCAAACCAGTACAAATTTTGAATTTAGTGTTTGTTTAAACATTTTTAAAACCTGTAATTAAGATTGAAATGAAACGTGGTATCACCCGCTTCAATATCGATTTCCTGTGTTGGATCGGTACTTGAATCTTCGCCGGTAGCGCCACTGGAATCATAATCTTCAAGCGCTACCGCAACATCAAGCCGCATTGATAACTGTCTGTTCCATACCCAACGCAATCCCAATCCGGCGCCGGCTGGATCAACTTCGTACAATGTGGTTGATGCCGGCACGGTCGCACCGATTTCAGAGTCGTAATATTCCGGTGCGTATATGCCGGTCTCGGTATGGCCGATATCGTAAAAAACCAGAGCGTTCATGCTGTTATTCGCAAAACCAGGCGTCCACAGTTCCAGATTGGTATACCAGCCCTCGTCACCCAGGATTGAACGTTCGTCATAACCGCGAACCGTGGTGGCACCACCCACACCAAATTGCTCACCGGGTACCAACAAATCGCCCGCGGCCTGACCCTGCAGTCGAAATCGCATTAACCAGCCTGCTCCGAAGCGTTGGTCATAGTTGAACGAATAGCGCGTTGCCGACCAGTCCGACTTCGAACCGTCTTTAACACAATTATAAGCCAGGTCATCACTGTAGCTGCCGCCCGACTGATTCGAATAAAAACCAAGTGAATATCCAAACGCGTTATTATTGCCACGCACAACCGCGTTATAACTCACGCCCAATGGATTAGTTCTTACCCTGCCATCGACCTCTACGCATTCCAGAGCACTTGCTGTTGGTATCGATTCACCTTCAAAAAACAGATCATTCTCAAATAACTTGTCCTCGTAACTGACTTTTAATTCGTGCTGGTAATTGCTGGTGCCAGGCAAGAAATAGGAATAATTCAGGGCTATTGCGGTGCCCTTGCCGGTCAGATTAAAAAACTCCGATGCATCCCCACTGGCACTTGCCCCGGTATCGATTAACCCGGATTCAATATCTGAATCGGAGTAAGACAAACTTAAAGCGCTGTAGAGGGAATACATCGGCATGCGATAGGAAAAACCATATTGCTTGATCGCATCAGTTTCATCAGGCGCGGTGGTGTAGACTAATGCGATTGAATGATCGCGATCAAACAGATTGCTGTATTGGTACCCCAGGGTTAAACGATAATCACCTGTGTCTTCAGAACCGGTATTCTGCAACACCGTAAACGCAGTATGTGGCGAGCGATCAGTGACCTTTACATTGGCATCAACGGCTTGCGCTTTTTCACTTTCCTTAAAACCCAGTGTGACATTTTTGGCCGGATGCTGGTTGGCCAGTTGTATGGTGCGTGCAAGTTTATTCAAGTTGGGTGGACGGGCCGAATCCAGACCCGGCAGGCTGCGAATGATATTCGCTTTGCTAAAATAGCGATTACCTTCTATGTTCACCTCATCGAGCGGAAATTCCACCACTTCCAGACGAACAACCCCATCACGCAGAGTTTGTGGCGGCAAGACAACCCGATGAAAACTAAAACCCTCAGAACGCAGCTTCTGTTCCAGCTCATCCGCAGCCGCCTGCAAGCCTTCCAGACCTTCGTGCTGACCGATAAATGGTTCAAGTACTTTCAATGTTGCATCAGGCGTCAGAGGATTTGTTCCTGTTACTTCATAACGTGAAACAGTGAATTTCGGTATTTCGGGTGGCGCCGTTTGTGCCGTAGCGGCCACGCAACATAACAATAGAAACCCGATCAAACTTATTCGAACCAACATAGACTGTTACCCTATTTTCGTTGCTGTTTTTCTAATGCGCTTAACGCCCCACGCGCTAACATCAATTTCATAATCATAGCAGTTACCTGCCGACAGACAATACACGCTGAATTTGAATTATGGCTATACAGACGCTGATTTACGGTTAAATAAACCGCTAAATGGCGGTGAAGTTGTCACAACTGCAACGGGAGGAGGGTCCAGTAGACTGGTGTAACGATACACCAGAATTTTGGATATCACCACTGATCACCGTCATCAAACAGTGAGTTTCGACCCCGTTGTTGCATTCGTCGCAGCTGTTCCAAACCGGTCGCACGTTGCACAAAAAACCGTTTCAACCATTGCGAGTGGTCAACAATTGACATACCGAGATTACGTGCCGTAACCACAACTTCGGCATCAGCTAGAAATAATCTATTCAGCGCATCAAAAGTAAGACCCATAATGGTATTCTCACTGCGCCGTGACCTTTCGTAACGGCGCAATAGTTTTAACGTTCCGAGATCAGTATTGCGTGCATTAGCCGCAAGCAACAGTTGTCCGAGTTCGGTAACATCCAGCAACCCCAGATTCACGCCTTGCCCTGCCAGGGGATGCACTACATGCGCGGCATCGCCGATGAGTACCAGGCGTTCTTGAGCGTATTTGTTAGCATGCTGATAACGAAGTGGAAACACTGCACGCGCCCCGCAACTTAAAATCTCACCTAGAATATTTCCCGATGCTTCGCTAAGTGCTGCGCAAAACTCTTTCTCATCAAGATTTTTAAGACGTATCGCTTCTTCATCCGGCACAGACCACACAATCGAGCAGGTGCCATCTTGTAAAGGCAGGAACGCAACAGGGCCGCCCGGCAAAAAGCGTTGCCAGGCGGTATTTAAATGCGCTTGTGCTGTCCTGACAACACTCACCAATCCGTATTGATGATATGGCCATTGACTAATATCGATTGCGCTGATCTTTCGAACCATCGAGTCGGCACCGTCGGCGCCAATCAGTAATTGCACCGCAATATCCGGCTGCTGTTTCAGCCTGAGTACAACCTGGCGTGAACCTATATCAATTGCTTGAATATCAACCGGACTGATTAATTTAAACGCATCCTGCTGTCGCAGCCGCTGCAAGATCACTGCCAGCAATAAATCATTTTCGATGATGTGGCCCAAGTGCGGTTGCTGAATTTCCGCCGCATCAAAATGCAATGTTGCCGAGCCGGCTGCATCCGACACCTGCATATGTCGGTAGGGACTGATTCTCCTGGCCGCCAGCTCGTCCCAAATTTGCAGATTCCGAAACAAATATTCTGACGCGAGACTGATAGCCGATACCCGCAACCCATAATCCTGCCCCGCCACATTATCGAGTATGGTATTTTTCTCGAGGAGTGCTGTTTGGATGCCTGCGCGCGACAAAATCAGTGCGATGGCGGAGCCAACAATACCACCACCAACAATGGCCACTTGAAACGAACGCGGTGCAGACATCGACAATTATCCCTGTACGCGTGGCAGCGGAGTTTGTAGACCCATACTCATGCGAACCAACTTGCGCCGCACGGATGGCAAACAATCCAGCGCCGATAACGATGCCGCACGCACCTGTTTTAATAATGGCAGATCATTGCTGAAGATCTTGATCAGGCTGTCTGTAAATCGAATGACTCGACGCTGATCGATGGTCCGCAAAGACACATAAAGCTGCAATAACTCGTTGTTACCGGGATCACCGACACTGTCCGGATACAACAGGCAATCCAACAATGCTGATATATCACGCAAGGCCAGGTTAAAACCCTGCCCGGCTACAGGATGAATGGTTTGCGCCGCGTTGCCTAAAAAGACAACTCGCCCGGCACTCCGATTGTCCGCTGTGACGAGTGACAAAGGATAACGACTGCGTTTCCCTGCCTGTTGCAAATAACCCAGTCGAAATCCAAATTGTTGCTGTAGTGTGGTCAGAAACGTCGTCTCGTCCGCAAGGATCAATGCATCACTCCGCGATCGCGGCACAGTCCAGACCAATGCACAACGCGGAGTATTTCCAAAAGCTTGCATCGGTAACATCGCGATAGGACCGTTGCCGGTAAAGCGCTCGTAAGCAGTATTTTTGTGATTAAGTTGCGGCGTTATATTGGCGATAATCGCATCTTGCTGATAATCATGCTGCCTGCAACCAACCCCCAGCAACGTTCGAACGATTGAGTGCGTGCCATCGGCAGCAATCACCAATTTTGCTTGCAACTGAATGGACTGTGGTTCAAGTTCGACCGTTAAATCGACCCAATCAGCATTACTCTTTATCTCACGTAGTTGAGCCGGACAAATTAGTCGATAATCATCCGTTTGTTGCCCGGGCAGTTTGTTCATTAACACTTTGCCCAGCGCACCGGCCGTTACGACATAACCCAACGCCGGTACATTCTCTTCCTGAGCATCAATCCGCGAAGTTCCGAAATGGCCACGATCCGATATTTGAATTATTTTTATTGGCTCTGCAATTTTTCGGATATCCGACCACAGACCTAACTGATTCAAAATGCGGCTACTGCCCCATGACAATGCAATCGCTCGATCATCAAAACCGGGCTGTTCTCCCTGTATTTGTGCGTAGGTTTCAATTAGTACAATCCGATAACGGGCGCGACTTAAAATAGAGGCCAGCACAGCGCCAACCATGCCACCGCCAACAATGATGATGTCGAATTTATTTTTCATTTCAGAGTGCCTGCTGCACGCCCGGCTCGCAGCCGATTAATCGTCAAGATTTAAACGCATTTCTGCTTCTATTGCGGCGACGGTTTTCGGTGCATCCTCGGTCAGTACTTCATTGGCATCACGCGTGATCAACACATCGTCTTCAATGCGAATACCGATGTTATGCAGTTCCTTTGGTATTCCCTTGTCTGCCGTAATATAAATACCCGGTTCAATCGTCATAGCCATACCCGGTTCAAGAACTCGCCATTCATTGTGGACTTTGTAATCGCCAACATCATGCACATCCGATCCCAGCCAATGACCGGTGCGATGCATATAGTATTTTTTATAGGCGGCATCCTTGATTAAATTGGCACGTGAGCCCTTGAGCAACCCAACGCTGATCAGCCCACGGGTTATTTCCTTGACCGCCGCTTCGTGCGGATCATTCCAGTGATTACCGGGTATCGCTTCTTCTATCGCAGCATGTTGTGCTGCCAGTACAATTTCATACAAATCGCGTTGCGCACTGCTAAATTCACCGTTGACCGGGTAAGTACGGGTTAAATCGGATGCGTAACCACGGTATTCAGCACCGGCATCAATCAAAATCAAATCTCCGTCACGCAACACCGAATTGTTGTCGGTATAGTGCAGGATACAACCATTAGCTCCGCCACCGACAATGCTGGGATAAGCCTGTTGTCCGCCGTTGCGATGAAATTCATATAACAATTCAGCTTCAACCTGGTATTCATTCATACCGGGTTTGCAGACACGCATAGCCCTTCGGTGTGCCGCGGCTGCAATGCGAGCTGCTTTATGCATTTGACGCTGCTCATAAGAGGTTTTAAATAAACGCATTTCATTTAGTAGATATTCAAGCGCGACAAACTCAGTGGGTGCGCGCACACCCGAGCGCGCATTCTGCTTGACCCGATTTACCCATTCGAGCATGTGTTTATCAAAATCGGGGTAACGTCCCATGGTGTAGAAAACTTTTTCCTTGTTTTCCAGCAGCCCGGGCAGAATATCGTTAATATCGGAAATAGGAAATGAATCGTCCGCACCATATTCTTCCACCGCCTCAGTCTGACCGGCGCGTTTACCGTGCCAGGTTTCCTTCTCCTGATCCTTCTCGCGACAAAACAGAATATATTCGCCCTGCTGCCTCTCCGGCACCAGCACAATAACAGCTTCCGGTTCCGTGAATCCGCTTAGATAAAAAAAATCGCTGTCCTGGCGATAGGGGAAATATACATCACCGTTACGTATGACTTCGGGTGCAGCCGGTATCACGGCGATTGATCCGGACCCCATTTCGCGCATTAACTGGCGCTGACGGCGACTGTGTTCTTTTTTGCTCATAGAGTGATCGGTTGAATTAGTGCTCGGTCTGCTGTGGATTCCCAATCGGATTAATTTCCTCGTTAATTAACAGTACTCCAACTCGTACGTATTCCACCAGCTCATGGTAATGAAATTCGTTGTCTTCGTCGGCGGAATTGTCTTCGATACCGGCACGACTGATCTCGGTTAAATCGGCTATAAATTCGCTCACATCGGGTGCAATATCGACCTCGCTATTCAGACCACCGGCAAACAGACCAAACAAAAACGATTCACACCAATCACAGAGCGCCTGGGTGCGTTGCGCAAGATCTTCATCTTCCTCCGGCAGCAACAGGTTAAACGTTAATTGTCCTTCGTCCAGTTGTTGACTGGTTTCGCCTAATAATTGTTCGAGGGCATCTTCCTGTTGATGCTTTAGCGCCCGCTCCAGACCAATCATTTCCGACATAAGCCGACATAACAAATCAACCGAGGTTGGGCGCCCTGAGCACAGCAACCCGCAGGCCAGGCCATGCCAGTGCTCAACCGGGCCATATTCCGCCTTGGTGCCTAACCGTGACTGGAGTTCAGCGTAGTTCATAACCGCATTCTATCAGCCTTAAAGACCGGTGCATCGGTTATTGTTTTTACCCCTATTAATCAGCGCACAATTTTATTGATGATTGCTGTTGACCCGGTCGGTAACGGCGCATACCATTTCTCGCATGAACAAAAAAACGAATCAAAACCCCTCAGCTGAACTGGCATCGCTGGAAGCGCAGCTGGAGGAACTTCTCAAGCTGTGCGAGAGATTAAAAGGGGAAAATCACTCATTGCGTGATCAGCAGGATACATTGTCGAGTGAACGCGCTGCACTGATCGAAAAGAACGAGATGGCACGTAGTCGCGTCGAAGCCATGATCACTCGCCTGAAGGGGATGGAGAATTCTCAGTGAGCAGTATTGCAGTAACCGTTAATATACTGGATCGAGATTACCAGATTTCATGCGCACCGGAAGAAGAAGTCCTTCTGAAATCAGCGGCCGACTATCTGGACGGGAAGATGCGGGAAATACGTGAGCACGGTAACGTCATCGGTATCGACCGTATTGCTGTTATGGCAGCACTGAATATCGCGCACGAATTTCTCCAGTTGAAACCCCTTGAAGAAGAGCGTCGATCAATCGCACAACATATCGCCATGCTTCGGGACACTGTTTCCAAGGCCGTTGCAGCACAGGATGTGCTTCGTGACATCGCGTAAACGCCCCCTTCATTGTTGGCGACGGTGGATGCGTAAAGTATCCGGTGAGGCGGTCGATATGCGATTTGTGAACTCGCTCCTGAACGAATCTGATAGAATGTGTTTCGAGCGTTCTCTGCGGTATTCGAACTGGATTTGGGTAAATCCTTGAGCCTAATTGTTTACCCCGGGGATAAGATTTTTGGATCGGTGTGCAAGCCCGTCTCGTAACGGGAAGCCTAACGAACTGACAGTCCTCCCCACCTGAACCATCGGTTCAAGGTCGAGAATCCAGTACGGTACACGCGGAGCACGCTCACCTTAAATCACATTCTTCAGCGCCGTCCATGTCAAATCCCGAACTAAAAGCCTTGCGTTCACAGGTTCTGCAGCAACGCCGTAAGCTCGCATCGCATTTTGTTCTCGATGCATCCAGATCCGCCACTGACAAAATCATTTCCTTAGTTGAATTTCAAAATGCCCGCAAGATAGGCGTCTACTTTCCATTTGATAATGAAATGGATCCAAGATTGATCCTGGATTCCGCCTACGCAACGGGGAAAAATGTTTTTCTGCCAGTATTGTCTGAAGGGAAAACGCTAAAGTTTGCACCCTTTTCTCCAGAAAAGAAGTTGGTAGTCAATCGCTTTGGAATTCCAGAACCTGAATGTCGCGAAAACAAATTGGCTACTGCAGTAAAACTGGATTTGCTGATTATTCCGATGGCCTGCTTCGATAAAGACTGCAATCGAATCGGCATGGGCGCCGGCTACTATGACAGAACTCTGGCTCAGGCGACTGCCCATATGCCGGTGAAAGTGGGTCTTGCCTATGAAATGCAACGCGTGGAATCTACATCGCCACAAGCATGGGATATCGCCATGGACATGGTCATCACGGAACAGAGAATTTATCGGCGTCACCGGTAAGGAACCACTGAATAATTCAGCGTAAACAAAGAATAGTTGGGAAATGAGGTGCCTATGCGCTATTGGCTGATGAAAAGCGAGCCCGATACTTACAGTATTGACAATTTGAAAGGGGACGGAATCGGACATTGGGACGGAGTTCGTAACTATCAAGTCCGCAACATGATGCGCGACGATATGAGTAAGGGTGACCAGGCTTTTTTTTATCACTCCAACTGCAAAAATCCTGGTATTGCCGGAATAATGACCATCTCACGTAACGCATACCCCGATTTCACTGCCTGGGACAACACCAGCAAGTACTATGACCCAAAATCTAATGAGCGAAACCCGCAGTGGTTGATGGTCGATGTCACCTACAAACGCAATTTAGCTCGATTTATCTCACTGACAGAGTTGAAACAGCATACTCAACTGGCTGGCATGTTGATTTTAAGACGGGGTAACCGCTTATCGATCACCCCCATAACAGAAAATGAGTGGAATTTTATTCTGCAACTGGAACAACAGACATGATTTTCGATTATCGGGCGTAAATAATCCGAATTCAGGCCTGCAAATCATTCCGCAAACATCAGATTTTGTGAAAAACACAAAAACTTTTAAAAATTCTGGTCTCGAAATCGGAATTTTTAGCTTCAAAATGTCAATCAGGGACAATTTATTAATGTTTGAATCTCGATAGCCGCTAAATTCTACGAAATTTTCTCTTAAAAACTTAAAATTGAGCTAACGAAAGGACAAATTTGGAGTGATTTGTACAAATTTATGCCGCAACAGCTGCTCGAAATCGAAATTTTTGGCGTTCAAGCGTCTATTTTTTGTTCCGATATACAAAATTTCACCAAATTTCACTCCACCAAAAGCTAACTTTCGTCAAAAAGCAACTTTTTTATCAATTTTACTAGAATTTTTTCATTTCTTGTTTATACTCACTCGCGAGTAATTAACTCTCCGGAGGAAATAGTAATGGCCGTTAAGAAAAGTACCGCCAAAAAGGCAACCACAAAGAAGAAAGCTGCATCCAAACGCAAAGCTAAAAAGAAAGTAGCCAAGCGTGTAGCTAAGAAAGCCAAAAAGAAAGCTGGCAAGAAAA
>JAFGLM010000024.1 GCA_016928055.1 Gammaproteobacteria bacterium
CGATCGGCTTGTTGCTTCACTGAACTTTAAATAACTTCGGTGAGGTGTTTTATTGTGCTTGACTTAAGATCGGCTCATATGTGTTAGCCGTAATACCAACCCTATCAAGTACATCCTGCGCCTCGCGACCATCGATACCAAAGCTTTCAACTGTATTGACCACCATCATATGATTCTCAGTTCCATTACACACCAATGCAACATTATGCTGCATCAGTTGTCCGGCCAATACTTTCGCATTGTTTAGAACTTGCTGACTATAAACCCGAAAATCTTCTACTGCCGCTTTCTGCAGTGTAAAGGCGACCGCCGCGATCTGGTTCATATGCGGACCACCCTGAAGCCCGGGAAACACTGATGCATCGATTTTTTTTGCCAACTCCTGACGACAGACAATCATTCCTCCACGCGGGCCCCTTAATGATTTATGTGTGGTTGTGGTGATGACATCAAAACCAGCATCCAACGGATTGGCCATAACATTACCTGCAACCAGACCACCGAAGTGCGAAATATCTGCCATGCTATAAGCCCCTACCGCATCGGCCGCGCGTTTAAATTCATGATAATCCAGATCACGTGGATATGACGAATAGCCACAAAGCACCAGTTTAGGTTTGTGTTGTCTGGCTAAATCAGCAATGTGGTCGTAGTCAAGGCTGCCATCGGCAAGCGTTTTGTAACGTACAAAATTAAACAATCGGCCCATATGCGAAACCGGTGCGCCGTGCGTTAGATGGCCACCGTGTGAAAGCTCCATCGCCAGGATGGAATCGCCGGGTTCGAGTAATCCCAGATAAACCGCTTGATTCATGGCCGAACCGGATAATGGCTGGACATTGGCGTGCTCACCACGGAAAATTTTGCAGGCACGCTCCCTGGAAAGATTTTCAACAACGTCGGTAAATTCCTGGCCGCCGTAGTAGCGTTTGCCAGGGTACCCTTCTGAGTATTTATTGGTAAATACCGAGCCCAGCAATTCCAATACTTCCGGGTAGGTGTAGTTTTCAGATGGAACCAGTTCAATACCGGATTTCTGGCGTAGCTCTTCGCCAACCAGAGCTTGATAGACAACGGAATCAGAGGATTGCAATAAAGATCGATAAGCGGACATGCGCATTCTCCTTTAAGTTTAATTAAAAGGGATGCCCAGGCGCTCGGCTTCAGAAAGAAATCTGCGCTCCATCATGGTTTATTCCATGCTTCGCCAGTTACGCAGTTGAGCAAATACTAGATCATTTACGGTGTTCTGTATAATTAGAATTTTTCAAGTACAGATCAAACATTGCACATATTGGATCACTAAGCATACCAGCCAGTATTTTATCTTCTGTTTTCAAGGCTATAAAAAAGGCGAGAAATATTCTACTCGCCCTATTTGTACTGCAAATTTTCGCTGGTAAAAAAAGTGCCAACGCTGGTTTCAAGATGCTGACCTAATACATCATCGGCCTCAAACCCATTTGTGAATGGCTTGCAGGAATAGGTGAAGCGAAAACTAAAAATGAAAATAGCATTATCTTTATTACTTTATGAATTGATTAATATTGAAATTGTACGACTTTAATTGCGGATTATATTTCTTCGAAAATTGCCGGAAATCAATTTCCGCCCATTTGTTTTCCGAAATGATCCTCTTGTATTTCTCGTAATTTTCGGCACTCAAAACAGTCAGCGGTGTAGATATGCGGACACCTGGACTATCTGCAAAATCAAACCCGTAGTGGTAATCATGTGCCAGTATCAGGGCCCAGGCGCCTTCAACAAAGTGACCGAACATTGATGCGCTGATACGACCATCCTCTATAGCTTTAATGCTTTCAGGAGTCCAGTCAAAACCCCCAACCAGAATATCCTGGCCCGGCTTTTTGCCGCCCTGCTCCAAACCCTGCACGGCTCCCCATGTGATCGTTCCATCCGGCGACCACAATATATCCGTTTTTGGATATTGTTTGAGCAGTTCTAGAATCCGCTGCCCGGCTGAAACGGCTTCCCAGTTGATTAACACGATGTCCTGCAACACGACATCCGGCGCTTCTTTGATTTTGCTCTTCAGTCCTGCCTGGCGACTAGTCCCCACAGTGGATTCATACGGTGCATCCAGGCCTAGAACATATATTTTATCGCCAGTCTTCTTTGCACGTGCCCGCTCAATCAGCGCAGCTGCCTGATCATATCCTGCCTGTTGGTCATCAGGCACCATGTGCCCAATCCAGTTATCAAACTTTTGCCGCGGATATCGACCAGTTGTTTCATATTCGGACTCGGGGACATCAGAATTAAAGACAAACACCTTGATTCCTCGATCCTGGGACTGGTTTATATGTTTAGCCGTGACCGATAATTGATATTTGGTCAGCAGATAATCAAGCTTTGGTTCCGAATTTATTAAACGTTCTCCAAGCTTTTTGGTGGTAATCGTACTGCGGGTGGGATCGTACTGCACAACCAAATCTATATTTAGATCGTCAGCCGCAGCCTGCATTACATCAACTACCGCTCTCCAAAAAGGATGATCGGGCCCTGCTTCACAGATAAATCCGACACGCAGTCTCTCCGATTCTGCAGCGACTGCTGCTGTATTCGCAATCACAAACAACAGCAATATAAAAATCCATTTTCGACGCATCAGGCTTTTAGAAAATTTACCAGAGAGGTTCATCTGTCTACGCTCCGAATAGAGGATACAGTACTATATCGGAAAAACACCAAAAAACTCAATTTAATATTTAAGATACCAGCAAGGTTTTGCCGGCCAAAAATAAGCCTAAGTTTAGATGCCCGCCTCCCTCATGCTCGTGACATAAATTTACCTGTCAACGTATTCACTTTAATCACATCACCGGTCTCGAGATATTCGGGCACCTGTATTTCAAGCCCGGTGGTCATTCTTGCGGTTTTGGTTCGATTGGCAGCCGAGGCACCTTTTATTGAGGGAGGTGTTTCTTCCACGGTAAACACAATGGTTACCGGTAATTCAATCGCTTTAATCTCACCTGCTATCAGCAGTGCAGTTATTCCTTCCAGCCCTTCTGTCAGGTATACAACCTGATCTTCAATATCCTCGCGATTTAACGTGTATTGACTAAAGTCTTCCATATTCATAAACGTGTAACTATCGCCATCACTGTATGAGTACTGCACATTGACTCGCTGACAATCGGCTTCCTTATAATAATCATCACCTTTCAAACTCTCATCAACTTTCTGACCGGTTTGAATATTGGAAAAACGGATTTTATAAAGTGTTGATGCGCCTCTGGATGATGGATTTCGAACATCAATCTTTCGGACAATATGAGGAGCACCATTAATATCAATTACCATACCCAGTTTAAATTCATTTACATTTGGCACAACTTTTCCTCTTGTATACCCGTTCTATATTACACTTCAGATGCGACCACTTGATCTCGACCAGAATTCTTCGCCTCATACAAAGCTTTATCAGCGCGCGCAATTAGCGATTCAACATCATCGCTATCCGACATAGTTGCCAGTCCGGCCGACAAACTGATCGTTGGCAAAGACGATCCATCGTAACTCCTAAGCGATAGTTGTGAAACCGCAGTTCGCAGTCTCTCCGCCACCGTTATAGCAACCGTGGCGTCAGCGCGAGGAAACACAATCGCAAATTCTTCACCACCAAAGCGGGCCAGCAAATCAGTTGGTCGCAATGCTTTGGTTAATGCCTGAGCAATCGCACGCAAGGCAATATCACCGGCAAGATGACCATAACTGTCATTAAAATTTTTAAAATGATCAATATCTACAAATGCGAAAGACAACGGTTCATTGTTTGTTTGGCAGCGCTCCAACTCACGTGGAAATGCCTTGTTTAACCAACGACGATTGTGCACGCCGGTCAGACTATCCAGATAAGCCGCTTTCTCAAAATAAGCGCGCTGTTCCAGCGCTTCATTCATCGCGACATTATTGCTTCGCAACCGACCGGACAGAATGTGCAAAAGATTGCGTGCAATCGAATGTGAATTCTCAATAAGTGACCATAATGCGTCTTGCTGAATACGCAATAATTGCGAATCGGTAACCGCCGATACGATCGCTGAAGCGGGATTGCCGTCGATGAGGGACATTTCACCAACGCACTCGCCGGCCTGCAACGTTACATAATGATGATGCTCTGCAACACCGGTTTGAATGCGTATTTCACCATCCAATACCAGATACAGTTTGTCATTTTGTTGCCCCAGCGAAATCAATATATCGCCCGGTGCCAATTTCACCACGTCACAGAAATCCGGTATACGTTGCAGCGTTTCCATATCGACACTTCGAAACAGCAAACAATGTTTGGCTAATTCGAGATGGGCTTCGCTCACTGATAATGAAGCGTGCAAAGCAAGATGTGAACTGGACGGCACTACATTTCTCCACAGAACTGGATACACCAAGACATCAAGAATCGCGATATTTTATGCCTGCTGCCACTCCATAACAACGCGATACGGTATTTGAATTGCCGGCAAAAAAACGGCCACCTTTACGGTGACCGTTCAATCTCAGATAACATCAAGATCGACTGTTAACGAATAACTTGTTGAACCGTCTTCACAACATTTTCTACGTTAAAGCCAAAGTTCTTCATAACCTCTGCTAAAGGCCCTGACTTGCCAAAACGATCAATGGTAACCAATCCACCGTTTTCACCAATATAACGATGCCAGCCCATTGAGCAACCGGCCTCGACCGCGACTTTTGGTGTTCCCGGCAACAAAACGGAATCACGATATTTTTTATCCTGCTCGTCAAAGACTTCCCAGCAAGGCATAGAAACCACACGTGCCTTAACACCATCTTCAGCTAACTTTTTCGCGGAGTTAAGGGCCAGATGCACTTCTGAACCCGTTGCCACTAAAACCACATCGGCTTTACCTCCTTCGGCTTCAAGTACGATATAGGCGCCTTTATCGGAGTTGGCGGTCAGTTCAGGATCCAGGGTCGGCAAATTCTGACGGCTCAAGGCCAGAACTGTTGGACCGTCTGTTCGTTTAATCGCCTGACGCCAGGCCATCGCGGTTTCATTGGCATCCGCCGGACGGAAAACCCGAACACCCGGTATGGCTCGCAATGAGGCTATCTGTTCAACCGGCTGGTGGGTGGGGCCATCTTCGCCAACGCCGATACTGTCGTGCGTAAAAATAAACACCACCCTCTTTTTGGCCAGCGATGCAAGGCGAATCGGGGCGCGCATATAGTCAGCAAAAACCATAAAGGTAGCGGTAAACGGGATAACACCGCCGTGGTGTGCCATACCCACCGCCATCGCACCCATCGAATGTTCGCGAATACCAAACTGCAGGTTATGCCCACATTTATCCCAGCCAAAGGAACCGGACGCTTTTATCCAGGTATTGGTACTGGGTGCCAAATCCGCTGATCCACCCAGAAGATCCGGCAAGGTTTTAAACAGACTGTTGATGATCTGACCACCCGCAGAACGTGAGGCGATACCTTTTGCATCAGCTTCAAATGTTGGAATGCCCTGCTCCCAATCGGCGGGTAGTTTGCCTGACAGGCGTCGATTCAATTCGCTGACCAGGTTCGCATCAACGTCTTTCTCATAAGCGGCTTTCGCCTTCAGCCACGCGGCCTCAAACTGCGGGCCTTTCTCAAGGCAGGCACTGAAATGTTTGCTGACTTCCTCCGGAACAAAAAAGCCAGGCTCTGCCGGCCAGCCCATCGCCTTTTTCATGGCAACAAGTTCTTCTGCCCCCAACGGCGCACCGTGTATCCCATGGCTGCCGGCTTTGGTGGGCGCACCATAACCAATCGTCGTTCTGCAGATAATGAGTGCAGGTTGTTCAGTATTCGCTTTGGCTTCCTGAATGGCCTTATCAACCGCCTCCACATCGTGTCCATCAACCGGACCGATAACCTGCCAACCATAGGCTTTGAAACGCGCACCGACATCTTCACGGAAAGTGACGTCGGTACTACCTTCAATACTGATATCGTTGTCGTCGTACAGATAAATCAGTTTGGACAGCTTCTGGGTGCCGGCATAGGAAGCCGCTTCACCGGTCAGACCTTCCTGCAAATCGCCATCACTGACAATCGCGTAGGTGTAATGATCGACGATTTTGTGTTTATCAGTATTAAACAACTCGGCTAAATGACGTTCTGCTATCGCAAAACCCACGCCGTTGCAAAAACCCTGTCCCAAAGGACCGGTGCAAACTTCAACACCCCGTGTTATCTCGCTTTCCGGGTGTCCGGGGGTCAAACTGTCCCACTGACGAAAATTTTTAATATCCTCTATCGACAGGCCATAGCCGGTCAGATGCAACATGGAATAAATCAACGGAGAACCATGCCCGGGTGAGAGGATAAAGCGGTCGCGATTGGGCCAATCGGGATTTGCCGGGTTGTGTCTCAAATGACGCATCCAGATGGCATAAGCCATTGCGGCGGCGCCCATCGGCATACCGGGGTGACCGGAATTTGCTTTCTGCACCATTTCAGCAGAAAGAATGCGTATCGTATTTAACGATTGTTCGATAATGTCTGACATACTGCTTCCTTAATTTTGTAACGTTCGAGGTAGTTTGTGGGTATTTCGCCCAAAAATAAGCTGTCCGGCCACGGAAATCGGGCGATTATCAAGGCTCACACTGGCATTGTCAAACGGCCCGGCGGTGTTAAATCAGCGTCACCTGGCCACCAGAAGCAATCAATTTCGCAATCGTACGCATGTAGAAATAGTACAAAGCATTGCTTATACTGCATTGCGCTACTTACGGTAGACAAAACAGACAAAGGCGCCTATTCAGGCGATAGTGGCGAACAGGGGTACCAAACATGACACGTACAGCAGATCGATTGAAATCGATCCCTTTATTTGCAGATCTTAATGATAGCGACCGCGAACTGCTTGCCGGTACGCAAGTTGCGCGCAAATTCCAAAAGAACGTTATTGTCCTGCACGAAGGTGATCAGAGTAACGCGCTTTATATCGTTGAGAGCGGACAGGTCAAAGTCAGTAAAATTAACGAAGAAGGCAAGGAAGTCGTCCTCTGTATACTCGGTGAAGGCGATCACTTTGGTGAAATGTCACTCATCGACGATGAACCGCGATCCGCCTCGATCATCACCAAAACGGTCTGTGAATTCTCCGTAATCCGTAAACAGGAATTTGAACAGGTGCTGAATGCTAATCCAGAACTGGCTCTGGCCATGATGCGCAGCTTATGCCAGCGTTTGCGTGCTGCGGACCGCAGTATCGAAAGTCTCGCGTTGATGGATGTTTACGGTCGCATCGCCCGCTTGTTGCTGGATTCCGCGATCGAGCAGGATGGCAAACAAGTTGTACCCGGTAAACTGACGCACAAAGATATCGCGCAAATGGTGGGTTCATCACGGGAAATGGTAAGCCGAATTTTTAAAGATTTGTCTGACGGCGGCTATATTTCAAAACTTCCGGACGGTATTGCAATTAATACAACTTTACCAGCCAGATGGTGAATAATATTTTCACCGGTTTGCTTGTGCAACGCTATTCACTTATCGTGCATTGCTTGCTTAAAACCACACTATAAAAGATCTTGAAGTTGTTCCACGTCAATACGTGCTTGTTTAAGTATATGTGACAACGTAGATCTTTTGATCGGCTTATGCGCCGGTATTGTTATTTTTAGAGTCTCATCCCGCATGTGCTTCTGAAGTCGCAAATGGCTTCCCTTTTGCCTGACGATAACCCATCCATCACGCCTTAGTGCATTTACGACTCTCTCGTAGTCCAAACTCGGGACTTTGGTCATACAGCGATATCCAGAACCTCGGAGTCTGTCGTAAAACTGCCATCATCATCTATTGGCTCAAGATAAAGATCTATGGCTTCTCTAATATTAGTCAACGCCTCTTCTCTGGTTTCACCTTCGCTGACACAGCCCGGTAAAGAAGGAACATATACCGTATATCCACCTTCTGCCGATGGCTCCAGAACAATTTGTATATTCATGCTTGGCTCCTTGACTAGATCTCGTAAAATAATATACGCAAGTTCTACGCGTTTTCTTTATACAACTTATATCGAATGGAATCCACCAACGCCGTATACGACGCACCGAGTATATCGCTATCAACGCCCACTGTTGTCCAATGTTCTTTTCCGTCTGTCGATTCGATCATGACGCGGGTAACGGCTTTGGTGCCCTGATGCGAATTCAGGATACGCACCTTGTAATCCGTTAACTGTACTTGTTTTAAAACCGGGAAATATCGGGTCAATGCTTTGTGTAATGCACCGTTCAACGCATCCACCGGACCATCACCCAGACTGACCGTATGTACCTTTTCGCCGTTTGGTAACTGCAATTGCACGGTGGCTTCGCTGATCGGATTCGCCCCGGCACTTTGGCGTTCATCAATCACGCGATAACCATTAAGCATAAAATATTCTTTTACATCACCGCAGACTTTATGAATCAGCAGTTCCAGACTGGCATCGGCACCTTCATAGGCGTAGCCTGCGTGTTCCATGCGCTTAACTTCTTCGACAATCTCCGACAGTGCTGGATCTTTTTCTTCAAATTCCAGACCCAGTTCCTGCAATTTATAGCGCACGTTGGAACGACCGGATAAATCACTGATCAATACACGTCGTCGATTGCCCACAGTCTCCGGTTCGATATGTTCATAGGTTGACGAGTTTTTCATCACAGCGGCAACATGCACACCGCCTTTATGCGCAAAAGCACTGGCACCGGTATAGGGCTGACCTTTCCACTCGCGCATATTGGCCAGTTCCTGCACTGCGCGGCTGAGATGCGTCAGTTTCTTTAAATTTTCTTCAGGTACGCATTCATGTCCCAGTTTCAACTGAATACCGGGAATAATGCTAATTAGATTGGCGTTACCACAACGCTCACCCATTCCGTTTATGGTGCCCTGCGCCATGGTTGCGCCACAACGAATAGCTGCCAGCGTATTGGCTACGGCGGTTTCACTATCATTATGTACATGAATGCCCATGGCGCATTTGATATGGCTTTTTACTTCGTTGATAGCCTGCTCAATGTCCCACGGCAAAGCACCGCCATTGGTATCACAAAAAACAATATAGTCGGCACCACCTCTGGAAGCCGCTTCGATGGTTTTAGTGGCATATTCGGTATTAGCCTTATAACCGTCGAAAAAATGTTCTGCATCGTAAATCACTTCATCAAAGTGTTGTTTAAGATAAGACACTGTGTCTTCGATAATCTCCAGATTCTGCTCCAGACTGATAGCTAATGCATCGGTTACATGTAAATCCCAGGTTTTACCGAAGATGCATGCAACCGGCGCTTCACTGGCCAATAAGGATTGAATACTGCTGTCTTTTTCGCAACTTTGTTTAGCCCGCCGCGTGGAACCAAAGGCGGTAATTTTGGCCTGCTTTAAGCTGACTTTTTTAATTTCTTTAAAAAAATCGAAGTCTTTGGGATTAGAACCCGGCCAACCACCTTCAATGTAGTGAATACCAAACTCATCCAGCATCTTTGCAGTCTGGATTTTGTCTTCAACGGTAAACGAAACATCTTCCGCCTGGGTGCCATCACGTAAGGTGGTATCAAACAATTTTATTTTCATAATCTATCAATCAGGGTTGGTCCGCTGTTCAGGCGGCGCAGAAAATCTTCATCGACTGGCTACTCTAGAACACCATAACTTATTACGCAAATTCGATATATAAAATTGAATTAAAAAGCTAATCCGCCGGGTATTTATAGTCCTGGGCAGCGAAAAAACGCCCGCTGGGACCGTTGTCCTCCAGCAGCGCCGGTACCAGCGCACCCGGCAATACCGATTCCACTTCATGCCAGGCATCCGGTCCACCCAGATCTGTTTTCAGCCAGCCCGGATCAAGGGTATTAACCAGCACGTTTTGTTCACGGTATTCAAAAGCCAGATCCCGGCTGTACTTATCGACTGCCGCCTTCGATACGCTGTACGGCGCCAGACGCGGCTGATCAGCGATACCGGATGTCAGATTGATGACACGGCCATAACCGCGCGTCGCCATAGCCGGAGTAAACGCATTGCATAATTGCACCATCGCAAATACATTGACCTTAAAAACCCTCATCCATTCGGCCTGCGTAATTTCACAGATCGGCGCAGCCTTACTCATCACGGCAGCATTGTTGTACAGAATGTCAACACGCCCCGGACCGGTGGCAACGCCTTCCAGAATGGTCTGGATGCCTTCATCGGAATCCAGTTCTCCAGCCACGCAACAGGTTTCAACCGTGTAAGCAGACACGATTTTTTGCGTGGCCTCGGTATGCTGCAATTGTCGACCGTGAATCATGACGTTACAGCCATAGGCAGCCAGTCCGCGGGCAATCTGCTGTCCAATCCCGCGACTGGCACCGGTAACCAATGCCCATTTGCCGTTCAAACCCTTTTTTGCCTGCAGCGATTTCATAATGTCGTGACCTACGTAGATGACGAGCCAGTATAAAAGACTGACGCACAATCGCAATTGCTATTCGCGTGACAACTGACCTATAGTTAGCCTGAATTCTAATGACAACGTACACAGGGGGAACAACGTGAATATTATCTTGCTGCTGGCTTCATTGGTTTTTATCGGTCTGATGATTGTCGTTGCCTGGTTCATCAATAATAAACTGGGCGAGCAAATTAAATTCCTGTTGGATGTTCTGTTCTATACCCGTGTCAGTGTAGTGGGAATCGTACTCGGTATGCTGATCTTACTGATCGATCAGGGGCGTGATCTGGCGATTGGTTTGACCGACAGTTATAGCCGCGCGTTTTGGTTTTTGCTGGCCGTCAGTCTGTGGGCCATGCAAAGCTGGTACTGCGCACGCAAGATTCTCGATCGAATCTATGAACAATCAGAACTTACCGGCAAATGGCAACATTTTGTTGTCAGTGCCGTACCCCGGATACTGGGTAGCATGGCATTTCTGTTTGCTATCATCTCGTTGTGGCAGGCGGCCGATAGCACAGTCGGTTATGTCTACATCACCATCACAATCGCTATGACGGTTGTTTTCTGCGTGCTGGTCATATATCGACGCGATATTCAACGACATGCCGGCAGGATTATTGCCATCAATTTTGAAAAAACGTTGTTCCATATTATGCACGGGCTGGCGGTTGTTACGATTGTTGTCTTTAGTTGTTGGGCTTTTATTTCTCCCGTTCACATGGGTTTTACGCTGGGTGCGGGTACGATCGCCTTTATTGTGATGGCTTCCGTGATACCGGTCGGCACGGTGATGGTGTATTACACCGTCAAGCAACAGTTCCCGGTAGTACTCAGTTTGTTACTGATCGCCATGATCTTCAGCCGTTTCAACGACAACCACGCGATACGCAGTCATGCCTTAGAAGCAAAACGCATCCCACCCGACACCGCTTTCAATCAATGGCAACAGCACAATCCGGATCAGGAAAAACAGCTGGTATTAGTCGCCACGGCCGGCGGTGGTATACGCGCAGCTTACTGGACAGCAACGATTCTCGGTGCTGTACAGGATGAGTATCCTGATTTTCGAAATAAATTATTTGCCATCAGCGGCGTGTCCGGTGGCACCGTCGGTGCTGCCGTTTTTACCACCCTGCTGGCACAAGACCCGACGCTGTGTGCTGAATCAAAAAACTGTTACGCAGAAAAAGGACAAACTGTACTCAGTAAAGATTTTCTCGGACCAACAGTAGCGTCCATGCTCTACCCAGATTTTATCCAGCGTTTATTGCCACTGGCCGGATTGCCGGATCGCGCCAGGGCGCTGGAAACCAGTTGGGAAACCAGCTGGAACGACACATTGCCGCAAAATGAAAATGCCTTCGGTGCTGCTTTTACACAGCAATGGTCAAACCAGAATAAAAACTGGTTACCGTTGCTGTTGTCCAACAGCACACACGAAGAAACCGGTGCGCGCATTATCACCAGCGCCATGCGAATCGATCGTGAAATATTTCCGGACACCAATGATTTCTTTGATATTGTACCCTGCGATATTCCAGTCAGTACTGCAGCACATAACAGCGCCCGCTTCACTTATATCAGTCCAGCCGGGCGTATAAGTTCTGATCGATGTCAATTTGAAGCAAAGCTCCCATCACTGAACAATACGCATCTGGTCGACGGTGGTTACTTTGAAAATTACGGCGCGGCCAGCGCACACGATTTATTAAGGTGGTTATCCAAAAAAGCAGCGCAGGAACACATTCAGTTAAAGCCAATCGTGATTCAAATCAGTAACGATACCCAGATACCGGAAAAAATATTATCGAGTGATTATCAGCCCACAGCAGTTGTGGCCAGAGCTGTCAATGAAACACTGGCTCCGATTAAAACCATGTTTAGAACCCGCGGTGCACGCGGTGTGATGGAACTGATTAATCTGTATCGCTGGACTGAAGACTATCCGGAAAACAACCATGCCTGTTTTTTCCATTTTCGATTTTATAAAACCCGCGGACTCGAACCGGCTTTAGGCTGGGTTCTGTCCAGAAAAAGTCAGCAATGGATACGCGATCATCTTGACAATCAAAATCATGAAGTTTATATCAGTTTGATCGAAGCCCTGCGAAGTGGTCAGTGCTCTTGATATACGAGGTAACTATGAAAACGTGTCGCGAATGCCAGAAAGAAATCAGTGAACAGGCTTTTGCCTGCCCGCATTGTGGTGCACCCTATCCCTGCAAAGAAAAATGGGATGGCTGGGGTTATGAATACAAATCCAAAACCGAGATGTTCGGCATGCCATTCCTGCATATTTCGTTTAAATATCGTCCCAACAGAATGCCGGTGCCTGCCAAAGGTGTAATTGCGATCGGTCAGTTTGGCATGGGTATCGTGACCATTACGCAGTTTGGATTTGGCGTAATTAGTATCAGCCAATTTACCATTGCCGGTTTTGCGTTAGCACAGTTTGGTATTGCCTATTCACTGATTGCTCAAATCGGTCTGTACTTTAAAGAAGGCTATGGACAGGCAGTTTGGAGTATTACGAAACTACTCGGACTGGAATAAAAAATTAAAAAACCAACCACGAAGTCACAAAGGACACGAAAAATAGACTGGCGTTCATTAGCGGCTAAAGCTTTTACTTATCCTTCACCGTGATCGTAATCTTTTTCGAAATAACGGGAGGAATGTGCGGTATATGAATTTTATCGCCCATAATGAGTTGCAAGGTATGCTCCCCGGACGATAATTCAATTGTGGTTTCGGTTTGCCCACCGCCGAAATGTTTATGTTGTGCATCGGCAGGCAACGGCTTATCCAGAGCCGGCAGTTCGGCGACATCAATCAGCAAATGATGATGCCCGGTATTCGGAAGATCAACTCCGGCAGGCGCAACTCCCATTCCCTTCAGACCGAACCTTACTGTTACCGGACTGCTGACCGTTTCACCGTCTTTAGGGGAAATGATAGATACCTGCGCACCTTCAGGCGATGGCGTACCGGCTAAAACTAGGCCGGCAGTGAGTAGCATTGAAACGGATATAACCATCGAAACAATAGTTTTTATTGACATAAGCTACCTCCTATTTTCGGAGCTACTGCAACCACCCCGAGAATATTCCAAATAAATCGATAAACCTGACAACGTAACTAAGGGTATTGCGGACGATAAAAGTTCAGTTTTTTAAAAATTGCATTTATCAAAATTGGCAACTATTTCCCCGCTTTCATGGGACGGCTATCTGATAGTAATCTCCTTAACATCTTCCGATTTCCAGTGTACAGAACAGGTGCCCAGACCGGTTACTTCAATAGTGTAAGCATGCTCTTTCGCCAGTTTTACAAGCTGTAACATAGCATCACCACCTATTTTCGAAAGATCAATCGCCAGCATTTCCCATTCATTGCATTTCGGGGTATCCGTTAGCTCTGCGTCCACCATAAATAAAACAGCCGGAGTATTGGTGGCAGCCCGAATTTCTATCACTTTACCCGTCGCCGTTCCACCTGCCAAACAGTCGGCTGCAACCATCAGTAATCCAGACAAAAATATCGTTCTCATGAAATCCCTCCTGCTTATTAATATGTAAAATCTAGCCACTTGCGATTTCACCCAATCGCCACTCACCGTTACCCAACAGTTCCAGCTCCTGTGTGTGGAAATCCAATAGACTGCTGCGATGCCCGACACTGACCAAGATTGCATCGGGTAATGATTCGCGTAACAAACGGTACATCGTATGTTCCAGACCTTCATCCATGGCCGAACTGGCTTCGTCCAGGAACACGAGTTGCGGACGATTGAGTAACACACGTCCCATAGCAAGGCGTTGTTGCTCACCCAGCGATAAAATGCGCGTCCAGTCGTCTTCAACATCCAACTGAGTAACGAGATGACCGAGATGGCATTGCTGCAGCACAGCCGCCGCCTGTTCGCCGGTTTCCGGTGTTGAAGGATAATACAGTGCCGCTCGCAATGTCCCCAGGGGCATGTAGGGTTTTTGCGGTAAAAAGAAACAGTCCTTGCCAAATGGACGCGTAACGTTTCCATCAACGTAGGGCCACAAACCGGCTATGGCACGCAATAAAGTCGTTTTACCAACACCTGATCGACCTCGGATCAGCAGCGATCGGGCAGGAAGTAAATCCACATTCAGATTTTGTACTAATGCAACGCTGGCAGGCGTATTGACCGTCAATGACGAAACAGAAAAACGTTCCGCAACATACTCGGTCTGGGTTTTCGGTAACCGGTCCACCGCATCGATTGAATCAAGAAAACCGATCAATCGACTCACAACTGCGCGATAGGCCGCAAAATTATCGTAGGCATTGCGGAAAAAGGACAAAGCATCCTGAACCTGGCCAAATGCCTGAGCGGTTTGCATCATATCGCCTAAAGTAATCTGTTTGCTCAGGAACCGTGGTGCCTGAATAATAAACGGAAACACCACCGCGATCTGACTGATGCCCAAATTAAAACCCTGAAACTTCAGCGATCGGAAAACAATGGCCCAGGTATTGCTGATGACATCGTTAAAGCGTTTAATTAAACCGACGCGTTCAACATCTTTACTGCCAAAGAAGGCTATGCTCTCACCGTACTCCCGCAACCTGATCAACACATAACGGAAGCTGGCGTTAAAGCGTTCATTTAGAAAATTCAATCTGATTAATGGTCGACCGATTTTGATTGCAAACACCGTGGCAATAATAACGTAAAGGTAAACGATGAAAATCATCGCCCGGGGAATCTCGACACCGAACAACGACAAGGCTCCCGACAATCCCCATAGAATGATGGTGAACTCGAATAGCGAAACGACGGATTCCAGCAATCCGATCGAAAGCGACAATGAAATGGAAGCAAAACTATCCACATCCTGCTGGATACGTTGCTCCGGGTTATCGACTTTTTCACTGGTGTATTCACTTCGATAGTACGCCTGGTTTTTCAGCCACAGCTCCACCAGTTCACCGGTCAACCAGATACGCCAATGGATTAGAAAACGCTGTTGAATATAAAAATTAATCAGCGCGCGGCTCACATGTATCGTCGCCAGTACAGCAAAGACAATCAACATAAACCAGAACATTTTGGCATCGAGTTCCTGCATAGCACTGTAAAACCCGTTGTACCAGAATGAAAACAATACATTCATTCGAACCGAAAACAAGGCCATAAAAACAATCAGTGCCAGCAACAACAGAGGTGCGATGCTCCGACGGAAATAAAAATAACCCAGGCTAAGACGGACAAACTGGCGCCCCCACTCAGTGAAGCGACCAATCAGCAAGATAAAAATACCAAAACCAATTGAACTGATAACAAAGGCTTTACCCAGCCAGATTAGACTGGCCAGAATCTCATGATTCCAATCCATAACAATCCTTCATATGCGTGCGATATACGATGATTAAATATTTCTCTATGGATGCACCAAATTCAAACGATTAGAGAAAAGCTCACGCAGCCACTCAATATCCTGTGCAAACATTTTCGAATTATAATCTCGGATGCCTCTAAAAGGGATTTCAACACCTCTTTGTCGAAGTTCGTTCTGCAGTTCTTTCATAAGTACACCTGAACTGGGCAGTAGAGTTCCGTTTTCAGAATGAACCGCGCATCCTGGACTCCTCGGATTGCCACCAAGAATTGATAATAACTGATAACCCTGGTCAAGATAGCTTTCGATTCGGTTCACGATTTCTACGCTTATCTTTCGACAACAATCACGGCCTGCACACGTATCGAGTGCGTCTCTAATTGATTGACCTTCTTGCCGCATTCTCTCGAAACCTAAAAACCTGATTTCGGGACAAGGGATTTGTATAATTCCAACATCGTATTCGTTACATAGACTTAATATCGGCTGGCAAACTGCTGGAAAATTTGCCGCCCCAAGGTCTCGAGCATTTTGGTTCAGGATACACTCAATCACAACAACCAATCGACGGCTTCGGCTGTCATCTGCATTTTTAACAACAAACCCTTTGCGTAGTTTTTTTCGTAGAGCCTTCAGCATTAGACTTTGAATCCGGGTAGTTTGGCTTTGGAATCCGTGCCCCCAATATGTCAAATAAAAAAGGCCGGTTATATGCCGGCCTTGATTTAATTGGCTCCCCGGGACAGGCTCGAACTGCCGACCCGATGATTAACAGTCATCTGCTCTACCGACTGAGCTACCGGGGAACGAAAGGGGCCGTATGTTAAGCTTTCAGCGCAATTCGGTCAACAAAGGAGAATTCACCGGCTCCGACCTTGCCGCGGGGCGGGTATTGATGCTGACCGCAATCCTCAAGCCAATTTCAACGTCTCCAGATAACGTCTAAATCCCTCACTGATCTCCTCATGCTCGAGAGCGTACTCGACAGTGGCCTGTAGATAGCCCAGTTTACTGCCACAATCAAAACGTCGGCCCTTGAAGCGATATCCCAGTACCGATTCCACCTTGCGCAACATTTCAATGGCGTCAGTCAGCTGAATTTCGCCGTGCATCCCAGGCTTTACCTTCTCCAGCATTTCAAAAATCATCGGCGTGAAGATATAGCGACCCACCACCGCCAGATTGCTTTTCGCGTCGGCCGGTTTCGGTTTCTCAACAATCCCCTGCAACAGGGTCAAATCGTCACCCCGCGCCACGCCTTCGACGATACCGTATTTTTGGGTATCCTCCGGCGGGACTTCCTGCAGGCCGATAACGCTGCTGCGCTCAAAACGAAAGACCTCTTCCATCTGCGACAAGACCGGCTTGCCCTCGCCACGAATCAGGTCATCCGCCAGAATCACTGCGAAGGGGGCATCACCGACCAGTTTTTTCGCACACAGTACCGCGTGACCCAGGCCTAAAGCTTCCGCCTGGCGCGTATATACGCAGGTGACGTGGGCCGGCACAATACCGCGCACCTTTTCCAGCAAGTCTGTCTTACCTGCGTGTTCCAGCTCGGCTTCCAGCTCATAGGCCTTATCAAAATGATCGGGAATTGAGCGTTTGGCCCGACCAGTCACAAAGATCAGTTCATCCGCACCCGCCGCCACTGCCTCTTCGGCCGCATACTGGATCAGCGGTTTGTCCACGATCGGCAGCATTTCCTTGGGATTGGCTTTGGTCGCTGGCAGGAATCGCGTTCCTAAACCCCCCACGGGAAATACAGCTTTGCGTACGCTGGTCATGCAGTTCCTCCGCGACGGCGACATGGTACTAAGCTTGCGCATGATACTATTGTTGTCCTTGGGCATAAAGCGAACGGACACCGGAATCCGATATTCAGATCACTGAACCGTCGAAAACATGATTGCGCATGAATTTTGAACTGACAGAAAAGCACATTGTTGCACTTGGCGCTGACGGCGACAGCCTGCAGCAGGCGGCTGCTCATATCTGCGAACGCTGTCGTGATCAATTGCCCGATCTATCTGAAATTACAATCCTGATGCCGGCCTTGCAGGCTGCTGCGCTGTTACAAGCCGCGTTGCTGGATAAAGCCGAACAACTCGGGTATGAAGCCTTGCTGTTACCTCGCATGATGACGCTGCAACAATTTGCTGCTCAGCATGCGCAACCGGTGATGCAACGAGTTTTATCAACAACAGAACGCGTGTTGATTCTGGTGAATGAACTGCGACACCACCCAACCCTCTATGGCAACGGCAGCCCGTGGTTGCTGGCGGAAAACCTGTTACATCTGTTTGATGAACTGGTTCTGAATCAGATTGATTTACCGGAATCAAGTGAACGCTTTGTCGAACAACTGGCGCAGGCGTATCGGGTATCAACCGATAATCCTTCGTTGCAACGTGAAGCACGACTGGTGCTGACATTATGGCAAGCCTGGCAAAAACAATTACACGATGAACAGCTTATTGATCCGACTCAGTATTATCTGCAGCAACTCAGCAGCAGTCTGGAAAATATTAGCGGCGATAAACCGATTTTTATGCTCGGTTGGCTGGATCTTTGTAAAGCAGAACAGCAATGGTTGAACAAACTGGCCGCCAACGCCGAGCTCACTGTTTTACGAACGGGCAACGGAATGCCCGCTCAGGTTCTGCCTGAGCTGGGCCTTTGTACATCAAATCAAACTTCTGAAAAACCGCTGAGTGTTTTTTTAAACGCCTGCTATAACTGGCAGCAGAACAATCTGCAACAGCGAATCAACGACTTCAAATCACAGCTTACGCAAAGTCCGGTCGCCAACACCTTGCATATTCTGGGGGTCGATAATTTCGAACAGCAGGCGCAGGCCAGCGCTTTGTTTATCCGCGCCGCTTTGGCCAATCATGATCAACGAATTGGCATTGTCTGTGAAGACCGATTAATGGCACGCCGCATTCGCGCATTACTGGAACGCAGTCAGATTTTTTTGCACGATGCGGTCGGCTGGGCGTTATCGACAACCCGCGCGGCAACGGTGCTGGAAAGCTGGCTGGAATGCATCGAACTGGACTTTCCACATCATGCCTTTCTCGATCTGCTGAAATCGCCTTTAATGATCGAATCGGAAAACGATCCGCTTTTAAAACTGATTTATCGTTTCGAAAACGATATTGTTCTACATGAAAATATCGGCAGTGGTCTGGACCGATATGCCAATGCGATTGAATTTCGATCACGGCGTCTGCAACACTGGACCGATCAGACGCGGACTGATTTACTGGCGCTGTTGCAACAATTTCGCCGAACCGCCGAATCATTATTACCTCTACTCAACCACAGATTTAACACCGTCACCGCGCTTGAGCTGCTCATCACCAGCTTGCAGCAATTATCCCGCACCACGTTTTTTCAAACCGATGCAGCTGCGGATTCAATACTGCAGACATTGCTGAAGCTGCAACAGGCTGCCGAAAAACAATCCATACCAATAAACTGGCCGGAGTTGCGCGACTGGATCGGTCGAAAACTGGAAACTGAATATTTTCGGCCGGAATCGGACGCCCATCACAATGTTATTTTACTGGGCCTGCAGCAAAGTTATTTACAGTCTTTTGATTCGCTGATCATCGCTGCTGCCGACGAACAACATCTGCCCGGCAACAGTACTCATCTGCCCTTTTTCAATCAATCGGTGCGTGCTGCATTAGGACTCCCGGATCGTAGTAAAGAATTGCGTATAAAAGAAACGATTTTCAGACAGTTGTTACAGAACAGTCGATCCACTTTGCTGCTCTGGCAAAAGCAGGTAAAGGGCGAACCGGTCAGCGCCAGTCACTGGGTCAGTACCCTGGAATTATTTCATCGACAGGTTTATGGCGAAACACTGGAACCGCAGGCACTTAAACAGTGGCTACAACAACCACAACTGATACCCAGTGAAACTGATGACAGTGTGCCGGTCACGATGCCACAACAACCCAAACCCTCCGTAGGGCCGCTTGATGTACCAACTGAACTCAGCGTCAGCGCCCACCAGCGACTCATCAACTGTCCTTACCAGTTTTATATTCAGGATATCCTGCACCTCGAACCGCTGGACGAAGTGCGCGAAGCGCTGCAGAAATCCGATTACGGCAATCTGGTGCACACCTGTCTGGAAGCCTTTCATATCGGTATCAATAAGCTGCACGGCCCGTTTAAACAAACGATTGATGCAAACAATCGTGACCAGGCCATTCAGACGCTGAGCAAAATCTCGCAACAGATTTTTTTCCGGGATATCGAAGACAACTTTCAACATCGCGGCTGGCTGCAACGCTGGCTGGAGTTTATTCCGGATTACATCGATTGGCAGATTCAACACGCCGTTGAATGGCAAATTGTCGAAGGTGAAAAACGCGGCGACGTTACACTGGCTGAACATGTCAGTCTGCGCGGTCGCATTGACCGTGTCGAAAAGAAAAATGCCACGATTAATCTCATTGATTACAAAACCGGCGTGTTACCAAAACCGGATGACATCCTCAGCGGCGAAGAAGTACAGCTGGTCAGTTACAGTTTATTGCTCGAGCATGTCAGTTCCGTTCAGTATATCGGTGTTGATGGCCGCAACGGTGTCAACGATAAAAATACAGTGGCTGATGAAGAACTTAAAACACTACAAAAAGCCGTAAAAGATCGTTTGATCGATTTAATGCAACGCATCCGTAACAACGAGCCCCTGCCGGCGCACGGCGATGAAATCACATGTAGTTATTGCGATGCGAGGGGGGTGTGTCGGCGGGATGCGTGGAAATAGTCAAAATAAATCTTTTTTGAGTTGTAGGTTGGGGTGAGTTCACGAACCCCAACAGATTGTTGCATGGGTTTGTGTGATGATTGTTGGACTTCGCAAGCTCAGTCCAACCTACGGGTTTTTATTTCCCGGATTCCGCTTCACTCCATCCAGGCTACGGCATTTTTTTACTCTTCCTTCAACACCAGCAAGTTCTTTTTGCTGCCAGTTGTTAAATAAACTTTGCCGTCATAAATCACCGGCCCGGAGGCATCGCGGCTGCTGATGCGGTACTGCCACAGTATCGAACCGCCTTTGATTTTATACGCGTAAACATTTCCGTCGTTACTGGTGATGTAAGCAACATCGGAAGTCACCACTGGAGATTGTTCAATCGCTCCAAAACTTTTATTTTCCCAAAGTTTCTCGCCGGTCCTGGCATTGATGCCATACACTCCGCCCTTGCTGTCACCAACAACGACTATTTTTTTCAGCACTGCAGGTGAGGTTCTAACTTCTGCCGCGACTCGAAAATTCCATACTAGTTGACCGCTCTTGGTATCCAGCATATACACGGTGTGATCATCACTGCCGAAGATAACCCGCTTGCGACTGATAACCGGTGCTGAGCGTATCGCATTTTTTGCACGATACGACCATAGTTGCAGACCGGTCTTATGATCTAATGCAAACACATGGCCTTTCGTGGTAGCAACCACCACTAACCCATCGTCTGCCGCTATGGTGGCATAGACCGGTGCGGTCGCATCGAAACGCCATTGCTGTTCGCCGCTAACCGCGTCAATGGCAATGACCTGCCCCTGCATATTGCCGATAAAAACAAGATCCTTATATAAAGTCGGTGAAGCATGAATCAAACCACCGGTTTTATAGCGCCAGCGTTTGAGTTTTTTCAGCATATTGATAGCATAAACATTACCATCCTGGCTGCTGAGATAAACGACCTCTCCGTCAATCACCGGCGTTGATTCGATTTTACCGTTGGACCGGAAACGACCAATCAGT
The DNA here is from genome assembly GCA_016928055.1 of Gammaproteobacteria bacterium. Classification (GTDB taxonomy): domain Bacteria; phylum Pseudomonadota; class Gammaproteobacteria; order HTCC5015; family HTCC5015; genus JAFGLM01. Next base: position 21,629 of record JAFGLM010000024.1, read on the forward strand.
GTTTTTTCTTCTCTGTTGATCGCATACAGATAGCCGTCATCCGCACCAAAATAAACCACATCATTCACAACGGCCGGTGTCGCGCGGCTGGGAGCGCCTATTTCAAAGGTCCAGTCAAGCGCAACATTCTCACGTAAATCGTACTCGCTATAATAACCGGTGTTGGCTGAGTCAGACTGATACATCGTGTCTTCTTTTGCCAAGGCAATATTACATAACAGGAGAAAAGCAACCAGACCAATACCCGAATAGAAACGCACACACGAACGAAACTTCATTTGATTGCCTCCCCTTTTGTTTTCAAGTGCCATTATAACTTTTCCGCTTTCAATTAAACATAAATGAAACCATTAATCGATATAGCGATATTGCACACGTCCGTAAATGCCGCAAGTTAATTCGTAAGCGATGGTTTCAGCGCTGCGGGCTATATCATCAACCGGCAGTTCAGGTCCCCACAATACAACCTGATCGCCGACTGCAGCGGCGATATTACGCAAATCAATTGTCAGCAAATCCATCGACACACGACCGACCACTGCTGCGCATTGATTATTAATCGATACCGATGCATGTGCATCGATATGTCGTGGATAACCATCACCATAGCCGATGGCCACCACACCAACCGGCATATCTTCAGGGCAATGCCAACTACAACCGTAACCTATCGGGTTACCCTTGCGGAGCTGATTGATCGCGATCAGGCGTGACGTTAAGCGCATGACCGGTTTTAACTCATTGACACAATTGTGAGTAATACCGGGCAAAAACGGCGAGGCCCCGTATAACATGATACCGGGCCTTACCCAATCCGCCTGCGCTTGCGGCCAACTCAATAAAGTCGCGGAATTAGCCAGACTTTTTTCTCCGGCCAGTTGTTGCGTGTTTTGCATAAACCGGTCAATTTGTTTTAGCGTAAAGTCAGTCACCGGGTTTTTAGCAGACCCTTCATCTGCGCAGGCCATATGCGTCATCAGGCCCACACTTTGAATACCTTCCAGCTTGATCAGACCCTGCCAAAGCAACTGTGCTTGTTCACAGGCAAAACCCAGTCGATTCATACCTGAACTGAGTTTTAGCCAGATTCCGGCCGGGCGTCGTTTTTTTGTGACCTGCAACAATTTTAACTGCGCATCACAATGCAACAACGGCCACAAAGAATATTCAGAACAAGCTGCAAGCTCTGCTTCATCAGCAAAGCCCTGAAAGATGGTAATGGGTTTTTCAATGCCGTTTTGTCTGAGAGTAATGGCTTCATCAACACAGGCCACTGCAAATCCATCAGCTTCCGACAGAGTTTCAGCGACCTGCAACATGCCGTGCCCGTAAGCGTTGGCTTTGATGACACACATAATTCGGCTGCGCGCTGCATGGTGACGAACCAAACTGAAATTATGACGCAAGGCAGCTAAATTGATTTCTGCGCATGCAATACGGGCTGTCAAGGTAGTCCCCTGTGTTTCGAATATCAATACAATTTAAATTAATGGTCGCTACTGTAAATTTCCGGTGCGTAGTTTTCAAATTTTGTGTATTGACCCAAAAATGTCAAACGACACATACCGGTAGGACCGTTACGTTGTTTGCGGATCAATATTTCGGCGGTGCCCTTCTCCGGACTGTCTTCATTATAAACTTCATCGCGATAAATAAAGGCAATCACATCCGCGTCCTGTTCGATGGCACCGGATTCACGTAAATCGGACATTTGTGGTCGTTTATCAGGGCGTTGTTCCAGACTGCGATTCAGCTGCGACAAGGCGACAACCGGAACATTCAGTTCTTTCGCCAGCGCTTTGAGTGAACGCGAAATCTCAGAAATTTCTGTCGCACGGTTTTCCTTGGTTTGCGGCACACTCATCAACTGCAGATAATCCACCACAATGAGTCCCAGACCGTGTTCGCGTTTAATGCGTCTCGCCCTGGCGCGTAAATCGGTCGGCGATAAAGCCGGTGTATCATCGACAAATAACGGTGCTTCGGACAACATGGCAATCGCCGAAGTAATACGCGGCCAATCCGAATCTTCCAGTCGACCGGTGCGTAAATTCTGTTGGTTGATCCGGCCCAATGAAGAAATCATGCGCATGGCCAGCTGCTCACCGCCCATTTCCATACTGAAGACTGCAACCGGTAATTTCTGTTTAATCGCCGCGTATTCGGCAATATTCATCACAAAACTGGTTTTTCCCATTGACGGCCTGCCGGCTACGACGATTAACTCGGAACGCTGCAATCCGGCTGTCAGTTCATCGAATTTATCAAAGCCGGTTGCGACACCGGTGATCGGATCGTCGCTGTTAAAAAGCTCGTCAATCCGGTCAACCGCTTTGGTCAATAAATCTTTAATATTCTGGAAGGATTGGCGTCCTGCGGTGCCCTGGTCGGCAATTTTAAACACACAACGTTCAGCGTCATCGAGAATGTCCTTGACGCTGCGTTCACCCGGGTCATAGGCACTGCCTGCAATTTCTTCCCCGGCCTGTATCAATTGCCGTAATACCGAACGCGCACGCACGATATCGGCATAGGCTTTGATGTTGGCGGCACTGGGGGTGTCTTTTGCCAGCGTACCGAGATAGACCATACCACCGGCCTGATCAAGTTCACCGCGTTGTGATAGCCATTCCGACAAGGTTACCACGTCTCGCGGTTTGTCCTGATTGGCCAGATCGGCAATCGCCCTGAATATCAGCCGATGATCACGCCGGTAAAAATCTTCTTCGCAAATCCGATCAGCGACAGTATCCCAGGCATCATTACTGAGCATAAGTCCGCCCAATACAGACTGTTCGGCTTCAATTGAATGTGGAGGTACCCGGAAAGACTGATGTATCAGTTCTTCTTGATGTTCTGATGAATGAACCAGCTGCACCATAACGTACCCGCATCGTTAAAGTGAATTCACATAACCCATCCATGAATTATGAAACCTGAATATAGCGCCCGAAACTCTTTGATTACGCCACCCCCCTGCAGTAATAAATCCATGCTACTGCATAACCCCTCTTGACTACAAACCGCCGGCTCTCATATTTCTCATGCCATCGTGTTTCATTTCGGGGACAGATTCGCAAAAATCTGGCTGGCTATTAGAGCACAACCAGATAATTTCGTCCTGTGGATGAGCTGTGCATTAATTGTGTGTAAATAATAAAAACAGACAATCTGCGGTTATACAAGGCACTGTAAAGGATAGAAGCAAAAATCGCGCCGTTCACTAAGACTGGCAAAGTGAGCGCGTTTTTAAAAAAATTTATATCTGAAGGATTATTCGCCTTCCACTTCCTCTTCGATAATAATTTTAATACTCGCGTCCACTTCGCCATGCAAATGTATGCTGACTTCGTGTTCACCGAGTTCGCGTAGATTACCCAATGGTAAACGTACTTCACTTTTTTCAATTTCAATGCCTGCGGCTTTTGAAGCTTCAGCAATATCGAAGGTTCCAACCGATCCAAATAACTTCCCTTCGGTACCAGCCTTGGCCTTAATGGTTAAACTGCCTAAGGCTTCGATACGTTCCTTACGGCTCATTGCGGCAGCAGTTGCATCGGAGGCTTTCTTTTCCAGTTCCGCGCGGATTGCTTCAAATTCCTTGATGTTCTCCGCAGTAGCCGGTTTGGCCTTACCGCTGGGAATCAGAAAATTACGCGCATAACCGTTTTTAACCTTAACCTTATCGCCGAGCGTACCCAGGTTAGTTACTTTATCAAGTAAAATGACTTCCATCACAACACCTCTTCTTTCAATTCATACACTGCGTCAGTGTTTATATGCGGAAAAACTTCCGCGGTTCACTTATTGGATAACTACCGGCTCTTTTCCAGCCAGCGCCGCCGGCTGTCCAACCAGGCATCGGCAATGCCCCACAACGATACCATCACAACAATTTGCGGAAACATCAGCAACAAAATGTAAAACACAACCAGCCAGAGTTTGCGTTTAGTCTGATCCGCCGTAAACGCATGGATCACCGCCAAACCCTGAAACAGGTAAACCGAAACCAGAACCACCGATAGTGCAATCATTAACTGTGTTTTAAAAATTTCCGCAACCACAACCGATAATACGGCGATGATCGATAAAATCCGACCCAGACGCAGATTATGAAATTCTCGTCTGAATCCACCGGGATTCACCAGTCGTCCCTGACACCAACGGCCAATCAACAGACTAGTCATCAGCACCAATAAGCTCCAGAAGGCAACAATACCCGTCATGCGTACTGCTGCCAAATCGATCTGTTCCTGCGTCCACCCAATCTGAGCTGCAAATTCGGAAACTAGCTTATTTTGCGTGAGAACCTCATGCCACAGTGCTATTGGTTCTGAAACGACGGCAAAAAAAACCAACACTCCAAATGAAACGACGATCAAAACTACCAGCATTGCTAGCGCAAGATTCTTACTTCTTCGTAAGACCTCCGCACTGATCAGCACGAGCACCCAAAACACTAACAACCAAAAACTGATCTCAAATGCGCCAACAGTTACCAGAATGAAGGTGCAAAACAGATAAGCAAAAGCCAATACTGATAATGTCACATTCAACTGGTTGCTCAATGTCACCAGGGTCAACGCAGCACCGCTAAATACGAGTAACGGCCACACTGGCAACCCAAACAATGCAAAAACACTGATAACCAGCACTGCCTGCGAACGGCCACGCATAACAAACTGGGCCAATCCAATCATCTCGTCACTCCGCCAAACCAGACGTTTTGGCGGTTATTAGAACCCTGCTCAATCGGTTCTGTTAACTATTCGTGCGAATCGGTATAGGGCAACAGCGCCAGATAGCGGGCGCGTTTGATGGCGGTAGCCAGTTGCCGTTGATATTTTGCGCCAGTACCGGTTACGCGACTCGGAACGATTTTTCCGGTTTCAGTAATGTATGCTTTTAATACATCGAGATCTTTATAATCAATTTCGATGGCACCTTCACTGCTGAAGCGACAGAATTTACGACGTCTAAAAAATGCAGCCATGATAATGTCCTGTAAAAATTAAGTTTAGTCCTGGGAAGTTGTTTGTTCTTCAGTGTCAGATTCGCCTTTGGCTTCTTCTTCCACTTCAGTCCCGGTTTCAAATTCCGCAGATTCATCATCCGCGGTCACCGCTTCCAGAACATCGATATCACCGTCGTCCTCAATGCCCGGCGCAGGTTTGCGACCGGCATTTTCACGTTCTTCACGTTCCTTGGCGCTCATCATTGGTGAAGGCACTGTGATCGCACTGTTGCGGGCAATCACCTGATTGCGCAAAACGGCATCATTAAAACGAAAAGCGCTCTTGAGTTCTTCCAGTGTCCCAGCGTCACACTCAATATTCATCAGGACATAGTGCGCCTTAAGAATCTTATTGATTGGATACGCCAATTGACGACGCCCCCAGTCTTCGAGGCGATGAATCTTTCCTTTGGCTTCAATCGTGGCGCGATAGCGCTCGATCATGGCAGGTACTTGTTCACTCTGGTCAGGATGGACCAGAAACACGATTTCGTAATGTCGCATAGACGCTCCTTACGGGTTATCAGCCTCCCAATCCGGCCGGCCGGTGGTGAGGCAAGGAGAAGTTTGTTTTAAAAAACTACTTTTAAGCCGTTGATCACAACGGGTCGGGCATTCTACTGAACCGGACGGTCACTTGCAACGCCAAGCCGCCTCCGGCACAAAAAAGGCCCTGTCAGGGCCTTCAGGCTGCTGACAAAGTCCTCGCCATTGGCGGGGACTTTTTTTATGATGAAGCTGTTTTTTAAAGGGGATGCTGAAGATGCTCAG
>JAFGLM010000025.1 GCA_016928055.1 Gammaproteobacteria bacterium
AAAACGGGCGCTTTTTTAAGCGGCGGCTTGGATAGTTCGACCGTCGCCGGTTCATTGTCGGAGGTCTTTCCGGGAGCTGCGAAAACTTTTTCTATAGGTTTTCCGGTAGAAGGCTATGATGAAATTAAATACGCTCGCATTGCGGCCGACCGATTCAAAACCCAGGCGCACGAGTATTATGTTACCCCGGACGACACCGTGGCCGCGATTCCCAAGATTGCAGCCTATTATGACGAACCGTTCGGTAATTCATCGGCGTTGGCTGCTTACTATTGCGCCAAGATGGCCGGAGAAAATGGCATTAAAGTGCTGTTGGCCGGGGACGGCGGTGATGAATTATTTGCTGGCAATGAGCGCTACGCCAAACAACTACTTTTTGACAAATATTATCGAATTCCTGGGTTTGCCAGATCCAGCCTGAAAACAGGGCTGTGCAATGCGCCTGGATTTCTGCTCAATAATAAAATCATTTTCAAGGCAAAACGATATGTTGAACAGGCCGAAGTGCCACTACCCGACCGCTTGCAGGATTACAATTTTTTAAATCGGCATCCAGCAGACGAGATTTTCACCGATAGTTTTTTAATGGAGATCGATGCCGATCGCCCGTTGCAAATTCTTCGCGACTGTTATAGTAGACCTGAAAATGCATCTGCGCTCAACCGCATGCTCTACATGGACTGGAAAACGACTTTGCATGACAATGATCTGGTCAAGGTCAATAGAATGTGTGAAATGGCTGGTGTGGAAGTGCAATATCCATTTTTGCACCAAGCCATTGTCGACTTATCCTGCAAAATTCCCTCGGCTGACAAATTGAAGGGGCGGCAATTGCGCTGGTTTTATAAACAAGCGATGCATGGATTCTTGCCTGAACCTATCATCAATAAATCCAAGCATGGATTCGGGCTGCCTTTCGGCATTTGGTTAAAAGATCATCAACCTCTGAAAGAATTGGCTTATGACAGTATTCACTCGTTGAAAAAAAGAGATTATTTTCGTAATGAATTTCTCAGTCACGCCGTCAAAATGCATCAAGGTGTCCACGCCGCTTATTACGGCGAATTGATCTGGATTTTGATGATGCTCGAACTCTGGTTTCAAGCGAAAAAGATATGATTGCTTGATTGTAACAACACTAAAGAATTTTTCATAAAAGCAGTAGGTAGGATGGCTAGGGCGAAACGAAAACCATCTTTAATGAAGGGCAATGAGCGATGGCTTTCGGCAGCAGTCTCTATCCACAATACAGCTTTGAGCAAAAAATATAACAAGGTTAAAACATGAGTAGAAAAGGCATAATTCTGGCCGGCGGCAGCGGTACTCGCCTCTATCCCATTACCCAAACCATATCCAAGCAGTTGTTGCCGATTTACGATAAACCAATGATTTATTATCCATTGTCGACCCTGATGCTGGCGGGAATTCGCGATATTTTGATAATCTCCACTCCCCAGGACACACCCCGTTTTGAGCAGTTGTTAGGAGATGGTTCGCAATGGGGTCTCAATCTAGCTTATGCGGTTCAACCCTCTCCCGATGGTTTGGCCCAGGCATTTATCATTGGTCGGGAGTTCATCGGGAACGATACGGTCACCCTCATACTAGGCGACAATATTTTCCATGGTCACGAATTTTCTAGTTTACTGGCCAAAGCCTCCAAACACGATAAAGGAGCTACGGTTTTTGCTTACCAGGTTAAAGATCCTGAACGTTATGGCGTGGTGGAGTTTAACGATAAAGGCAGAGCAATTAGTTTGGAAGAAAAACCTGCTAAGCCAAAGTCTAATTATGCCGTCACGGGGCTTTATTTTTACGATAATGATGTCGTCGATATTGCTGCCGGTTTAAAACCGTCGGCGCGCGGAGAATTGGAAATTACCGATGTCAACCGGCGGTATCTGCAGGAAAGTTTATTGGAGGTGTCGGTCATGAGCCGAGGTTATGCCTGGTTGGATACAGGTACCCATGAATCCTTGTTGGAAGCTGCGCAATTTGTTGAAGTGCTTGAACGGAGGCAGGGGTTAAAAATTTGTTGTCCTGAAGAAATCGCCTGGCGCATGAAATATATCGATAATGCACAATTGGAAATTTTGGCACAACCTCTTGCTAAAAATGGGTATGGCCAATATTTACTGAGACTTCTTAGGAATGAAAACTGAGGATATGGTCGTCAATAACTTCCCGGATTAGCCATATCGTTCCCACGCAGAGCACTCATCGTTATCGTCATACTCTCGCCGGGATACCCAAAGGGCACAAGAGATCGGGAAGTCATTTTTAGCAAAATCCTAAATAACGTGATCGCAAGATTAACCGTAGTTGCGACCGGTCGGCCGGTCGCCCATTGTGCAAATAAATGTAATAGTTAATTAATTCCCTTTACTTAAAGTAATCAATAAACAAAAAATGAAAGCAATATCCACAGCGATACCCGAGGTTTTAATTTTGGAACCAAGGGTTTATGGCGATGACCGCGGTTTCTTTTTCGAGAGTTTCAACAAGCAAACCTTTAATTCATTAACCGGCTTGGATGTGGATTTCGTTCAGGATAATCATTCCCTATCAGCAAAGAATGTATTGCGCGGGTTGCATTATCAAATTCGCCAACCGCAAGGAAAATTAGTGCGTGTTATCGCAGGTGAAGTGTTCGATGTAGCGGTCGATCTACGAAAAAACTCTTCCACCTTCGGACAATGGGTCGGTGAACTGTTATCGGCGGATAATAAAAAACAGTTTTGGATACCATCCGGCTTTGCTCATGGCTTTCTGGTTTTAAGTGATGCCACCGAGTTTCTGTACAAAACGACCGATTATTACGCGCCGGAACATGAACGTTGTATCAGCTGGGATGACCCCGAATTGGCCATCGCCTGGCCGATAGCAGGGAAGCCCTGTTTATCGGCAAAAGATCAGGCTGGGGTTTCATTTGGGAATGCGGAAGTATTCTTATGAAATCATATACACGCCCGATTATTTTGGTGACCGGAAAAAACGGCCAAGTCGGTTGGGAACTGCAAAGAACGCTGATGCCATTGGGAACCATCATTGCTCTGGGCCGGGATGAATTAGATTTGACTAAGCATGATCGGATTAGGGATGTAATTCAACGATTCAAACCTGAAGTCATTATCAATGCGGCTGCCTACACGGCGGTAGATAAAGCCGAGACCGAGTTGGATCTGGCAATGAAAATCAATGGTGACGCGCCGGGCATTTTGGCGTCCGAAGCAAAAAAAATTGGAGCGCTACTGATCCATTACTCGACCGATTACGTTTTCGATGGCTGCAAAGATTCCGCTTATGTCGAAACAGATGTCCCCAATCCCCTGAATCATTACGGACAAACCAAGCTAGCCGGAGAGATGGCTATACAAGCGATCGATTGCGAATATCTGGTATTGCGCACAACCTGGGTCTATGCGGGTAGAGGGCAGAATTTTCTCATGACTGTGCTGCGACTGGCGCAAGAACGGGAAGAATTGCGTATGATAGCGGATCAGCTGGGCAGTCCTACTTGGGCACGGTTGATCGCTGAAACAACCGCTCACGTTATCAGGCAGGCACTGAATGAAAAACTGGCGGGCCGTTTCGAGTCAGGTCTTTATCATCTGACTTCCGCTGGGAAAACCAGTTGGTTCGGCTTTGCCGAGAAAATAGTGGAGTTGGCCAAAGCTGGATCAGAGGGTCATCACTTGCTAGTTCAAAAAATACATCCCATAACGACGGAAGAATATCCTTTGCCAGCGATTCGGCCTAAAAATTCACTTTTGTCGAGTGCCTCATTGATCAAGCGTTTTGATTTGACAATGCCCCACTGGGAAAGTGTGTTGACCTTGTGTTTTCAAGATGTTGAAGATTGAAATTCGACCTAAGCACCTCTTTACTGGCTTAAATCAGATCAATATTTATTCAACCGGAGAATGTCCCTTGTTTAAATTTTGTGTCTTAGGATATGGTAAAAATCACTTCCATCCCAGGCACATCGTTCCCACGCGGTGCGCTCATCTTAATACACGTCTTTATGTTAACCACGTCATTCCGGCATACCCGTCCTTCGGGGGCACAAGCGGATTGCCGGAATCCAGGAGCCAGAAATGGCAGAGCATTGTATATATCCTGTAGTCTGAATGTCAGCAATCCCTGCCGACATGACGGCTTAACTTAATGACAGTGAAGCAGAGCCTGGAAACCCTAAGCGGAAGATATCTTTGGTGAAAACCTTCGTTATGTCTCATCAATCATCGACAACAACCGCCACGTCTTTTCTGAATGCTTCAATAGCGTATCGCAGAACTTGTGCGGAGGCGGTTTCGTTGAAAGCAATTGCTCGATCGACATTGGGCTGTGAAACGTAAAATAACGTGAGCGGTTTGCGGGGATTTAACAACTGATTTAGCGAGTGCTTGATCTGGTGGCTGATAGGGTGTTCGATAAATTGATCCTCATACAATAAAGCGTAAGCGGCGATACCGGGCCTCGTCTGTTTGCGTAATAATATAACCGGTATGCCCGGCGATCCAGATAATTGGACTCGCTGTTTCAACTTGAAGTCTTCACCGTAGGACAAGGCGAGTTCGGGGTGATGATAAAGGCTTTTATGATCATAGGAACGCCCGACGAACAACCGCACCTGATGACCGTTTGAGTCCAGATATATTCGTTCCAGCCAATCGAAGCAACTGAACGTCACTTCACCCCAGTTCGGCTGGCGCTTAGTGGGTCTAGAACTGTAACTGGAGAACTCGGGATCGATATTCCTGACTTGCCTGCCATCAGCTAGCGTTAAGGCCAAATAGCTATGGATAATGGTTGGAATGAGCGCTATGCCTAGAGTGATCGCGACGTAATGGGCATAACGAAGTGATATCATCATAGTTTCTCTAAGTTGTGTTGGTGTGCATCCAGATTTTGATCCCGACCGATAATAAAGATAATGGGCAGGGCGACCATAAAAGTGAACAACCCCGAAATTTCATGGGCCGATGTATTAAGTACATCTAATCCGAACCATTTGACCAAAAGGGTTAGTATAAAAACCCTAACGATATTGACCGAAATTGCCAGTGGTGCGGCGATCGCTAACACAATGATTCTTCTTGGTGTATTTCGGCATAAATAGGCCGTTAATAATGCGACGGTGACGGTGGCATAGAGCGTAGCGAATCCACTGCAGGCGTCGGCAACTTGCAATGATCCATTCTCAATTTGAATTGTTGTGTCTTTAGCGTACACCGGTATGTCAAATAGGCGTAACAGCCAAACTGTGGAATCCGTAGCTATATAGCGGAGCGCCAGGTGAATCGATTCTGTAAATGCCAGCGGAATCGGAATTGTAAGAAACAAAGCTAATAACAGAAAAAGGATCGTCTTAGTTTTACTTTTCCCCAAAAAGAGTAACGAAAATCCTGGCAAACTTAATATTAACGCGAAAGCGGAAAGCAGTTGCGAGTGGATACCAGTATCCAGCATATGCAACAACAATGCCGGAATCAAAATCATGAAACCCAATGGAGTAGGATCTAATGGCAAATGACTGTTATGTTTCAGTTCTTCACGGACCAGAAAAGCGATGGCCAAAGTGACTACAATTCCATGGCCGTTGCTCCAGACGCTCATTGTCCATCTTTCCCATAGCCAATACATTGTGGGTGCAAAAACAAGAAAAAATAAAAGCAAAATTAACCCAACCAACCAAGATTGGGTCAGGTGTTTCAGACTTGTATCGAATTTTGAGAGATTTTGAAAGGGTATCATCGCTCTGCCTGTAAGAAATTATATTATCCATGCAAATAAATAAAACTGTGCTTACGCTGTTGAAGGCATCGTAAAAGCAAAAATGTAGATGAGGTTAGAGCAATTTATCGGCACAAAATCAGTAGATTTAATTAGATCAAAACCAATCCTGTTTTGCAAATGTTGCTCAGGATACAATACAAAACGAGGTCGTCAAGAAAAAATTGACGATATTCAGTTGGGATGCGTCTATGTTCTTAACAATCTAAATTCATGAAAATAATAGGTCAAATAAGCAACGTAGTCTACGCTTGGATTAAGTTTTTTGCATTAGTCCTTGATTCATTTTAAGAGCAAGTTTGTCAATATAACCTGTAATAGGGAATAGCAATATAAAATGATGTTGATATTTTAGTGGCTGAAATACGACAAAGTATAAAAGGTACATAAATTTTGAATTCGATATATAAATCCAAAAATTTAAAATTATAATAGTGAAACATACATAAATAATCTTATCTTTTAATTATGATAGACAACTCTACTCGAATGCAATCTGGGAAAATGATTGCGGCTAGACTGG
>JAFGLM010000026.1 GCA_016928055.1 Gammaproteobacteria bacterium
AACATCAGAACGATATCGATTCGTCTGGAACCACGGGAAACAATTCGGAGTGAGCTATTTGTGTGACTGGCTTGCGATTTCACGCAGCCCGTAGCCCGTAGGGCGCAATAACCGAAGGGCATTGCGCCGAATGGTTTAAATGTTCGAATTTTTATAATGAATAATATTGAATTTAAAATATTACCAGAAGGCTCTGATTGGGCTGGGAGTGGAAATGAGAGTCGATTATTATATGAGGATTGATTTCGGCGCAATGCCCTTTGGTTATTGCGCCCTACTACCTGAGTGAAATACTGTTCTTCGACAAAAGAAGTTATGTTATGAATAAAGAATTAATTAGTGTTAGACGTAATATATTCGATGATTATGAAATACAGGGATTTCTCCTGGACGAATCGGATGACCTGATTCTTTTAAATTATGTTTATGACTTTAATCTCGACGGATTGATGGCGCTTAGAAAAAAGGATATTTCGTCAATAGAAACATCAAAGACGGATAGTTTTCAGACCGAATTACTCAAAATTGAAGGAATCTACACAAAGGTGAATTTCGATACCAAATATGACATATCCTCATGGAAGACTTTTATTGAAAGCGCGATAGAAAAACACAAATATTTTATTATCGAAGAAGAAGACTTTGAAGTTCCTGAATTTACTATTGGTATTATCGAAAAGATATGTGAAAAGTCTATAATAATGAAACATTTTACTGGTATTGGGCGATGGCTTGATGAGCCTGAAGAAATAAAATACGAGGATATTACAAGTCTGCAGATTGGCAATAACTATCTCAATGTATATGAACGATATTTTAAGAATAAAGGCGAATAAGGGAACAAAATAGCCAAACCCCTTTTCAAGGAACCACCATGCCCTACACCCTCAACTACAATCATTCACTCCAACTCGTCGAAGTTGTCTACACCGGCAAGGTCACTGCAGACGAATTGCGGGAGTCCACTTCCAAAGCGATAGCTCTGGGTAAAAAGCATGGCGATGCCGATGCGCTGGTCGATGGAACCGAGATGGAGCTGGTTGCATCGAGCGTTGATCTTCTTGATTTGCCGGCTCATCAATACGAAGCGGAAAAAATGAGTCGACGGGTTCGTGTGGCATTTGTTTTGCCAAAACTATCAAAGGAACTTGAAAACTCAAAGTTCTATGAGACTGCGAGCGTTAACCGTGGATGGCAGGTGAGGTTATTTCCAAATCGAAATGAGGCGATCGAATGGCTCACGACAAAAAGATAAGATAATCTAACAACACCGCTGTCCTGTCGGGCGGCGATTAAACCGATCAGGAAAGGCGCAGCCCGGCAGCATGATTCAAGGAGAAGAAAGATGAGAATTGCGATCAAATCCGCTTTATTTGTATCTTTTGCGGCTCTGTTGCTTGCCGCTTGCGTTACGGTGCCCCAAACAGGCCAGTCATCCATCTGGCCGCAGCAAAAACCGTATATAACTCTCTATTATCAGCTTCAACAAATCGGTACTGCCGACGAGGCGGTAGGAACGATTAAAAATCTGCAACGGGATTTTGTTGAATGGGCCGCGGGCATACCGTTTTCAAATATCGATGTCGACCCTTACGGGTTGCGGGCAAAATGGGAGTGGACGGAAACCAGCCAGACCACTGCCTACGTTCCAAGCTATGGAGGCATGTTTGTCGGCTGGAATTATGTTCCGATTTACGGCGGCAGCTACCAGACCCAGACATCAAGCCAGCAGAAAAACGATATGCTGATGATCCCTTTTAATGAAATAAGAAATGTCGCGCTGTATCACATGCCCGATTTCCCGAGAGAGTACAAGTGGGGGATGGATGTTTGGCTGCAAAACGACAGGCGTGTTTCACTCAGGGTTTCCAACGAGCTTTATTTAAAAAAACTGAGTGACGCCATTGTTACCCTGGCGATCGAACGCGGAGTCCAGTTTAACCGGCATTCGTTGGGTTGTGAAATCGGAGCACTTACACCTGAACAATCGCAAAAAATGGGTATAACACCAGGCGCCGGTCTGCTTGTACATGCGGTTTCCAAAAACAGTCCCGCGGAAAAAGCGGGGATTCGATTCCTGGATGTGCTGCTGGAATTCGACAGTGTTCCGCTCGCCACAGGACCGGACATAATCGGCGCAGTTCAGAATGCGACCGGTTCCGGACAGACAACTGTACCGGTAAAACTTTTACGGCTGGAAAAGGTTCCCCGGGAAGTAATTGATCCGAATACAAATAAAGTTCTTAAAACGGAGATGGTAGAAAAACCGGTCGAAAAAACTGTACAGGTCAATTTCGCTTCTTAGTATTTGTCAGGGTAAGACTGATATTAGTCGTAACAGGCTCGTTGATAACTCAGGTATCTACGAGCCTGATTTTTTTACTTAAACAGAAAAATAGCGGAACACTCTAAGGAACTTTTGATTAAGTCATTCACCGTGCAGTCGTGATGTAAATATCATACCGGGTATTTTCACTCTGAATGACTGTAGTGGGTTTGATTGTATTAAGCGTGGCGGCTGTACGCGGACGTTTAACGACAACCCTTGATGTTGTTCTGGAAAGAGCCATATCCAGCACCGCGGCTGCGTCTTCATCATCACCGGCCAGTTCGCGTGCGATGCGCATTTCTTTTTTTACCAATGCGGTTTTGTTGCGATGCGGATACATCGGGTCCAGATAGACGGCTTCCGGCAAGTTATTATCGGGCAATGAATTGAGATAATGTTGCGCGTCCACGCACTGCAAGTTCATGCGCTTAACAATTTCAGCAGTTTCAATATTGAGTGCGGCACGTTCCAGCGCATCGGCCAGCAAAGCGGCAAAAACCGGCGAACGTTCCAGCAGGGTGACCTGGCAACCGAGACTGGCCAGCACAAATGCATCACGGCCAAATCCGGCGGTGGCATCCAGCACTCGCGGTAAGCGTGAGCCCTTGATCCCCACCGCTCTGGCGAGCGGTTGGCCTTTGCCACCGCCAAACAGTCGCCGATGACGGGCACGACCCTCAACAAAATCAACAAATGCTGGAGCGAACGACCTGTCTTCGAGATTCTGCAATTCCAGTTTTTCCGGGCCAAGATATAAGCGATACTTGTTTTTGCGTTGCCCGTCGCCCAGTGGTAGATTGAGCCGCTGTGCGATTCGTTCGGCCTCCTGTTGCCGTAGCGGATGGGCATATAAAACAACTTCAGATAAGAGATTGAGCATTTCAGGCCTGTAGTATGGCGATATACGGCGAACTCACCAATAGCATTGTCCGGCAGATCAACCGATCACGTCGATCAGTCACCATTTTGTTTACCGACATTGAGGATTCTACCGAATATTGGGATAAGCATGGTGATGTAAAAGGCCGGTTGATGGTCGATCAGCACAATCGCCTGACCTTTCCGGTGATTCGTCACTTTCACGGGCGCATTATCAAGACCATTGGTGATGCCATTATGGCGTCATTTAAAAATCCTGAAGACGCGGTTAAGGCGGCTATCGGTATTCAGCAGGCATTAGAGGAAATGCGGCAGCAGGATCGCAGTTTTCAATTGCGAGTTCGTATCGGATTACATACCGGCAAGGCGATTGTTGAAGATGCCGATGTGTTTGGCGATGTGGTGAATGTGGCGGCCAGGGTGGAAAGCCAGGGTAAAGGCAATCAGATCCTGCTGTCTGCCAGTACAGTCCGAAAGCTACAGAGTAAAGATTTTCCACTGGTTAAGCACGGCAGTTTTGCCCCGAAGGGTAAACGCAATGAAATTTTTCTGTATCGTTGCGAATGGAATAAGTATGAGGATCTGACCCGGCATTTTCGTTATCGCGCCTGGTTGCCGCTGGTGCCGAGGCAGAAAAAAGAGCTGCTGGTTTATATCGCGGCGTTTATGGCTACATTTTATTTTCTCTATTTGAAATATATTCGTTATGTCATTGCCGATTCGGAAGATGTTGCGCTGTTATTTCTAAATCCATCGCGGCTGCTTGTTGAACAGCCGATTGCTCTGGGCGTAGCAGCATTTGTTATGTTGGCGTTGTTGGTTTTATTCTGGCGTTCAAAATCAATACCGAGGTTTTTGTTGCATCTGATTAAAGGTGGTTTCGGTTTCGCAGTGGTATTTATGCTGGTATTCTGGCCGCTGCAATACATTAAATTAAATTGGGGCGACAAATGGAACGGGGTCTTGCACGAGTCCAATCATCTGTTTGTCAACGTACTGGAAGATCAGGCCAATGTTTTTCAACGGCCGACTTTTACATCGAAATCATTGTTGCAGGTGAGTAAAGGTAATTTATTACTCTTGTCGGATGTAGTAAGCCGCTACGGGTATGATTGGAATAAAGTACTGATAGGACCCCAACAATACGGTTTTATTGAACGCATTACGCCAAGACAGAAAAGAGTCACCCTGACAGAAAAATTTTATTTTCGTTACAGGGATCTTTATCCGTTGTTGATTGGATTGCTGGGGTTTGTTTGGGGTATTTTGGATTTTCGTATTAAACCCACTTAGGAACCTCTGATTTATTCTGATACTTCATTAAAAGCTCACTCAAAATGCGGGGCCGCATCGCGGCAAATTCTCGATAAACTCCGCTTTTTCGTTTGCTTTTGCCTCGTCTCAGTCGCTGCCGCTAATAAATCAGAGCTCCCTAGGGCGAACTGGATTTATATATTTAAATAACGCCGGCGAATATTTTCCATAAAAACAAATAACCAGGGCCATAAAATCATACTGATTACTGATGGCAGGAAATATAACCACATGTTGCTCGGCGCATTGTGGGTCATGCCGTATATCCACAGGAAGACAAGCTGCTTGACCATTAACAGCAACATAATAATGACGCCTTGCTGAATTAACGGAAACAAACGTAAACGAGAATGATTTTTTAAAATCACGTAAGAGACAATCGTCAAACCCAGGGCATGTTGTCCCAGCAGGGTGCCGGTTGCGATATCCAGCAGTACCCCAAAGATAAAAGCGGTACTAAAGCCCATATTCATCGGCAGAGCGATGCACCAGTAGATCAGAACCAGTGCCACCCAATCAGGGCGTACGGCGGCCGCCCAATTGGGTAACGGGAAGATAGCCAATGCAATCGCGATCAGTAGTGAAAGATTAACCAGCAGAATACGGCGGCCGCGAAGTGTCATGGTTTCACTTCCTTGCCCGGCCAGACCAGCAGCACTTCGCGACTGATTTCCAGTGCGGCCGCAGGTTTGGCGATGACACGTGCAAACGGTTGCCCCGGCCTTATCTCAACGTCGGTTATGGTGGCGACGGGGTAGTTCGGAGGGAAACGCCCCCCGAGGCCTGAAGTGATTAACAGGTCACCCACCTTGATATCGGCGTTATTGGGTATGTGCAGTAAATCGAGCTCACCGGGATCACCCTTGCCCTGCACGATGGAGCGAATGCCATTACGATTATTCTGTACCGGTAATGCATGACTGGGATCGGAAATCAGCAGCACGCTGGCGGAATATTGATTCAATTCGATCACTTGCCCCATCACGCCCATTGCGTCAATGACGGGTTGACCGAGTAATACATTATTAACCTCGCCCTTATTGATGACGATTTGCTGCTTGTAGTAGTCCTGGTCAACCGTCAGTACCTCTGCGACAAGAATCTCTTCACCGACCCGAGAGGAGGCGTGCAGCAATTCTCGCAAGCGTGCATTTTCCTGCTGCAACGATAATAGCTGTTGCTGCTGCGCCATTAGCTGCAGATTCTGTTTATGCAGGTCTGAAATTGTTTCTAACAAAGTATTGCGACTGCTGAGGTTGTCACGAGACCAGTGCAGAATATTCGCGGGGGCTGAAACAACATATTGAATGGGATAAACCAGAAAAGACGCGACGGTTGAACGGGCCCCTTTCAAAGCGTCATTGCGATGATCGATCGTCATCAGCACGACACAGAAGATCGCCATCAAGATGGCGTTCAGGGTCAGAGTAGCGGATTGTTGAACCAAAGATCGCATGCCGGCAAAGGCCACCCAAAAATAGAACGCCTAACTATAACAGACGCAGCAGCACTCTTTGGATTAATTCATGGACAGAAAATTAACACCGTGTTCATCAATCAGTTCCAGCACCCGGCCGCCACCGCGAGCAACACAGGTCAGGGGATCTTCCGCGATCAGCACGGGCAGGCCGGTTTCTTCCATAACCAGACGATCGATGTCCTGTAGCAGGGCGCCGCCACCGGTCAGTACAATACCGCGGTCCGCAACATCGGAACCCAGTTCTGGCGGCGTCGCTTCAAGCGCCGCCTTAACTGCGGCGATGATGCCGTACAGCGGTTCCTGCAAGGCTTCGAGGATTTCATTGCTATTGATACTAAAACTGCGCGGCACGCCCTCAGAAAGATTACGTCCCCGGATTTCCATCTCTTTCAATTCCTTGCCGGGATAGGCGGAACCGATTTTATGTTTGACCTGTTCGGCGGTTGCTACGCCGATCAGTATTCCATAATTGCGACGAATGTAGCTGATAATGGCTTCGTCAAACTTATCGCCACCGATACGAACTGATGCGGAGTAAACGATACCGTTAAGCGACATAACCGCGACTTCTGATGTGCCACCGCCGATATCCAGCACCATCGAACCTCTTGCTTCATCGACCGGAATGCCGGCGCCGATGGCGGCAGCCATCGGTTCTTCAATTAAATGTACGGTACGCGCTCCGGCACCCATGGCGGAATCACGAATGGCACGACGCTCAACTTCAGTTGCGCCACAGGGTACACAGACCAGAACACGAGGGCTGGGCGTGTACAGCTTGGAGTCGTGTACTTTTTTGATGAAGTACTGCAGCATTTTTTCCGCAATAGTGAAATCGGCAATCACGCCGTCTTTCATTGGCCGGATGGTGGCGAGGTTTTGAGGTGTACGGCCGAGCATATTCTTGGCCTCGGTACCGACTTTTTCGATGGTTTTAGGACCGCCCGGGCCCTTGTCCATACGCACGGTAACGACGGACGGTTCGTTCAGGACGATACCGCGCCCACGCACATATATCAGGGTATTCGCAGTACCTAAGTCAATTGAAAGGTCGGTCGAAAAGAGACCTCTTATTTTTTTAAAAAGCATAATGATGGCAACTTCAGGATGGTCGGTGCGTTAAAATGACGCGCTAATGTAGCAGTGCGACCTACGTCACGCAAGGCTGGCCGCGGATTATTGCAAAACAGTGCACATAAGTGTCCGGATGAAGCCAATATCAGCTTCATGGTCGAGTTTGTCGCCACAATGCCGGCCAAGTATGCTAACGTTTCGCCTCCCAAAAAAAACCTCTATTACGGTAAATAACATGTCATTGGATGCCGATCAGGTCCGCAAAATAGCGCATTTGGCGCGTCTGGCGATACGTGAAGAAGATATCCCAGGCTACGCGCATAACCTTTCCAATATTCTCGATCTGGTGGAAAAGATGAACCAGGTTGATACCGACGGCATTGAGCCGATGGCGCATTCGCACGATGCCGTGCAGCGTTTGCGTGAAGACCGCGTGACTGAAACCAATCAGCGCGAACATTTTCAGGTTAACGCGCCACAGTCTGAAGACGGTTTATTTCTGGTCCCGCGGGTTATTGAGTAAAGGTAATCCGGCATGCATACAAAAACGTTGAGCGAATTGAAAACAGGTCTGGCCAAAGCTGAGTTTTCCAGTGTCGAATTGACTGAATACTATTTACAGCGCATCGAGCGGCATAATCCCGACCTAAACTGTTTTATTACCACAACTGCAGAGTTGGCACGCAAGCTCGCAATCGAAGCAGACCAGAAACGTAAAAAGGGTGATGCGGGATCATTAAACGGGATACCGATAGCGCATAAGGATATTTTTTGTACTGAAGGTGTGCGTACCAGTTGTGGTTCGCGCATGTTGGATAATTTTATAGCGCCATATGAGTCCACCGTAACCGCGAAACTGGCGCAGGCCGGTGTGGTGATGCTGGGTAAAACCAATATGGACGAATTCGCAATGGGCTCTTCGAATGAAACCAGTTTTTACGGGCCGGTCAAAAATCCATGGGATTTCGAACGCGTTCCCGGCGGTTCTTCCGGCGGCTCCGCAGCGGCAGTTGCAGCAAGACTGGCGCCGGCTACCACCGGTACCGATACCGGCGGCTCCATCCGCCAACCTGCCTCGTTGTGCAATGTCACCGGTTTAAAACCGACTTATGGCCGTGTCTCACGCTACGGCATGATTGCGTTTGCTTCCAGTCTGGATCAGGGCGGACCGATGGCGGCCACCGCAGAAGACTGTGCTTTGTTATTGAATGTCATGGCAGGTCTGGATGCCAAAGACTCAACCAGCGTTGATCTACCGGTGCCGGATTACAGCGCAAACCTGAATAAAAGTATCAAGGGGTTGAAAATCGGCTTGCCGAAACAGTTTTTTGATTCCGGTCTGGATCAAAATGTCGCCCGCTCAATTCAGCAGGCGTTGGACGAATACAAGGTGGCGGGTGCCAAATTAATGGAAATTGATTTACCAAATATGCCTTTGTCAGTACCGGCGTATTATGTCGTGGCGCCGGCGGAATGTTCATCCAATTTGTCACGGTTTGATGGCGTGCGTTATGGGTATCGTGTCAGTGATCCACAGGATCTTGAAGATATGTACAAACGTTCGCGGGGTGAAGGTTTCGGAGCTGAAGTTAAACGCCGCATTATGATCGGCACTTATGCGCTGTCGGCGGGTTATTACGACGCCTACTATAAAAAAGCCCAGCAATTGCGCCGCTTAATCAGTGATGATTTTAAACAGGCTTTTACAAAAGTCGATGTCATTATGGGGCCTGCTTCGCCAACCACCGCTTTCAAAATCGGTGAAAAAAGTGATGATCCGGTTGCCATGTATTTATCGGATATTTATACCATCGCGGTCAATCTAGCCGGCTTGCCGGGTATCACAATACCAGCCGGTTTTGTGCAGGGGTTGCCTACCGGTTTGCAGATTATCGGCAAGCATTTCGATGAAGCTCGCTTGTTAAATGTGGCTCATCAATATCAGCAACGCACCGACTGGCACCAACAAGTGCCAAACATATTCAAGTAGTCATCACTATGTGATCAGTTTTTTGTAGGTAACGAAAATGCAATGGGAAACAGTCATCGGTCTTGAAGTGCACGCGCAGCTGGCGACCAGGAGCAAAATTTTTTCAGCTGCGGCAACCGCTTATGGGGCAGCGCCCAACACACAAGCTTGTGCCGTTGATCTGGGCTTGCCCGGCGTGTTGCCGGTATTAAATAAAGAAGCTGTGCGAATGGCGGTTAAGTTTGGTCTGGCGATCGGCGCTGAAATTCCGTCGCGTTCGGTCTTCGCACGCAAGAATTATTTTTATCCTGATTTACCCAAGGGCTATCAGATTTCACAGTATGAACAACCCATCGTTGAAGCCGGCTATCTGGATATTACGCTGGAAGACGGCAGCAATAAGCGCATTGGGATTACGCGTGCGCACCTGGAAGAAGATGCCGGCAAATCCCTGCATGAGGATTTTCATGGTGCCAGTGGAATCGATTTGAATCGTGCCGGTACACCGTTGCTGGAAATCGTTTCGGAACCGGATATGCGTTCCGCCAAAGAAGCGGTGGCCTATCTCAAGACATTACATGCCCTGGTGCGCTATCTGGGAATTTGCGATGGCAATATGCAGGAAGGTTCATTTCGCTGTGATGCCAATGTTTCGGTGCGCATCAAAGGCGAAGAAAAACTGGGTACCCGCGCCGAGCTTAAGAATCTGAATTCATTCCGTTTCGTCGAGCGTGCTATCAATTATGAAGTTGAACGGCAAATCGATGTTCTCGAAAACGGCGGCGAGGTGATTCAGGAAACCCGTCTTTACGATTCCGATAAAGATGAAACCCGCTCCATGCGCAGCAAGGAAGAGGCTAACGATTATCGTTACTTCCCGGATCCGGATCTATTACCGGTCGAAATCGAGCCTTCGCTGCTGGAGCAAGTGCACAGTGAACTGCCTGAATTACCGGCGGCCAAGAAACAGCGTTTTTGTAGCAAATACGGTTTGTCAGCGCAGGATGCGGTGCAGCTTACCGCCAGTCGGGAAATGGCCGATTATTTTGAATCGGTGCTGGCAGATAGTGGTGTGGAACCCAAGCTGGCGGCCAACTGGATCAACGTCGAACTGGCGGCGGCGTTGAATAAAGATGGCCTGGATATCGAAGCCAGTCCGGTGACGGCGGAGGCACTTGGGAAATTACTTAAGCGTATTGCGGATAATACTCTGTCCGGCAAACTGGCTAAGGAAGTGTTTGAAGCAATGTGGGAAGGCGCGGGCAGCGTTGACGAAATCATAGAAAAGCGTGGTTTGCGACAGATCACCGATACAGCGGCTATTGAAGCCATTATTGATAAAATTCTGGCCGATAATCCGGCCCAGGTTGAGCAATACCGGGCCGGCAAGGACAAGGTATTTGGCTTTTTTGTCGGCCAGGCGATGAAGGCGACTCAGGGGAAGGCTAATCCGGCTCAGCTCAATAAGCTGTTAAAAGACCGGCTAATACAATAGCCTTCTCTGGTTTTTACCGGGTGGCCTGTGCTAATCTAGCCCCCTTTTCCGATGCCCCCGATCTGCGATGACATTGCGGGGCGACGAGTATTGTGAGGACAGTTTTTTATGCGTAGGCACGGATTTAAAAGGCAAGAAAATGATGATTCTGACATCGATATGACGCCGATGCTGGATGTCGTTTTTATCATGCTGATTTTCTTTATCGTAACAGCCTCTTTTGTTAAGGAAGCGGGCCTGGAAATGTCCGGCAAGAGTGATCAAGATGCACCGCCGAGCAATGATCCGGATAAAGCCAGTATTTTAATCCGCATCGAAGAAACCGGTCGCATCTGGGTTGACGAAACACCGACGGATGTTGGTGGTGTCAAACCGAATGTCAAACGCCTGACTGCGCAGAGACCGGAAGCCAAGGTGATTATTCAGGCACATCCAAAATCAAAGACCGATGTGATGATGCGTGTACTGGATCAGTCGCGTGCTGCAGGGGCGGATGCGCAAGTCCAGGAGTTGTATGTAGAGTGATATTGTTTCATTCAACAAAAAAGCCGGCGTAAGCCGGCTTTCAGGCTGCTGACAAACCCCAGTAAAAATTACTGGGGTTTATTTTTTGGGCGAACTGAGCAACGCTGTGGCAAGCCTTTTTATTGG
>JAFGLM010000027.1 GCA_016928055.1 Gammaproteobacteria bacterium
ACCCCTATGGCGGCACCTGGGGCATCCTGAACAATGGTCGCGTGTACAGCACCAGCAAGTTTGTCGAGCCAAAAAAACCAAAAGGGGACATCCTTAAGTAATTTTCTATCACCCCATCAAGGGGGAATCTATGTGGATGGAGTGGCGTTGAGTGCTGATAATGCCGACGATTGGCGCGCGAACATCGGCTATGTTCCACAATTCCCGTATTTTTTTGACGGCACGCTGGCTGAAAACGTAGCGTTTGGTCAATCAACCGTGTCCGCTATTGCAAAGACAGGTCAGTCAAAAAAAAGATTTAAAATCCCATCACCCTATCCTCATTAATCTGATTCTTTTCGGTTAAAATAGCCAATTTCTGCGGTAAATAGTGTATAGAGTATCCACTTCGCGCAAGAGCACGCCTTCTGGCGTACCCTCTTATGGGCAAACAGACGGAGCGGGTCTTTTGTGGTATAGTCCTGGTGTGCAGACGGTGTGGTTTCGATGTCATGCAGAGGCTTGCGCTATACAGGCTTAAACCACAACCCGCCCTTTCTTTACATTAACTAAATATGCAATTTTGAGGAGAGACCAGTGGATCAGCAAAGAACAGCGTTTGGGCAATGCAACGCTGCTGACGATGAAATCGATCTTTTTGAGCTGCTAACACAGTTTTATAAAGGCAAATTTATTATCTTGGCGGTAGTTCTGGCATGCTTGGTAATGGCTGCCGTTGCGGTGTGGCAGATAACACCTGTGTATAAATCTTCAGTTCAATTTTTACCACCAGCAGAAATAGATCTTCTCGGAATGAACAAACTTCACCTGCTGGATGCTAAAAGCCAGAAGTTCGATACGGACAAAGTGCTGCAGATGTTTTCTGAAAATTTAACTTCTGAAGAACTAAAAAAGCATCTTTTTGAACAATTTCACCTGGAAACACTCTTCATCCCGCAATTGCACGATTTGCCGGAAATTGAACGGTCAGCCGCGCTGCGCCACGCGCTGGCTAAATTCAGTGCGAGCTTTTCACTGTCGCAGCCGGGGAAAAACGCGACAACTCAAGATCGGACGATCAGCCTGTCTTTGAGGGGTTCTCCAGAACAAACAGCGCTCATTCTTAATCAATTTTATGAACAGGCCCGCCAGAAAACTGTCGCCGATATTCATGCGGGAATTATGCTCGAACAAGCCGCCAGAATACGTCAAACCGATGATCAAATTAAGGTATTACGTAAGAGTGCCATGAGCAGACGACAAGACAGGATCGTTCAGCTTGATGAGGCAATTAGTATTGCGCGGGCGCTGAATCTGGAAAAACCGCGCGAAGTTTGGCCCGATATGGCGGTACAAGGGGTTCATAACCAGGGATTGCCCTTGTACAGCCTGGGTTTTCTTTTTTTGGAAGCCGAAAAAAATGTCCTTGCGCAACGTAAAGGGGATGATCCTTTTATTGCCGAATTAAGAAATTTGCAGGAGCAGGTTTCGACACTCGAAGAGCTGAATATCGATTTGAAAGCCTTTCAGCCTGCACGTTTAAGGCTGGCGGCGGCACCCGCAGACAAACCGGAAAAGCCGAAACCGCTGTTAATTTTTGCTCTTGCTTCGGTTGCTGGGTTGATGCTCGGGGTTGTTATTGTGCTGGTTCGACAAGCGATTATCAATCGCCGCCAGAGTCAAACAACGTAAGCGTGTACAAAATGATGGGCTGAACCGGTTCCAGGGTAAAAGATGCACGCCATACTGGGATTGAAGAGGTTGTGCTTTACGGTTCTCGCGCCAAGGGGACGTATCGTCCCGGATCAGACATTGATTTGACACTAAAGGGGCCAGAACTTAATCTCCGTATATTGAATAGAATTAGCACTGAGCTTGATGATTTATTGCTACCATTTTGCTTTGATCTATCCATTTTTACCCAGGTTGAAAATGCAGATTTATTTGAGCATATTCAGCGGGTTGGGCTGGTAATTTATCAAGTGCAAACATAGAATATTAAGGCTGTCATCTCCATTTTATAGCGCAGACGCTGGGATTTTTCAGCAATTTACATTCTAAGGTGCAGTGTCGAAAAATAAATCTGCCCCCTTTTCCGTTTTGATAAAAAGATCATGGAGAATTAACGTGTTGACTTGTGATGCTATTGATAGTGATGCCGTTGCCATTGGCATTATTGGCTTGGGTTATGTGGGACTGCCGCTCTCTGTTGAGTTTGGTAAAATTTTTCGTACCGTCGGTTTTGACATCAATCAGGCGCGCCTCATCGAGCTGCGAAATGGCAGCGACAGTACCCTTGAAACCTCCAATGACGAGTTAGCGGCGGCTAAATACCTTTCGTTTACGTCAGATGTTGAAGATTTGCGTCAATGCACGCTGTTTATTGTTACGGTTCCCACCCCCATAGATGCATTTAAACGCCCGGATCTGACACCTTTGTATCGAGCCAGTGAAACCATCGGCAAAGTTCTGAAGAAAAATGATATTGTTGTTTATGAATCGACGGTTTATCCGGGAGCCACGGAAGAGGATTGTGTTCCGGTTCTTGAACGTGTTTCCGGGTTGATTTTTAACACGGATTTCTTTGCCGGATACAGCCCCGAGCGCATCAACCCCGGTGATAAGCAGCATCGAGTGACAACGATCAAGAAAGTAACTTCAGGCTCAACGCCGGAAGTTGCCGAATTAGTTGATAAGCTTTATGCCAGAATTATTACAGCAGGGACCCATAAAGCCAGCAGTATCAAAGTTGCAGAAGCCGCTAAAGTCATTGAAAATACCCAGCGCGATGTCAATATCGCATTAATCAACGAGCTGGCTTTGATTTTTAATCGCATGGGAATTGATACCGAAGCTGTTTTGCAGGCGGCTGGCACCAAGTGGAATTTTCTCCCTTTTCGGCCCGGGTTGGTGGGCGGGCACTGTATCGGGGTGGACCCCTACTATCTGACACATAAAGCGCAGTCCATCGGTTATCATCCGGAAATGATTCTGGCCGGGCGCCGGATTAACGATGATATGGGGCGCTATGTTGCCAGTGAATTGCTCAAAGCCATGCTGAAAAAGCGTATTCACGTGCAAGGTTCCAGAATTTTGATGATGGGATTGGCATTTAAAGAGAACTGCCCCGACTTGCGCAATACCCGTGTCGTCGACATTATCGCTGAATTGCAGGATTACGGGGTGCAGGTCGACGTTTATGACCCATGGGTTAATCCGGTTGCGGCGCAGCAGGAATATGGGATTACGCTGGTTGCTCACCCGCAAAACAACGGCTACGACGCTATCATGCTGGCAGTAGCTCACCGTGAATTTGTCGCCATGGGAGCTGCCGCCATTCGCGCTTTTGGCAAAGTGAATCATGTTGTGTACGATCTGAAATACATCCTGCCGGTTGAAGCCAGCGATATTCGTCTGTAAACAAAAATGAAACAAGATTCCTGGTGAAAAGAGACCATGGCTGCCTACCCGAAATTGCTTAACATGCTGCGCGACGCACCAAAAACCTGGTTAATTACCGGCGTAGCCGGTTTTATTGGTTCAAATCTTTTAGAACACCTGCTTAAGCTGGATCAGTGTGTGATCGGACTTGACAATTTTGCCACCGGTTATCAACGCAACCTCGATGAAGTCCAGACGCTGGTTACGGCCAAACAATGGCGCGCTTTTACTTTCATCAACGCGGATATCTGCAATCTGGCAGCGTGTCGCCAAGCGTGCAAAGATGTTGATTATGTGTTGCATCAGGCAGCTCTTGGTTCTGTTCCCCGTTCCATCAACGATCCGATTGCCAGCAACGAGACCAATATCGGGGGCTTCTTGAATATGCTGGTTGCCGCACGGGATGCCCAGGTGAAAAGCTTTACCTATGCCGCCAGTAGTTCAACCTACGGCGATCATCCGGCGCTGCCCAAGGTTGAAGAATATATAGGCAAGCCGCTTTCGCCGTATGCTGTTACCAAATACGTCAATGAACTTTATGCCGATGTTTTTGACCGGTGTTACGATTTTAAATGTATTGGCTTACGTTACTTCAACGTGTTTGGTAAGCGGCAAGATCCCAATGGCGCCTATGCAGCAGTTATTCCCAAGTGGATTGCAGCAATGATTGCAGGCGAATCGGTTTTTATCAATGGCGATGGCGAAACCAGTCGTGATTTTTGTTTTGTTGAAAATGCTGTGCAAGCCAATCTACTGGCGGCTTGTGCGGAAAAAACTGCCAAAAATCAGGTCTATAATGTTGCCGTTGGCGACAGGACAACCTTGAACGAATTATATGCAACCTTGATCAAGGCGTTGTCTGCTAATGGCGTATCCTACGACAAGACCGCCGACTATCGAGAATTCCGTGAAGGCGATGTTCGTCATTCACAGGCAGATATCGGCAAGGCGCGTAAGGCGCTCGGCTATGAACCGATGTTCCGAATCGGG
>JAFGLM010000028.1 GCA_016928055.1 Gammaproteobacteria bacterium
CTTGATTCGCGGTTCCCAGGGCGATGATGTCATTATGGGTTTGTCCGGGCAGGATTATCTGTTTGGTGAAGCAGGCGATGATATCTTCCTGATCAGTGGCAGTGAGGATGAGTACGATGAATTTGATGGTGGTACTGGTATTGATACGATTTTGGGCAGCACTGGCGACGACACCATTCGGGTCAATACCTTTGGACCTGATAACAGTGTGGAAAACATTGATGGCAACGGTGGTTACGATGTCATCGGCGGTACGGAGTGGGCCGATAGTATTGATTTAAGTGCAACGACCGTGACCGGTATCAGTGCCATTGACGGTGGCGCTGATAACGATACCATCATCGGCAGTGTCGGCGATGATTTTCTGGTTGGTAATGCCGGTAACGATTATCTCTATGGCGGCAGCGGTAGCGATACGTATTTGTTTGGTATCGGCGATGAACGGGATTATATCATTGAAGATTCAACCGATTTGACCGGAGTTGATCAGGTTCTGTTTGGTAACGGTATTGATAGCAATGACTTGTGGTTCAGCCAGGTGGATGATGACCTTGAAGTTTCCATTATCGGTACAGATGATCGTGTGATAGTAAATGATTGGTTCAGCCACGCTAATACCATTGAGCAGTTTGAAACTTCGAACGGCGACGTTTTAATGGCTGACCAGGTTCAACAACTGGTCAACGCGATGGCGATATTCAATCCACCGGATGAAGGTATCGTTAATCCAACCCAGGAAGATCTGGATAGTGTTGCAGCAATGATTGCAGTGAGTTGGGGATAGTAAAAACAGTATGGGAGTATAGAACAAGCACGCTCTTATATACTTCCCTACTCAAATACTTCCATTCTAAATTCAGATAGCAATGCTATCTGAATTTGGCCCATCGATACGTCCGCTTCACCTTACCTATCGCCGCTCGCCGATGTATATCGAGTTCAGCCGCCAGTGCTTTGCCTTCCAGACGAACTTTGGTTAAATCCTTGGCGGTGATTGCAGCCGCCTGTAATCGTGCCGTGTGCAAGTATTCACGCTGAGGGTGCGGCCATTGTTCTCTGCCCGGTTGGGCTCGCGAGAGCGCTTCAGCAGCCAGTAAAAACTGTTCAAAGCGATCCGGTCGGCGAAAGGCATCCAGCGCTTTTAAACCCTGCAGTATATCCGGTGGAGCCAACTGAGTGGATTGTTCGAAAAATTCTCCATGCTGATGGGTGAGTATCGCCAGTTCAGCATACTCTTTCGGAACTTTCAGTTTTTTACACATTAATTTGATATTTGTCAGCTCTATCGGTGAGGCCCAGGCTGCGAAGCGCACAACCGGATCGTCACTATGGTTACTGGCGCAACGCAAAGCACGATTACATTTTTCCAGCAGCTCGTCGGTGAGTAGTAATATTCTGCCGGTGGCGCCGCATTGCGCCAGCGTTTCAAAAAATCGCCAGGGCTGCGTCGTCAGCAGCGATTTATGCAGTTCCTGCCAGACCCGTTCCGGAACCAGATTGTCGATCTCGCCGCTATCGACAATTTGTTGCATCAGGGCCATGGTTTCCGGCGCAATATGAAAATTCAATCCGGCCAGCCGGGCTTGAAATCGGGCAACCCGCAGGACC
Organism: Gammaproteobacteria bacterium; assembly: GCA_016928055.1. Lineage (GTDB taxonomy): Bacteria > Pseudomonadota > Gammaproteobacteria > HTCC5015 > HTCC5015 > JAFGLM01. Next base: position 1,609 of record JAFGLM010000028.1, read on the forward strand.
CGTACCGGGTCTTCGATAAAGGCCGGCGAAACATGACGTAATAAACGGACTTCCAGGTCATGCCGGCCGCCGTGGGGATCAATCAAACCGCCGGCGGGGTCTTCTGCTATCGCATTGATGGTCAGGTCACGTCGCTGCAGGTCTTCTTCCAGCGTGATCTCCGGCGAAAAATCGACCGCAAAACCTTTATAGCCGGGGCCGGTTTTTGCTTCAGTGCGTGCCAGAGCGTATTCCTCTGAGGTTTCCGGGTGTAGAAAAACCGGGAAATTATTCCCAACCTTGCGGTAACCGAGCTCCAGCATTTGTTTCTGAGTAGCGCCGACTACAACCCAGTCGTGTTCGTGTACCTGCAAGCCCAGTAACCTGTCTCGGATTGCGCCGCCAACCAGGTAGGTTTTGATCTGTTTTTGCTGTTCTACGTGTTTCATCGTTAGCAATAATACTAGAACCTATCCCACAATTCCCTGCAAAGGATATTAAGGCTTCAATTGCCTGAGATACCGGGGAACTATCGCATCAATACCGGTTGGCATGTGCGGAGCTTCGTCACAAATACTGTCGATTTGCAGCGAATAATAGTTGTCCAGTGAAAAAGGCCTTTTTGGTATAAAGTACTCCATCAAAAGTGCCTGAGTACGTGCAACAAAGTCGGGTAAATCAATAATCATCCGCTTAATGCCGATCATCGATGCGGTGTACTCGACCAGTTCGCGCAGGCTGTAAACTTCAGGGCCACACAGGTTTACACGCCGGTTATCCATACTGCGGTCGTTTAAGGCGCGCGTGAACTGGTCAACCACATCGCCGATATAGACCGGCGCAAATTTTGATTTTGCACAGGCCAGGGGGAATATTCCGGGGCTGATTTTTAACAACTGTGCGAATCGATTAAAAAAACTATCACCGGGGCCAAAGATAACTGAAGGCCGAAAACTGGTCAGGCGTATCTTGCCATGGAAGGTATGCAGGTAATCCTCCGCTTCTCCCTTGCTGCGCAGATAATAACTGGTGCCGCAGGAGGCGTCGGCGCGCAATGCACTCATCTGCAAAATCTGCTGCACATTGGTGTGCTGCGCAGCCTGTAATATTTTGCGTGTTAGATCGACATGTGCATGGCGGAAGCCCGTACCATCGTGACCGGTTTCATTCAAAATACCCACCAGATTAATAACAGTATGATGGCCCTCGAATTCGCTGCTCAGCGCATCGACGTTGTAAACATCGATTTCAACCAGTTTGCTCCAGGGTAAAACCAGTAGCTCGCGATGCTGTTGCAGTCGGCGGGTCAGTATCTTGTTCGGAATATTAAGCTGGTTGAGCCGTGCGGCCAGATGCCGGCCCACAAAACCGGTGCCGCCCAGGATGCATATCTGATGATTTGTCATGCTCTACCCAATCTGTGTTGTCGCATGAAATGGTGCTTGCGCATTGTATGTGTGGTTTTTTCCCGATGCAAAAAGGAGTAACAGATTTTTACCGAAATGGCCGGTTCGGATCTTGACTTGCAGGATACTTAAAGTATGCTTGCGCGCCATGATTCACTCGATGCATAAATTTATCGCAGCGCTGCGCCGGCTGATCGGCGGCGGTTTTTTTTGCATATCCGAATCATGATGTAAGTCATATTTATAACTGGATTTCAAAGCAAGCCGCAGCCCGAAAAGCTGCGGTTTTTTTTGTTCGCTCAGTTCGTTAACCATTTTAGAAGGAAGTTGTTGTGTCTGTGGTGATTGCATACATTGCTGTTGTCTTGCTATGGGGGACTACACCGCTTGCAGTGCAGTGGAGTGCCGACGGGGTGGATCTGGTTTTCGCTCTGGGTGCAAGGACCTTAATCGGACTCGTTTTAACGCTTTCATTTATGCGCTGGCGTGGTGAATTTATCAACTTTGAACCACGGGCGCTTAAACTGTATGCGGTATCTTTGCTTGGCACCGTCTGCTCGATGTATGCGATTTACTGGTCGAGCCGTTACATCGCATCCGGGTTGATTTCGGTGTTATTTGGTTTGGCACCGATCATTGGCGGCTTTTTCGCGTCTATCTGGCTAACAGAACGTTTTTTTCAGGTGTATAAATTGGCAGGGGTTTTATGTGCGCTGTTTGGACTGGTCATTATCTTCCATCAGGAAATGAGCGTGGGCGGAGAAAGCTGGAAAGGTGTAATGGCTGCATTTTCGGGCGTAACCCTTTATTCGTTAAGCTCGGTCTGGATCAAGCGTTTAGGCGGTGAGTACTCGATATTATCTGTTAATGCCGGTTCATTGTTGGCGAGTTTTATCGTTTTGTTTTTGATCTGGTTGACGGAGGGTAGTCAGTGGCCGGTACATGCCAGCACACGGAGTTTTACCGCTATTATTTATCTGGGTGTTTTCGGTTCGTTCGTAGGATTTGTTTCCTATTACTACGTATTACGAAATATGGAGGCATCCAGTGCTTTGCTTATCACGTTGATGACTCCGATAATTGCCTTGTATCTTGGAACCGCATTGAACGGCGAAAGCCTGCACGGCAGCGTCTGGTTCGGTAGTGTTCTGGTATTGACCGGCTTAATGGTTTATTTGTGGAGCGCCATCAAAACCAACTTGCAGTTGGTGTTGCAGCGATTGGAGATATAAAACGGAACGGCAACAATAAACAAAGCGGAATGCAGAAGTCGGAATTCAGAATTCCGGCTTCTGGCTTATGTTTTATAAAATTCCCGATACCATTTCACAAAGCGACTGACTCCAACATCGATGGAAGTGTTGGGTTTGTAACCGGTATCTTCCATCAACGCATCAACGTTGGCATAGGTATCCGGTACATCACCGGGTTGCAAAGGTAAAAGATTGAGTTCAGCTTTACAGCCGGTGCACTTTTCTATTGCGGCGATATAATCCATCAGCTGGACGGGGTTGCTGTTACCGATGTTATACAAGCGGTAAGGTGCCAGACTGGTGGCAGAGTCGGGTTGATCGCCTGACCATTCCTGATTGGGTTGCGGAATTTTATCCAGCGTTCGAATGACGCCTTCCACGATATCGTCGATATAAGTGAAATCGCGGCTGTGCTTGCCGAAGTTAAAAACATCGATCGGTTTACCGGCCAATATGTTTTTTGTGAATAAGAAGAGCGCCATATCCGGGCGCCCCCATGGGCCGTAAACAGTAAAGAAGCGCAATCCCACGGTGGGTAGCCGATAGAGCGAGCTGTAGGTATGAGCCATCAATTCATTGGCTTTCTTGGTGGCGGCATAAAGACTTAACGGGTGGTCAACATTATCATGTACCGAGAAGGGTAATTTGGTATTGCCGCCATAAACAGAACTGCTTGACGCATAAACCAGATTTTCAACCCGGTTATGGCGACACGCTTCCAGAATATTGATAAAGCCGATAATATTGCTATCGATATAAGCGTAAGGATTTTCCAGCGAATAACGAACACCGGCTTGCGCTGCAAGATTGACAACGCGCTGCGGGTTATGTTCTTTGAAAATATTCTGGATTTGCCGGCGATCTTCCAATGCGCAACGATAATGCGTGTAGTGATCGTAAGCATGGTTACGGTCGAGGCGGGATTCTTTTAAGTTCACATCGTAATAATCGTTGAGATTATCAACTCCGATCACCTCATCGCCGCGCTCAAGCAGCTTTAGAGATAACGCTGAACCGATAAATCCGGCGGAGCCGGTGACAAGTACTTTCATCAAACGTACCTTCTTCGTGTTTTCGATAATTGTATTTTAAAGTCGTGCGTCTGATTGATCAGCCGGCAACACGTATTTCACGTCGTATAAGATACTGTTTGCTTTTCCAAGCGCGCGTATTTTGACGGCGCCCATTTCAACAAATTGCCGGTGCGGTACAGCCAGTATTATTGCATCGTATGAGCCGTTCTGGAGTTCTTTAATAGGTTTTATACCATACTCATGTTCGGCTTCTTCCGGATTTACCCAGGGGTCATAGACGTCGACACTGGCATTGTAGCTTTGAAGTTCATGTATAACGTCGATGACTTTGGTGTTGCGCAGATCCGGGCAGTTTTCCTTAAAGGTCAAACCCAGCACCAGAATTCTGGCTTCAACTGCGAGGATTTTCCGCCGGGTCAGACATTTTATAACGCTTTCGGCAACATACTGGCCCATTCCGTCATTAATGCGCCGACCGGCAAGTATCACTTCGGGGTGGTAACCGAGTTCCTGGGCTTTATGTGTCAAATAGTAGGGGTCGACGCCGATACAATGGCCGCCAACCAGACCCGGACGAAACGGCAGAAAATTCCATTTTGAGCCGGCTGCCTCCAGGACTGCCTCGGTGTCGATACCGATACGTTCAAAGATCAGGGCCAGTTCGTTGACCAGCGCAATATTCAGATCACGTTGTGTATTTTCAATGACCTTGGCGGCTTCAGCGACCTTGATGCTGGCTGCCTTATGCGTACCGGCTTTGATGATTGAGCCATATAGCTGGTCGACAAGATCAGCCGTTTCCGGTGTCGAGCCGGAAGTAACTTTGGTAATCGTAGTGAGGGTATGTTTTTTATCGCCTGGATTTATGCGCTCCGGGCTGTAACCGGCGAAAAAGTCCTGGTTGAATTTTAGTCCGGAGTATTGCTCTAGAATCGGTACACAGACCTCTTCGGTAGCGCCCGGATAAACCGTCGATTCGTAAACCACCACGGCACCCGGCTGCAAAGCAGCTCCAACCGTGCGGCTGGCTGATTCAAGCGGCGTCAGGTCTGGCCGTTTGTGGCGATCAATCGGCGTTGGAACGGTGACGATAAAGAGATTGCAGCCTTTTAGATCGCCGATATCGCTGGACAGCACCAAATTTGATTTGGCTTGCAGCTCTTCCGTTGTAACCTCAAGTGTATTATCAACACCTTGTTGCAGTTCCTTGATCCGGCGCTGATTTATATCAAAGCCAAGGGTTGGATAGTGCTTGCCGAATTCCACGGCCAGCGGTAATCCAACGTATCCTAATCCGATGATGCCGATTTTTAATTGCCCCAGTGTGGGTACTGTACTGTGCATAAAGTCTCGTCTTTTTCTGGTTTGGGTTGGTGGGTCAATTTTTCAATTTTGTTTTTTTGTACTTCACAGCGCCTTAACAAAGCCGCTGTATCCTACTGTGAGTTATGCAGGCCTGCAAGTGACCGATTTGTGTCATTTTGTTTGTAGGAACTAACGTATGATGTTTCGTGAGGCTTGTTTATATGTATTGTTGCCCATATAGATGGGTGAATATTACGTTGATCGCAAATGCAAGTTTCGGTCCCTCCCGGTCGAGAAATCTTTGTTAGTTATTTTTAGCGATGGTTGGTCTGCTGCAAATTTGCTATACAACAGCCCTCACGATTTGTTGTGGAATCAACATTCAATTGTCTTGAACTCGTCAGAATTTATACACAATAAGTGCGTTAAATAGGACGGCTTGGTTGCTTAACCAGAGCTTGTCAAGCAAAACAGTCACTTAGCCGGCAAGACCTTGTTTACAGAAATCTGGCACGAACACTGCAATAGTTGGCCGTACTCGGGAGTACCCATCAAGCGGACAGGGAGTCAGTGGCGGAGCAGAGGATGTGTTGCCACAGGGAGAATAGGGACATTTACTGAGGGCACCTTCGGCAGTAGTCAAAGTGACGTTTGAGCGGATCACAACGGTGGTTCATAAGATAAAGAAGGAAAATAATTCGCAGTCGCGGGGGCTGCAGACATGAGCGTACGCTTTTTTAAACACTATTTTAATGTGCCTTTCTTGCTGTTGGGTCTGGGTGAGGCGCTGGTTTTCATCCTCTCGGTGTATTTTGCGGTGGCCTATTGCAGCCTCAGCAACGTCTGCGGAATGACCAATTCAAGTCATTTAATGCCGCAGGCATTTGTGTTTTCAGCAGTGATGTTGCTGAGTTTACTGGCGATGGGTCTGTATCAGGCGAGACTGGAAGGCTATACCTATATCATTGCTCGAATTGTTATGGGATTTGTTGTCGGTGGCGGCGTTATTCTGGCTCTGACCACCGCGTTTTCCATGATCCACCTGAATCTGCAATCTACCCTGTTTCTGCTGCTCATCTCGTTTTTGTCTGTTTGTCTGCTGCGCTTTTTGTTTGTGCATACGGTCGACACCAGATTGCTGAAGCGCCGCGTGTTGGTTTATGGTGCAGGTCGCAAAGCTGATGCTATTTTGGCGCGCTTTCAGAACAAGATCGATAAGCGTGGATTTGAGTTTGTTGGATTTATACATACCGACGGAGATCCCGACTCCAGCCCCAACAAACGTATTTTGCGTCCAAACAAACCTTTGTGTGAGTTTGCGCGTGAATTGGGTGTTGATGAATTGGTCGATGCAATCGATGATCGGCGCAGCAAGCTGCCTTTGCGTGAATTACTGGACTGCAAGGCACATGGAATAAATGTTATTAATTTGCTGAGTTTCTTTGAACGCGAATCCGGCTACGTAAATGTAAACCTGCTTGATCCAAGCTGGATTATTTTCTCCGATGGCTTCAAGCAGACTGCGCTTAAATCACTCATAAAACGCGGCCTCGATATCGTTATTAGTCTGGTTTTGTTGGCAGTGAGCTGGCCGATTATATTATTGGTGGCATTGGCGATATGGCTGGAAAGTGATTGCAAGGGGCCGATTTTCTATAAGCAAATTCGAGTCGGTCAGAAGGGCCGCGAATTCAAGATCTACAAGTTCCGTAGTATGCGTACCGATGCTGAGAAAGAAGGTAAGGCGATATGGGCGAGCAAGAATGATTCGCGTATTACCCGGGTTGGAAAGTTTATCCGTAAAACGCGCATGGATGAGTTGCCGCAGATTTACAATGTCCTCAAGGGTAATATGAGTTTCGTCGGCCCGCGACCGGAGCGACCCGAATTCGACAGCGTGTTACGCGACAAGATTGCGTATTATGATCAACGCAATCAAATCAAGCCGGGCCTGACCGGTTGGGCGCAATTATGCTATCCATACGGCGCAACCGATCAGGATGCTCTTGAGAAATTGCAATATGATCTTTATTACGTCAAGAATCAGAGTATTTTTCTGGATTTGATCATCATTTTCAGAACTTTTGAAGTCATTTTGTTCGGCAAGGGTGCTCGATAATTTTGCAGCTACTGATGGGATAATTTTTGTCCCATCAGTAACGTGCTATCGGTTGTAAATTAAAGTATCTTCCAATATTTGAATAATCAGAGCTGATCCTTGATGATTTGCCTGCGTTGAGGTGTGTGTGGTTGCACGCTTGTCTATTATGAAAATCGCATAGGAAGGAAGTTAAATGACAGGTATATGTGGCTGGTATCATCCGGTAAGCGGCGATTTTGATGCACAAGCTGTTATTCAGGATATGGCGGCTGCATTATCTGATTTTGGCGATAGAAAAGAATCGCTGATTACAGATTGTTGTTCAGTCGCCAGTCGTGAACACCGCTATAACGGCATCGCATGTTCATCTGATGGCTCAATTACCGTTCTGCTATCTGGGCGAAGTTGGTTGCATACGGATGAACCTCAACCATCCTTATGTTCCGCAGGGGCGCTGCTTGAGCTTTATAATCAAAAGGGTCTGGAGTTTTTAGCAGCGTTAAGAGGTTCTTTTGCGCTGACCGTTATTGATCAACGCAGTCAAAAAATATTGCTGGCAGTTGATCGATATGGGATTAAGCCGCTCGCTTACTCGGATTGCGATACCAATGGTGTCGTATTCGGATCTACGGCCACCTCAGTAGCAATGCATCCACAGGTTGCACGTAAGCTCGATATGCAGGCTATCTATAATTACATTTACTTCCACGTCATTCCTTCGCCGCGCACGATATTCCAGTCCGTAAAAAAATTGCCACCGGCACATTACGCGTTGTGGGAACAAGGCAATCTTGAAGTGAAATGCTACTGGAAGCCGGAATTTGCCGGCGCCGGTGATTATGATTTTCCTGCTTTAAAAGCAGAGCTTGATTTGCATTTAAAGAAAGCGATTGCACGACAGTACGCTGCCGGTAAAACGGGTGCCTACTTGAGCGGTGGTATAGACAGCTCGACGGTTTCGGGTTTGCTGGCGCAACTGGATCGGCCGGCTGATGTCTATTCCATAGGTTTTGAGGACGAAGCTTATAATGAGATTGGGTACGCGCGCATTGCCAGCAAACATTTCGGACTGCAATTGCATGAGTACTTTGTCACCACCGATGATGTGCTCGGTATAATGTCGAAAGTGGCACAAAGTTATGATGAGCCATTCGGCAATTCATCCGTGATCCCGGCGTATTTCTGTGCAAAGATGGCAAAAGAATCGGGTAAATCGGTTATGTTGGGTGGCGATGCCGGCGATGAGTTATTTGGCGGCAACGAGCGTTACGTAACCCAGAAAGTTTTTAGTTACTACTATTGGCTACCCAGGTTTGTCCGGCAATCGATCGTCGAACCATTGCTGGTTAATGCGGAGTGGGCGGATAAGTTTTTCTTAACGCGCAAACTGCGGAGTTATGTGCAGCAGGCGCGCGTGCCGATGCCGGATCGATTGCAGACTTACAATTTTTTACATCGCGTTGCAGCGGCTGAAGTGTTTACCGATGGATTTCTCACTCAGATCGATACGCAGGAACCGATTCAGGATGCACGTAATGTCTATGAATCGGCCGGAACCGATTCAATGCTGGATCGCATGTTATATCTGGATTGGAAGATCACACTGGCGGATAACGATATACGTAAAGTCAGTCATATGGCGGAGCTGGCAGGTATTGATGTTCGTTACCCGTTTCTGGATGACGATGTCGTTGAGTTCTCTACGCGAGTACCGCCAAATCTTAAAATACGCAAGCAGTATTTGCGCTATTTTTTCAAACGCGCCATGACCGGTTTTTTGCCGCAGGAAATTATCAACAAGTCAAAACACGGGTTTGGGTTGCCGTTTGGAGTCTGGCTGAAGACTTCCCGCGAGTTACAGGACTTTATATACAAAGCCCTGGATGCATTGAAGCAGCGTGAAATTATCAAGTCTGAGTACATTACGCGAATAGTCGATGCGCACCGGGGCGAACACGCCGGTTACTATGGCACCATGGTTTGGGTGCTGGCCATTCTGGAACTATGGTTACAGGCACATGTCGATCAAAAAAATTGACGCCGTGGTTATTAATAAGTCTTAGAGCGTTCTACCAGGTGTCTCGAAAAACGTTTTCAGCACACGAAGCGCAAGTTTAAGCCCCGATCCATCCCAACTGGAAATACGCGGTATCTGATAGGGGTCGCCATTCTGCTTGGCTGATCCCCATGCCGTTGTAAACGCCGATTGATATCCGCATTCTTTTAGTAGTTCAATATGTTCCTGCTTGTAATCCTGATCCGGTTTGCCGTTGGGGTAAGCAAAACTGGTGATCTGTTCGCCAACTAAAGATTCCAGTTGCTTTTTATTGGTGCTTATTTCATCTCGCGCCTGCTCCGTACTGATTTGCGTGAGAATCGGGTGATTCATAGTATGGCCGCCGATCTCCATCCCGTGTTCGTGTAAATTTCGAATTTGTTCGTCGCTCATCATAAGATCGGTGGGGGTAGTAACACCTGCGATATTCGCGAGCTGCTTAACGTTTTTCAGGCGTTGTTGCATGGGCCGGTATTTCAACTGATTCAGAATAGCTTCGATGGCGCTCGCCTTTTCTTCTATGGTTTTAATTGCGAAAGAATCAAATCCTATCACTGATAAATCGAGCACTGTGTTTTTTGTTCGGCGAATGGATTCGATAACGATATCATTCCACATGCAGCCGCCGTTTATAAAACTGCCCGCAATAAAGAATATTGCAGGCGCGCGGTATTTTAATAATACCGGCAAAGCAATATCGTAGTTGTTGGCGTAACCGTCATCGAATGTGATGCAGACCGCGCCTGCGGGTAAGGTGTTTTTCCTGAGTCTGGTTACCGCCTCCTCAGGTTTTAGCACACGATAGAATGCGGAGAGTGCTTTGATATGCCGCTCAAATTGACCGACGTTCATATCATCCGGTTGAAGTGGATCGTCTTCCTGTTTGACTCGGTGATAGGTTAATACGACCAGGCGGTTCTTTCCTTGAATTAACAAGGATACCCGGATTATTAATCTAAGTAACCTGCCGAGAATAATATCAATCATGCGTGAGAAGGCTCTTTTCCGGTTTGAAGTTTTTTGAGTTCGTTGAAAGAAAGCCTGGCTTTCTGAGCAGGATTTTTGGCCAGCTCCTCAATCGGAAGTTTCTTCAGATCATCTTTAACCAATGCTTGTGTAATAACCAATAGTGACATCAGATGGTAAGGTAAATCAAAGTAGGCGAGCCCCAGAAATGCCCCGCCTGTTGCATAGCCCACAAACGATACCTGCAACATGCCACCCAGATTGTTTGCCCAACGAAGTGAGTCGATATTCTTTGTGTTTCTGAGTATCCAGCTTCCTGTAAAAAATGTGGCGGTTCCTAATAACAAAAAAAGAAATAATCCAACAAAGCCTTGTTCGCATAGGACCTCAAAATAAATACTGTGGGCATCGTGAAAATCCGTAGGATTGGGCGCATAGCGTAGAAACAGTTCCGGTGTGAAGGCCTGATAGCCGCCACCCGCGATAGGGTGATCTTTAGCCAGATTAAACGCAAACCACCAGGCATTAATCCGTCCCATCGCAGACTGGTCTTCCTCGTATGTTTCAATGGTATTCATACGGTCGAACCACTGCTGCGGCATAAATGACCAAATAACAGAAGCGCATAGAATAATACCAACACCTATTAGCACTTTGTTCTTGCTTTTAAGCCACAGCATAAACCCCATTGTTAAGGCGCCCAGAAACGCTCCGCGTGAATAGGAGCCGACAATTGAAAAAATTGTTAGTAACAGTGACAGACCCATACCACGCTTAATCCATTTATTCTGGATTTCAATCTGCAAATAGCGCATCAACGGCACGATCATCAACAGCGCCAATGCCAGCTCATTATTGCCTTCTATAAAAGATCCGGGCGGACCCCAAACCATATAATTGCCGCCCTTAAGTACCGTAAACAAGCCCCCTTTAGTGCCGAAAAAACCAAGTGAGATAACAATGGTCCAGACAACCAGATCGAGCTTTTTCTTATCCTGGATGACAAGAAAGGTAACCAAAATCATCATTTGTATTTTAATGGAGCGATCCAGTTCGGGGTATGCTTCAACCGGATTAACAGACAGGATGGTAGTAAGGATCATCCATCCAGTCCATATCAACCATAAAATAGATGTTGCGGTCCAGGGAAAACGTTTAGGTTCCTTCGAGATAAAAAGCCCTATCAAAGTGCAGATTGCTGAAACCTGCACAAAAGGCATGTTGTAGGCAAAGCCCCACGTCAGCCGGTGTGGATTCATATAGCCCAACCATGACCAGATCATAATGCCAATGTAGGGCCTGGTCAGCATAAAAGGCACTGCACCAAAGACGATCATTGTGATTATCAGGTCGCGCATATTGGTTTATTGGCGGGGGTGTCTGGAAAAGTTAATTTTGGCACTGTTATTGTATTGAGCGTTTGCGGATTAAACAACCTGATATGAGTGTTTCATCGATTCAGACCGCAATGAATGGAGCTCTATATTCGTGTAGTATGTGAGCAGGTGAAAATCGTCGCAGAGCGACAGGCAACTATGATAATGTTCTTGACGAAATATGGTCACCCATGAAGAATTTTTGACAAACTGACCGATGAAAAAGGATTGGCGAGGTGGGCGAATTGACTTCGAGCCTTCTTCAATCGATGATTTAATTACTTAAAAATACAAGGTTAATACAGTGTGCGGTATCGCAGGAATCATTGATATACATCCGCGTCGCGATATTGATCGTGACCTGCTTGAGCGAATGAACAAGTCCCAGCTGCATCGTGGCCCGGATCAGGGCGGGGTTCACGTGGAGCCGGGAGTCGGGCTTGCTCATCGTCGCCTGTCGATTATCGATTTATCGAATGGCAAACAACCCCTTTATAACGAAGATGAATCTGTTGTCGTCGTATATAATGGCGAAATATATAATTTTCAGGGACTGGCCGAAGAGTTAAAACAACACGGGCACACCTTTCGTACTCATTGCGATACCGAAGTTATTGTGCATGCCTGGGAACAATGGGGCGAACAATGCGTGCGAAGGTTTAGAGGTATGTTCGCCTTTGCAATATGGGATCGAAATAAAAAAACATTTTTTGCAGCGCGTGATCGTCTGGGTATAAAACCGCTCTATTATGCGTTGCTGCCGGATGGTAGACTGACATTCGCATCGGAGCTCAAGGCGTTGTTGGTTGATTCCTCTTTGCCGCGCAAGCTGGAGGCATCAGCCGTTGAAGAATATTTTGCCTTCGGTTATGTGCCGGAACCAAAAACGATTCTGGAAGGCGTATACAAACTGCATCCGGGTCATACTCTGACTTTATCGCATGAAAAATCAAAACCGATAATTAAAAAATATTGGGATGTTTCGTTCAGATCTAACGGTCTGGATAATGTTCAGGATATTGAGCATGAGCTGATTGAGCGCCTGCGCGAAGCCGTGAAAATCCGTTTGGTGGCGGAAGTACCTTTGGGTGCTTTTCTGTCGGGTGGAGTCGATTCAAGTTCGATTGTTGCGATGATGGCAGGTTTATCCAGTGATCCGGTTAAGACCTGTTCGATTGCATTTGATAACCCGGATTATAATGAGTCAGATTTTGCTTCCCAGGTTGCAACTCAGTATCGAACTGATCACTTTGTTGAAAGAGTTAAATCTGATGATTTTGATCTGATCGATATTCTGGCTGGATTGTACGATGAACCCTATGCGGATTCCTCTGCGATACCAACCTATCGTGTTTGTGAACTCGCCCGTAAGAAAGTCATTGTCGCATTATCGGGCGACGGCGGGGATGAGAATTTTGCCGGTTACAGACGTTATCGCTGGCATATGCATGAAGAGAAGATTCGTTCCCTGTTACCACAATTGGTACGCCGACCATTATTTGGAATGCTTGGAAAATTGTATCCGAAAGCAGATTGGGCGCCGAGAATTTTTCGAGCCAAATCTACTTTTCAGGCTTTGGCTCGCAATTCAGCCGAAGCATATTTACACAGCGTTTCCTTTGTTTATGATGATTTACGTTCCAAATTATTCAGTGATGAGTTTAAAAGGAAGTTGAATGGATATCATGCAATGGAGGTGTTTCAGAAATACATCGACAAAGCGCCAACCGATGATGCGTTGTCTTTAGTGCAGTATCTGGACATGAAAACCTATCTGCCGGGAGATATTCTGACCAAGGTTGATCGGGCCAGCATGGCTCACTCACTGGAAGTGCGTGTACCTATTCTCGATCATGAGTTTGTAGAATGGGTGTCAGGTTTGCCTTCTTCAATCAAGCTCTCTGGTGGCGAAGGGAAGCATATTTTTAAATCGTCACTTAAGCCCTATCTGAGCAATGATATTTTGTATAGAAAAAAAATGGGATTTGCGGTGCCTTTGTCGGCCTGGTTCAGGGGGCCGTTGCGCGACCGGGTCAGGCAATCGATACTGGGAGGTAGTTTGATTGATAGCGATATTTTTAACCATCGCTCCTTACACAAGATAGTTGATGAGAATGAATCGGGGGTACGCGATCACAGCACCGCGATATGGACATTACTCATGTTTGAAGCCAGCTATAGAAACGTTCTGGATGTAAGCTAGCATTTGCATTAATCAAGAATGAAATTGCTCACGCTTTCAAATCTGTATCCTAATCCAATCAAGCCAAATCTTGGTGTCTTTGTTGAGCAACGGTTGCAGCGCTTGTTGCGAACAGGCCGGGTGCAGGCAAAAGTACTGGCACCGGTACCATGGTTCCCGTTCAAACATTCTGTTTTTGGAGAGTACGGACAGTTTGCGTGCGTACCAAAGCAAGCCGTTCGGATGGATGTAGAAATAATTTATCCGCGGCATATTGTGATACCGAAAGTCGGAATGAATATTTCATCCCGACTAATGCGTTTGGCATTGATGCCACACGTAAAAAACATTATCCGGCAGGGTTTCGATTTTGATGTTCTTGATGCGCACTATTTGTACCCGGATGGCGTTGCGGCGCAACAAATTGCCAAAAAGCTACATAAGCCCTGCGTGATGACTGCTCGCGGCAGTGACGTTAATCTTATCGCTGAATATAAGAGGACGCGTCGGCTTATCGTAAACGCTGCCAATAATTGCGAGGCGGTAATAACCGTCAGCACCGCGCTCAAAGACAGATTACTCGAGTTTGGTGTGAACGAGGAGCGCATCCATGTTTTAAGAAACGGTGTTGACCTGAAACTTTTCAAGCCGATGGATAAGTCGAAGGTTCGGCAGCAACTGGGTATTTCCGGCCGAGTGTTACTGTCAGTGGGCAGACTGGTTGAGCTGAAAGGACATCACATCGTAATATCCGCGTTAGCTGATTTGCCGGATTATAGGCTGCTTGTTATTGGTGACGGGCCGATGGCGGAGCAGTTGCGACAGCTTGCCATCAAACTCGATGTGGCAGACCGGATATCATTTATTTCATGCGTTCATCATGATGATTTGACGATGTATTTTAATGCGGCGGATGCAACAGTATTGGCATCCGGCAACGAGGGTATGCCGAATGTATTGCTGGAATCAATGGCATGTGGTACCCCAGTAATTGCAACGACCGCAGGCGGTATTCCGGAAGTGGTAACGAGTGAATCAGCGGGCGAGATTATGTCGGAGCGTACCAGCGAGTGTCTTGTCGCGACAGTCAGAAAACTGTTTTCCCGTCAGATAGCGCAGGATCAGGTGCGCCGGCACGCAGAACAGTTTAGCTGGGATAATACGGTTAGCGGATTAATTGAATTGTTTGAAAGCGTCAGCAATAAAGGACAGAGCAAGTGAAGATTTTATACCATCACCGATTGGGCTCCAAAGACGGTCAGTATGTACATGTTGAAGAGCTGACCAACGCATTACAGGCACTTAAACACGAGCTCTTGTTTGTCTCGCCTTCGGTTATTCAAGAAAAAGAATTTGGCGGTGAATCAACATTAGTAAGGATGTTGAAGAGTAAAATGCCGCAGGCAATATATGAAATTGCAGAGTTTTTCTATTCGTTACCTGTATATCTAAAATTGGCACGCGCGATCAAGGCCTTCAAACCGGATATTATTTACGAGCGTTACAATTTATTTCTACCTGCGGGTATCTGGATTAAAAAGCGTTTCAAAGTCCCGTTGATCCTTGAAGTGAACGCGCCTTTGTATAGCGAGCGCAAGAAGAACAATGGGATTGCACTGGATTGGTTGGCTAAGTGGTCAGAACGTTATGTCTGGCGAAATGCTGACTGTGTGATCGCTGTAACTGAAGTATTAAAAAATTACATAGTTGAAGCCGGCGCGGATCCGGAAAAAATTCAAGTCATCCCAAATGGTGTGGATTTGGATTGTTTCGATGCTGCTCAGGATCGTGTTTCAAGCAAGAAAAAACTGGAACTTGAAAATAAATTGGTACTCGGATTTGTGGGATTCGTTCGCAAATGGCACGGACTGGACCGGGTGGTTGAATTGATCGCCGAAGACACCAGGAATGACCCCTTTTTACTTGTAGTTGGTGATGGCCCGGCGCGAGAAGATATAGAGAGTGCTGCCAAGCGGCTAAAAGTAGAGGAACGCATTCATATGGCAGGTGTTGTATCACGGGAGGAAATGCCATTTTATGTGGCCGCATTTGATATTGCCCTGCAACCGGATGTGGTGCCCTATGCATCGCCGTTAAAACTATTTGAATATATGGCGATGGGGTGTGCCATTGTTGCGCCGGATAGTGGCAATATTAAGGAAATATTAACGCATGAGCTGGATGCCTTATTATTTGACTATCAAAAACCTGAAACCTTTGGTGTAGCTATTAAGAGACTGATTGAGGACGAGGAGTTGCGAACCAGATTGGGACAAGGTGCCCGTATGACGCTGGAACGTCGCAATTTAACCTGGCGACATAATGCTGAAGTTACAGTTGAAATCGCGAAAGGATTGCTTAATGGATTTTAGAAAGCTAATTTAAAAAATCGAATTATTGAATCTCGTACCCTGAAGGCAGTTTTCCCATCCCAGAGTTCAGGTTTTGTACCGGTTTGCCAGCGGCTGTGCAGAGCGTTCTCGACTTCGCTTAATAAATTTTCAGGTTCAACCAGTTTGTTAGTGCCTTGCGTAATAGTAATCGGTCGCTCGGTGGTGTCACGAAGAGTTAAACAGGGAATACCCAGGTAGGTGGTTTCTTCCTGAATACCGCCGGAATCGGTAATGATCATGCGGGCGCCGCTGACCAGGTTCATAAACTGAATGTAACCAATTGGCTCGATCAGTGTAAACCCCGGATTACCCTGGATACCCGAAAACAGATTAAAGGCTTCGAGATTTTTTCGGGTACGCGGATGAATGGCAAATATCAGCTGGATTTGTTTCGATACCACCTGCAACTGATTAATAATCATCGAGAGTGTCGATTTGTCGTCGACATTAGATGGTCGATGCAGGGTAATGACGGCATACGAATTATCCCCGCAATAGCGAGCACGGGAATTATCAGCCTGAATTTTTTCTTTTTGCAGTTCATAGGAGTCGATCATGATATTGCCGACACACTCGATGGCGGCAGGATCAACGCCTTCTTTGATTAAGTTTTCATCGCCGTCGCGCGATGGGGTCCAGAGCAGACTGGAGATACGGTCGGTTACCAGACGGTTGATCTCTTCGGGCATTTTGCGGTCGCCGCTGCGCAATCCTGCTTCCAGATGGGCGACAGGGATATGCAGCTTGGCGCCGACCAGAGCACACGCAACAGTTGAATTGACATCGCCGACGACAATAATCAGGTTCGGGCGGTCTTGCAGGCAGACTTTTTCGTAGTGAACCATGACGCCGGCAGTTTGTTCGGCATGGCTGCCACTGCCAACGCCGAGATGAAAATCCGGTTTAGGCAGGCCCAGATCATTAAAGAAAGCATCTGACATATTAACGTCATAATGCTGTCCGGTATGGATAAGTTTGACGGAGCACCATGCTTCGCCGGAAAGAGCATGAAACAAAGGTGCGATTTTCATAAAATTTGGTCGCGCGGCGGCGATCAAGTGAATATTCTTACTTGTCATGGGATCTTTGCTTGTAATTGTGGTATTGGCCTTGCTTTCCGGAGTTTAAGTGAATTTATTACGAAATAATACCGTCCTGATAAGGTATTATAAGCCGCGGCTGGATGGACAATCCCGTCTTCTGAAATCATTCGGAATGCTAACAATTTTTCGGTCCTGCCTCAGCCTGTATTCAGCAGACCAGGGCGACCTGTTAACCAATGAGAATTAACAGTTTATGAAAATCGGTACGGAAATGGCAAAGGGTGCAACCTGGATGGTTGCCTTCAAATTCGCGGAGCGCGGGCTGGGTATTATCAGCACTATGATACTGGCACGGCTTCTGGTGCCGGCTGATTTTGGTTTAATTGCCCTGGCTACTTCTTTTATCGCGATTCTTGAGCTATTGAGCGCATTTGGATTCGACGTCGCTCTGATCCAGAATCAAAATGCAGAACGCAAGCATTATGACACGGCCTGGACCATGTATGTCATTTTTGGCATCGTATCAGCTGTCCTGCTGGCAATTTTTGCAATTCCCGTTTCTCATTTTTATACCGAATCGAAACTGGTAGTGGTTATGCTGGTGCTGGCATTAGGATCGTTGATTCAGGGATTTGAAAATATTGGTGTAGTTGATTTTCGAAAAGGACTCTTTTTTCGTAAAGAGTTTATTTATATGTTAAGTAAAAAGGTTGCGTCTTTTAGTGTAACGATACCGGCTGCATTTATATTACAGAATTACTGGGCACTGATTATTGGAATACTGACCAATAAACTTGCCGGCGTAACGATGAGTTATATACTTCATCCTTATAGGCCAAAACTTTCGTTGGCCGCAATCAGAGAGCTAATACATTTTTCGAAGTGGTTGTTGATAAATAATATTTTATATTTCCTTAAGGACAGATCGGCAGATTTTATAATGGGTAAAATGGTTGGTACCCGTGGATTGGGCTTGTATGCGATCAGCTATGAAATATCGAATATGCCTACCACTGAATTAGTGGCACCGATTAATCGCGCGGTTTTTCCCGGCTATGCGAAACAATCCAGTGATATTAACGTCTTGCGGCAGGGAGTAATTGGCGTAATGGGATTGATAACGCTGTTCGCTTTGCCGGCCGGGTTTGGTATCGCCAGTACCGCGGAATTGCTGGTGCCGGTGGTATTGGGGGATAAATGGCTGGATACGATTCCATTAATGCAGGTACTGGCTTTTTATGGTGCCGTTACCGCCCTGCAAAGTAATTTCGGTTATATCTACATAGTTATCGGCAAACCGCGATTAATGACGGCGATAACAGCAGCTAATGTTGCAGTGTTGATTCCCATGTTGCTTTTTATGATTTCGATGGCGGATGCGCGCGGCGCCGCTAACGCTTTTCTTATTACCGGGCTACTGTTTCTGCCGGTAAATTATTTTTTGTTACATCGAAATATTAATTTGACGTTAATGGATCTGGTAAAACCGGTCTGGCGACCATTAATCGGAGCAGTAACAATGTATATCGCAGTTGCTGCGGTAATTAAATTTTTAGGCGTGACCGACGAAATTTCATTGAAAATAACCTATTTGGCTCTTGCGGTACTAACCGGTGTGGTTGTTTATGTATTGGTGGTTGCTATCTTATGGTTAATAGCAGGAAAGCCATATGGTGCGGAGCACGAGGTTCTGGATAAAACGATTTGGCGGATTCGGCAATTTTTCGGTCGCGCAGATGATTAAATTTCTTTGCAATGTCAGGTAAGGTGAATATGAGTTATGATTTTGTGATAATTGGTGGTGGCATCGTAGGGGTCTCGACTGCCTGGCAGCTACAACAAAGAATGCCCGGAAAGAAGATTCTGGTATTGGAGAAGGAGAGCGGTTTTGCTCGCCACCAGACCGGACATAATAGCGGCGTTATCCATGCAGGAGTTTATTACAAACCGGGTAGCCTGAAAGCGAAATTCTGCAAACAAGGGATGCAGGCAACCATCGCGTTTTGCCAACAGGAAAAAATCCCGTTTATCCAATGTGGCAAACTGTTAGTTGCAACGAATAATTTTGAATTTGAGAGAATGGAAGCCTTATATAAACGCTGCCAGGAAAACGAAATTGATGTTGAATGGCTAACGCAGGAGCAATTAAAAGAGCGTGAGCCCAATGTGGTCGGTATCGGCGCAATTTATGTAAAAGCAACCGGCATCGTTAATTTTTCTCTGGTGACAGAAAAGATGGCCAGGCGTTTTATGGATCTCGGTGGCGAAGTAATACTGGAGACACGGGTTACAGGTTTAAAAGAAACATCGGACGACGTATTTATAAACACCGAAAAAGGGCAGTTTTCTACAAAATTTCTTATTACCTGTTCAGGATTAATGTCAGACCGTACAGTAAAAATGCTGGGCATTAAAACCGATTTTAGAATAGTACCGTTCCGCGGTGAGTACTTCCGATTGCCTGACGCAAAATCGAAAATAGTCAATCACCTTATTTACCCGATTCCCGATCCGGATCTGCCGTTTCTGGGCGTACATTTGACACGGATGATCGATGGCAGTGTTACAGTGGGTCCAAACGCAGTACTGGGTTTGAGTCGAGAAGGATATCCGCGTTTTAGTATTAATTTACGTGATTGCTGGGATATGTTTTCATTTAAGGGTTTTTGGGTTGTCGTTTTAGGGCACCTGAAATTTGCGGTTCACGAACTAAAAAATTCCCTGTTTCGTCCCGGATATTTAAAAGAAGTGCGAAAATACTGCCCGCAGGTGGAGCTGTCTGATCTGGGTCCTTATCCGGCCGGAATCCGGGCTCAGGCTGTTATGTTAGACGGGACTTTGGTGCACGACTTCTTGTTTGCTGAAAGCCCGCGCAGCCTGCATGTCTGTAATGCGCCGTCACCGGCGGCCACTTCTGCGATGCCTATCGGGAACTATATTTGTGATATGATTTCTCAGAAGCTGACGTAAACAAAGCGGGGTTTTATCAGTTGAAATATCTTGATCAAAATTCTGGTGTGAGTCGAATGAAAGTCCTGATTACGGTTGGTTTATTATTTGTTTGTTTGACAATTGATGTGCCGGCTAATGCGTATTGTGGCAGTCCATTGGAACGGAACAACTTTAATCGCCCATTGGATTACACGGATCAAATCGGTGAGGCGGAAAATCTACGTATCGTGGAATCCTACCATTTCTCTCCAAAGGTGGAAGGCCTGCTTGAAGGCGATACCGGTCCATTGCCAATGGATATTGATTATGTATTAAGGCAGATTCCAAACCATTATCGTGCTCTGGCAGCCATGATGCGCTTTCAAATTGCATACCCGAGGCCTGCTGACGCAAATTATTATACTATGGATTGTTATCTGGAAAGGGCGCTGGCATTTACCCCGACTGACCCGAATCTTCACATGCTGTATGCGGTCTATGCGCATAAGAAAAAAGAATACGATAAGGCGTTAAAATTTTACGCCGAAGCAAATCGTATCGGATTAAATTCAATGGAGTATCATTACAACCTTGGATTGCTTTATTTTGATATGAAAGATTATGAAAAAGCCCGTGAACATGCGGAAAAAGCATATTCCCAGAATTATCCTTTGCAGGGATTGAGAAATAAACTTAAACGGGCTGGGAAGTGGGTAAGCCCTCAACAATAAAAAGCCGACGATTTGTTGAGGCGATTCAGTTTCTAAAAGTATTTGCTACGCTCAGCAGTTTTCTGGCAACAGGTTTTAGTTGGCGATCGATAATACCAAGCAAAGTCCCAATGAATGTACGATTATATGCCTTTAAGGCGGACAGTTTGACTTCATTTTCAGCCCAGCGCTGTTTATAAGCGTTGTCTCCGGGCCCCATTTCATAGCGAAGAAACCCTTTGCCAAGTAATCGTTCCAGCAGTTTCCAATTTAAATATGAGCCCGGTGACAGTTCTGCCAGTGATGCATCGTAATCAGCTCGAAGTGCGTGGACATTACCGTTATAGATTAGCTGGTACTCCATAGCAGCGGTCTTTCCGTTCAGCTTCAGTAACCAGATTGACAGCCATCCCGCTTTAATCGCCTGTTTCGAGAGAGATCTTATAAAGGCTTGCGGTCCGGGATTATCCAAAGTAAGACCGGTGGCATTTTTCCAGCTTGCCGCTGATACTCTAATGATCTCCTCAATTGCTTTTTGCCATTGTTCCTCTGTAATCTTGTCGCCATATAACCATTCAATTTCAATCGACTGATATTTTTCCTTTAGTTTGTTTGCGATCAGGTTATTACCTTTTTTAAGGCGTCGACTCCGGCCGGCGTAGTACTCACTCCAGCTCTGATTCAGATTGATTGTCGGATTTGAAGAATCAGACATCCAGCGCGATGATAAACCAGCTGATTTAAATGCAAGTGAAATCTCATTTTGTTTTTTCGAGTCTGCAACCATTTTTGTTAAATAGATTATGTCCCAATCCTTTCTTGCTGTAAGAACGCCGGCCAGCGCAGCGACAAATCGATTGTATACGTCTCTATTTGTGAGAAATTCGCATTGCTGCGTGTCAGCAACCTTTAGAAACTCGAGTTGGCGAACAGGCATGCCAAGCCATGTTTTGCTGATGGTCGATAGCGCGCAGATGCCAAGCGGTTGCGCTCCCTCTGAGATAAGAATTATTGATGGTTGGCCTTTCTCCGGTTGCCACTGAAGGCTTGCATAAAACCATTGAAATTGCATAAATACCGGAGATTCGACATCGCAATCAGCCTGGAGCAAGTTCCAGGTGTCTTGAATTTCCGCCGGGTTACACACAAATCGAACAGAGAAATCCGGGTGTGCGCAAGCGGTATTACACTGAATTGTCATGACTGGCCGAGTCTCACTATATTCCGAATACGATCAGGAGCGGGTGAAGATGATATTCTCCCGCTTGAATTACGGCGGTATTTGATGAGGGGGGATTCTGCTACAAGCGATAAAAAAATCAATGATGAATCGAGAGTTTTTTTCGTTATACTCACTGCTCTGCAAGGCGAAGGGCAAAGTATCCCGGCTGAAGCCGCACATTGTTAATGGGTTTTGTGAGCTTTTTAGGTATGCGACGGGCTGGAAATATTGGTGGTGACTAAAAATATGGCAAAACAGCGATTACTTATGATTGCTTTTCACTACCCGCCTCTCAAGGGTAGTAGTGGTATTCAAAGGACGTTGAAATTTTCCCAATATCTGTCTGAAATGGGTTGGGATATTTCGGTTGTCAGCGCGCATCCCCGGGCTTACCCGCAAATTTCGGATGAGCAGATGAATGAGATTCCTGGTGACATAAAGGTCTGCAGGGCGTTTGCGCTTGATACGGCACGGCATTTATCTGTGAGAGGAAGATATTTGGGTTTGCTTGCGCTTCCGGATCGCTGGGTTAGCTGGTGCGTGGGGATAGTGTATCGCGGGTTGCTTGAAATAAAGCGCTGTCGCCCGAATGTGTTGTGGTCGACCTATCCATTGGCCAGCGCAACTTTGGGCGCCTTGTTACTGCAGAAATTGACCGGCATTCCCTGGGTGTTGGATTTGCGTGACTCAATGGTTGATGAAGATTACCCGCATGATCCAATGCAGCGACGGATTTTCAAATGGTTGGAAGCGAGAGCGGTAAAAAGAGCAACTCGCGTGGTTCTCACTACACCCAGTGCAGCGAGGATGTATGCCGAGCGTTACCCTCGGCTACCTGTTGATAAATGGAAAGTTATTAGAAATGGCTACGACGAGGACAACTTTAGCGCTGTCAGCGCCGCGGCGCCGATACATTCATCGGAATCACAACCGATTGTAATGGTTCATAGCGGTCTGCTTTATCCATCTGAGCGGAATCCTATCCCATTCTTTGATGCCTTATCGGAATTGAAAAAGGAAAATCATATTGATGCAAATCGATTAAGAATCATTTTGCGCGCCAGTGGACATGATGATTATTTCAGACCGTTAATCGAGCAGCGAGGTATTGCTGAAATAGTCAAACTTGAATCCAGTATTCCGTATCAAGCAGCTTTAAGTGAGATGTTGCAAGCCGATGCATTGTTACTGCTGCAGGCGAAAAACTGCAACCATTTAATTCCCGCAAAATTATACGAGTATTTGCGGGCCCGGCGCCCGATCTTCGCTTTAACCGATCATGCGGGCGATACAGCATCCACCATGCGGGAAGTAGGTGTTAACACGATTGCATCACTTGATAACAAAGAGGAAATAAAAACCGCTCTTTGTCAATTTTTAATACAACTGAAAAATAATGAGGCACCCGTTGCTGACGACAGTAATGTTCATCGATTCTCGCGTCGTTCATTATCAAAATCACTTGCAGATTTATTACTGGATCTCATTTAAGTGATTGTTTTATTTCAGATATATAAATTGGTGAATTAGTCACATAACACCTCCGCGAACTTGTGGGTTTGATCACAGCAGGTTCTTCGCCAGATGTTTATATTCGGTCGCGCTTATAAACCAAGGGTTGAAGTCGCTTAATTAATCAGGAAAGACCGCAATGCTTAAAAAAACAAAACTCATCGGGATAGTTGTTCTGGGATGCAATTTTTCCCTGGGTGCCTACGCAGCTTTGGCAGATGCATTTGATGATTTAAATCTGCAACCGGGTCAATGGTATGAAGTGCCAAACAGTCGATTAGAAAGCCATTTTCCAAATAACCCACCGCCGGGTATTACGGGTCCGCAAGCTGTTATGTCTGCCTGGAGTGGTGGTGCCTACGATTCGAGTCGTGATCGACTGATCGTCTGGGGTGGTGGCCACGAAGATTATGCGGGTAATGAGC
>JAFGLM010000029.1 GCA_016928055.1 Gammaproteobacteria bacterium
AATAAAAAGGCTTGCCACAGCGTTGCTCAGTTCGCCCAAAAAATAAACCCCAGTAATTTTTACTGGGGTTTGTCAGCAGCCTGAGGCGACGTTAGTCGCCTTTTTTGTTTTAGAAATAAGTTAGTAAGCGATGCTGCGCAGCTCGGTCATTCCGTGGCTTGACAGCGGGATCCAGAGATTTTAAGCGTTCCTCCTATCGCAGGTTTTATTGCGTATGAATTATTTGGTCATATTAAAATGAAAAAAAAGCCAAACCTTCAGCACGTCTCAGCTTGACCAGCATTTTCCTGAAAAGTCGGTGAGTAGATACGGCTGCTTTCGTCAAGCTGTCTGTCGAGGACACCACGTAACAATCCAATGACTACGACAACCATCGTAGTTGAAAGCCCCATTCTGTTTAATTGGGAAATGCGTATTTGAATTCGGCTAATAACTGCAGGGAAACCAGGGAATAGCCGATATTCACTCTGGGATATTGAATATAATGGTCAAACGTCCTGGGAACGAGGTTGGTAAATCGTGATTATCGGCAATTTCTACCGTCGTAACTTCATATCGCTGCTATTTGTGATGTTATTGGCGAGTACTTTTTGTGCGCGCGCTGAGCCATTGCGAGTTGGATTTCTATGCCCGAAACCACCAGGGCAGGGTTTTTGGAGTCAGGTCATTCAGGTTATGCAGGCTGTCGCCGAAGATCTTGATGTTGACCTGCAGGTTAAATGCGGCGAATGGGGTGGTGCTTTCGGAACCAAATGGATCGGGGATCAGTTGCTTAATTCTGAACCGAAACTGGACTATTTATTAACCGGATACTGGCCTTCCATTACTAAAGACCATTTAAAGTTAGCTAAAGAACGCGGCATTAAAGTGTTTATCTTTAACGCGGATATTGTGGATTATGAAAAAGCTGAAATGGGCGATCCTCGAACGAAGTATGATAACTGGATCGGGCATATGGTGCCGGATGATGAAGGTGCAGCGGCGGAGCTGATTAAAATTTTAGTTGACCGTGCTGGAGATTTAAAAAAGAAAACCGCTCCCGATAGTGTGCATGTCTATGCATTTATTGGCGAGGGATATTCAGCTGTAGCGCGCGAACGCTATGCAGGCCTGCGTAAACAGATTGAGATAATGCCGATTGCAGAGTTGCACGAAATTCCAATCACGACTCTGGATCGGATTAAAGAATTCTGGGAAGTTAATAACGCGAAAGAGAGGGTTGTGAAGTTAATGTCTAATTCGTCAGGTGTTGATGTGATCTGGGCAGGAAATCAGGATGGGATGTGGGGCGCAGTTCAAGGGGTTGAGCAAGCTGGCAAGATTCCCGGCAAGGATGTGTTTATTGGTGGTTTTGACTGGGATCCGGACAGTATCCAAGCCATTGCTGATGGACGCATCTCGGCTTCCATGTTCGGGCATTTTATAGAAGGTGCCTGGGCATTGTTGCTGGTGCATGACTATCACTATGGATTTGATTTTGCAGACGAGGTTGGTGTGAAAATATCCACCCCGATGGGCATCATCATGGCAGGTAACAATGAACGTTACAAAGCCATTTTAAATAAGGCGCATTGGCAAAGCGTCGATTTTAAAATGCTTTCAAAAAAATATAATCCAGAGCTGAAATCGTATAATTTCGATATCAGTCAGTTTTTGAACTAACGTGAATATCATGGTTTATCATATTGGAGAGGGGGGGGAGTGAAAATCGTGACGACCGGTAATTTATACCGACGCAGTATTATCCCTTTATTCTTTATCGTGTTGTCGACAAGCAGTTCCCTGGTCGGTGCCGAACCGTTGCGCGTTGGATTTTTATGTCCGAAGGCTCCCGGGCAGGGTTTCTGGGGTCAGGTTATTCAGGTAATGCAGTCGGCTGCAGAGGATCTTGATATTGAGCTGCAGGTTAGTTGCGATGAAACAGAGAGTATTTATGGGGCCAGGATTGCCGGATTGGAGTTGCTTAAGTCTGAACCGAAGCTGGATTATTTGCTAACCGGTTACTGGGCTATGGTGACTAAATATCATTTAGCTTTAGCCAAGGAACGTGGAATCAAAGTGTATCTATTTAATGCTGATATCAGAGATGATGAAAAAGGTGAGTTTGGCTCACTCAGAGGACACTATTATAACTGGATCGGGCATATGGTTCCGGATGACAAAAATGCTGCGATGACACTGACTAAAACTCTAGTCAATCTGGCTGAGCACGGACAAAAGAAAGCAATTACCAATCCTGTTACGGTCGAAGCGATGGTTAGTGGGAAAGAATTATCAACTGTTGCGCGCCAACGGAATGCAGGCTTACGTGCACAGATTAAGTTGATGCCTCAGGCGAGACTGCATGAATTTCCAGTCGACAACACGGCGATAGGCGAGGTTGCCAGGGTTGGCCGATCAAAAGAGTGGGCTATGAAATTAATGTCCAGTTCTCGGGCGATTGATGTAATTTGGACCGGGAACCATGATGAAATGTGGGGTGTCGTCCAAGGTGTTGAGCAAGCGGGCAAAATACCCGGTAAGGACGTATTTATTGGTGGTTTTGACTGGAATGCAGACAGTATTCAAGCCATTGCGGACGGGCGGATATCAGTGTCCATGTTCGGGCATTTTATGGAAGGCGCCTGGGCGTTATTACTGGTGCATGACTATCACTATGGATTTGATTTCGCGGGTGATGTTGGTCTGAAAATTTCCACTCCAATGAGCGCCATTACGTCTGAAAACTATCAGCGTTACAAAACTATTTTGAATGAGGCGCATTGGCGAAGCGTCGATTTTAAAATGCTTTCAAAAAAACATAATTCAACATTGAAATCTTACAATTTCAATATCAGTCAGTTTTTAGATTTGCAGTGATTATGTCCTGGTTTTCTTGGGTTTGTGTTGGCGATTGCGAGTAGAGATAAGAGACCCACCCAATAATCGAATTCACTCTGGGTTCTTGAATAAGGTGATTGACCGTTATGAGAGTGAGGTAAGTAAATCGTGTTTGTTACCAATTCGTATCCTCGTATTTTTCGTCAGCTGATCTTTGCCGCGTTGCTGACCGGCGTTTCTTCTGCATGCGCCGAGCCATTGCGGGTTGGATTTTTATGTCCCAAATCACCGGAGCAGGGTTTCTGGAGTCAGGTGATTCAGGTCATGCAGGTTGTTGCTGAGGATCTTGATATCGAATTGCAGGTTAAATGCGGTGTATCGTCTAGCGCTTTAGGAGCTAAACAGATTGGTATTCAGTTGCTTGAGTCTGAACCGAAGTTGGATTATTTTTTAACCGGTTATTGGGCTTCGGTTACTAAATATCATTTAGCTTTCGCCAAGGAACGTGGCATTAAAGTGTTTATCTTTAATGCAGATATCAGGGATGTCGAGAAGGATGAAATGGGAAAACCAAGAGAAAAATACAACAACTGGATCGGGCATATGGTACCGGACGACAAAGCTGCTGCGATGGAGCTGACTAGCATTTTAGTAAATCGCGCCGGCAATTTGAGAAAGAAAACCGCTGCCGATAGTGTGAATGTTTACGCGTATGTTGGTGAAGGATTGTCAACGGGTGCGCGCAAACGAAGTACAGGTTTGCGTGAACAGATTGAATTGATGCCGATTGCCAAGCTGCATGAAGTGCCATTACCTGCAGAGTTCTGGCAAGTTGATAGTGCCAAAAAGTGGGCCATGGATTTAATGTCTGATCCGTCAAAGGTTGATGTGATCCTGACCGGTAGTCAGGATGCGATGTGGGGTACAGTCCAGGGTGTCGAGCAAGCCGGCAAGATTCCCGGCAAGGATGTCCTTATTGGCGGTTTTGACTGGGATCCTGATAGCATTAGAGCGATAGCAGATGGGCGAATTTCAGCATCCATGTTTGGACATTTTATGGAAGGCGCGTGGGCGTTGATATTGGTGCATGATTATCATTATGGAATTGATTTTAAAGATGATGTGGGGGTGAAAATATCCACGCCGTTGGGCATTATCATGGCGGGAAACTATGAACGCTATAAAGCCGTATTAAATGAAGCGCATTGGCGACGCGTTGATTTTAAAAAACTTTCAAAAAAATATAATCCGACACTTAAATCTTACAATTTCGATATTAGTCAGTTCCTGGACGAATAATGATTGCGCATTGACTTCTTCACTCTGCTTCACTAATTGCCAAATAAATCACTGGTGTTAAGGAAATCCGGCCGCCGGCCGATATTCACTCTAGTTCACTGAAAATGTGATGGTTTACCATTTTTTAGAGTGAGGTCCATAGATCGTGACTATCGGCAATTACTATTTTCGTAAATTTATTCCCCTTCTCTGTGTAATGTTATTGGCCAGTATCTCTTGCGCCAGCGCCGCGCCATTGCGGGTTGGGTTTTTGTGTCCCAAACCACCGGGCCAGGGTTTCTGGAGTCAGGTTATACAGGTCATGCAGGCGGCCGCAGAGGATCTCGATATCAAACTTCAGGTTAGATGTGATGAATCAGGCAGTACGTTCGGAACCAAACGGGTTGGTGATCAACTGCTTAAATCCGAACCGAAGCTGGATTATCTATTAACCGGTTATTGGGCTGCGGTGACTAAATACCACTTAGCGCTAGCAAAGGAACGCGGTATTAAGGTGTTTATCTTTAATGCGGATATCAAGGATGTTGAAGAAGAGGAAATAGGCGAACCCCGAGGCAAATACGAGAACTGGATCGGTCATATGGTGCCTGACGATACAGCCGCTGCGAGAGAGCTGACAAAAATTTTAGTTGATCACGCGGCTGGTAAGAAAAAGAAAACCACCGCTGATCCCGTGAATATCTACGCGTTTGTCGGTGAGGGGTTTTCAACAGTTACCCGTAAACGCAATACGGGCTTACGCGACCAGGTTGAATTGATGCCGCAGGTAAAACTGCATGAGATTCCGTTAGAGTTCTGGCAAGTGGATCGAGCAAAAGAGCGGGCCGTGGAGCTAATGGATGATCCTTCAGGGGTTGATGTGATCTGGGCCGGTAGTCAGGATGGAATGTGGGGCGCAGCTCAGGGTGTTGAGCAAGCCGGCAAGATTCCCGGCAAGGATGTATTTATCGGTGGTTTTGACTGGAATCCGGATAGCATGCAGGCTATCGCGGATGGACGCATATCGGCGTCGATGTTTGGACATTTTATGGAAGGTGCCTGGGCATTATTGCTGGTGCATGATTATCACTATGGAACTGATTTTGTAGATGACGTTGGTGTGAAAATATCCACTCCAATGAGCGCCATTACGTCTGAAAACTATCAGCGTTACAAAACTATTTTGAATGAAGCGCATTGGCGAAGCGTTGATTTTAAAAAGCGTTCAAAAATATTTAATCCGGCGCTGAAATCCTACAATTTCAATATTAGTCAGTTTTTGGACTAGGGCAGATGAGATAAATGAAAACATTACGAAAAGACTGTAAAAATATTCTATTTGTGTGGACATGCTGCTTGCTGTTGTTTAGTTCGGTAACTCAGGCAGAACGATTGCGCGTTGGTATGCTTTGCCCGGCTCCTCCGGAAGAGAATCCGTTTTGGGGTTCTGTGGTTAATGTCATGAACGCTGTTGCGCAGGATTTGGATATTGAACTCATCGTTAACTGTTCCAGGTTTGGTTCATTAGCCACCAAGAGAGCGGGTAATGACTTAGTTCACGCTGATCCACCAATTGATTATTTGGTAACGGGTTATTGGGCGTCTGTCTCCAAGCATCATCTTGCTATGGCTAATGCAAATGCAATAAAAACATTTGTGATCAATTCCAGTATCATACAGGAAGAGCAAACTGAATTAGGAGACCCCAGGGGCAAGCTTAAGAACTGGATTGGGCATATGGTGCCGGATGATAAACAGGCGGCAGCTGATTTGACAAATGAACTTGTAAAAGTTATGCACAAATCCAATGGTCCTTCCAAAGAAATAGAGATTGTTGCGCTGCTAGGTGACGGGTCAAGGGCAATCGGCCGTAGTCGCACAGGTGGATTAAAAACACAAGCACAAGCATTATCGGCGGTGAAGTTGCACGAGATCCCGAGGGTTCACTGGACGATTGATTGGGCACGCGATGATGTCGAAAGTATATTGCATAAGCGTACCGGCATAAATGTGGTTTGGGGCACAAATTCGGCCTCTGCCTGGGGAGGTTTGTTGGGCGCAGAGAAAGCCGGCAGGAAACCGGGCAAGGACATTTTTATCGGCGGATTTGACTGGAATCCGGAGAGTCTGAAGGCTATTGAAGATGGCAGAATATCGGCTGCCATGTTCGGACATTTTTTGGAAGGCGCCTGGGCGTTGATATTGGTTCATGATTATCATTATGGCTATGACTTTATGGACGACACGGGTATTAATATCTCTACGCCATTAGTTGCAATGACGCCTGAAAATGTCGCTCAGTATAAAAAAATCCTGGATGAAGATTTCTGGGATAAAGTGGATTTCCGGAAATTTTCCAAAAAATATAACCCTGAACTGAAA
Organism: Gammaproteobacteria bacterium; assembly: GCA_016928055.1. GTDB lineage: Bacteria > Pseudomonadota > Gammaproteobacteria > HTCC5015 > HTCC5015 > JAFGLM01. Next base: position 6,481 of record JAFGLM010000029.1, read on the forward strand.
TTGTACAATTTCAGCATTAGTCAGTTTCTGAAAGAGTTGCCCGTGGACAAGAAAAATGTTTCGAAATAGCAAAAAAGTAATTCTTTTTGTCTGTATCTGCGGTTCATTGTTTTTTAATTCAGCGACACAGGCAGATGTTCTACGTGTCGGGTTTTTGTGTCCCAAACCACCGGGCCAGGGTTTCTGGGGTCAGGTGATTCAGGTCATGCAGGCGGCAGCTGCGGATCTTGAAATTGAGCTGCGGGTTAAATGCGATGAATCAGGCAGTAGCTTCGGAAATAAGCGCGCAGGTGAACGCTTGCTTAACTCTGAACCGAAGCTGGATTTTTTACTAACGGGTTACTGGGCGGCGGTGACTAAATACCATTTAGCGATAGCACAGGAGCGTGGCATTAAAGTGTTTGTCTTTAATGCGGATATCAGGGATGACGAACAAAATGAGGTAGGCGGACCGAGAGGCAAGTACGACAACTGGATCGGTCACATGGTGCCGGACGATCAAGCGGCTGCGATGGAGATGACTAAGATTTTAATTGATCGGGCTGCAAACGAGAAAAAGAAGACCGCTAACAACCCCGTAAATGTTTATGCGTTTCTTGGCACAGGGCAATCTCCTATTGCGCGCAAACGAATTGCAGGTTTGCATGAACACGGGAAATTGACACCGAATGCGAAGCTGCATGAAGTTTCAATGACGATCGTGGACCGGAGAACAAAGATCGTGAAAAATGACGGAGCAAGAGAGTGGGCTAAGAAGATAATATCTGAGTCGCTGGAGATCGATGTCATTTGGACCAACAATCAGGACGAAATGTGGGGCGCGGTTCAGGGTATTGAGCAAGCCGGCAAGATCCCAGGTAAAGATATATTCGTTGGCGGTTTCGACTGGGATCCAGACAGTATTCTCGCCATTGCCGATGGACGAATATCGGTATCCATGTTCGGTCACTTTTTGGAAGGCGCCTGGGCGTTAATATTGGCGCACGATTATTATTATGGGTTTGATTTTAAAGATGATACCGGTGTAAGCATCTCTACGCCAATTGTTGCTATGACACCTGAAAATATTTCCCAGTATGAAAAAATTCTGGATAAAGATTTCTGGGCTAAAGTGGATTTCAGAAAGTTTTCAAAAAAATACAATCCAGAACTGGAGTCTTATAATTTCAGTATTAGTCAGTTCCTGGATTATTCAGAGAATGGGGAGAGTAAGCCTTAAGTTAAGAATGCTAACGGAAAAATTTTACTTTTATTTACCTGTCATAGTTGGAAATTCAGCAGCATATTTTGTAATCCATTCTTCGGCGGCCTGATTGGTGCTGAGTTGACGACCATTTTTTGCTTCTTGGCGCATATAGTGTTTTATATGGCAGGCCTGTTCAATCATGCGCAGTTGGTAATCGGTGTTTTCGTCTTCAAAGTGAACTCCTACTTCATAGTCGTTCGATTTTTTACACCAGGTAACCACCCCCTCGGCTTCGAACGCCGGTTCGCGAAATGGAATTTCAATATGAATCCTGGCGCCGACTTTAACGGGAGCGGGTGAGTGGAAGCAAAGCCCTCCTTCGCAGACATCTTTTAATGTTCGTACATGTTCATATTGATCGGAAATCGAGTCTTCAATCATGTACTGCATGGTGACGTCAAAGGGATGGCGGATGTACATTCTCATAACATTAATACCTGTTCTACGATCAAATTTTTTCGACAGAAGCAATATGACTCGATAGTTATGAGTATAGGAGAAATGCCAGGAAGCGCTATTTTCAATTGTCCAAACGTATGTTTGACAATCTGCTAGCATCCGGTTGGAGAGTCTCTAAAGTCAGCTTGCGTGCTTGTCGCGTAGCGCCTCAATCAGCGCGGCTGTTAAAATCATAATTCCCCCAATGATTTCATGGGTTGTTATGGCCTCGCCACGGATCATCGCTGCCGATAGAACTGCTACCAATAGTTCCAGGATGATAATAATGGAAGCACGACCGGTTTCCATGTGTGTAACCGCCCACTGTGAGCCCAAATTGGCAAGCAGTAGCCAGCAAATAGCGTACGCCAGCAAGCCGATCCAACCCAGAATGGAGTCGCTGGTTATGTAAGGTTCCCGAGTAATGAGTAGTAGAACTGCGGCCAGGATAAAGCAGCCATAAAACATGGCTGTGATCTTTGAGGTAACCGGAATTTGTTGTACCGCTCTGAATGAAAGAATACTCATAGCCAGGAAAAACCCGGCTGCAATCGAAATCAGGTCAATCCACTCCGGAGAATGTTGCAGGATTTGAAATGCGCCCAAGACGATAAAGGCACCAATGAGCGCGAAAGATACCCCCAGCCAACGCCAGAGATCGATTTTTTCCTGTAACAGAAAATGACCGCCTAGAACTCCCCAGACAGGCAGCAAGTAGAACAACACCATAACGCGTATCACCTCGCCATAAATCAGGGCATAAGCAAAGAAAAGATTAGCTGCGCCGCCCAGAACGGCAATAATGATAAGCTTGCCCTTATGCCCCGCCCAGTTAGCGCGTTGACGATAGAGGATCGGAGTCAGAACCAGGGACAAAAGACCAAAGCTGAGTAAAATCAAGCTGATGCCACCAAAGCCGGCGTTATTCAATTGTTTGAGCGGCAGCCAGGATAAGCCCCATAAAACCGAGGTGGCAATCAAAATGATAACAGGTAATGGCACCTTTCAATCTCGGGTTGTTGGCTGGAGGAATTTGTGCCCATAAAGCTCGAAGTTTATATCCATTTCAACAATAATTAGCGCCGGTCTCTACTTGCGCTGAGTATACCGTAAGTATGATTAATTAATGATGGGACGGATCAATTTTAAAGAGAATTTATGATTTCACTCAGTCACTGGTTGTTGTTTTTTTCCGTAACATTTGCTGTTTCTGCCAGTCCGGGGCCTTTGATGTTACTGACCATGTCTAACGGTATGCACTATGGGTATTTCAGATCGCTGCCCGGTATGCTTGGTGCATCACTTGGTAATTTGATTTTGGTCGGGGTTACTGCGCTTGGTATTGGTCTTTTGGTTCACTCCTCTGAAGAAAAACTTACCGCGCTAAAGTGGTTCGGCGTGTTATATTTAATATATCTTGGCGGGAAACAATTTTTCAGTCTGCACCGATACGCATTAAGCATACAAACCGATATCCAAACAAGTGGACTGCAAATTCTATTCAAAGCTTTCCTGGTTTCACTCACCAATCCTAAAGGAATTATTTACTTTGTCGCATTGTTTCCGCAATTTATTGTGTTACAGAAACCATTGGCACTGCAGTTTATGATTTTAACGTTAACATTTTTAGTAACAGATTTGATCTGGATGTCCATTTATGCGAAAGGCGGAAATATTCTTGCGATGTGGTTGAAATCAGCGGGTCACCAATATTATATTCGTTGTTTATCAGGCGGCTTGCTGATAGTTGCTGCGCTTATCCTGGCGTTTTCGCAATAATAAGCGGCGATCGTACTTGAGGAGCTATGCATGGAGAATATTCCGGGCTACAAAATAAAACGAAAGCTGGGCTCCGGGGGTATGGCGGATGTGTATCTGGCTACCCAGGAATCTTTTGGTCGCGATGTGGCGATCAAAATTCTTTTGTCGTCAATAGCCGGCGAAGAGGAGTTTGCCGCGCGCTTTATCAGGGAGGCAAAAATTGTTGCTGGACTTTCGCATCCGCATATTATTCCGGTCTATGATGTTGGCAAATTCAACCAATATTATTATATGAGCATGGATTATTTACCCGGAGGGGATCTGACACAGTGGATCAAGGCAGGCATTCCAGAAGAGGAGATTCTGAAAATCGTTAGACAAATGGCCGATGCTTTGCAATACGCACACCAGAAAGGCTATATGCACAGGGATATAAAGCCGGCCAATATAATGTTTCGCGAAGATAACTCAGCGGTTCTCACGGATTTTGGAATTGCTCGCTTACAGGATGCCGGCGATCAGCTCACCCAGGCGGGCACTATTATTGGTACACCGACTTATATGAGTCCTGAAGCAATCAAGGGTAAAAAACCGGATGGTCGTACTGATATTTATGCGCTTGGCATTGTGTTCTATGAAATGCTGATGAAGGAGGTCCCTTATAGAGCGTCGGAGTTTACCGCGGTTGCGTATAAACATGTGCAGGAACCGATTCCAGTTTTACCACGTGCCTATACACGGTATCAGGAGTTTCTCGATAAAATTGTCGCAAAAAATCCAGACGATCGATTTCAATCGGGTCGCGAAATTGTTCGAGCAATAGACAAGCTGCAGCAGGAAAAGGTTTTAACACCGGTATCGGCCGATGGTATAAAAGTACAAGAATCGCAAACTCAGAGATCGTCATCTGTTGGTTCTTCCGGAAAAGTGCATTCACTCTTTGAAATGCTTGCTGGAATCGAAAAGGGCGCAACTTTCACAGAGAAATCACAACGTAAAGGGGGCGTATTTAAAACTTACACGCTATGCTGCAATTTTAATATTGAAGATGCGTTTACTCTACCGGTTATTTTTACGCAGGCATCTGATCGAATAATCGATTGGCATAAAGAACGTGGCGGCCATGTTGAGGATATCGAGTTTAATTTTTTGATTGAGAAGTGGGGTTTTGATGGTGTTGATGAGTCAATTTCAAAGTTATACGATGCTGGTGGTGTATACGAATTCCTGAAAAAGATTCCAATTAAGGTAAATATGGTGAGTCATGACGGAATTTCAGGCCAAGGTTACATAATTAATAAAAAGGGTGAGAAAGTATACAGTAGCTAGCGAACCTATGAATCAGTCGGAACTTTCCTAAATAGTATCTTCCATATCAAGAAAATTCATGATGGTGTTGGTGCAGAGTTCCGCTCTTGTTTGCAGTAACAAATGAGGGCCGTCAATGCCTTTGAAACAGATTTTTGGAATGTTTTCAAACAACTCTGCCCTTAAATTGGCTGTTACAAGTCTATCCCGCAACCCGGCAAGGTAGAGTATTGACGCGGATATCCTCGGTAAAAACGGGCGTGCATCAAATGTATCCAGGATATGCAGGCGTTTTTTTATCACTTCCGGTGGGATATCTGCGGATATCTCGCGAACGATCTGTTGCACATTTTCTGGTATATCGCTATTGGAGCAAAATTTGTTAAGTAACAGATTTTCCAGAGTAGTGTTGCCAAAAATGCTTTTTGATATCAGCGTGCCCAAACTCAGGAATGAACCAAAAGGGCTTCTGGCAAATGTGGTAGAGAGAATGGCGGCCCGAAAACGCCCCGGGTTTTTAGCCATTAGTCCCAGAGCGATCGGACCGGAAAAAGATTCAGCTAAAAGGAGAACTTTCTGCTTGGGAAGTCTGGCGCTGGTGGATTCAATGTAGTCATCAAGAGTCACTTCGTCCTGAAATGGTAATACCGTTGTTCGGCATCGATAACCGAACGCTTCTGTTAGTGGGCCAAACAGTAATCCGGTGCCGTCAATTCCTGGCAGTAGGTATATATGTTTGTACTCGGTAGCGTTAGGCATGTCTATATGGCGACTAATTCAGGTTTTCCGGTTTCAGCAGTGTTTATCGGCCGGTTAAGCGTTTTTTTTAGCACCAGAGCGGAGAGATTAATACCTAGATTGGATTTCTGTGCACGATTATTGCACATACAAATGGCAGACTTAACAAAACCCTAAGGGATTAAGGTTTTCGCGATTGGATATTGGAAATCTAACATAGCAAAAGATGGGTGTACTATGGAAACGCGGCCAAGTATTCAAAATAGTGACAAAAATAGTTACTTTTTGCCATTTTATTTAAAGGGTTGGAAACTGAATAGTGTCGTATTTCTAACGTCTGTTGCGTTTGTAATGTTATTGGCATTTAGTTCTGGGCGCTCAGAGGCGCTGGATACCTCGATTTTGAACTCCAATCCCCATTTAGCAGCCGCCTCAGCGGTATCCTATTTGGAGCGGAAAACCAGTGCAGATAAATCAGCGTATGTCGTACGAGATGTATTAGCTGATGAACGAACACAGTCAACACGTCTCGATCTGGATGAATCAAACTGGCATCACTATACGGTAAAACATGAAAGTGATTTGACTACACTGGCCGCTGAAGCAGGATTGAATATGGAGGACATCCATCTGCTGCTTTCTTTGGGTGGCAACGTCGGGCATCTTAATAATCTTTATTACGGCGATAAAATTCATATTAATATTTCGGGTGATAACAAAATAATGGCGCTTGAATATGACATTCTCGACTCAAAGCGATTGAGAGTAACACGTGTTAGCGCCTCAGGTGATCATAACGTACCTTATGTTGTATCCGTAATCAGTCGTCCTCTTTTAGTTAAAACAGTTCAGGTGGCGGGCGTTATTGACAAAACGTTGTACAAAGCAGCCATTGACGCGGGTTTGCCGAAGGACAAAACCAAAGAATTAGTTAGAATATTTGATGGCAGCATTGACTATTCATTGGATTTAAAGAAAGGCGATACTTTTGCGGTCGTTTATGAGCAACGCTTTCGTGGTAACGAGAGGGTCGATGATAGTCCGATTCTGGCCGCTGAATTTGTTAACGATAATAAAATCTATCGTGCTGTCCGCTATGCGGCGACCAATGATAAGCCACGTTATTACACTCCTGATGGCACCAGTCTTCATACAACTTTTTTGCGCAGCCCGATGGATCATCCGCTGGTTTCATCGGGTTACAATGAGGCGAGGGAGCACCCAATATTACACATAGTCAAGCCTCATACCGGAGTCGATTTCGCCGCTAAAATCGGTACACCCATCAAAGCGACTGCAGATGGCTTCATAAGATTCAAAGGTCGAAAAGGCGAATACGGCAAGACAGTTGTTATTCAACACGGCAGAAAAATAAGCACGCTGTATGCACACATGAACTCTTATGCAAGGCATCTAAAGCATGGTGATCGGGTCAGGCAAGGTGACATTATAGGTTATGTTGGACAGACCGGACTTGCCACCGGTCCTCACTTACATTACGAATATCGCATCAATGGCCAACATGTTGACCCTATGAAAGTCAATCACCTGGCTGTCACTATTCCCGAGAATCGCAAGCATGATTTCTCTGCCAAAGCACAGTTATTGTTAAGCCAGCTAAAAAGTACAGATGAAGTCAAGATTGCCTGGAATAAATCAAGCCAAGAAGTTGTTGGGTTAAACTAAAATTTACGCATAGTAGCCGATCGCTTTATAAAAGACCCTTAAGTTTATTCTTAAGATCGGATTTTTTAGCCTCCACTTTCTCATCGGCTTTTGATTCAAGCTTCTGTTTGCCGGCGTCAATTTTCTGTTGATATTTAGCGCTGATACCCTGTCGCTTCATCTCCGCTTGTACGCTTTTCGTTAACGCTTTAAATATTTGTTGTGAAATTTGTGCGGGACTCGCTCCATTTTTTCCGCCAAGATTCTCCAGTCGGATATCGGGCACGGTCAGATCATACTTGCGATTATTGGCAGGTGTGATCAGAGCATTAAGACGAGCTTGTTCCAGTGAGAAGTGACGAATAATAAGCGACGGTTGTGGGCCGGACGTGGTTGATTGTTCGCCCGATGCAATAGAATTAATGTTGTTCTGCAAAATAACCAGATTCGAATCACGATTTTGGTTGATTTCATAAGAGATTTCAGGTGCTCTAATCAGGATTTTATCGATAATAATGACATCAGCATTGGAATGACCAATATCCAGATCCACAACAATCTTGCCCACTGCAAAGGCGGACGGCAATGAGAAATCAGCTGGATTACCAATTACAAAATCACTTATACCGGCGCTGCCCTTACCAAGATCGATTTTGACTTTTCTGACCCGGACATCTGTTTTTAATATTTCCGATCCATAAGATTCAATGGCCAGCTTGACCAGGGAGTCCAGGTGAGTGGAGACATAGTAAATACCCGCGCCGAGGATCACTACCAGCAGCACAATGATACCAATTATCGCCTTTTTCATAAGCTATCCTCTGCGATGGTATTATTTCCCGAAAATCTATTATATCAGTACGGGATTAAAGTTATTACCATCCACTGTGGTGAAACTGATATTTAAATGACAATGGAGTTTTGGCATTCAATAAAAAAGCCCGCTATACGCGGGCTCAGGCTGCTGACAAAGTCCTCGCCATTGGCGGGGACTTTTTTTATGATGAAGCTGTTTTTTAAAGGGGATGCTGAAGATGCTCAG
>JAFGLM010000030.1 GCA_016928055.1 Gammaproteobacteria bacterium
ACATTTAAAGATGGAATTGAAATCACCAAAGTCAACCAGGTCGCCGCTTGATACTTCATGCTAAACACCAGATTTAACAATAACTCCTCCCGAAGGGGGAGGAAACAACAATACGAATGGCTATGTTTGCGGCTACCCAATTAGGTTTTAATCATGACCTATCTCAGAATGTCACGAGTGCAGGTGAGACGAGGCAAAAGTAAACGAAAAAGCGGAGTTTATCGGGGAATAAATGAGCATTTTAAGTGCGCTTTTAACGAAGTATTACCAAACGCAGTAATTCTGAGGTAGGTCAAGCGAATGCGCTGAAACACCACCCCATCAACACCCCCGGCATTATTCCCAGCCCCAACACCAATAATCCATTCAAACTTAACGCCACTTTCATATCCAGAGGTTTATCAATCAACAATTCACTTTCAGCCGAATCAAAATACATCAGTTTAATGATGCGTAAATAATAGAAAGCGCCGACTACCGAGAACAGTACGGCGACAATCGCCAACCAGACCAGATCAACTTCCAGCACCGCCCGTAACACCGCCAGCTTGGCATGAAACCCCACCAGCGGCGGCACCCCGGCCAGTGAAAACATAAAGACCAGCATCATAAATGCAAACCACGGATGTTTTTCATTCAGGCCCTTGTAATCATCCAGATTCTCCGCTTCAAAACCGGCGCGACTCATCAGTATCACCACGCCAAAAGCCCCGAGTGTCATCAATGCATAGACAATGCTGTAAAACATTGCCGCTGAAAAACCCGCTGCGGTACCCGATAACACACCCATTAAAATAAAACCGATATGACCGATGGTGGAATACGCCAGCATGCGTTTGATATTGCTTTGTGCAATCGCCACGACATTACCCAGTCCCAGCGACAGCACTGCCAACACGATGAGCATGCCCTGCCATTCAGCATGCAAGTCTCCCAGCGTACCGACCAGCAAACGCATGGCCATCGCAAAGGCAGCAATCTTCGGCGCCGAACCGACGAAGACAGTGACCGCAGTGGGTGCACCCTGATAAACATCCGGCACCCACATATGGAACGGCACAGCACCGAGTTTAAACGCAACGCCGACCACAATAAAACTCAAGGCAAATAACAACACAATACGATCAAACAGTGAATGGGTAACGCTGTCGGCCACCAGTGGAATATCCAGCGAACCGCTGATGCCATATAAAATGGAAATTCCATACAACAACATGCCTGATGCAATCGCACCCAACACAAAATATTTCATTGCTGCTTCGGTTGATTGTGCGGAATCGCGATTTAACGCAACCAGGGTATAGAGCGATAAGGACATCAATTCCAGACCCAGATACAGCACCAGTAAATGATTAGCCGATATCAATACCATCATACCGAGCATGGCGAACAAGCCCAGTACGTAAAACTCACCTTTGTGTAGATCAATCTGTTTTAAATACGGACGCGCATAACAAAATGCTCCGGCGGTCACTACATAAACGGCACACTTTAAAACAATCGCCATCGTATCGAGAATAAAACTGCTATTAAAAGCGTATAAGACGGTATCGCTCGGTAATTCCAGCGTCAGCAAGAAGGTAAAAAACAAGCTGAGCTGCGTAAGATAAAACGTTACATTACGATGTTGCTCTGATAAAAATAAATCAATCACCAGAATCAGGCAGGCAGTGGCCAGCACAAATATTTCCGGTATAAGTAAAATTAATTCGTTGCTGTCAAAACCATTCATCACAGTTTACTTTGCAGAATATGTTGCACGAGGTTTTCAATGCTGGGTTGCATAACATCAAGCAGCGGTTGCGGCCAGACGCCTATTACGATAACCGCAATCGCGAGCAGCGCCAGAATACCAAACTCGCGTTGATCGATATCTTTTAAAGCCGCGACCCGCTCATTGGCGATATCACCAAACACCACGCGTTTGATCATCCATAAGGTATAGGATGCACCCAACACCAATGTAGTAGCAGCGGGTATGGCATACCAGAGACTGACCTTAAAGCTGGCCAGTATGACCAGAAACTCCCCAACAAAACCCGAAGTACCCGGTAACCCTGTATTAGCCAAGGCAAACAAAACCATAAACGCAGCAAACACCGGCATACTGTTCGCAACGCCACCGTAATCGCCGATCAGGCGCGTATGCATACGGTCGTATAAAACGCCAACGCATAAAAACAGCGCAGCCGAGACAAAACCATGCGAGACCATTTGCACCATCGCACCCTGTAACCCTAGAATTGCCGTGGCGGTTTTATCCGCCGGCGCAACATCCGCCAGCATGGCAAACATCACAAAAGCACCAAGCGTGACAAAACCCATATGCGCAATTGAAGAATAAGCAATCAGTTTTTTCAGGTCTTTCTGTGCCAGCGCAACAAATCCGACATAAACTACGGCGACTAAGGACAGCACAATCACCAAACCGCTCAGTTGCAGGCAGGCATCCGGAGTAATTGGCAGCGCAAACCGCAGAAAACCGTAAGCGCCGATTTTCAATGTGATCGCCGCCAGTATCACTGAGCCGCCGGTCGGTGCTTCAACATGCGCGTCCGGTAACCAGGTATGCAGCGGAAACATCGGCACCTTGACACCAAAGGCGAATAGAAAGGCGAGAAAAATCCACAATTGCTGCGTTGCACCCAAAGGCAGTTGATGAAATTCAAGAATCTCAAAACCGCCGCTTTGCAAATGCAGATAAATCAACGCCAGCAAAAATAGCACCGAACCGAAAAAGGTATACAGAAAAAACTTCAAGGTCGCGTAAATCCGGTTTGGCCCACCCCAGACACCGATAATCAGGAACATCGGGATCAGCATTGCCTCAAAGAAAACGTAAAACAAAATAGCATCGAGCGCGGCAAACACGCCGATCATCAAACCTTCCATAATCAGAAACGCCGCCAAGTACTGCGCGACGCGTTTCTGTATCACTTGCCAACCAGCCGCGACCACCAACAAAGTCATCAGGGCGGTCAGCACAATCAGCGGTAGGGCGATACCATCAATACCGAGGTGATAAAAAATATTCAGACCGGCGATCCATGGCTGCTGTTCGATAAACTGCATAGCAGACTGCGTGTTATCGAAATAACCGTACAAAGGAATACAAAGATAGAAAGTCAGCAGCGTTACTGCCAAGGCGGTGATTTTCGCCGCCGAACGAAAACGTTCGCCCAATGCCAGCACAACCATGCCGCCGGCTATCGGTAACCAGATCAGTAAACTAAGTAATGGCCAGTTTTCTAGCATACACGCATCATCTCAAGTACATCCAGCCAAGTAATAACAATAAACCTACGATCATCGCAAATGCGTAGTGAAACAGATAACCGCTTTGCACATTGCGCAACCGATCAGCACCGCGCGTGATTAAACGGGCGCTGCCGTTGATAATGATGCCGTCGATTATAAAGGCATCGCCGAAACGCCACAGCCGGTCTGCCAGGGCACGACTGCCGGCAGCTATGCCGTTCTGATAAATTTCATCAACCCAGTATTTACGTCGCAGAATATGATGCAAAGGTAATAAAGCGGTTTTAATTTTAGCCGGCCATTGCGGCTGTTTGATATACAGCCACCAGGCGGTAAAAACACCGGCCGCCGCCAGATACAAAGCCGGGCTTTGCAGAGAATGAAAGGTATAACTTATTACACCGTGAAATTCCGGATGTGCTTTTAAGAGTGTGTTATGTATATTGAATACCACTAATGCATTACGCAATAAATCACCGAACAATAACGGTTTGACGGTCAAAGCGCCGACCAACACGGAGGGGATAGCCAACAAAATAAGCGGTATCGTCACAACATGGGGTGATTCTTTAATCTGCGCCGCAGTGTGCGCGTCGAAGCGCGGCTGACCGTGAAAAGTCAGGAAAATCATACGGAATGTGTAAAGTGCAGTTACAAATACACCAACGACAACACAAAATTCTGCAACGCCGGCACCCCATAATTTTGAATGACCGACCACTTCGATAATCATATCCTTGGAATAAAAACCGGACAGCCCGGGAAAACCGATCAACGCCAACGCACCGATCAAACAGGTCCAGTAAGTCACCGGCATTAACTTACGCAATCCGCCCATGCGTCGCATATCCTGTTCGTGATGCAAGGCGATAATGACAGAACCGGCGGCTAGAAATAATAAAGCCTTGAAAAAAGCGTGCGTCATTAAATGAAAAATCGCCGCCGAATAAGCGGAAGCACCCAACGCCACCACCATGTAGCCAAGTTGCGATAACGTTGAATAGGCGATTACACGTTTGATATCGTGTTGCACGATGCCGACCATACCCATTAACAAAGCTGTCAGGGCGCCGATCACCAGAATAAAAGACAGCGCGGTTTCGGAATATTCAAACAGCGGTGACATCCGCGCAACCATAAAGACACCGGCAGTGACCATGGTCGCCGCATGGATCAATGCTGAGATCGGTGTCGGGCCTTCCATTGAATCGGGCAACCAGATATGCAACGGTACCTGTGCTGATTTTCCCATCGCGCCGATAAACAGAAAAATACAGATCAATGTCAGCATCGAGCCACTGCCGTCGCCCAAACCAACGACATTGAGTTCAGCAATCACCGGGGCCTGTTGAAATACGGTTTGATAATCCAGACTACCGCTAACGGCAAAGATGGCAGCGATGCCGAGAATAAAACCGAAGTCGCCGACCCGGTTAATTAAAAATGCCTTGAGTCCGGCAGCGGTTGCAGTCGGCCGTTTAAACCAGAAGCCGATCAATAAATACGATGCCAGCCCGACCGCTTCCCAACCGAAAAACAGTTGCAGGAAGTTATTCGACATCACCAGCATCAGCATGGCGAAAGTAAACATCGAGATATAACTGAAAAAACGGTTATAGCCCGGATCATCGCGCATATAGCCGATGGTGTAGATATGCACCAGTAACGAAATGAAGCTGACCACGGTGATCATCAATGCGGTCAGACCATCGATTAGAAATCCGATTTCCAGTGACAGACCGCCGAGCGACGCCCACTGATAAACACTGCCGTTATAAACCGGCGCATGCTGCAGGGTGACATTGAAAAGCACGAACAGCGACAGAACGAATGCAATCGCAACACCGGTAATGGCAATGCTGTGCGCCGCCACGCGTGACAGACGAGAACAACCCAGCCCGACGATAATCGCGCCGATGAGCGAGAATAAAACAATACTGAGATAAATATACTGCATTAATTTTTTCTATTACTTCTTCAATTCATTTAAATCAGACACATTAATACTGCGATGACTGCGGAATAACACCACCAGTATCGCCAGACCGATAGCAGCTTCAGCAGCAGCAACGGTTAAAATAAAGAATACAAATATCTGGCCGGCACTATCCTGCAGAAAATGCGAGAAGGCGACAAAATTGATATTGACGGCCAGCAACATCAGTTCAATCGACATTAATAAAACAATGGCGTTTTTACGATTGATAAAAATACCGGCGATGCCGATCGCAAACAATGCGGCGGCCAGCGTCAGATAATGCGCCAGCGAAATTGCAAACATTATTCTTCCGCCTCCATTTTAACGATGCGCAAACGATCTTGTTTGCGTACCTGTATCTGTTGCGCGGGGTTCTGTCTTTTGGTGTCAGTCCGTTTACGCAAAGCCAGGCTGATGGCGGCTATAATTGCCACCAGCAAAATTACCGCAGCTATTTCAAACGGATATAAATAATCTGTGAATATTGCACGACCCAGCATTTCGGTATTGCTGTACTCGGCGGCAGCCGGTGCCGGGTAAGCAAAATTTTTCTGCGCAAAATAATTCGGCCCTATGGTGAGAACAGAATCCTGTAATCCAAAATGATTGGGGCCGACAATAATAATCATCTGCACAAACAGCGCCAATGCAATCAATATGCCGACCGGCACGTATTGCACAAAACCTTCGCGCAGGCTTTCGATATTGATGTTCAGCAACATTACAACAAATAAAAACAATACCATCACCGCGCCAACGTAGACCAGCACCAACACAATGGCAAGAAACTCGGCTTCCAGCATCAGCCAGAGTACGGACGTACAGATAAACGTTAACACCAGAAACAGGGCGGCATGTACCGGATTGCGCACGGTAATCACGCGCAACGCCGCCACCAGCATCATGACAGCAAAAAGATAAAAAATGACCTGCACAAAACTCATAACATAGATTCGCTTTAACGATACTTCGACTCGGTTTGACGATCAGTTGCGATCTCTTCTTCAAAACGATCGCCCAGCTTCAGTAAATCCAGTTTGCGAATGACCTGCTGACCTCGCTCTTCAAAATGAAAATCATGAAAACGCGTTAGCACCACAGCATCGACCGGACAGGCTTCTTCACAAAAACCACAATAAACACATTTAAATAAATCGATATCATAACGGGTGGTACGCCGCGTACCGTCTTCCCTTTCTTCGGAATCAATCGTGATTGCCAACGCCGGACACACCGCTTCGCATAATTTACAGGCAATGCAACGCTCCTCACCATTGGGGTATCGGCGCAACGCGTGCAAACCACGATAACGCGGTGATTTGGGTGTGCGTTCTTCCGGAAAGCGAATGGTAAATTTGCGCGCAAAAAAGTAACGCCCGGTCACGCGCAGGCCCTGGAATAATTCCCAGAAGAAAAAACTTTTCAGCCAGCTTATTAAACGTCGTTTCATCCTGTTCCTAATTAAACCACGGCGGCAATTTAAAATACGCCGCCAGACCTTCAATCACCAACCAAACAATGGTGATCGGTAAAAATACTTTCCAGCCCAGACGCATAATCTGGTCGTAGCGATAACGTGGGAAAGTGGCGCGAAACCACAAATAATTGAACATAAAGAACGCGGTTTTAAAAATGAGCCAGTGTATGCCGTGACCCAACAACAAACCGATGACCGGAATTGCAAAAACGCTGTCCGGCACGATGCCCTGCAACGGCGATAACCAGCCACCGAGGAACATAATGGCGATCAGTGCGCTGATTAAAATCATGTTGGCATATTCGGCCAGGAAAAACATGGCAAAGGTGATGCCGGAATATTCAACATGAAAACCGGCAACAATTTCAGATTCACCTTCAACCACATCAAACGGTGCGCGATTGGTTTCTGCAATACCGGAAATCATGTAAACAAAAAACAACGGCAACAAAGGCAACAGATGCCAATGCAGAATGCCGCCGTTCTGCGAGTGCACAATGTGACCCAGATTCAAACTGCCGCTGATCATCAACACACCGACCAGCGCAAAACCCATAGCGATTTCATAGGCGACCATTTGTGCCGCGGATCGCATAGCACCCAGGAATGCATATTTGGAATTGGATGCCCAACCGGCAAGGAT
Source organism: Gammaproteobacteria bacterium (assembly GCA_016928055.1). Lineage (GTDB taxonomy): Bacteria > Pseudomonadota > Gammaproteobacteria > HTCC5015 > HTCC5015 > JAFGLM01. The sequence continues at coordinate 7,357 of JAFGLM010000030.1, forward strand.
AACACCGTAAACCGTAACCGAACTCACCGCCAGTATATAAAGGAGTCCGGCATCAATGTTGGCGATTGACAAACCCTCATCGAACGGAATAACGACCCACGCTGCCAATGATGGACCCAATACTAATACCGGTGCGCTTAAGAATAGAAAACGGTCGGCATTGGTCGGCAGGATAACTTCCTTGAACATAAGTTTTATTGCATCAGCAAACGGTTGCAGCAAGCCATGGTAACCGACCCGGTTCGGCCCAAGACGCACTTGCATAAAACCAATAACCTTGCGTTCGGCTAATGTGTAATACGCCACTGCCAGCATCAGCGGTATCATCACCAGTAATATTTTGCCGGTGTTCCACAGCAATAAGCGCCAACCTCCTGGCAATAACTGCCACCAGCCCAATACGCTTTGCATGGCCTGATCGATCATGATGCGCTGACCTCGATATCGCCAAACGCCGGACCTAACGCTTCGGTACCGGGCACACCTAAACCGATCCAGATACAGCCTTCCGGAATCGCTTCATTAAGTTGCAGGGAGAATTCAATGGTGTTGCCGTTTTGCGTAACGCTGACATATTCACTGGTTTCCAGTTTATATTCAGCCGCGGTTTGCGGATGTATCGATGCTTTGTCCGCTTCCATGCCATCGATGGTTTGCTGCAAAGGCAATGAACGACGCACAACAGCATCAGTACTGTAAATCGGAATATCGGCAATGCGTTGCAGTCGTCTATTGTGCGCAGAAAAATCGTGTTGCGGTAATTTGATATTGGCAACGGTGTTATTTAACACCACATTGCGACATTGCTCCCGCAGCACTTTACTAATCGCTGCAGCGCTGTTGAAAGCGAGATCGGAAACATTTAAACGATCCGCCAGCAAACGTAAAATTTTCCAGCCGGGTTGCGCATCATCCTGAATTTTTGCCGCCGCAGTAAAACTTTGCCAACGTCCCTCGGCGTTGATATAAGTGCCGTCGGTTTCTGCGAAACTCGCCAGTGGCAACAATATATCAGCGTATTCACGCATAGTCGGGCTGGCAAAATTGCTAATGGCGATTATGGCTTCAGCTTCATGCATGGCGCGATGCGCGGTAGCGGTATCCCATGCCTCCAGCTCCGGCTCAACATTGAACAACAGATAGGCTCTACGTGCCGATTGCAGCATCTTGTGCGCAGACAATCCCGGCTGCTCATCCGCCGTGCCGGCAACTTTTCGATGTGGCAATGCACCGGCCAGACAGGCACCGGTCGCGTTTGCGCCAATATGGATTGTGCCGAAACTCACACTGGCAAGACTGGCGATGCAATGACTTAAGGCCACGATATAACTATAAAGCGGTGACAGGCTGGCCTGCGAACCGATCAGAACCAGAGCTCTGTCCGCCTTATGTAAATTTTCGGCGATGGTCTTTTGCTGTTCATCGACTTCAACCTGTTCGAGCAAGCCCTGTAATGCATCCGGTACTGCTCTATTGGTTTTCTGCATCAATGCTTTAGCAATGGCCGCCAACTGGATCACAAGATCGTCGCACGTCGCGGCCAGATATTGTTCGGCGAGGTGATTTAAATCATAAGCCCGATGATTGACGTACATGATCGCTGCACCGCGCAAAGCCGCTTTACGCAATCGATGCCCCAACAGCGGTTGATCCTTGCGTGGATTACCACCAACGATCAACACGGCCTGCAAATTTTCTACCGCGTTTAAATCCATTCCCAACCAGGGCGCAACCGGCATGGTTTCATCATGACTGAAATCGCATTGCTGCAAACGATGATCGATATTGGAACTACCAATGCCACGCAACAGACATTGAAATAAATAATGTTCTTCCAGCGTTGCGCTGGGGGATATCAATGCACCTATTGTTTCGCTGCCACGTGACGCGATAACACTTTGTAAACGCTCAACTGTTACTTCGATGGCTTCATCCCAGCTGACCTTACGCCATTTACCTCTTTCCTTGAGCTGTGGTTGTGCAATGCGTTGCTCGGAATAAATACCATGGCAACTGAAACGATCGCGATCAGCCAACCAGGTTTCATTAATGGCTTCATTTTCTCGCGGCACGGCACGTTGCACTTTACCGCGCAGGGTATGCAGATAAAAATTGGAACCGACGCAATCATGCGGACTGATCACAGCATGTTGCGATAATTCCCATGTGCGCGCACTGAAACGATAGGGCTTATTGTTTAGTGCGCCGACCGGACAGACATCAATCACATTACCGGACAGTTCGGACGCCATGGCTTTTTTAACGTAAGTGCCGATGCGCATGTTTTCACCGCGACCGGTGGCACCCAACTCACGCAGACCGGCAATTTCCTCACCGAAGCGTACGCAACGCGTGCAATGAATGCAGCGCGTCATATCGGTGGACACCAATGGCCCTATGTCTTCATCAAAAACCACTCTTTTCGCTTCAGTGAAACGCGATACATCCTTGCCGTAACCCAGCGCCAGATCCTGCAATTCGCATTCGCCGCCCTGATCGCAAATCGGACAATCGAGCGGATGGTTAATCAATAAAAATTCCATCACGCCTTTTTGCGCTTCTCTGGCCTGTTCTGAACGCGTTTTGATTTTCATGCCGGCCATCACCGGCGTTGCACAGGCAGCTACCGGCTTCGGTGCTTTTTCCATTTCAACCAGGCACATACGGCAATTAGCAGCAACCGACAATTTTTTGTGGTAGCAAAACCGCGGAATATGAATACCCGCTTCATCTGCCACCTGAATAACAGTTTGACCCTTGCGCGCCTGCAGGGTACGGCCGTCGATTTCAATTGTGATGATGTCGTCAGTCATTACTTAACTTAAGTAGCGAGTATGCTGCGTTTATGCTGTATAAAATATTCAAATTCGTGTCGGTAATGCTTCAGAAAACTCTGTACCGGCATGGCCGCTGCGTCACCGAGCGCACAAATAGTACGGCCGGCGATTTTTCCGGCAATATCTTCCAGCATTTCCAGATCTTCGGCACGACCCTCGCCGTTGCGTATGCGTTTGATAACGCGATACATCCAACCGGTACCTTCACGGCAGGGCGTACACTGACCGCAGGATTCAGCGAAATAAAAACGCGAGATACGCTCCAGTACACTGACCATGCAGGTTGTTTCATCCATCACGATCACTGCGCCGGAACCCAGCATCGAGCCCGCCTTGGCAATGGAATCGAAATCCATATTGACCCGCATAATGATATCCGCGGGTAATACCGGCACCGATGAACCACCGGGTATCACTGCTTTCAATTTACGGCCTTGCCAAACACCACCCGCCATCTGCAATAAATCATGGAAGGGTATGCCAAGGCGTAATTCAAAATTACCCGGCTTCTCAACATGACCGCTGACTGAAAATATTTTCATACCGCCGGCATTGACAACACCGAGATTAGCAAACCATTCCGGACCATTGCGCATAATCGCAGGCACCGAAGCGATGGTTTCGACATTATTGATCGTCGTTGGCTGGCCATATAAACCCGAAGCAGCCGGAAACGGCGGTTTAAATCGCGGCAAGCCTTTTTTGCCTTCCAGCGATTCGAGCAAAGCGGTTTCTTCACCGCAAATATAAGCTCCGGCACCGTAACTGGTGATAATGTCGACATCGATTGCCGAGTTCTGGATATTGTTACCCAGTAAACCAGCGGCATACGCTTCGGCCAATGCCGTTTCAAACCGCTGACCGGTCTCATTCATAAACTCGCCGCGCAGATAAACATAAGCAACCGTTGCACCAATGGCGTAAGCACCGATAGCCAGCCCTTCAATCAGTGCATGCGGATTAAAACGCAAAATATCCCGGTCTTTGCAAGTACCGGGTTCACTTTCATCAGCATTACAAACCAGATAACTTTGCCGGCGCGAATTCTGTGGCATAAAACTCCACTTCAATCCGGCTGGAAATCCGGCGCCACCACGACCGCGCAATCCGGATATTTTAATTTTTTCAATAATCTCCCGTGGCGAGGTATTATTTTCCAGAATTCGCTGCCAGGCCTGATAGCCATCGACACGGCGATAGGTCTCCAGTGACCAGGGATCTCTTTTATTAAACGTCGATGTGCAAACCAAATCGTTCATTACTTAAACTGATCCAGAATCTCATCAACCTTTTCCGGCGTGAGATTTTCATAATACTCGTGATTTATCTGCATCATTGGTGCGTTACAACAGGCGGCCAGACATTCTTCTTCCTGCTTCAGATAAAATTTGCCGTCTTCAGTACTTTGACCAACTTGAATACCCAAACGATTTTCTATGTGATGCAGAATGGCATCAGCACCTCGCAACATGCACGACACATTAGTGCAAACAGAGATACTGTTTTCGCCAACTTCTTCGGTTTCAAACATCGAATAGAACGATGCGACTTCGTAAACAGCAATTTCCGGCATATCCAGATAATCAGCTACCGCATCCATCAATGCCACAGTTAGATAGCCTTTATTAAAATGCTGCACGACGGTTAAAGCACCAATCATCGCCGAACGTTTATGCTCCGGTGGAAACTTGGCAATATGCTTATCAATCTTCGCCAACACTTCAGATGGAAGCACTGTTTGTTGATCAAGTATTACCTTCTCAATCATCTGTCAATCTCGCCGAACACTATATCCATCGTCCCCATCACCGCCACCAAATCCGCCAGCATATGCCCCTTCACCATTTCATTGATTGCCGACAGATGCGCGAAACCTGCGGCACGAATTTTCATCCGGTATGGTTTGTTGGCGCCATCGGAGACCAGATAAATGCCAAACTCGCCTTTTGGATGCTCAACTGCTGCATACACTTCACCGGCCGGCACTGAGTACCCTTCGCTAAACAATTTAAAATGATGAATTAACGCTTCCATATCGTTTTTCATCGTTTCCCGGTTGGGTGGTGTGACTTTATGGTCATTACTGATCACGGGTCCGGAATTGTTTTTTAACCATTGTATGCATTGCTTGATGATGCGCGCGGATTGGCGCATTTCCTCGACACGCACCAGATAACGATCATAGCAATCACCATTGCTGCCCACCGGTATATCAAAATCCAGCCGTGCATAGACTTCATACGGTTGTTTCTTGCGTAAATCCCATTCAACGCCGGAACCTCGCAACATCGGTCCGGTAAAACCCCAGTCCATGGCCTGCTGCGGCGTGACGATGCCGATATCGACGGTTCTTTGTTTCCAGATACGATTGTCGGTTAACAATGTTTCGTACTCATCCACCTTGTTTGGAAAATCATCGATAAAGGTTTCAATAAAATCGAGCACACTGCCTTTGCGGCTTTCATTCAGATAATCGATGTCTTGCTGGCTCTTCCATTTTGTGGTTTCGTACTGCGGCATCTGATCCGGCAGATCGCGATAAACACCACCGGGACGATAGTAGGTTGCGTGCATGCGCGCACCGGTCACCGCCTCGTAAACATCCATCAGTTGTTCTCGTTCACGGAAGCAATAGATAAACATGGTCATGGCGCCGATATCCAGACCATGCGCGCCCAACCACAACAGGTGATTTAACAGGCGGGTAATTTCATCAAACATAACGCGGATGTATTGCGCGCGTATTGGAACATCAATGCCAAGGAGTTTTTCAATGGCCAACACGTAAGCATGTTCGTTACACATCATCGATACATAATCAAGACGATCCATATAACCAATACTGTGGTTATAGGGTTTGCTTTCGGCCAGTTTTTCCGTGCCGCGATGCAGTAACCCAATATGTGGATCGGCGCGGGTAATCACCTCGCCTTCCATTTCCAGAATCAGTCGCAACACACCGTGCGCAGCCGGATGCTGCGGACCAAAATTCAAAGTGTAATTATGCAGTTCAGACATCGTCTTGTTTTTTTACGTCGGGCGCTGCTGCGTCATGATCGCGTATCACTCTTGGTACCGTTACGCGTGGATCAATACTGACCGGTTCGTAGACGACGCGTTTGTGCTCCGGATCATAACGCATCTCTACGTTACCAATTAAAGGAAAGTCTTTTCTGAATGGATGACCGATAAAACCATAGTCAGTAAGTATGCGACGCAAATCAGGATGATCCGAAAACAGGACACCAAATAAATCAAAAGCTTCGCGTTCATTCCAGTTGGCAGAAGACCAGATATGGCAAACGGATGGAATGATTGGTGCATGATCATCTTCTGCAAACACTTTAAGGCGCATACGTGTGTTATGCGCGTAGGAAAGCAGATGATAGACCACCGCATAGCGTGGCTGTTTCTGCTTACCGATTTTTATTGGGTCGCCAAATTTCATGCGGCCACTGCCGCGCTCATCAACTGCGCGACTAAAACCGGTAGCGGTCGATGCATCAGTAATCCATTCGCTTTGACCATAATGCAGATAATCCACTACGCATAAATCAAGCAGTTGTTCAAAATGAAATTCTGCTTCATCACGCAATGCGCAGGCGACGGCAAGTAAATCATCTACCGGCACCAGCATGGTGATCTCGTCGTACGCAGTGACGATTTGCTGGCTTGAAAATCGATTACGTAGAGCCTGATGGAACACGGTGTGTTTTTTATTCATGCTGCAGATTTACCGCGCAATGGTATTGGTACGTTTGATTTTTTTATGCAATTGCATAATGCCGTAAATCAACGCTTCAGCTGTCGGTGGACAACCCGGCACATAAATATCAACCGGCACGATGCGATCACAACCACGTACAACGGAATAAGAATAAGAATAGTAACCACCGCCGTTGGCACAGGAACCCATCGAAATCACCCACTTGGGATCCGGCATCTGGTCATAGACTTTACGTAATGCCGGCGCCATTTTGTTGACCAGGGTACCGGCAACAATCATGACATCGGACTGTCGCGGGCTGGGCCGGAAAAACATGCCGAAACGATCCAGATCATAACGCGCTGCACCGGCATGCATCATCTCCACTGCACAACAGGCCAGCCCAAAAGTCACCGGCCACATAGAACCGGTTCTGGCCCAGTTAACCAGTGCATCAAGCGAAGTTGTTGTCCAACCCTGTTCCCAGACGCCTTCAAGTGACATGATTAAAAATTACTCCCAATCCAGCGCCCCTTTCTTCCATTCGTATATAAATCCGATCACCAGAATACCGACAAATACAGCCATCGCCACATAAGCGGCCGCCGACAGGTCCTTGAGCGCAACCGCCCAGGGAAACAGGAAGGTAATTTCCAGATCGAAAATGATAAACAGGATAGCGACCAGATAGAAACGGACATCAAATTTAATACGCGAATCTTCGAATGCTTCAAAACCACACTCGTACGCAGAGTTCTTTTTGACGTCAGGCTTATGAGGTCCGAGCACTCTACCCAGAGCAAGCATAAGCAGACCAACAATGATGCCAATCATCAAAAAAATAAAGACTGGCAGGTAATTTCCCAGCACTTTTATAAACCCTCTGCTCTTGTTGCGGTGGCGTCTATACTGCGGGAAATTACCGCTAAAATCAAAGCGAGGGAATGCAAAGATCGTCTGGTATAACCGATAATTTATGGGTCTTTGAGATACGCAAACTGCACGTAGCAGGGCGTGCAGTTTTGGTTTTGATATTTCGTTTTACTGCGAATGAAACGTTATTTATTTTCTATTTATTCGTAATGCTGAAGCCTGGGAACTTTCATTGGCTAAAGACTCACTCCTCTCGTCTGGTTGGTGCCGATGGCCGGACTCGAACCGGCACGGCTTACGCCACTGCCCCCTCAAGACAGCGTGTCTACCAATTTCACCACATCGGCCTGGTTCTACTAAAACCGGCGTCCTGACTGAGACTTTGTATGGTTATTCTACTGGCGGAACATCAGCCGGAGCATTCTCAGGTACTTTAGCAACCGGATCGAGTTCCGCAATCGGCTCTTCTTTTACCACGTCTGCCGGCAGCAGCGACGGCTCATCAACTGCCACAGCAGGTGCCTCGATCTGTAACTGATCAACCAGGCTACGCTCTTGAGGCTGCCTGGCAGATAAATACGCCAGCATCAGACTGTTGGCAAAAAACACAATCGCCAGGAAAGTTGTCGCCTTGGTTAAAAACGGGGCGGAACCACGCGCACCGAATACGGTTCCAGACGCACCGCTACCGAATGCAGCACCCGCCTGCGCGCCTTTGCCGTGTTGCAGCAGGATCAGCGAGATCAGCGTAATCGCCAGGAAAACCTGAATCATTAAAAAGAAAGCTTGAAGTGTCATACTCGTTCCACTCTTTGGGAAATTACCCTGCGCGGCAGATCGTTAAAAAATCTTCCGCCTTCAATGCGGCACCACCGATCAATCCACCATCGATATCTGCCTGTGATAATAAATCCGCAGCATTGGCGGCGTTCATGCTGCCACCATAAAGAATCTGCATCGAGTCGGCCAGGGCGGCATCCTGTTTCGCCAGCTTGGCACGAATAAAGGCGTGTACAGCCTGCGCCTGTTCAGGTGAGGCCGTCTTGCCGGTACCAATGGCCCAGACCGGTTCGTAGGCAATAACGCTGCCTTGCAGACCTTCAATGCCCAGCAGATCAATGACCGCGTCAATCTGGGCTGCAACCACCTTTTCGGTGATATTGGCTTCACGTTCTTCCAGTTTTTCGCCGACGCATAAAATCGGAATCAAGCCACCGCGTTTGGCTGCAGCAAAACGTGCAGCAACCAGCGCATCGGCTTCACCGTAAACATGGCGACGCTCGGAATGACCCACGATCGCATATTTCACACCGGCTTCTTTCAGCATCGGCGCAGAGACTTCGCCGGTAAAGGCACCCTTGTCCTGATCACAAACATTTTGTGAACCCAGGGCAATACCGGTTCCTTTCAATGCGGCGGCAGCCTGCTCCAGAAAGATGTAAGAAGGGCAAACCGCCACTTCTGCATTCAATGCGTCGCTAAAACCCGCTTTTAATTCTGAAAGCAGACTCTCGACGCTGGCTTTGGTGCCGTTCATTTTCCAGTTGCCTGCTACCAGTGGTTGACGCATCGATTTCTCCTAAGATTGCTTGGGTTGCTTGAAAAAGGGTGGGAATGGTACCCGCCGGGTCAGCATAAATCAATCTGGCCTTATACCGAGCAATCCGGTACATCGCAGCTTATTCCAGTGCTGGACATTGACAGAACCAAAGTGCATTCGTACCGTGTCACGCCATGAACCTGGGGCAACGAATCAAATCACAACGCGAGGCAAAGGGGCTGACCCAGGATGACCTCGCCGCCATCAGTGGCGTTTGTCAGCAGATGATTTCCAAACTGGAAACCGGGCGCTCCGAACACACTGCCGATATCATCAAACTCGCCTGCGCCCTTGACGTCTCGCCGCTGTGGTTAGAGGGGCTGGCTGATGAATCATCGGATCTGGCCCCCCAAAAAAACCTGTCGTTACATCACCGGGCGGTGATGGTTTGCATCGAGTTTCTCAGCACGGAGGTACCAGGGTTCTTCGCGGGCAGCGGTTTTCGTAAGCAGGCGGATTTGTTTTGTCGTTGTTACGAGGTTTGTACCCGGCCAGGGAGTAAAACGCTTGCAAAAAAAGATTTATTTGCCTTGTTGAAAAAACAACTCAGATAAAGCACTAACAAACCCCGGCGACAACTTCTGCAATTCCCTTCGCCAACTGATTCACCTGATCTGCATCTCTACCTTCCACCATCACGCGCAACAGCGGCTCGGTACCGGACGGGCGCAATAACACACGGCCTTGCCCGTTGAGCGTCTGTTCTGCATCACTGACGGCCTTCTTAACGGAAGCGTGATGACAGGGATTGGTTTTGCCGGCCAACGGTACATTGATCATTATTTGCGGATATTTCCGCATGCCCTGCTTGAGTTCGTGCAGGGTTTTGCCCAAACCAACCATGCCGGACAAGACCTGTAACGCTGAAACAATACCGTCACCGGTCGGTGACTTTGATCGGCAGATAATGTGACCGGAGGTTTCACCACCCAACAACCAGCCTTCCTGTTCCAGTATCTGCATCACATAGCGGTCGCCAACGTTGGCGCGCCGGAATTCGATGCCCAGTTCTTTGAGGGCCAATTCGAGACCGATATTGCTCATCACGGTTCCGACCACACCCGTGCCCGGAGCTTCCTTGATCAGGCGGGTGCTGGCCAGAATGTAAAGAATTTCATCGCCATCGACGATTTCTCCCAGGTGGTCAACCAGCATAACCCGGTCACCATCACCATCCAGCGCAATACCCAGATCAGCTTTGTGCTCGACAACCAGCTCAGCCATGGCCTGCGGTTTAGTGGCACCACAATCCTGATTGATATTGAAGCCATTGGGCTCTGTACCGACACGAACAACTTTGGCACCCAACTCTGAAAATACCGCTGGCGCAATTTGATAGGCTGCGCCGTTGGCACAATCCACCACAATTTTGAGACCGTTTAAACTCAGCTCATCGGGAAACTTACTCTTACAGAATTCGATATAGCGACCCGATGCGTCTTTCAGTCGAACTGCTTTGCCCAGTATCGATGAATCCACACAATCCATGGGCTGGCTCAGCAAGTCTTCTATCGCCTGCTCCATTTCATCCGGCAATTTTGCCCCATTTGCGGAAAGAAACTTGATGCCATTGTCGTAATAGGGATTATGCGAAGCGCTGATCACAATCCCCCCCGACGCCCGCAAGGTTTGTGTGAGGTAAGCAATAGCGGGAGTGGGCATAGGCCCCAACAATTCAATATTGACACCGGCTGACGCCAATCCGGCTTCCAGCGCTGACTCAAACATATAACCCGAAATTCGGGTGTCCTTGCCAATCAGTATGCGACCGTCGCCACCGTTCTTTCTGAGCACCTTGCCGGCCGCCCAACCCAGTTTCAGTACAAACTCGGGTGTCAGAACTGATTCGCCCACCTTGCCACGGATACCATCGGTACCAAAATATTTTCTGCTCAACGTTGTAAACCCTTGTTTAGTGTTGCTGTAATCTTAGGCGATTTTTACCTATCTGCCGCCAAGATACTGTTAAGTAATCCCCATCATGGTGGCGCATAGCGGTGCCAACGCTTCTTTGGTGGCTCTGACATCATGCACACGCAGTATTCTGGCACCTTGCATCGCCGCCATAACCGCTGCACCGATGCCGGCGTATAAGCGTTGCTCAAGTGGCGCCGCTTGTTCCTGTCCCTGCATTTCCGCAATGATGCCGCCGAGCATACTCTTGCGTGATACACCCACCAATAATGGCAGTCCTGGTTCGGTGAACCGGGATAAATCTTTTAGTAGTTGCAGATTATGGTTCAGGGTTTTACCAAAGCCAAAACCAGGATCCAGTAACAGGCGTCGGCGGTCGATGCCGGCCTCAACACAGGCGTCAACACGTTCATCCAAAAATCGCTTAACCTCCTGCACAACATCACCGTACTGAGGTGCTGACTGCATGGAACGCGGATCACCCTGCATATGCATCAGGCAGACAGGTACCGGCGCAGCAACCGCGGTCGTTAATGCGCCTTCCAGTTGCAGGGCGCAGACATCATTTATTAAACCGGCGCCGGCCTGAACTGCGGCGCGCATCACCGCCGGCTTACTGGTATCAATCGAAACCGGAACATCAAACTGATGCGTAAGCTGTTCTATAACCGGCACAATCCGATCCAGCTCTTCGCTTTCCGAAATCGCCTTTGCACCCGGCCGGGTTGATTCACCGCCGACATCAAGAATATCGGCACCATCAAGCACCATGCGCTCAGCCTGCTTTAACGCTGCATCAACCCGTTCATAACGACCACCATCGTAAAACGAATCGGGCGTGATATTCAGTATCCCCATGACCCTGGGAATGGACAGATCAAGAATTTTACCGGCGCAATCGAGTTTCATGTTTTGGAAAAATGATTCTCTATGAAAAAACAAAGCCGCAAATCAAAGACTTGCGGCTTTTACCAAACTAATAAATGCCTAATGCAGGCTCGCAGGTCCTCCTATCGAACCTTCGCCCGGATTATCTTTCTTTTTCCGAGTGCTCTTTTTAACTTCACCGTTTGGCGGTTCATCGCCACTTGCCCAATCCGCCGGCGGTGGCGGTTCGCGGCCTTCCATGACGGCACTAATTTGCTCGGCATCGATGGTTTCGTATTTGATCAGAGCATTCGCCATTAAATGCAGCTTTTCAACATTTTCATTTAACAGCTTTTCAGCGCGTGAATAATTACGATCAATGATATTGCGAACTTCTGCATCGATATCATGCGCTGTTTCATCTGAAACGTTTTTATGCTGCATAACTGATCGGCCGAGGAAAACCTCACCATCTTCTTCACTGTACGATAATGGACCCAGTTTCTCCGACAGACCCCACTTGGTCACCATATTACGCGCCAGTTCCGTAGCGCGCTCAATATCGCTGGCAGCGCCGGTGGTCACCGCATCTTCTCCAAAAATCATCGCTTCCGCAATGCGTCCGCCATAGAGTGAGGAAATACGGCTTTCCAGACTTTGCTTGGAATGACTGTATTTATCCTCTTCAGGCAAATACATGGTCACGCCCAGCGCACGGCCACGCGGAATAATACTGACTTTGTAAACGGGATCATGCTCCGGAACCAGATGTCCGATAATGGCATGACCGGCTTCATGATAAGCCGTCAGTTTCTTTTCTTTCTCACTCATCACCATGGAACGTCTTTCAGCGCCCATCATGATCTTGTCTTTGGCACGTTCGAAGTCTTCCATATCGACTTCGCGTTTGTTGGCACGTGCTGCGAACAGGGCCGCTTCGTTGGCCAGATTGGCCAGATCGGCACCGGAAAATCCCGGTGTACCACGCGCGATCACTGAGGCGATGACATTCTCGGCCAGCGGTAATTTGCGCATATGGACTTTCAAAATGTGTTCGCGACCGCGAATATCCGGCAAAGGTACGACCACCTGACGGTCGAAACGACCGGGCCTAAGTAGTGCCGGGTCCAGTACATCCGGGCGGTTGGTCGCAGCAATCACGATAATACCTTCATTGCCTTCAAAACCGTCCATTTCGACCAGTAACTGATTGAGCGTCTGCTCGCGCTCATCGTGACCACCACCGAGGCCGGCACCGCGATGGCGACCAACGGCATCAATTTCATCGATAAAGATGATGCAGGGAGCATGCTTTTTGGCCTGCTCAAACATATCGCGCACCCGTGAGGCGCCGACACCGACAAACATTTCCACAAAATCGGAACCGGAAATCGAGAAAAACGGTACCTTGGCTTCACCGGCTATCGCTTTGGCTAACAGGGTTTTACCGGTGCCGGGCAACCCGACCATCAACACGCCACGCGGGATATTACCGCCGAGGCGCTGAAACTTGCTGGGATCGCGCAGAAAATCGACCAGTTCCCTGACTTCTTCCTTGGCTTCATCGACACCCGCCACATCGGCGAAGGTGATTTTCACCTGGTCTTCGCCCATCAGCTTGGCCTTGCTCTTACCAAACGACATCGCGCCCCGGCCACCGCCGCCTTGCATCTGCCTCATGAAATAGATCCAGACACCAATCAATAGCAGGAAAGGAATAGAGTTAATGAGTATTTGGGTCAGAATGCCTTGACGTTCCGGCTTGATTCCTTCGATATGGACATTGTGGTGGCGCAAAACCGCAATCAGTGCGGAGTTGTCGGTTTCCGGACTGTAGGTATTGAATGACTCACCGGAACGGCCTTTGGCGGTGATTTCGCGGCCGCTTGCATCGAAAACCACCTTGTCCAGTTCATCGCTTTCAACCTTGTTCAGGAATTCAGAATAGGTCAGTTCGGTGCTACCGCCCGACTGTTTGCCGATATTTTGAAATACCATCATCAGAACAATGGCAATTACGGCCCACAACAGAATATTTTTTACCAGATCATTCAATCTCTTATCCTCTGAATTGTGGTTATCCAGGCAACCACACAATCGTCTCAGACCACTTTATCACAATCAGTTCCCCCAAACAGTGAAAGCTGACAGACACAGCAACCGTAATTATTGGCCCTTGAATCCGGTTGCCAGAACGTACACCTCGCGGCTACGGGGTCTCGACGCAGCCGGCTTTCTGATCACGACCTTGCTGAAATCCTGGCGCAATGTTTTAAGCCATTCGTCGCTGCCCTGACCCTGAAACATTTTACTGAAAAACACGCCTCCGCTGCGCAACACTTCTGTCGCCAGCTGGTGCGCCAATTCGACCAGATACATGGCGCGGGGGACGTCTACGGCATCCACCCCACTCATATTGGGGGCCATATCGGAAAGCACAAGGTCTGCGCCCTGCTTTCCGAGCAAATCCTTGAGCTGTTGTAATATCTCATCCTCGCGAAAATCGCCCTGAATAAACTCTACTCCCGCAATCGAATCCATCGGCAGGATATCGGATGCAATCACACGACCTTTATGGCCTACTTTTAGTGCGGCATATTGCGACCAGCCTCCGGGCGCAGCACCTAAATCAACCACCTGCATGCCTCCACGAAATAAGGTGTGTTTCTCGTCCACTTCCTGCAGTTTGTAAACCGCCCGCGAGCGATAGCCTTCGGTCTGTGCCCGGCGCACGTATTCATCGTCGTTGTGTTCACGCAACCAGCGTGCACTGCTTTTGGAACGGGGCATTATGTCAACTCAATATTTATCGTCTAAACCCATATTCAGGATCAATGTCGTTACCGGCCTATGTTAGACTTTTCGCTTTCATATTTCCCTAATACCACTATGCCGTTAACACAGAAGCAAAAGAAGACTTTACGCAATCTTGCACACGAGCTCAAACCAGTTGTTATGATCGGTCAGCATGGACTGACTGATAGCGTCCTCAATGAAATCGAACTGAGCATTAACCATCATGAATTAATCAAGATTAAGGTCAATGCCGGTGATCGTGAGCAGCGCGCAGCGTTTATCGAGCAGATTGCGGAACATACTCAATCCGAACTGATCCATAAGGTCGGACATATGGCTGTATTTTACCGGCGTAACCCGGATCGAAAGCAGATTGATCCGGGCAAATCATAGCTTTAATTTATGGAGACTCACAATGACCGCAATCACTATCAAAGGTAACCCCATCAATACTTCCGGCAAGCTGCCCGACATTGGTTCTGTTGCGCCGGATTTTCATTTAACCCAGACCGACCTCGCCGACGTTGGTTTGGAGGGTTTTGCCGGAAAACGCAAAATACTCAACATCGTACCCAGCCTCGATACCGGCGTTTGCGCGACATCAACGCGCGTCTTCAACCAACGCGCTGCAGAAATAAACAATACAGTGGTGCTGGTTATTTCCGCCGACCTGCCTTTTGCCATGAAACGTTTCTGTGAAACTGAAGGCATCGACAACGTTACATCCTTATCGATGATGCGTTCGCAACAGTTTGCCAGAGACTATGGCGTGCTGCTTCTTGACGGCCCATTGGCCGGCATTACTGCCAGAGCGGTTGTGGTGCTAAGTGAAAATAATACGGTGTTGTATACGGAACTGGTACCGGAAATTACGCAGGAACCCAATTATGATGCAGCATTGGCTGCGCTGAAGTAAAACACTGCATATCGTTAGCATGAAACTGCATTGGCAAATACTGCTGGCAATCATTTTTGCAATTGGAATCGGCCTGTTATTGAACGAACAGGCCGTTTTTTTTGGTATTGCAGTTAAAGGTATTTTCGAATTCATCGGCACGCTGTTTTTAAATGCATTAAAAATGATCATTGTACCGCTGATAGTGTCATCGATAATCTGCGGTGTTAGCAATCTTGGCGGCGGAGACAGCATCGGCCGACTGGGTGGTAAAACCATAGGGTTTTATATGCTCTCAAGTTTGCTGGCTATCCTTGTTGGCCTAATGTTTGTCAACTTCCTGGAGCCGGGAATTATCGACGGCAAACCGGCCAGAGATCATTTGAATCTCAGTTCTTCTGAAGCGATTTCAAGCCAATTGGAGCAGATAGGTTCCCATGACGGCAACGACCTTACTGATATCTTTTTACGCATGATCCCGCCGAACATTGTCAAGGCTGCGGCTGAGGGACAGATGCTGGGGTTAATTTGCTTCTGTCTCATATTTGGTTTTTTTATGCGCCAGCTTCAACCGAAGCTTAAAGACACCCTTGTCAACTTCTGGCAGGCCGTGTTTGAAACCATGATGTCAGTAACCATGTTTATTATGAAGTTTGCCCCTTTGGGCGTATTTGGATTAGTGGCAAAAACTGTTATTGAAACCAGTCAGGAGCTAAAAGCATTTATTGAATTCATGGAATTGTTAGCTGTATTCGGCGTGACTGTTTTTTTGGCGCTCGCATTTCATACTTTTGTAACTCTGGCTATTGCTTTAAAAGCAATAGCCAGAGTTAGTCCGCTTAAACACTATAAAGCGATGGCGTCGGCCATGCTCACGGCGTTTTCAACCGCCAGCTCTTCCGGCACCCTGCCGGTTACAATGAAATGTGTTGAGGAAAACGCCGGTGTTTCGAATCGCATCTCATCCTTTGTGTTACCACTTGGCGCCACCATTAATATGGACGGCACGGCCTTATATGAATGTGTTGCAGCCATGTTTATCGCGCAGGCCTATGGGCTTGAACTAAGCTTTGTTACACAGTTTACGATTGTGCTCATTGCCCTGCTCACTTCAATCGGCGTTGCCGGTATTCCCGCTGCGAGTCTGGTTGCAATTGCCATAATACTCACAGCAATTGGTCTGCCTGTCGAAGCAATCGGTTTGTTAATGATTACCGATCGTATACTCGACATGCTACGCACAGCGGTCAACGTTTTTAGTGACAGTTGTTGCGCGGTGATTATTGCAAAAACAGAAGGAGAAAATCAGGTTCTATCAGAATACTAATTTTTTTAGCAAATCAAGAAGAATGACCGCCGGTTTGTTGTGCGGATAATGCTTTCAGGTTTTGCAGAACTTTTTCAGCCCGTGCAATGCCGGATAACAACTCAACATTATTCGGCGCCAACCGCTCAGCATCGCGCCACACACGCAAGGCTTGTTTCACTTTGCCTTCACTGTACAGCACCTTACCTTTTTCAATCGCATCGTTCACGCAGCGATTGAGCCGTAATTTGTATTGTGAACTCATGGAAACCAGATTGCGATGCTGCGGATAGGTTAAACGCAGTTCCGACATATATCTTTTTGCATGATGAAAATCATCTTTTTGCAGCGCATGATAAAACTCACCAACCAGTAACTCAGCATCCGGTTTTCCTGTTGCCGCGACAGCACGAGCAGGCTTAACACTAGAATTGGATTTGGAATCGATACGCTGTCTTACCCGGCTGATATAAGCGTCAGCCAGCATCAATTTTTGTTTTACTTCATCATCATTATGCAGACGAAAAGATAAAGACAAACAACGACGCGCCAGATAAAAATCATCTCTCTTTAGAGCTTTATCCGCGAAACGCTTCAATGTCGCAGCACTGCTAAGACGGCGGCGTTCATAAGCATTCACCTCAACCCAGGTCAAAAACTTCAACGGTGTCACGCGTTGCAGGGAATCATAGGCGCCGGCATTTTGCAGCAGTTGCTCACCCTGATGGATCGCCAGTTCAGCCCTTAACACTTCTTCGCGTATAGCGCGTCGATCTGCAAATTGATAACGAGCAGAACGCAAAATATGACTGTCGGGAACGGCCTTGGTCGCATGTTTGAAAACCTTTTCGGCTTCAATCCAGTCGTCATTCTGTTCAAGCCGGATGGCGGTGCGAATCACTTCGCGTTCAAACTGCCAGAGCTGCTCACGCAATTTGGCTCGGCGGCGATAATCCGTCTGACTGGGTTGTTGCTTCTGCTGCAGGGTGACCAGTTCAGCGGCGACGTCGCCGGCGCGCTGCAGCGACTTTTTGGATAAAGCGGTTTGCTCGGTGTCCGGTTGCGGTATGGTAGCGCAAGCGGTTAAAAACAGGCTCGCCAACAGTAGTACGATCAGACTCGGTCTAAGCATGGATTGCATCCCGACTGGTCAGCACTTCTTCCAGATAGGCATTGAGGCGTGGATGGTATTTTTCAGGCAGACCCGTGACATCATATACCGTCACCGGCTGCGATTTGCCACGGATCGGTAGACATCCCTGAGCCGTCGCATAAATACCTTCGCTGTTGTGGAGCTGTTTGTACAAATCTTCCCTCAGGATAATTTGGCCGGGCTGGGCCGCGTAGCATAACCTAGAAGCCAGGTTAACTGCATCCCCTACTACAGTGTATTCCATACGTTCATCCGACCCCAGATTGCCCGCCAGCATGGATCCGCTGTTGATTCCGATCCTGAAATGGACTTCCGGATGCCCGTCTTTGCGGCGCTGCTGATTCAACTTTTTAATCATTTTCTGGATTAACAGCGCACAACAAACGGCGTTAAAGGAGTGGTCTGCGTCATTTTCAACGGCGCCAAAAACCAACATCACACAATCACCGATAAACTTGTCAACAACCCCGCCATAGAGCCGGCAAGCCGTTGAAATATAAGAGAAATATTCATTAAGCAGGCTGGAAACCTCAGCCGGCTGCAGGCGCTCGGCCATCGCCGTAAAACCGACGATATCAGCAAACAAAACCGTAGCTTCAACATGCTGGCTGCCAAGTCGTACTTCGTCAAGATTGGCCAATACCTTGCTGGCAACATTCTTCGATACATAGCGCGAAAAGATCTGCTCAACCTGTGATTTGCGCAGCAGGCCTTCAGCCATGCTATTGAAGCCATCAATCAAAAACCCGATTTCATCGTTTCGACGGTCACTGATTCTGACGTCCAGATCGCCCCGGTCAATCGCGCGGGTCGCTTCCATTAAATTCTGAATGGGTAGCGACAGACGCCGGCTCATGAAATATGCCAATAAGGAAGCCAATAGACACATGAAAACCGTGGCGTAAATGATGGCTCTCCTGGCTTTATCATTAGCCACATCCATGAGTGAAGCCGACAACGTCACCACGGTATAGCCAACCTGCACATTCTTATACACAGCCGTAGCGGTGAAACTGATCAAACGTTCTGAGCTATCGCCTGGATTCGGCCAAAGTCGGCGTTGTAACGGTTCAGTCCCGTTATCCGAGCCCGGCGATTGCTTCGGTAGCAAACCAGCGGATGACAATAAACGGCCGTTATGCGCAAAAATGGCGGCGCCCAGCACCCGTTGATCTTCGACCAGGTTGGCTGTCAGCAAGCGCAGTCTGAGGCTGTCTTCAGATAACACCGGCTCAGCGGCCAAATGTGCCAAATGCCTGGCAATTGTTTCGCCAAATTCGTCCAATTGTTCCTGCATAACGCGGTTCTGGTTGCCAAGGATGAAAAGACCCAAAGCCCCCATACCGGAAACCACCAACAAAATAATCAGCAAAGCCAGTTTCAGGGCAATTGGAACATGGGAGGGCATGATATAAGCCAACGTTCGATGCCAAATCGATAAGGGTTTTACAAAAACGGGGCGATGATCTGCAGTGAGTTTTGGCAATATTAGGCTCCATTCCGGCGGTTTTTGGTCGATTTTGAGCTGAAATTCGCAGAATCCAGACGTCAGCCCGAAAAACCGGGCAGAAACTATACCAGTTTCTAAGCTTTAGAGACTAGCTGCCGATAGTAGGCAACGAGTGCTTAAGAAACCAAGGCTCATTTTTTGAGGGTATTAGCAAATTGCGAACACTGCGAGACAACACTATGCGACTACGGCACCAAGCAAGCCCGGGGTCTGTTTCCCGTGCAAATTCAGGTACGGGTACAGTCGTGACCCAGCCTGACACTCCGGCGGCAAATGGTTGGCCTTGCCGGCAACCATTATCACGCGGTGCCCAACCACCGGTTATGATTAAACAGGAACAATTGCCTCTGTCGCGCAGCGAAATCATCGAATTGCTGCACCGCTTTGATGTGATGCCCACCTCGCAGCGGGTGCAGGTTGCAGAAGTTATTTTCAGCAAACCACAACATCTATCAGCGGAACAGGTACTGGATAAGGTCTCTGCAATGGGACATTCGATCTCACGTGCAACCATTTACAACACACTGGGCCTTTTCAGTGAAAAGGGTCTTGTCCGACAGGTCATCATCGATCCGGATCGAGTACTCTATGATCCACATACCGCACCCCATCACCATCTCTACAATTGTGAAAGTGGTGAATTAACTGATGTCGACGCCAGTACGGTCGAATTTAAAACTATTCCAGAATTGCCTGCTGGAACCAGCCTGGCCAATGTCGATGTAGTTTTTGAGTTGCGACAGGCTAAATCGGATAGCGGCTCATAAAAAAAGCCTGGCAACACCAGCTTTTGCATAGTTTCTGGTAGGATTCGTTTCGTATCAGCTTTGTGCTGTGTCACGATTAAACATCAGAAAAAAACTATGACACCGTATTCCATTATTCGCGCTCTGTTATTTCGACTGGATCCCGAAACCGCACACGAAGCCACTCTGAGTTTAATGAACCTGGGGCTGCGCGGACCTTTTGCCTCGGTGATGCATTCGCGGGTTCCGGATAAACCATGCCAGGTGATGGGACTGACCTTTCCAAATCGCATTGGCATGGCAGCGGGTATGGACAAAAATGCAGATCACATCAACGCACTGGGTGCGCTGGGCTTCGGGCATATTGAAGTCGGCACACTAACACCGGTAGCACAGGATGGAAATCCAATCCCACGCTTATTTCGTTTACCGGAATACGAAGCGATCATCAACCGGATGGGATTCAATAATAAGGGTATCGATTTTGCGATCGAGCATATTAAACACCGTCGCTACCGCGGTATTCTGGGAATCAATATCGGCAAGAATAAAATCACGCCCAATGAAAAAGCCGTGGGTGATTATCTCGTTTGCTTGCGCAAGGCTTATACCTACGCCGACTATATCGCGGTTAATATTTCCTCGCCCAACACCCCTGGCTTGCGTGAATTACAGGGCGCGGAAGAACTGGAAAGACTGCTCGACGCATTGCAGACCGAGCGCGAAAATCTGGTCACATTGCATAAACGTCGGGTTCCGCTGGCCGTCAAGATTGCTCCCGATATTGATGCCACCGCGATGGATACCATTGCTGACTGCGCGTTGAGATTTAAACTGGATGGGTTGATTGTTGGTAACACGACTATTACACGACCCGCAGTTGCATCATCATCGCTTGCGAAAGAAACCGGAGGATTAAGCGGCAAACCTTTACGCTCACTTTCAACCACAATACTGCGTGAAATGCATCAACGGCTGGAAAACAAGATTGCATTGATTGGCAGTGGCGGTGTCAGCAGCGGCGAAGATGCTGTTGAGAAACTACAGGCAGGCGCAAGCCTGGTTCAAATCTATACGGGACTGATTTATCAAGGACCGGGGTTGATACGAGAATTAACTAAAGCCACCAATAACTATTTACTGTAAATCATCCATTGTGTCAGTGATCAAACCTAGCCGAACTGCTTTTCTCGCCACGTGCGAGGTACAGGCCGATATCCGCACCGCGTAATAGCGACAGAAAATCAGGTGACGATTCATCTCTGGCAGATACTCCAACACTGACCGTTAAACTGACTCTTTCTTTGCCTATGGTAAGGTGATGTTTGCCAATGGCCTGGCGTAACTTATCTGCCAGTTGCCGAGCCTGATCCAGTGAGGCCGGCAATTGCAGAGCAAAAGAACCTGAGCCGTAACGACCCAATAAACCGGCAACCGGCAGGTTTTCAGATAGTGTTGAACTCATCGCTTCAAAAATTCGGGCCACACCTTGCTGACCAAAGCGTTTGAGATAATATTCATGCCGATCCATCTCGATCAATATCAAAGAGACCGGTTTACCGTCTGACTCAGCCTGTTGAAATGCACTGGTTGCCCGCTCAAGAAACTCATCGACACTTAATATCTGTTTTCCAATTGTATTCGCAGAAACAATAGTCGGTTTCGCGGGACGCGCTTGTATCTGTTCTAGCTGCTGATACAAACGTGCACTGCGTCTGGCAAATAAACCATGAAATACCATACTGGCGGCTAATGCCGATTCCGAATCTGAAAAATTTGGCGTGGATCTTAACAAGGTAACAACACCATCCAATTTCCTTTGACTGAAAAATGGGATGTCCAGCCGGTAGCCAAACGATATCTCGCCATTCTCGACCACGGACCGAAGCAAACCCATATCGGCCGATCCCGATAATGGTGTTTTCTGTTTTTCCAACTGCTTAATTAAACTACTATGCCAAAGCAGCTGGATCGTATCCTCGCAACCCGCTTCACTCGAATTGGAGCGAACCAGAACCGGCAACATACGCTCGTTTTGCAGACGTCCAATTGCCGCCAGATCGAAATAAATCAGGCGTTTTATTATCGAAAGCAGTTTGCTATTGGCAGCATCGCTATCTCGCAACCCGGAAAGTTCAATCGTCAGTTCTTTCAGAATTTTAAGACCCTGATCCTGCTTAATCGCGGTACTCGCTCGATGACCTGAACCGGCGGACTGGAGTAGTTGCTGATAATCGATCCTGGCACTTCGTTCGCTCAAATAGCTGCTCAAGCAGGCGAAAATCGTAGCTAACCCCAACGCCGTTAACATCGCCAGCCGGGTAGCCGTCAGCGGCCAGGTCATGACCGCTAATAACGTGATCGCCGGCAACAATACACCCAACAACAGGATGCCAACCTGTCGGAAGGACAAACCCGAAAACAATGACAACCACATCAGTGTTACTGCGGCCGCAGTCAGCTGCAAAGCGACCGAAATCGACGGAATATAAGTAGCCGCCACAGCTCCCAGTGATATGCCGATCGCCAGAATCCAGCGCAGCCACGGCGGTCGACGGATAACGTGACGCGGGTGAAGCAGTGAAAATCCAATTAACGCAAGCACTCCCAACCCGGCATAACTCAGATTGGCAAATAACGATGCATTGAAGAAAGCCAACTGCGCAGCAGCCACAGCCATAAAAAACAGCACCAGAAAACCAAATCCAACCTGTAATCGATCCAGCTGTTTTACACGATATTGATTCAAAAATCGGCGTTCGACAGCATCATCCCGAAATACGAGCTGAATCGGACTAAACGAGTGTTTCTGTTGCTGCATAGTATCTTATGGCGGCCTGTGGATAATGGATTAAACCCTAAATGATCTTGTCGCAACAACCAATAGCGGGTTTTGCGAACAATTTCACAATGCCGTTAAAGTATAGAGGATTTTCGATCAAGGTTCAGAAGACCGGCTCTGCTTACCCGATGCACCTGAATTGGCATACGCAGCAGCGATACGATCAATAATCAGACTGGCTACCTGCTTTTCCATATCCTGTTGGAGCATATCCTGTTCTTTGCTGGCCCCGAGTACATCCAGTGAGTCAAATAATAAATCGCGCGACAACGATATTTCCTGCGCAGTCAGTTCAAATAATCCATCCGGCGTGGTGACACTAAAGGTCGCAGTGGCAAATATTTCATATTCCAGTGCTTTGCCGTCCGGGCCAATCGATAAAACACGTCGGCCCGAGCTGGATTGGACTTTCAATCTGGCAACGTTATCGCCCATCTCACCAACCACCTCCACGTCAGCCGCCCGCAACGCCCGATTCAAGTAGCGAGTTAAGGTACTGGTTTTTGCAGCGGTATCGATATACGTCAACGCCATCGCAGGCGGTAACTTGGCTGTGCCGCGCATATGCCAGCCACAGGCTGAAACCAGCAACAAAATAACAATCAGACCGGCTTGTAGATATTTCATAATACTAAATAACAATGTTGATGAGTTTGCCTGGTACAACGATAATCCGTTTGATCGCTTTGCTTTCAATGTGCCTTTGTATACCGGATTCGTTTAATGCCGCTTTTTCACAATCTTCACGTGACGCATTAACCGGCAACGTTATCTTTGCGCGCAATTTTCCATTCACCTGCACAACCAGCTCTAATACCTCTTCGCGCAAGGCATCCTTGTCAATTTCAGGCCAACGGCAAGCGTTGATCGATTCACGATGACCCAGCTCCGACCAAAGCGTATGGCAGATATGTGGCGTAATGGGCGCAAGCATTAACACCACCGCTTCCAGCCCCTCCTGCAATACGGCGCGTGTTTCTTCAGATTGGTCCTGCAATTTATACAATTCGTTGACCAGTTCCATATTCGCGGCTATAGCTGTATTAAATATATATCGCCGCCCGATATCATCCCCGGCCTTAACTATAGTCTGGTGAATCTTGCGTCGTACGGCTTTTTGTTGTTCATTTAAGTTCGCATAATCAATCGAGTCAATCGCGCCGGATTGAACATGCTCATAGACCAGTCGCCAAAGTCGTTTTAGAAATCGGTAAGCGCCTTCAACACCTTCATCCGACCACTCCAGCGATTGCTCGGGCGGTGCTGCAAACATCATAAACAAACGAACCGTATCGGCGCCATACTGTTCAATCAAGGGTTGCGGATCAACCGTATTGCCTTTTGACTTGGACATCTTGCTGCCATCTTTTAAAACCATACCTTGCGTGAGTAATTTTTTAAACGGCTCATCGGATTTGACTAAACCAAAATCTCGCATCAATTTATGAAAAAAGCGCGCATAGAGCAAATGCAAGATAGCGTGTTCAATACCACCGATGTATTGATCAACCGGCAACCAGTCGTTCACATCATCACTGAGCATTTCGTTCTGATTGTCGCGACACAAATAACGTGCGTAATACCAGGATGACTCCATAAAAGTATCGAAGGTATCCGTTTCACGTTGCGCGGGTTTGCCGCAATGCGGACAGGTAGTTTGGTAAAACTCCGGCATTTTTTTGATCGGCGAACCAACGTCATCAAAAGTTACTTCTTCGGGCAATACAACCGGCAGCTGATCTTCAGGTACCGGTACATCACCACAACTTTCACACTGAATCATGGGTATCGGCGCGCCCCAGTAGCGCTGACGCGAAACACCCCAATCGCGCAAGCGGTAATTTATCTGGCGTTGGCCTTTATTTGCTTTCTGTACATAATCCGCGATTGCATTAAACGCTTGCTCTGAAGTTAAATCGGAATATTCACCCGAGTTTTTAAGAACACCTTTTTCAATGAACGCTTTTTCACTTACATTGATATCAGAACCATCTTCTGGAAAAATAACTTGCTTAATATCCAACCCATATCGCTTTGCAAATTCGTAATCGCGTTGATCATGCGCCGGTACTGACATCACTGCGCCGGAACCGTATTCAAGCAAAACGAAATTGGCTATCCAGATTGGCACTGTTTTATCCGTTATCGGATGCACCGCCTGTAAGCCGGTCGCGATGCCACGCTTTTCCATGGTTGCCATATCCGCTTCAGCGACTTTGGCGTTACGACAAGACCTGACAAATTTTTCAATATCTTTATTGTTATTCGCGATCTCAAGTGCTAATGGATGTTCCGGCGCAATCGCGACATAAGTGACACCCATTAAAGTATCCGGCCTGGTGGTAAATACTTTTAAAATATCTTCGCGTTGATCAACCGCAAACTCCAGCTCGACACCCTCCGAGCGCCCAATCCAGTTCCGCTGCATTATCTTGACGGCATCCGGCCAGTCATCCAGCTTATCGATATCTGCCAGCAATTCCTCAGCGTAATCGGTAATTTTTATAAACCACTGCGGGATTTCGCGCTTCTCAACCTGTGCTCCTGAACGCCAGCCTTTACCGTCAATCACCTGCTCATTTGCCAGTACCGTTTGATCGACCGGATCCCAATTCACCGTCGCGGTTTTTTTGTAAGCCAGACCTTTTTTATATAACCTGGTAAATAACCACTGCTCCCAACGATAGTACTCCGGCCGACAGGTGGCCACTTCATTCTTCCAGTCATAAGCAAAACCCAAACGCATAAGCTGTTCGCGCATATAACTGATATTCTGATAAGTCCAGCGCGCTGGCGGCACTTTGTTCTGTATCGCGGCATTCTCGGCCGGTAAACCAAATGCATCCCAGCCCATGGGTTGAAACACCTGCTTACCCTGCATACCTTGATAACGTGAGATAACATCACCAATGGTATAGTTACGCACATGCCCCATATGCAACTTGCCGCTGGGGTAGGGAAACATGGACAGACAGTAAAACCGATCTGCATCAGATGATTTTTTAACGGCGGTTTCTGCTTGCCAGGCCGCCTGAGCTTCTGGTTCTACATTGCCAGGTGAGTAGTTTGATTCCATGATCGCTTAAACTTTTTTGTTAATTTGAGTTTTGTAACTGCTTTCGGATATTTTCTAAAAATACCCGCACAAACACCGCAAACAATCCTGCAAACCCCCCAATGAAAACACCTATAGCCAGCACCAGCATTTTTTTTGGTTTAACCGGTGCATAAGGAATCAACGCGGCCTGATCAACTTGAACCACCTTAACTCTTTCAAGTTTGATCGATATCTCCTGCAGAGATGACAGAGTCTCCTGCAAATCACGTAACTCATTTATATATGGATCGTCGCTTTTACGATTTGTAAGCACGCCGATTTCAGCTTCCAATGCCTGACTGCCTCGTGAGTATAAAGGCTGCATGGTAGTAACCACCGAAAGTCGCTCGCTGTTATTATCGTTAACATAGTTCTGGTTATAATCCAGCGGTTTGCTAATACCAAGCTTTCGTGCTATAGACAGCGCTTCGTTCAATTTAGCAATTTCATCATTACGTCGTTGCAGGGCCACATCTCGCTTACCCTTAATCTTGGTCGATAATTCCTGGATTTTGGCATGTATATCAGAATTAACATTAGCAATCAGTCGCAAACCGGCTTGACTGGAAGCATAATCAATAAACTCATTAACAATTAATGCCGCTTTGTCAGCAGAGCCATTCTCAAATGCAACCACCGTAACAGGGTTATTGCCTTTTGCAGGAACGCTTATAATTAATTTATCATTGAATCGGTTCTCAAAGACTAGCTCGGCAATTGAGTTTTTTGGATCACCGGAGAAATACTCAAACAACCCTTTGTCATCAAAAAATTTTCGCCTTAACTCTCTGGATTTCGCAAGTACTATAAATTCGTCAAAAACCTGCTTTGTATCGTAACCCAACAACCCAAAACGTTTTGCCGAATTAAGTTCGGCAATATCTTGCTCCAGCGGTGGCAAAGTGTACGCTTCAGCCCTGTAAACGGGGCGAGCTAAAAAAAGATACAGCACTGTTAAAAACACGACAAACAAGCTGGTGATAACTGCCAGCCACCGATGTCGCCAAACCACTAAAATCAAATCAGTCAGGCTGATTTCATCTTCATAATACTCGCGATTGTGTTCATCATGACTAACGCGATTCTCATATGCTGCCATAGTATTTTACCTTTACCAAACCAAATAAATGCTCATGAAAAATATCAAACACTATAAAATATTTTATCGCCCGTAGTTATCCTGCAACCGAACAATATCATCCTCTCCCAGATAACTGCCGGACTGCACTTCAATTAGCTCCAGGTCAAATGCACCGGGATTTTCAAGTCGATGCTGCGCACCTAATGGTATATAAGTCGATTCATTTTCACCGATAATATACTGCTTTTCACCACAGGTTACCCTGGCTGTTCCTTTAACAACGATCCAGTGTTCGGCGCGATGACGATGCTTTTGCAACGATAGACTGGCGCCCGGCTTAACCGTTATACGCTTGACCTTGAAACGGCTTGCTTCATCAAGCGTTTCATAGCTACCCCAGGGGCGAAATACGCGTCTATGTAAATTAACTTCCTGGCGACCGGAAGCCTTCAACTCATCAACCAGCGCCTTGATATCTTCCGCGCGATCCTTATGTGCAACCAATACGGCGTCGGCAGTTCCAATAACGATATGATCTTTTACACCAAGCAACCCAATCAGACCAAATTCAGACCGCACATAACAACCGTTCGAATCCTGTAGTAACACATCACCTGAAACAACGTTGCTCTGTTCGTCTTTATCGCCAGTTTCCCACAGTGACCGCCAGGAACCGAGATCACTCCAACCGGCATCCATCGGCACGACCATCGCATTGTTGGTATGTTCCATTACCGCATAGTCGATTGAATTGCCGGGGCAACTTGCAAACTCTTTTTCCGGTAACCGCAGGAATTCAAATTCCTGCCGAATATTGCTATAGGCCTCCTGGCAGGCGCTCAGTATTTCCGGAGCATGTTTTTCTAAGGCAGCCAAATACGATTGAGCACGAAACAAAAACATGCCGCTGTTCCAGTAATAATTGCCGGATCGAATGTACTCCTTCGCAACTGCTTCACTGGGTTTCTCGGTAAATTGATCAACTACGGATATTCCTTCATTGACCGCATGTATATAACCATAACTACTGGCAGGCTTGTCGGGCTTTACACCAAACGTAACCAGTGCATCTTTAGCCGCCAGAGGCAAACCTGTCTGAACAGCTTGTTTGAATGCATCGATATTATTAATCAAATGATCAGACGGCATTACCAGTAATATTGGATCATCCGCTATCTTCAAAGCCTGCATCGCGGCAATCGCTATCGCCGGCGCAGTATTGCGACCTATTGGTTCTAAAATGATATGCGTGTCATCCAGTCCGGATGTGCGTATTTGCTCGGCAACCTGAAAACGATGCTCGTGATTACAAATCATTATCTGCGGTGAATCCGGAGCTACGGTTTTTGCTCGCAGTACAGTTTGCTGTAAAAGGCTTTCGTTACCCAACAATGCCAACAACTGTTTCGGATAGAGCGCGCGGGAAACCGGCCACAAACGTGTGCCACTGCCACCTGAGAGAATTACCGGGATAAGTTTCATTGGGTTGATTATGTAAAAAAAGTGGCGCTATTCTACCGTTTTCGAATCCGGCAGCGCAAAACTCAATTGGCTTAATTTGCGTTGGGTTTTCCAGAGATCAAAATAGCCGCTCCCATGCTGACAATACACACTATCAGCACCAGCCAATTGCCAAATCGGATAAACAACGTCTCGCCCTTGAGCGGTTCGATTTCACTCAGCACCACAGCCTCTTCGAATTGACTACTTCGGGCAACAACCAGACCATTCGAATCGATTACCGCTGAGATACCACTGTTAGTAGCTCGCAACATAAAACGTGCTGCTTCCAACGCACGCATTCTGGCAATCTCCAGATGCTGGTGAGGCGCCAAAGAATCACCAAACCAGGCGTCGTTACTCACATTAACCATAAATACTGAATCCGGCAATTGCTCTCGATAAACTTGCGGATAGGCTGATTCATAGCAAATCCCCAAAGCAACCGGGTAACCCACCAGATTGACACGACCAGGTAGTTTCGCCGCGGCAATATCCGACATCGGAATATTCACATAGTACCTGGCAAACTCCAGCAAACTCCGTAACGGCATATACTCTCCGAAAGGTACCAACCGCTGTTTTCTATAGACAGCGCGGTTACCATAACCGATAGTCATAAGGCTGTTATAGTAACGATCAGCATCGAAATCATGGACAAAAATACCCGTTAGCAATTCCGAATCGTGCGCCCTTAAATCGTTTTCCAGTTTGCGCAAAAACGGTTCAACAGTAAAACTGAATGCATGGATAGCTGTCTCAGGCCATATTATCAAATCCCGATCCAGGTAGGGCTCCGTCAGCTCAATATAACGCTGCAGACTGATATCGAGATACCGAGGTTGCATTTTAATGTGTTGCGGAATGGCGCCTTGCACCAGCGCTATGGATATCGATTTTCCGGCAGGCTGAGTCCAGGTGATGCCTTGCAGAAGAATGCCGACGAACAACAACAGGCAAATCATTGCTACCGCTAACAGGCGCTGGCGCGCGTTGCACCCCAGCAATAGTAAACATAGCGCCCCCGCAATAACACTGCTTACAAGACTGACCAGTAAAACGCCTCCTATCGGTGCATAACCGGCCAACCAGGTATCCACCTGGCTATAACCAATCAACAACCAGGGGAAGCCGGTAAACAACCAGCCACGTAACCATTCGACCAAAACCCAGATGGCAGGCATAACGAGCAGCAATCCCGGAACCGGCTTAACCGGGAACCAACGACGATAGACATAAGCCGACAGACCCACATAGCAAGCCATAATCAAAATCAATGCCACGGCAATGAGCGTCGCTACCCAGACCGATGCAGAACCAAAATCATGCAGGCTGTTATAAACCCAGGACACGCCCAGGCCAAACATACCAAAACCAAACAGGAAACCTCGTCCAGCTGCACGTTTGGGTGATTGGTCCTGCAACAGGAGGAATAACAGGGATAAAGAAATGATGGGCACAACGCGCCAGGCCAGCGGCGCAAAACCCAGCGGCATCAACATACCAGCCATTAGTGCCAGGCAATCGCCCAACCACAATCTGGATGCGTTGCAGTGCGCCAGGATCCGCTGAATAAATAGCATGGATATGAGTTCTTACATTTCTGATGCCGGAGCAAGACGGGAAACAAGTAGCCTGTGAATACGGCGCGAATCAGCGCCTAATACTTTGAACAGAAATCCCTGAAACTCGACTTCCTCACCCCGCTTCGGCATATGACCAAGACGTCCGAGGATAACGCCACCAACCGTATCAAATTCCTCATCATCAAAATTGACTTTGAAGTATTCATTGAATTCCTCAACTTCGGTCAGCGCCGCGACAAGAAAATGGTTATCAGCCTGCGGTCGTATATTAATACCTTCTTCAATATCGTGCTCATCATCAATCTCACCGACGATTAATTCGAGCACGTCTTCAATGGTAACGAGTCCGGCCACGCCACCATATTCATCGACTACGATTGCCATATGATTGCGGCTGGTCCTGAATTCCCGCAATAGTGTATTTAAGCGCTTACTCTCCGGGATAAACGCAGCCGGACGAACAATATCGTGTAAATTAAATTGCTCGTTGGCCTGGGTTGTAAATTGCAACAGGTCTTTTGCCAATAAGATACCAATCACTTCGTCTCTGTTATCACCAATAACCGGGAAGCGCGAATGACCGGAAGGCACCACCGTGGCCATAACTTGCTCAAGAGATGCATCGTCATCAACCACCACCATTTGTGAGCGTGGGATCATGACATCGCGTACCTGTTCTTCGCTGATTTCAAATACGCCCTCAATCATTGCCAGCGCATAGTTGTCAAACAGGTTGCGCTGTTGCGCATCACGTAATAGATCGAGTACTTCGCTTCGGTCCTGTGGTTCGCCCGTGAAAGCGTTGCTAATACGCTCAAGCCAGGATTTACGAGCTGGTTTTGATCGACTGCCTGAAGTGTCTTCGGTCATAACTAATTCTGTTTGTTGAAAAAAAATATAAGTTTTAAATTAAACATATTTATTCGTTTCTAGTACGGGTTGGCAAAGCCCAGCTTCTGCAATATCTCGATTTCCAGCCTTTCCATCACTTCCGTCTGTTGTGCTTCTGCATGATCATAGCCTTGCAAATGCAGCATTCCATGCACCAGCATATGCGCCCAATGCGCGGTTACGGACTTACCCTGTTCCTCCGCTTCACGCTTTACAACCGGCGCGCAAATAGCAAGATCGCCCAAAAGTTCAACCTGCTCATCGAGCCCCACATGCATCGGGAAAGATAGCACATTCGTCGGCTGGTTTTTATGACGATATTGAAAATTGAGCGCTTGCGATTCCTGCTCATCAACTATCTTGATGCTGACCTGTGCCGCCCGATTTGATTGATAGGCTGCTTTTACCCATAACACAAACTCTTCCGCGGTCGGCATCTCTTCCCAGTCAGAAGAACAATCAATCTGCACATCCAGACTAACAGTCATTTGTTTTCTGATTTATTTTCATGTTGTTCATAGGCATCGACAATTTGCTGTACCAGCGGGTGGCGCACCACATCTGCTGAGTCAAACATAATAAATTCGATGCCTTCCACAGATTTTAATACCTGCATAACCTGTCGTAACCCTGAATTCACGTGCCTGGGTAAGTCGGTTTGTGTAATATCACCGGTAACTACCGCTGTTGACCCGAAGCCAATACGGGTCAGAAACATTTTCATTTGTTCAATGGTTGTATTCTGAGCTTCATCCATGATGATAAATGCATCGTTTAACGTGCGCCCACGCATATACGCCAACGGTGCAACCTCGATTACATTTTTCTCAATCAGTTTGTCGACCTTCTCAAATCCCAGCATTTCATAGAGAGCGTCATACATCGGGCGCAGATAAGGATCGACTTTCTGCGATAAATCACCCGGCAAAAATCCAAGCCGTTCACCGGCTTCGACCGCCGGCCGAACCAATACCAGGCGTTTGACATAATCCTGCTCCAGCGCCTCAACCGCACACGCTACCGCCAGATAGGTCTTGCCAGTACCCGCCGGACCGATACCAAACGTCAGATGCTGTGAACGAATCGCTTCGACGTAGTTATTCTGATGGTGACCTCGCACCCTGATATAACCACGACGTGTTCTGATGGTCGCAGCCGATTGAGCAGATTTATCCAACAGGGCCTCAATTCCAGCCTGCTGCAAATGCAGGTGCACCAGTTCCGGGGTAATGGTTTCCTTTTCGCTTATCCGGTATAGGTCTTTGATCAATTCACAAGCGCCATTGATGGCCTGTATTGCACCCTGCAGCTTAAAAACGTTCCCACGGTTGGTGATCTCGATTCCCAGCCTTTGCTCTATCTGGCGCAGATGCGCATCCATTTGTCCGCACAGATTCGCCAGACGCAGGTTATCTTCAGGTGTCAGGAGTAATTCGAGAAGATTGGATTGGCTGTTCAAGATAGCAGGAAAGTTGCCCACATCGCTTTACATGAAGGATAGTCCAACAAAAATCGTTCAGCTGTGGGTGGCATTTGACCGGACGGGTTTATCAATCTATCAAGCCACATTCTGCATGCGATTTGCGTAATCCCGGCCGCTGGTTGAAGGGGGAAGCGGTTTACCATCCTGCTTATATAGTTGCAAGATTTCATCTACGATATGGCATAACTCGATAAACACTTCCTGCTCGTTATCCCCATGGCACCCTGCGTAGGCCAAACCTGGGCAGCTTCCCACATAACATTTATCTTCTTCAGACCATTCCACAATTTTTACATACCGGTCACTGTCTTTCATTTGCCAAATCCTCTAATGCAACCTTAACCGCCCTGATCTGATAATGCTTCGCGTCGTCACCGGGTTTACCTGAAATAGTAATCGGTTTCGACACACTCGGGTGAATAAAATTCCTGTGGCTGCCTTTGCCTCCCCGATCAATGAATCCTGCTCGTTTCAGGTCGGTAATCAAATCCCGGACTTTCGGAGGCATGGTCAGCAGTTTAACCTGTCAGCGTCATCTGCGCTTCCTGGAATCCGGATGCCAAGCAGCCTAGCAGCGAATTCGGACGCGCTTCGATAATTTCAACATCGACAAAAGAACCGGTTAATTCCGCCGGCGCGGTGAAATTGACGACTCGATTATTCTCGGTGCGGCCGGCCATTTGCGCAGGGTCTTTTTTGGAGGGCCCTTCCACCAGGATTCTCTGAACGGAACCCACCATGGCATGACTGATTTTTTGCGCATGGTGGTTGATTACATGCTGCAATGCAGCGAGACGCTGTTTTTTGGTTTCAGGCGATACATTATCCGGTAAGGACGCCGCCGGAGTACCGGGCCGGGCGCTGTATATAAAACTGTACGACTGGTCAAAACCGATTTCCCGAATAAACGTCATGGTTGCTTCAAAATCCGATTCATCCTCACCGGGGAAACCAACAATAAAATCAGAAGAGATGCTGATATCGGGACGAATGGCCCGCAATTTACGAATTTTGGCCTTATACTCCAGAACGGTATGGCCCCGTTTCATTGCCGCCAAAATCCGGTCCGAACCGCTTTGTACCGGTAAATGGACATGGCTGACCAGTTTCGGAATCGTGGAATAAGCCTGGATTAAGGCGTCACTGAACTCGACAGGATGCGAAGTCGTGTAACGAATACGCTCAATACCTCCAATGGCCGCAACATAATGCAGCAAGGTGGCAAAATCACATATTTCAGTTTCCCTGCTCTGATCATCCACCATCTGGCCACGATAAGCGTTCACATTCTGGCCCAACAAGGTAATTTCTTTCACTCCCTGCTGCGCCAGCTGTACGATTTCCGCTATCACATCATCCAGCGGGCGACTGATTTCCTCGCCTCGCGTATAAGGAACCACGCAATAGGTGCAGTACTTGCTGCAACCTTCCATGATGGAAACAAAGGCGGCTGCGCCGTCAGTTTTTGCGGGCGGCAAATTATCGAATTTTTCAATTTCCGGGAACGAGATATCGACTACCGCGGTTCGCCTGCCGAGCACCTCATCCACCATTTGCGGCAATCGATGCAGGGTTTGCGGCCCAAATACGATATCCACATACGGTGCCCGCTCACGGATCGCAGCCCCCTCCTGACTGGCTACACAGCCACCAACGCCGATCACCAAATTGGAATTTCTTTCTTTCAGCGGTTTCCAGCGTCCCAGTTCGGAAAAAACCTTCTCCTGCGCTTTTTCACGGATCGAACAGGTATTCAGCAGTAAAATATCGGCTTCTTCGGGATTGTCAGTCTTTGCGTACCCTCTGCCCTCGCAAAGTACATCCAACATCTTGCCGGAATCGTACTCATTCATCTGGCAACCGTGGGTTTTGATATAGATTTTTCCGGGCATTGCGGTCTGCACGAATCGAAAATGGGGGCGTATTTTACATTGCGCCCGGCAAAAATAGTACGCAAATATGCCGGATGTTAATTGGCAACCTGACGGCGTTTTTCTCGTGGCACAAATAAAACCACTTCAACTGAGGTGTATGTTTGGTCTCGCTTCTATACACATAAATCCCTGAAATCGAGGCGAAACGCAAGTGATCCCACATCTGCGAAGATTGCGGTTGAAAACCAAGTCTTTTAATGTAAATACACCTAATGGCTAATCGGACGGGGTTGATATAACCATCAAGGCTAACAAATTTGCTATAGATACCCAGAATTAAACCGGAAACATCTCGAATCGCTTAGAAAACATGCTAAGTAGACTGTCTAAACACCAATCAAGATCTGGTATTTCTATTATGATATTTCATCGAAAAACACCAAAAAATGGTTATTTTAGTGGTGCTTGCGAGAAATCTGCGAATGCTACAAAATACAGCGTCTACTTGAAGAAACAAGGCGTTCAGGGTACCTCTTTAAGGGGAGTAAATATTGTTGAAAGTAAGTTTTATGTGATCACGATCACATATACTTCGTACTATATTATATTTCCAAGAATATGTTTTATTGGGTAAAGAGCGCGTTAAAACCAGCAGTCTGTGAGAATTACTAGATACCAGAACCTGATTAGCTCAGTTCAGCGAGACCAAATAGAAAGTGAAATACTTACATCGTTTTAATTGTTAGGATGAATTTCAAGGGAGCTGAGAACATGCAACAAACTGTTGAAAATATAACCGCCAGTGTTCTGCTTGCAGGAACATTTACCATAATCGCTATTTTAGTCCTACGTCCCTTAGCAAAAGCAATTGGTCTTATTGATTCGCCTGGAGGTCGAAAGAAACATAACGGCCAGATTCCCCTGATCGGCGGGATAGCGATTTTTCTTGGATCCGCCGCAGGTTTAACATATTTGCAGGATATGTTTATTGGGATTAACGCTTTTGTTTGCTCGGTGACTTTGTTATTTGCTATTGGACTGGTCGATGATTTTTACGATATACCACCACTGACAAAACTAGGCGCTCAAATTACAGCTGCATTGATTATGGTATTGTGGGGCAATATTAAAATTGAGGGTTTGGCAAATCTGTTTATTTTTGGCCCTCTCAATCTGGATACTATGTCTATTCCGATCACTGTTATTGCTGTCGTTGGATACATTAATGCTACCAATATGTCTGACGGTATCGACGGATTAGCGGGCTCGTTGACGTTGATACCTCTATTAGCGCTAGCAATAGCAGCTTATAACACAGGACTCTTCGCTGAATATGCATGCTTAATGACCATAAGTGTGACGATCTTTGTGTTCTTAGCGTTCAACGCTAGACATCCGCTAAGATCTCGAGCTGGTATTTTTTTGGGGGACGCCGGGAGCATGTTGCTCGGCTTCACCGTGGCATGGTTTGTCGTATATTTAGCAAAATCTCAACCGCGCGCAATCGATGCTAGTACAGCATTGTGGATCGTCGGAGTACCATTTATCGATCTCGTTGCCGTCACACTGCAGAGAATTATAAAACGACGTTCTCCTTTCAAACCCGACAGAGCTCACTTCCACCATCTCTTGCTACTTGCCGGCTTTAGCGTCAACCAAACAGTACTTATAATTTCCGGCTTAGCAGTTATATTTGCCAGTACAGGATTAGTAGGCCAATATTTTAGTATTCCGGGACCCATAATGTTTTATTTATTTTTTGCGTTTTTTATTTTTTCTATGATACTACTTAACTTTGCCTGGCGCACAACCAAAATAATGGCAAAATTTCGTAGAAGCTTACGCCAATCACTTAGAAGCCGTGTTCAAAATAAACCTGCGATAAACTAGAATCCTTATGTGTATGTCTCTGTGTATCATCTATTACAGATACTTTCCTATTCTTTGCAGAATGATTCTGT
This sequence comes from Gammaproteobacteria bacterium, assembly GCA_016928055.1. Classification (GTDB taxonomy): domain Bacteria; phylum Pseudomonadota; class Gammaproteobacteria; order HTCC5015; family HTCC5015; genus JAFGLM01. The sequence goes on from JAFGLM010000030.1 coordinate 43,875, forward strand.
TTGATACATTTCAGATAAACACATGGTCAACATATCTTCCCATGCTGGCATTTTAATTCCAAACACTTTGTTTATTTTATCATTAGACAATACGGTATATTTTGGCCTTTTTGCGGGAAGCGGATATTCAGATGTAGTAATCGGTACCAATTTAGCAAGCGCGCATCCAGAGTTTCTTGAATATTCTTTAAGAATCCTTTCAGCAAATCCATACCAAGACACATGATTTGTAGCACTTATATGATAAATACCAGCATCTTTTTCCATTTTTCCAAGAAAAAAGGATCGCCTTAAGTAAGATTTGATTATTTGAGTGCTGTATTCTGCCACGCTTCGGCACCAAGTTGGCGATCCTATTTGATCATCAACAATTTTCAACTCATGCTTTTGCTTCGACAAATTTACTATTGATTTAAGAAAATTCTTACCTCTGTTTCCGTATATCCAACTTGTTCGCAGAACAATATATACGCATCCACTATTTTGAATCGCAATCTCTCCTGCTTTTTTTGATTCACCGTATATATTAAGAGGACTACATATATCTTCTTCATGATATGGACTGGCTTTTTTCCCATCAAAAACGTAATCCGTTGAATAGTGAATGAGTGCTGCGCCTATTTTCTTCGCTTCATCAGCTAGTATACCCGGCGCGATCGCATTTACTGTCATCGCAGCCTCAAATTCTGATTCGGCTTGGTCGACCGCAGTATATGCAGAAGCATTCACTATGAGTTGCGGTTTAATATCATTTACGACCTTTCGAATCATATCCACATTGGCAAGATCTAAACTTTGCCGATCAGTGGCAATAAGCTCACCAAGAGCCGATAAGGTTCTCTGAAGCTCCCACCCAATCTGACCATTTTTACCAACTAGCAAAATTCGTATCATGGAAATAGTTCAGCTTCACTAATATTTTTTGCTTCACGATCACGATCCGATAAAATCGGATTGTTCTGTAATGGCCACTCAATACCAATTTCTGAATCGTTCCAGGATATAACACGTTCGTATTCTGGTGAATAATATTCCGTTGCTTTATAAAATACCTCAGCTACTTCCGAGATAACCAAAAAACCATGAGCAAATCCAGGCGGCACGAATAGCATGCGTCGATTTTGAGAAGACAAATATTCTCCGATCCATTTCCCAAAATTTGGTGAGCTTTTCCGAATATCAACTGCGACATCAAATATTTCTCCTTGCAACACACGCACCAGCTTTCCCTGTGTTTTCTTTATTTGATAGTGCAATCCTCTTATAACAGATTTTCTGGAAAGTGATTGATTGTCCTGCACAAAGTTCACATCGATACCAGAACTCACAAAATTTCGTTTATTATAGCTCTCAAAAAAGTACCCCCGTTCGTCACCATATAGTACCGGTTCTAAAATATTCACGCCTTTCAATGATGTCTCAATAACTTTCATATTTTAAAATACCTTTTCATTTAGCAGACTCAAAAGATATTCTCCATACCCACTTTTCCTAAGTGGTTCCGCCAGTAGTTCCAGCTGCCTAGCATCTATATATCCCATACGGAAAGCTATTTCCTCCGGGCAAGCCACTTTCAGCCCCTGGCGCTTCTCTAGTGTTTCGATAAATTGACCTGCTTGCAGCAACGTTTCATATGATCCAGTATCAAGCCACGCCGCGCCCCTTCCCATAACGAATACATCGAGCTGCCCCTGACTAAGATAGAATTGATTAATGTCTGTTATCTCTAGTTCACCACGAGAGGATGGCTGAAGGGAACGCGCTATATCTATCACTTTATTGTCATAGAAATATAAACCTGTGACAGCATAACGTGACTTAGGCTTTTTCGGCTTTTCTTCAATCGAAACTGCAACTCCTTTTGTATTAAACTCCACGACACCATAATGCTGTGGCTCAATTACAGGATATGCAAATATAGTCGCTCCTTTCTTTTTTTTTGTATTTTCTTTTAAATCAGAAACAAAATCATGTCCATAAAATATGTTATCACCAAGTATTAATGCGCACCCGTCTTCACCAATAAAATCAGCACCAATAATAAATGCTTGCGCGATGCCACCCGGTTCTGGTTGTACTGCATAGCTTAAATTCAGACCCCAATGTCGCCCATCACCTAATAGAGATTGAAACCGATCTATTTCCTGTGGTGTGCATATAATCAATATTTCTCGAATATCGCTTAGCATCAAAGTGGTTAGCGGATAATAGATCATTGGTTTGTCGTAAACCGGCAAAAGCTGTTTCGACACAACACGTGTAACTGGATATAGCCGTGTGCCACTGCCACCAGCTAGAATTATGCCTTTCATCAAACTTCTCGCTCCGTGTAATTTTTTTCAAGCCACTTAAGATAGGATCCATTTTTTATATTGTTAACCCATTCCTGATTCTGTAAATACCATCTTACAGTCTCATACAAACCATCTTCAAAATTCCATTTTGCTCTCCATCCTAATTCGTTTTCAATTTTTTGAGAATTTATTGAATAACGTTGATCATGTCCAGGACGATCCTTTATAAACTGAATTAACGATCGATGTTTAGAAATATACGCATTTTCTAAACATTCATCTAGTATATCGCAAATTGTCTGCACGACCTCTAAATTGCTTCGCTCATTCCCAGCACCAATATTGTATACATCGCCCGGCACACCACTTTCGAGAACAGTACGGATGCCAGCGCAATGATCTTCTACATATATCCAGTCTCGCACATTTGATCCGTCACCATATATCGGTATCTGCCTACCTTCTTGTGCATTTAAAATTACTAGCGGAATTAGTTTTTCCGGAAATTGAAAAGAGCCAAAATTATTACCACAGTGTGTCGTTAAAGTGGGTAATCCATAGGTTTTGAAATATGACCGGACCAAGTGATCAGCAGCAGCCTTTGAGGCCGCATATGGGCTATTCGGAGCATAAGCCGTCGTTTCTGTAAATGACGTGGCATCCGAATCAAGCGATCCATAAACCTCATCGGTAGATACGTGCAAAAATCGAAACTCCGTCTTTCTCTTTGCATCTAAATTAAGCCAGTAATTTCGCGCGACCTCAAGTAGAGTAAATGTCCCAAGCACATTGGTCCGTACAAAATCTTCTGGCGAATGAATGGATCGATCAACATGACTCTCTGCAGCAAAATGCACTATAGCAAACGGTTGATACTGTTGTAAATATTTTTCAATAGCGCCACTGTCACAGATGTCACCTTTTACAAAAACATAACGATTGCTAGCTTCTATTTTCTCGAGATTCTGCAAATTACCAGCATAAGTAAGTTTATCAAGATTTACAACCTGATCATCTCTTTCTAATATCCAGTTCAGAATGAAATTTGCTCCAATAAATCCAGCTCCACCAGTGACTAAAATACATTTTTTTTTAACTGCTTTGGAAGATTTTTCAATTAATGTCATCAGAATAGCTCCCAACCCCATTTATTAAAGTAACGAAACGCACTGCATACAAAATGCCAAGCACCTCTAATACTCTTATGCGCTTCTCGCCGCCATACATGAATCACTAGTGCAGTCGGACAATACAGAGTATGCCATCCATGCTTTTGTACAACGCGAGATAAATCGGTATCTTCAAAATAAAGAAAGTAGCGCTCGTCAAATCCACCAACTTCTTTCAATGCATTGGTACGACAGGCCATAAAGGCGCCCGATACTGCTGGTACCGAATAGAATGTATCATATCCAATATCAAGCATTTCATATCGTTGCATACGCCTCTTAAATATAGGGTATAGTACCGAAGGCGCAAAACGACGTAAAAATAAATCCAAGATAGTTGGGTTTCGATGATTTAACGGCTGCAAACTTCCGTCTGGAAAGTGTACCCTCGGACAGGCAATCGCGATTTTATTATCATCGCGCAGGACTCGTAATAATGTCCCCACTGCGTTTTCCGTCAAGTTAATATCCGGATTACAGATAATGTGATATATGCCATCAACCTCATCCAGAATCCGATTATGTCCACCACCGAATCCAAGATTTTTGTCGCTAATCATTAAATGGATGCGCTGATCTTGAGCTGCTAGTCTCTTCACCACTTCAACTGTTTTGTCAGCTGAACCATTGTCAAAAATATATATTTTTGAAGGAAACGAATTATTCAACCCTGCTTGCAGAGATCGGATTGTATCCTCGATCATTTGAGCATTATTGAACGTTACAATACCTATACTTAGGTATTCTATATTGCCGTCAAATTCAGTCACTAGGTTCTAAATACTCCATAAAGACAATATTGCCGCATATTTCTATCCAACCATTTAGATCTGATTGGAGCATAAAATATTTCACTCAATTTAAAACCATACTTTTCCACTTCTGCAACCAGTCTTTCTTGATCGTAAAATGTTTTATGATCAGGATCACTAGCATAACCTTTTCTACCAGGTACTCCGATGAGTAGATGCCCGTTCTCCACCAGAATGCGATTTATTTCTTTAAGGAGCGCCATAGGTTCGATAATATGCTCTAGTACATTATCTAGAACTACCCCATCAAATTCAGCTTCAGAAAAAGGCAAACTACTATTTTTCATCGTGTAGGCCTCATAACCTTTTCCCCTGCACCATTCAATAGTAAATGGATTTATATCGACTCCTATCGTGTTTGGCCGATAGGCCAACATATCACCAAGTCCACAACCAACATCTAATACTTTTCCTTTTAAGCGGCGACAGATACGAGGATAAAGATAGTATCGTCGGTATATTAACCCAAGACAGCCCCTTTCTTTCAAATAGTCAAAATAATCAGAGTGTTCCAAATCAGCTTTCCAATAGTTCTAAATATTTCATTGAATTATTTTTTTGACGAAATCCTGAAGGCAACAGATTCTTTTTTTCCTCTATATTCTGTCGCGACCATGTCGCCAGCTTTATCATAGATTCCACTAAATCTGAATCGGCGCTAAACAATAAACCATTTTGACCAGATTTAATGACTTCCGTATTGCCATCCACGTCGCGCAACAGACATGGCACTCCTAAATATAAAGCCTCTAAAACAGAACGAGATACGCCTTCCGACGTTGATGGTAAAATCATACAATCTGCTTGAGCAACTAATGAATATGGGTTTGCTAGAGAACCGTGTACTCGAACAACGTCTGCAATATTTTTATCAATTAGTGATTTTTCTATCGCGGATCGTAATGGCCCATCACCAACCAAATCAATAGTAAATTTTACGTCTCGTCGCTTTAACTCAAATGCCGCATACAATAGCAGATCCGGCCGTTTTCGATTAGTCAAACTGCCCAAAAATACGAATCGTATAGTATCATCTGAATAATTGGAATCACGATATATTTCCAAAGCTTTTTCGTCAATAAAATTGCCTATCACTGACGGCGTTACGCCTGAAAAAAATCGGATTTGGTCTGCCATACTCGAAGTCATCGCAACAATATGATCAAACCAGCGCAATAAAAATAAATGCCCAATAGCGATAATATAACCGTGTAAACCATAGTCCAAACGATAGTTACATAATAAGTTACCACGCACGCTGCTGATTATCATCGCGAAAGAGCGGCACATCAAGTTGATCATATCTGCAGATAAGCAAAACGACAATGATACTATGTTATCTCGAGTTCCCGCGCCATACAGCAAGCGACGATAAGCGGTCAATTTTTGCTTCACGCCAAGATGCTCAGCCAGCGATAAATGTATAACTCGCGAATCCAGTACAGCATTAGCTCCGGGCCCGTTCCTCAGAGTAACTAAACTAACCCGGCGGCATCTAACTAATGAATTCGCAAGTGCAATAGCTCCCTTTATCGGGCCGGTTGGCTGCATAGAAGGTATTAGTATAAAAATCTCTCGCATTATGAAACCATCTTAAGTATACGATTGGCACGTGCTTGCCAGGTATGTTTTTCTAGATAACAGGCATGACCATTTTGACCAAGGCGTCTAGCTAATTCCGGGTTTTTCTTTAAATCAATCAAACACCGGAGCCAGCTTTCAGGATCGTCAGAAACAGCAAGTAATGCATTTTCATGATCTCTTAACACCTCACGCAAAACTGGTAAATCAGAAGATACTATCGGCGTACCTGATGCAAGATATTCAAACATCTTCATCGGCGACATCCATCGAGCAGTATCATGCCCATCCACACCAATCGATACTTGCTTTTGATACGGCATTAATAACACATCAACAACAGCCATAAGCCGTTGCGCCTCTGGATGTGATTTGTACCCAATATATTTTACATTTTCTAAAGGATTTGACGCTCGCCTTACTTCGATCATCTGCTCATTACCACCAACTACCAAAAAAGCCGTATCGGGTAATCTTTCCGCTAAAGACTCAATGATTTCAATACCTCTTCCTGGATATAGATGTCCAAAATACCCACACACGGTTGTATAACCTTCCATGTCCTTTATCATATCTGAAAGACGTTTACGTTTTTCCGCAAATAACATTGGTTTAATTCCAATTGGGGCAGCGTCATGCAAAACGAATATTTGTGTAGCGATATCGCCATGGTATTCTTTTATAAGTTCCTTAAGCTTCTCTGAAATTACTAGAGTAATCACATTTTTCTGTCTAAGTACGCCCGCTTGCAGTAACCTACTAATTCCCTTTTCAAGTTGATGCGTTTCATAAATAATCTTGCGGTGTAGTATTACAGCCAATATATAAGCTGCATAAAGGTTGCGCGAAAGTATTGTCTGAGACCCCTTACAGCAGATCAATTTACACAATGCCATTATCGCAATAAATATATTATCACCGTGTGACCACCGATTATAATAGGTTTGCAATTTAATTCCGACAAGCTTAACTCCGTAAATATCCCGTATCGCTGACAATGCTTCATTTTGGTTTCGTATACTGCGCTTTGCAAACAAAGTAACATCTGCACCGCAATCAAGGAAAGCCTGGCATTGATGCACTACATGCACCGAATTTGCAGAACGTGAGGGTAAAACTGAAGGTGAAATATAGTAAAGTTGCACAGGTTACTTCGTCACACTATTACTTTGTCTCAAGCAGGGATGAAATCCAATTCCTGGATAATTGATAAATCCCCAGTCTGTCGCTCGATCTGGTTCGAATGCAACCTGTATACGCGCAAGCGTTAACATACGAAACCATGAATCCCACAAATTTGCCTCGTTCCAACGTCGCGAGTACTGACTCCAATGCGTGTTCAATCGATTATGTTTTGGCCGCTGGAGCACAATCGCCCGACGTGATCGTTCTGCTAACAATGCCAGACTTTGACCACCTTTAAAAACATGAGATATCCAATACAAATAGTTTCTCACAGAATATGGCCGAATATAAAGTGATTCGGAAAATCCGCCATTGTTGCATTGCTCCTGCAAAATCGTAGTCGCTGTAAGCATTAATAGCTTTCGACATCGATCATCTGCAATCTTTCCTGCTGGCGTCATACAAACCACCGCATCGTAATCATAACAACCACCGCCACCAGGATACGGCGCAAAGTGACCGAGTTTATCAGTCAATGCAGCAACACTGTTCGCAGCCTGTATTTCTTTACCAGTTTTGTACTGCAGATACTCTAAAATTTCATATTGATGATATCCATTTTGAAATTGTAAATGTGTCATGCCCCAGCGATCGCTACCCCAAAAACCAAATCGATTTATATGAATAAGGTGTAATTCAAGCCACTTTTCAAGAGCTGTGCCAATTTTAATTCCCAGCCAATCCCTTGCATGCAGTAAAAAAATCGCCATAAACATAGCCTGATTACCGGTTTGCGGAAAACCATTTAAAACACCTCCGTCGGTAAGCATCCCAACTATTTTGTCCTCTATATTGTCCTCTATCTGCTCTACAATTAAATCTTCGAGAGGATCTTGTTCCAAAGCGTCGAGTAAAGACAGTGCACTTAAAGTAAAAGTCAATAACTGCCTATAGGGCTTGCTTTTTGGAATGATATTATGCCGCCGCCTTTCTTCCCGAATGTTTTTATACAAAGCACGAATATACTCCGTTCTGTGTTCCTGAATCGAAGTATCATGCAACAAATGCATGCCAAACAACGCAAAACACAACGCATAAGGTGACACCTCAGCTTTTGGTGTCAACCGAAAATCGGTCAATCCAACCGCACATTTACCAATATACTGCCTAGCCTTATATTTCGCTTGAGACAAGCCTGCAAACACGCAATTTTTCTCCTCTTTATTCATCACATTTTTCTACACCAAATTCAATACAACCATTAATCTCCTGACATAATTGTCTCGACAAGTTTAACCGAGCATTCTGGCATAAGATGAACAATATCCCACATTTCATCTTTGCTACATCGGATACTTTTCAGTTCGGTTGCATCAACAAACGTCCATTTGTCTTTTTTTGCCATTTCAAATAACGCATTTTTTAGCTCGGTGAATCGCTCGCTTAGTTGTTTGTCAGAATATATTTTTTCAAGCACTATCGGGTGGTAAGGTGTTAGCACCAACCAGACTGAGGCGCCCATTTTTTCCAATAAATCTGCAGATTTTTGAAATAGTTCAAAGCGCTCATTTGACAAATGAACATAATTACTAAATTTTTCGTCCATATACGCCGTAAGATCAATACCCTCATCAATCTTCCAACCATATGCGGCTCTCGTTTCCAAATCTCGCTTTCGCAATAGCATACCATTGGCCAGGGTATCTGTTACCTCAGAAAAACCTAATATATTTGCCCGTATTGCAGCTATAGAGTCATCCAACATCCTTCTAGATAAGTACTTTCGCCAGAAATCGCTAATAATATGGTCGTTTCGTCCTAATTTGGCTAGTCTTTGTATTGCAGGCTCATTCCGAACAAAAGCAAAAAGCTGTCTTGCGGAAATCAACCTTGGATCAACTGGAATAGACCCATTAAACATATTGAAATCAACTCCAATCACTATCCGGTCAATCTTTATACCTTTATTATCTAACCATCTAATCTGTGCAAGAAAATCCTCAGGCATCGCGCTATTGACAGAATAATTAAATCCCCTGTCTCCGAAAACAGACGGGGAGATTTCCATCATCCTGGAACTACCTAATATCAGCGATATAGATTTAGTGTGTTTGCTTTCAATTAAACGGATTTTCTCTAAACGAACAGTCTCAACAAGAGGTAGCCGAGCGATATTACGATAACCAAACTCATTATAAGGATCAACCACAATATTAATACTCAACAATACAATTGAAGGTACAATTGCAGAAATTAGTACGATAAATATAAATGCTTTTGGTTTCACGTTATATATCTTAATAGTTTATGTCAATCTATTTATAAAGCCAATTAGAATCTAAAGTACAAAAACTCTGAAACGTTGCCGCCGGCACTGATCACCATGAAGATTAGTAGTCCAGCCGACAATGCACCAACCCATGCGTGTCTTCTATGCCATGGCAAACGTTCATTCCAAAATAACAATAATAACGCAGCGATATAAATCTGATTCGGCAATATACTAATTTCATTTAGTGCAAAACCACGCCCTTCTCCAAATAAAGCGTAATAATAAGCAATCGCATCCGTTATTGAGTCTGATCGAAACATAACCCAACCAAAACAAATAGCTGAAAACGTGAATCCCCACGCGATTATATTCGGTAGTTTTATACTTGATAACAACCACATGCGATGAACCGCTACTAACACACCATGATATAAACCCCAAATAACAAATGTCCATCCAGCACCATGCCACAATCCACCAATGAACATCGTAACAAATACGCACATTGCAACATGAATAGCGCTACCTTGATTCCCTCCCAATGGAATATAAAGGTAATCCCTCAAAAACCGCGACAACGTAATATGCCAACGCTGCCAAAATTGCCTGACGTTTAGACTTAGATACGGCCTATTAAAATTTCTCGGAATGCGTAGCCCAAGTAGTGCCGCCAGCCCAACCGCCATATCTGAATATCCCGAAAAATCAAAGTAGAGCTGAAAAGTATAAGCGAGCATGCCTACCCACGCATCCATGGTAGAAAGTAATCCAGGGCTAGAAAACGCAATTGCTACAGTTGAGGACAATGGATCGGCAATTAGTACTTTCTTTCCTAATCCGATCGCAAAGACAACACAACCAAACATTTGCCGGGGGCCAAAGGCTTTATCTTTCAAACTTTCGAATTGCGGAAGAAGCTCTCGATGATGAACTATTGGGCCTGCGATCAACTGAGGAAAAAAAGATACAAAGAGCAGATAACGAGAATAAGATATGTTGCGCGGCCTCATATCTGGTTTCGAGCAATCAACCAAATATGCGATTTGCTGGAATGTATAAAATGAAATACCAAGCGGAAGAACAATTTCGTACCTAAAGAAAGATAAACTATTAAGGAACTCAAAAATTGTTAAATACTCCAAATTACCAAGAAAAAAATTTCTATATTTGAAATATCCAAGTACAGCCAAATTAAATCCAATAGCAATCCATAATATGGTCTTATTCGTTTCTCTCTGTACACGTATAAGTTCACCAAATTGATAGTTTACGACAGTCACCCCTATCAATAGAAAAAGATTAATCCAACTCGATGCAGCATAAAACACAAGAGATGCTGCAATAAGCATATACAGGAAACTCCTATTGAGACCGATTCTTTTTGTTAGAAAAAAAATCGCAAGCGAAATCGGTAAGAATACGAGCAGGAAATCCGGGTCCGAAAAAACCATGCTTTTTTAGTAAGTTAAAGGTTAGAATGGCCGTCAATGCAAAAAAACAAACATTTTAAGTCGATATTTAAAACGTGAAATGATCTCCCTCATTTCCGCGGTTCCGCAATAATCATTGTAGTACTAAGCCGAGTAATTGTTCGCCCTATTAGTCTCCTGATAGAATAAGCAGGGTATTTTAACCACAAATCTATATGACGTACGGGACTTAACCCTGCACGACGAGCTGCGCACCCAAGTGAATTCTGAGTAAAACCCTGCAAATGCTCGAACGGCGACATAAGATGTATGTGTTGGCCATCAAATGGAAAGTCATTCCAAAAGCCAGGCCTCGTCTTTTCTCTACCTATATTAGGGACAGTTATGCGAATTAGCGCTTTATCTAGGCAATAATCCAATACTGCTTTTAGTGTCTCAACCGGCTGAGGCAGGTGCTCAAGAACTTGCTCGATATTCACTGCATGAAATTTCTGTTCACCTAAATCCTCTAAGCAATTAGTGAGTCTAAAACCATCTGACCTAATCCCGGACGTAGAACGTATAGCACTAGGCTCGTAAGCGGTCACTTCAAAACCATTTTCTTGCGCAGCATGCGCCCAAAGCCCTCTTCCAGAACCAAAATCGAGCAATCTCGGCTTATTATCTTGATAGCGGTGTTTCACCAATTCATAAAGTGTTTTCATCTCCTTACGCATGCGCCAGGAAGGTCGTTTTGCTATTTTGACTGGATTAAGCACAATACCGTTATTATACATTTGGACCAAACTTGATTGATCTGGTTGCCTATAATACCAAAGATGACTGCAACTCAGGCAATGATGGATATCAAGAGGAAATAAACTCTGCCAATCATTCATACACCCGTTATACTTCCTCTTGCTTAATTCTAAAAACCAATGCGAATCGCTTTCCGTATTGCGTTCCACAATTTCACTTTCGTAACTATTACAAGCAGGACATTGACCGAAAATTAGAATTTTCATCTCAGCCATCGATTGAAAACCTCTATATCAAAGTAAGTTAACTTCATTTTATAAAGCACTGCTGACAATACCCCTTATTTACAATACAAGTTTTGCTAAACAACAGATTTGGATGCTACAAAATATTCTCGATTTTGCTTTTAATAGCCCCAACCAATCTAACACGAAAATCCTCCTCCAAAATAAAAATCCACAGCACCGCAAACCAAATGACGGAAACCATGCTTAACTTAAATATAACCTGCAAAATGTCATCCCATCCCCCGCAAATTACTGATGCAACATTTGCCGTTATCCAGGCTATTGCGCCAGCCACGAGAGGTGTAAACATTGTTTGTCGAACATAGCTCCAATACGACAGCCTGCACTCTCGTGCAGCCAGCCAGGAAACGCCGAGTAATCCACGCAGTGCCATCGTAATCCCCAAAACCCAAACAAATATATCAAGCCCGAAAAATGTCATCGCAAGCACAGATATACTTAATCCTATCGCTGCACCAGTAAAATCGACGATTGCGACATGCCAATGCCATCCGGTGCTCATCAACATACCCTTCGCAACAAGACTGGGAATCAGTAGAGTGCCTCCAATCAACAATACCTGCAAATATATGTTCATTTGATCGAGGTCTTCAGATATTGTGACCTCATCACCCAACCATAACTGTAATAGTAATCTCCCAGAGACAAGCAGAACAACACCAATTAATATCGCGATCGCAAATGAACCTCTAACGGTAGACACCGTAATTCTGGATAACCTATCTTCCTCTGCGGCGCCCTTGAGACCGCTGGCAATGGGTGTAAGAAAAGCACCCAGAGATCCGCTGAATGACATGGCATTAATTATCAGCATCATCGGATATCCCACTAATGCTGCCGCTTTCGCCCCGGCATTAGCAGCAATTAAATTGCCACCCTGAATATGTAATGTTCCAGCCAAAGTCATTAATAATGCGGCACCACAAGATGACAGCATTGTGGCGGCTTCCTGCCGGTGCCAACGCAATGGTTTACTTAACTTAGGTCGTATGACACGTAGACCAGAAACTGTTTGTGTAGCAGAAGACATTAATGGAATTAACGATACTGTAATTCCGTAGGCGATTATGCCACCTCCCAACCAATGCAAAACAATAAAAACAGCCGCAAACTTCAAAAAAAGACCAACGATTTCGATAGCGAAATAAATATCGAATCGATGACCCGTCGCCAGCAATCCAAACCCTAGCCGAAAGGGCACCACTAATGCAGAAATAATAAGAGCTGCAAATATCAGCCAAAACAGCGTTTCCTGGCTATACATTGACGCATCGTATGCCCCAGATACAAACCATGCGACTCCCGGCGAAACTAACAATCCTAATGCACCAAAAACTGTGGTAATAATAATGGCTACAGATACAGATCTGGCTACTGCAGCATCATCTCCCGCCGCTTTTAGTCTTGGTAATATTCGCGGCAATGCAGAAGCAACACCTAGATCAAGTACTTGCATGTAAGCGGCAACGCTCATTGCAATCACCCACAATCCCATTGTTTCAAGCCCTAATGCGCGAGTAGCAATACCCGTGATAAAAAACGTGACGAAGACGGAGACCAATTTATGGCTCCAGGTAACAACCAGATTTTGTGAAACTTGTGATAGCCCAGGGACCGTCATAATGGTTACCAGTAATATACAGTTACATTGTCAAAAATCTAACTCGACATGATCTTGTCATATCTAACGAATATAGAGCAAAACCTATTTTGTTCAGTCATTTGGAATTCCAGTTTCAACAAGACACGACCTCAAAGTTCTGCCCATCAATTTTCCAGATATGTCATGATTCTCTCGCCGCAAAATCTGTGTAACAAGCAATCATTTTTCACCAATCTATCAATATTCGGCGCTAATACTACTACCTTAACATGCCACTTAAAGCACCACATTTTCCGAAAAATAACGGCATAATTAATACCTTAGTGTTTGGCCGCATCCTAGACTAAATTTTGCTTGACCCCATTTTAAAGAAGGGATAGCATCGCGAAAATCCTTTACGTTTTCTGTTTCGCCAGCCTTGCTGGCGCATTTTTCTTAAAAATTAAAAAAGGGTTGCTGCATTAATCTGTATTTGCATATATGACTGGATTAATTCTCCAAAAATTCTTTGATTATTGGCGCGATAATCAACTTTTAAAGGCCGATAGAGTCCGTTATATCTCTCTTATGGTTCTTATCTTTGCCAGCTTGAGTACGGGTATATGGCAAGGTCTTGGTATTCCACTTGCCGCAATTAAGGCCATAACAGAAGTCTGTATCCTCATTTTATTGCTATCCGTCTTTACCAAAGAAATTAATTGGAAAGCATTAATACTAATTGTACCTTTATTATGCATTTCTTTCATTGGTGTCTGCGGCGCATTGCTTGAACAGAGCGAAGGCACATTATCAGCGATCTTATTTTTTCGGGATATGCTAAAATTCGCTCTATTGTTACCTGCTATAGCCAGTTTTAAACAACGTAACATGTTAATTGAAAAAGCAGTTTTTCTTGCTTCCGTTTTTTTTCTTATACAACCTGTCATATCGATATTAAAATTCTTCCTAATAGGTGTTGATGAGAGCTACTGGATTGGTACTATGCATCAGACAGCGGGCGAACTAGGCGTACTCGCTCCATTATTTGCAATTTGTTTCTTGGTGCCTATGGCTTTTCTGCGATCATTTTGGTGGTTTACAGTTGTTGTAGCTTTTTGTGTTTTTTGTTTTGTTAACGAAAAACGATTGGGGCTGTCTGCAATTCCTATAACAATGTTCGGTATGCTTTTTTTGCATCTCATACAGGATTCTTGGAGAAACTTTAAAGGCATTGATAAACTATCATCATCTAAAAGAAAATTATACGGTGGATTTATCATATCCCTATTATCAATATTCGTCATTTATGCTAGCGCTCTGATCATACCCTCTCTGAATATCGATGAAAAAGTAGGCGGATTTTTTAATTATAGACATATTATTTCTTACCACAAAGAATATTTAACTAGGGATTATGAGGATCCTTTAAATAACCCGATTGAAAATATTGAATTTGATCCCGGCATCCAATTAGGTCGATTTAAGTTAATAAATAATTCATTTCGATATATGGCAAACCAACCAACACTTAGACTGCTATTCGGATTTGGTGGCTCCGACATCAGCACTTCATATCTTTTAGGTGGAGATAGAACTGACATTTTCTACCATAAGCATCAACTCAGGGGGGCAACTCCTTTTGGTTTAAGAGTTCTTATCGAAACCGGTTTCGTTGGATATTTAATATTCGTATTCTGGTTTTCTTATATCAGTTTTTTGTTAATTCGCAATATATTTTCTCTAAATGAATCACGATCAACACTTGCTATATGCGCCACCGGTATGCATTTAATTTTCTTTTTTGATTCACTTTTTTACTCTTGCGCAACATGGACAAACGGCGTTCTCACCCCTATTTATTTCGTTATTCTTACAAGTATATTGTTTGGGAATTACAATATTGCAGATTTTCTATTTTTTCGCTCCATCAAAAAACTGAGTAATCAGATTACCCATTCAAGCTAGAATATTTTGACTTTTACGATCCATTAACTGTGCGTGACGTATGCAATTTGCTAGCTTGTGTCTTGCTCGTCTATATTGACTTAGAAACGTGATGTCCGTTATTTTCGAAAAAATATCTGAAAATACACAATGCGTGTTCAAGTGAACATAGCCCTGTTCGAACCAATGGCCAGTGCTGAACGTCACACTCCCGTATTGTTGCTAACCATCCTTTAATTGGACGTACAGCAACTTTCTCTTGCCTAAGATGCGAAATGATTGCCATACGATGATTTCCTTGTAGTACGATAAAGCGGCGGCATCCATCTTTTGCTACTAACATGGTTCCCCCAATAAAGGTATGACCATACCGCCATGGAGAATATTGTGCAGACTTTAAGTGTCTATAAAGACTGATAGTTCTTTCGAACTCTTTTGAAATAAATTCTTTTGTTGATGGCCCGCAAAAGCGAGATTCCCAAACATTCTTTTTACTCTCGATCTCACCTTCTCGAAAACTCCCCCATGGATAAACAAAAAGCGGTAATGCTATTTCCGATTTCGGTATGCCAGCTAGAATCGAAATACTATCAGGACAAAATTTTTCTAGATATCGCGATAAAGTAGTATTTTGAGCATGAATACTATTGTCTGCATCATATTCCTCTAATGTCTTACGGATATGATGCCAACCGCTATTGCCAAAATTACAGCCAAATAACGTCGTTGCGATATCCGGGGTAATAGTACTTTGTTTCCACGGTATGCTTAAAAAGCGTACGCTATTACCTGCGTAGAACTTGAGTCTACGCAACATATTAAAGCCACTATGCATTTACTCGTCCGCTCAATATACCGAATATTGTTCGTAGATACCTTTTAGTATGGCTTGCCAAGGCGGCAAGTCGCCCTCTATGGCATACCCTATTGGGTAATTTAAAGATCGGATGATTAACTCTCCCGGCAACAAGAATGGCTCGACGCTGTGCAGGGTCATCCACGCGATAGAAATTGTTCATACCTAATCTTTTTAAAATTCTTTCAACTGCGACATAACTTAGCAACCAATATTCGGTACCATAATAATCGTTAACATCGATTTCTTTTGGACTAAAATACGCAAATGCATCATCATGCGGACCGAATTTTAAAGCCTTCCATTCAAACACTATCAAATCTGCCTTTGACACCAATGCTTCCATTGCAGAATAAGGATCTGGCACTCGATGCAAAAATCCAAGATTTAGACAAAGATCAAACCTGGGCAATTCTTGAAATTTTTTTGAGTAAATATCCATAATCTGAAAATCGGCTTTGCTGCTATTTAAAGCTGATTTAACAAATTTTGCTTTTTCAATTCTATCTTTATCTATATCAATTCCAAGCACTCTAGCGTTTGCATCAGCCATACAGAAGGAAAAGAAACCCTCGTTACATCCCACATCCAATACAGACTTATTTTCAAGACCTAGCAAATTAAATATTGGTTTAAGCCTTTCCAATTTGACCAAATTTTTTCCATGTGATGTTTGATTGCCGGGCCGAGTCTCTATACTATATGGCAAAATAAAATTGTGGTTCCATGATTGCACTTTTTCTAGCTCAGCCACTCTTCTTTCTAACTCATCTTTTTGCACATCTTGCTCCGTTAATTTCAATCCACTTCACTTACCAAGCCGCCGCTTTCGATCCCTGAACAATCACTGATGTGGGCGATCTCATACATTTAACTAAATAGTCCGCTAAAACTCCTATCTCCTTTGAAAACCCGCTATTTCGTTCAGAATATACATTATTCTTATTCAATAACGTAGAATACAAATTAACACTACAACCAAGCTTCATAACAGCAGCAATATACATTTCTAAAGAACGTTCATCATTCTTGTGTTCATAAAGTAAATCTCTAATAAACCGCGGCAAATGTCTGATATCCCTGCAACGACGAATCATAGTTTTTGGCAAGGCATTAAATGGACAATCGCCAAACGTTAGAACCGGCTTACCCAATATCGCCGCTTCCAGAGCCACTGATCCAGTTATGACCGCAACCAGATCTGATCCTAGAATAAGATCCCTCGCTGATAGAGATGGACTTACAATATACACTCTCGGTATATTTAATAATTTCTTGTACATTTTTAAGCTGCGCTTACCAACCATCCACGGATGTTCTTTTACTACCAAAATCATATCTACCGGTAAACTCATAGCTATAGATCGAATTATTTCTATTTGGTTTACAAATGGTCTTCCATATACAAGCAATGATACTTCCGGCTCTGTGTGAAATGGAAAAAAAGCATATTTTCGGTTACCTAATTTTTCAGGTAAGACATACTTTTTTTTTAAAAAATTATCAGCTAGTTTGGCTTGAATTGGATTAATGATTGCATTGAAAAACAACGCGCGTAATGGATCAGGTACATGATTGTCATTTAACGCCACACTGCTTTTATATTTAATATAGTTATACATGACTCTGAATGGAGAACCAAGAATCGAATGTTGTTTTGGATTCAATTTTAACGCCGTTTTGTTTGACGCATTAATAACCCCTTCATATCGGCCATCTTTTTCTCTAACGCGTTTAATATATTGTCTCGCAGAATCCAGATTCCCTTCGAGGTTAGACGCCTTCATTTCCTCCAAATTTCTTACAAACTTTGGATCAGGATCATTCAGGGTTGAGCCAAAAATAACTTTGTCTCCAACACGTGTTGGCCGCAAATTATATATAGGGATACCGCGAGAGCGCGCAAACAGATACGCAAGATAATCTATCATCGTTACACATATAAACCCAACAAGCGCGTCTGGTTTTAGCTTATCAAAAATATTTTCAACTTCCTCAAGTCCATTCTGTAAAATCAACAACAATTCTTCATCTGTAAATCGCCTCCGATAATCTTGATGAAAGGTGCAATTTCTACCCATAAACAATCTGCGATCTGCTACCAAAGCCCCAAACAAACCAGCATCGCCTCCAATAATTTTCTCGTAGTTAGCCAGTTTTGGCAAATTAATTCGACCTGATCGTTTATTGGTTATTTCCCATTCCTTTAGCAAAAGATACCCTTCGCCCTCAAAACCGGGATGCTGTTCAAGCCATTCCTGATATGCCCAACTATCAGCAAGCAAGAAGCCAGCTCTCTCAATATTAATTCTGCTTGCTAGTGCCGAACGTAGCGCCGAGAACACAGGCAAACTTGCGCTTTGTGAGGCAAATAATACATTCATAGTGAGTAATTCTCGGTATCGAATAAGTCAAGATGTTCCCGAATCCAGTTTACAGTAAGCTCAAGACCCTTAACAAATGGAACCTGTTGTTTCCAATTGGTAAGAGCACGAATTTTTGTTATGTCCGCGATTAGCCTATTAACCTCACTCTTTTCAGGACGAACACGATTATCATCTGTTGCGATCTTAACTTCTCTTCCTACAATCCCGTATAGTAATTTAACGGTCTTCTCGATTGACCACTCTTCACCCGAACCAATATTCACTACCTCGCCTTCAGCCTCCTTACACAATGCCAATGCAACCATACCTTCAGCTGTATCAGTAACATAATTGAAATCGCGAGTAGGTCTCAAGGACCCAAGCTTCAGTAGACTGCTTCCAGCCAGCAACTGACTAGCTATTGTGGGAATCACTGCGCGAGCGGTTTGCCTTGGACCAAATGTGTTGAATGGTCTTGCTGTTACAACCGGCAACCCGAAAGACAGATGAAAACTTTCTACTACCTTGTCTGCTCCAATCTTGCTTGCCGAATAAGGTGATTGCCCAACTAGTGGGTGGGATTCGGGAATAGGAACAGTCTGCGCTGACCCATAAACTTCAGATGTTGATACATGCAGTAAACGAGTCAGAGCGTCATTGGAACGGCAAGCTTGTAGAATATTTAGTGCACCAATAATATTTGTATCTATATATGAACGAGGTGCTTCATAGCTGTAGGGGATTGCAATTAAACTAGAAAGATGAAATACATATTCGCAATTACCTACAAGACGATTAATACGCTCAGCATCACGGATATCGCCCGTAACAACTTCAATTTCAGTCAATATCTCTTTATCAATATCTCGCAACCAGCCGATATTATTCCAGGAATTGTAGTAAACCAAGGCTCGTACACTAGCACCCTTTTTTACAAGTGTTTCAATAAGATGGCTACCAATAAATCCATCAGCACCTGTCACAAACACCTTCTTCCCGGCAATACTATCGCTCATATAGTTCCTCACTTTTTTTGAACAAGGCGCGAGCCTTCTCCAGATCATCTAATGTTCCGACGTCGCTCCAATATTCATGTAACGGGAAAACCGCCACAGGCTTATTTTTAGAAAAACAATCGCGAATTATGTCTGTCATGTTGCAGAAAGTCTCTCCAGGAATCATACCCAAAGCGTCCGAGGATAAAGCGTAAATACCGGCATTACATAGATATTTCTGGGAAGGTTTTTCTTCAATATCAACCGCATATACTCCTTCCGATTTAATTACGCCAAAGGGAATATTGACCTGATGCTCGACAGCCGCTACTGTTATCAATGCCTTATTATTTTTGTGATAGGTATACAAGCTATTTAAATTTGAAGTTGTTAATACGTCACCATTCATCACCAACATTGTCTCATTAATGCCATTTGGCAATAGAGACAGAGCTCCAGCTGTACCTAATTTCTCATCCTCTCTCAAGTAATCGATCCTGATACCAAAAGCGGATCCATCCTGAAAATGATCCTCAATAACATGGCCTAAATAGTTCAATGATATATAAAGGTGCTTGATCCCTGCTTTAACTAAACGACAAACTTGCCTCTCAAGTAGGGGAATGCCACCAACATCAACCATTGGTTTTGGTATGTTTTCTGTTAGTGGTCGTAATCTGTTACCTTCGCCACCAGCCATGATCACGGCTAGTTCAAATCCACTTTTTTCTTCTAGCCTATCCTCTCCTAGCTCCGAAATATGAACAATCTTTACAAATCGCTTATTAGCATCAACCAGTGGGATGGCAAGAATATTTGCGCCTCGCATCAAATCAAGAAGCAATTGATCTGTGCTTCCGACTTTAGCTATTACCGGATTTTTGTTCATTGCATCCATTGCGAATGTTCCCAATGTTCCGCCCGCCAACAAGCACCGACGAACATCACCATCCGTCAAGGTACCAAGCAAATAACCATTACTATCGACAATTACAGCAATTCGACGCCTGCTGGCTTCAATCGTCGACACTACATCACGGAGAACCGCGGTCAATAGTAATGGCCTATCTTTCATCGGAACCAACCATCTTGAACTTCGCCTAAAAGCGTCATCCGCTTACGAATCAATTTTTGGTTTATCTCAACCTCGGCTAATACCTTGGCAATTTTTTTACCTGCGTCTCCTAGATAATAAGGATTATCGGTGCTACGACATATTTGACGTAGTGTTTCATCATAAATACAACGCCGTACAACATCCGCAATAGCATTGACATTATAATCAACGTCTATCACATTTGTACCGCGCAACCGTCCATCCTGACGAGAGCCTATATTGACAGTGGGGCAACCAAATACAGGAGTTTCTTTGATACCTGACGATGAGTTACCAACACAGACCACCCGCCTCCGATTATCAAGTGCCAATGCAAGCACACCATGATACAAATAGCGCCCCAAGGAACGGTGTAACTGTATATTCATAAGATTGCGAGATGCAAACACCTCTAAGCATTGGATAATTGCTCGCCCACCTGCATCATTATTGGGATATGTCAAAATTACCTGAACACCTTCGGCCGCCAATCGCTCGAAGGCTGCGAGTGATGGTTGAATTTGCTCTGCCGCTCGATCAAATTCGGTGGTGACCGAATGCTGAGTAAATAAGACGATGGGATTCTCCAGATTCAGACCCAAACGTTGCACAATTTCATCTGAATTTGCAAAACATCCATCCTGAATTAAATCGATAGCTGGAAATCCAACAGTGTGTACACGCCAGTCTTCTTCGCCCATCGCTAAAATGCGATTCGTTGCCTGTTGATTTGTAGTAAAGTGTATGTGCGCAAGTTTTGTCATAGCATGGCGTACCGAGTCGTCAAGCGCGCCACCCTCGGTTAAGTCTCCACCTTCAATATGAGCGGTTACAATATTCATCTGACTTGAAGCAATCACAGCAGCCAGCCCCTCAAATCGATCAGCATAAACAACCATGATATCGGGCTTGAGCTTTGCCAATACCTTGCTAATCGACAAGATTCCTGAACCAATTGCCTGAGCAGTCGCATATAATGATTCTGCATCCATCTCTATTTTGATTTCAGCATCAATATGAAAACCATCCTCGCGAATCTCACTTAATGTGCGACCAAAATTTGAGTCTAGATGCGCTCCCGAAACCAGCAATTTGTATTCAAGATATGGATGCGCATCAACTGCTTTTAAAATTGGAAATTGCAGCCCATATTCAGCTCGATTACCAGTAAAGATTGCGACTGTACGTTTCACCATAATTTATCCAATTTTTTTTCAAGAAGTTTCGTTAAACCATCACACAGAGACACTTTTGGAACCCAGCCCCAAGCCTCAGTAGTCGCCGATATATCAAGCACCACTGTGGATGATTTTGTCGATTGTGTTCTTGATACTACTTTGCGTTCTGGCTGTCTTGCTATCTCAAGCGCAAGTTTCGCAATATCGCCTATAGATACGCCAACACCAGTTCCCACATTAAATATTCCGTTAGTAATCTCAGAATTTAGTCGAAGGTTGCACATATTCTCGAGAATTTCGACGACATCATCAACCCAAATAAAGTCGCGCACCGGACTAATATCATTTACGTAAAGATCACCATCGCTCCGGACTTGCTTTAATATTGTTGATATCACGTTGCTCTCATCCATTCCTTCGCCATAAACATTAGTTAATCGAACAACAAAACCTTGCTCTTTGGCAAGCACCGCTTCCTCGTTAGCGTATTTCAATCGTGTATAGTTGTCATTAATGGATATTGGGTCATTTGTTCTAATTGGGTACCCGCTTCCATCATCATATAAAGCAGCCGATGACACATAAATGACTCGCTTATATTCTTTTGTAAGAAGGTCATCTAACGTTTTTCGTTTTGCTCTAAAATAATCATCATCCGAGCCATTGACTCTTACGCGATCTCGATCTTCTGCGAGATGAACCAGCACATCGCCTCCAGGCGAGGCCGAATAGTCGTGTACTCTCACAATTTGATCAAAATACTGACGAGACACTGGTACGACTTCAATGTCTCTATTTTTCAAGGCCCTCACCAAATACTGACCAAGAAATCCTGACGCTCCAGTAATAACTACTCGCATCAAGAACCTCTACAAATCTCTTTCCGTAGAACTTGTACACTGGGTCCGCATGAGGTACTCAATAATTTGAAAATCGAATTCGCTGTCAATATCCATCGCTTTAGATTCGGGCACCACATAACCCTCAGCGTGCCCTTCTAGTAAATGATTTGCGTTACGCAAATACTCAGAAGACATAACATATACACCAGCAACATGTTCATATACTAAAGGCGCCTTCTGTCGCGATAACACGACATCACCGTAAGACTTACTCATCTTGAGCGCACCGGTCTCATTTGCTTCAACCAGATTAAAATATGGATTACGACGCGCCGGGCTTATCGTAAAAATTGCATCCACCCCGCGGTCATACACAGTTTTAAACATTGCAATAGCGGCAGAAATGTCCTCGGAGTCTAGTAACGGATTAGTACAATCAACATCCACAAAATATTGATATTTTTCCTTATAAATCTCTTCGCAAGACGCGAGAGCATGCTGCCAAACCTGAAACTTACCCGCGTCTGATGTCGCCAAACTTACTGGGCGAATGAACGGCACTTCCGCGCCAGCAGTCCTAGCTACATCGGCTATTGCTTCCGAATCCGTACTAACAACCACACGGTCAATCTCCAAAACGCTCTTCGCTTTATTTATAGCCCACACAATAACTGGCTTACCCAAGAGCATGCGCACATTTTTCCCTGGAACGCCTTGGCTGCCGCCGCGCGCAGCAATAACGCATAGTGTTTTCATATCTAGACTGCTGACAATTGAAGTCGGGTTGAACGCATAACCGTAAAACATTTTTCAATATTTGCAGACAAAAGTTTATACTCTAGTGTACCTAAATCGACTTTCGTGCCACACCTTAGCTCAATCAAAATTCGCCGCCGAATTTGGAAAAACATTTTTAAAATCCTTATAAAAAATTCAAGAGACATAGCCCTCAATATCATCGGGACTAATATGCGTATCTTTCGGGAGATTTTTAGTTGCTCTAAGACCTATCACATCATCATAATACTCAGCCAAAATCTTCCCTGTCCCAGGTCGTTTTACCCATATATTATCTCGAGTAAATATCTCGCCTTTTTTTATAAAATTGATGGTTACCACAGTAGCGAAGGCAAAATCAATCGTAACTTGCTCCTCAACCGCCGCTTCCTTCACTCCACCACGCATCTTCCAAATTTCTTCAACACCTATTATCAACTCTTTTAACGCAATTGGATCCATTGAATTGATGATGTCAGGTCCCGGACGATCCATTCTGTCCGTAAAGTGCCGCTCCAATATACACGCACCCAAAGCCACGGCCGCAAAACAAGCCAAGTTTGAAGTCGTATGATCAGACAAACCGACAGGGGCATCTGAAAATTCGCTCATCACGGCCTGCATACCACCCAACCTAACCAAATGAGAAGGGGTAGGATAAAGATTGGTTGTGTGAAGAAGTGAATAAGGAACCCTATGATTATCCATAATCGCAACCGTTTTTTTAATACTTTCGATATTATTCATGCCCGTACTAACAATCATTGGCTTGCCGAATGATGCAATATGATCAACTAGCGGATAATTATTACATTCGCCAGATCCAATTTTATATGCAGAGACATTAAATTCTCTCAATCTGTCTGCTGCTGCGCGAGAGAATGGCGTGCTTATAAAAATCATGCCCTTTGATTCGACATACTCCATCAAAGTACGCTCGTCTTCTTCATTTAATGCGCAACTCTCCATAATTTCATAAATAGAGGTGCTCGCATTACCAGGAATAACTTTCCTGGCCTCCTGACTCATTTCATCGTCGACAATATGAGTTTGATGCTTAATCACCTCCGCACCAGCCTTACACGCCGCGTCCACCATTTCTAAAGCAGTCTTTAAACTGCCATTGTGGTTTATGCCAATTTCAGCTATCACAAGTGGTGGCGCATCCGGTCCAACGATCCGATCTTTAATATAAAACTGTTTCATTAATTCGCCTTGTTGGTTCAGTTCAATTTACATCAAACACAAAGTGGTACTCGTTTATCAAACAGTTAACTCCAAATTAGGTCTGGTTGGCTGGCTGCAAGAAAACTTATTCCTTAATGTTAAAGCGATTTATGAATTACTCTTGCACGCTACCGCCTGGGATGAACCCATATCCATAATCATAAACTTATACTTTCAACTAAAAATTTCTGTTCAGCAATACTCGAACGGCCGCGTACTTGCTTATTAAGCGCATTCAATCGCATGCTCAGATAATACCAGGTGCTGAGCTTTGTTCATTATCTCCAACAATACAGTTACACGTTCTTTACCGCTGAATTTTTCAAATAGCGCCTCATATCCCGCAAGCGGGCCTTCAGTAATGCGAACTCGATCATTTACACGATAGCTATCATCATAATCAATATTGATGCAATTTTCGCAGTCAACCCGTTGGCGTATTTCACCAATAACCGTTTCCGGGACTTGGGGAACGTACGCCCCCATACGTACTAAATTTGCAACACCGCATGTCGAGCGAATTGGAGCCCAATCCATTAACTCATCAAGCCTGATAAATAAGTAACGGGGAAACATTGATTCGATTATTTGGCGTATTCGAGCCCCGTAACGTCGGCGCACGCGAACCAGCGGCCGAAAAACCTCATAGCTCTGGTTACGCAAGTGTTTCTCGGCACGAGCGTCCTGTTGCGGTTTGCAATAAACTGCGTACCAGTTGCTCATACTTTACCCACTTCCTTTCGTAATCGCTCAATCTCCTGATGCAACGCCTGATATTCGGCTTCTTTACGATGCAAAAAACGCAGTGTCATCGCTGCTTTTTCTCTTAATCCCCGCGGAGTGAGCTGATACAGATAAGCTTGTTTGTTCTGACTCCGGTAAAAATTACCCATTTTGATCCAGCCCTTTTCAGCTAAAGCCTGCACGCAATAATTCACCTTGCCCAGGCTGATCCCCATGCGTTTGGCGATCTCGCGCTGTGACAGATACGGTTCCTGCTCCAGCAGGTGCATCAGACGATAGTGGGCCTCTTCGGTCATACGGGTTTCATGGTCCGAGCGTTCAGTCATTGAACGCGGAATCTAGCAGTACTGCGCCCGGTATGTCAATTTCCCTTTATGTGCTGTAACTGGACAAAAAGGACATTTTTCGTAGATTAAGGGGGGAAAGAGCCGCTTCTGCGGTAAGGTATTCGTTGATTTTAGTTGAGTTTTCTTGTAATTTAAATTTCAAATATTCAATTTGCAAGAGTTCGATGGCAATTAAACGACACCTCGAAGAACGGTTGCTCAGAGCTGTTAACAACTTTCCTGTTGTGACGCTCACCGGCCCGCGCCAGTCCGGCAAAACCACACTTGCACGCATGGCACTACCACAGCATTCATACGTCAGTCTCGAAGATCCGGACGAACGACGGTTGGCTCTGGACGATCCTCGCGGGTTTCTTAGCCGCTTCAAGGATAAAGTTATTATCGACGAAGCCCAGCACGCGCCAGATTTGTTTTCTTATATCCAAGGCATCGTTGATCAGAATCAATTAGCCGGGCAATTTGTTTTGACCGGTTCTCAAAACTTCTTACTCTTACGGCGAATCAGTCAATCGCTGGCCGGGCGATGTGATGTATTACATTTGCTGCCTTTTTCTCATCTCGAACTGGCACAACAAGCACTCCGGCCAATCGAACAAGCTGCCGAAAGAAACCTCTATTCTATCGACGGTCGGCGCGAAAATTTATTCAATACTTTGTTTGCCGGCGGCTATCCTCGCATTTACGACAAAGGATTAGAACCCCAAGAATGGCTGGCAAGTTACTACCAGACTTATATCGAACGCGACGTTCGCGAACTACTTCAGGTCGGCGATATTGAAACATTCGGCCGATTTATGGGCCTTTGCGGTGGCCGTGTCGGACAGTTACTAAATTTATCGGCTTTGGCCAATGACTGTGGAATTACTCACACGACGGCTAAACGGTGGTTGAGTGTGTTGGAAGCCAGTTTTATTGTGATGCTACTACGGCCGCATTATAAAAACTTCAGTAAGCGGCTTATCAAATCTCCAAAACTCTATTTCCTGGACAGTGGATTACTGTGCTATCTGTTGCGTATCCGCTCACCCGATGAATTAATCCTGCACGCCTCAAGAGGTGCTATTTTTGAATCGTGGGTCATTTCGGAAGCCGCAAAAAATTTCATACATCGCGGACTTCGCCCCGATATCCATTTCTGGCGCGATTCCACGGGACACGAAATCGATTTGCTGATTGAGAATAACGGCAGTTTACAGCCAATAGAGATCAAATCGGGTCAAACATTCTCTTCTGAGTTCGTTAAGAATCTGGACTGGTGGCGACAAATCAGTTGCCTGACCGATACAACCGGTCTCGTCATCTACGGTGGTGATACGTCTATTCCATATAAAAACAATCGAATACTGTCGTGGAATTCATGGGGATAAGCAGCCAACTTTAAAACGGAATATCGTCATCGATCCTGTTTACCGGACTTTAATTGGCCAACATCCAGGTTAACGTTTGTTCCAGCTCATAATGAGTGTACTCACCAATTACACTCTTAAGTAAGCTGTTATCCCCTTTGAGTATTCGCACCTCGTTTGGTCGAACAAAGTCAGGATTAACCTTTATCTCTAACGTATGGCCTGTGATCTTCTCGCAAAGGGAAATCACTTCGCGCAGCGAGTATGCCTTGCCCGTGCAAATATTAATGGGCTGACCGGAGACTGTAGGAAGTCGAGCAATTAATTTTGTATAGGAATCAACGACAAATCTAACATCATTAAATTCGCGCCAAACGTCCAAATTACCAAGCTCGATAACTGATTTTTTTTGCTTAAAATGCGCTACGATTTTAGGTATTAGAAAGACTTCATTCTGGCCAACACCCGTATAGTTAAAAGGTCGCGTAATCGTTATTGGTAATTTGTCTTTCCATAATCCAGCCGCAAGCTCCATCGCATACTTACTCACCGCGTAATCATTCGCCGGGTTTGCCCTGGCGCTCTCACTAATCTTACCCTCAGAGCTATTACCATAAATATTGGCGCTACTCGCAAGCACAACATGCTTAATCTTTGATTCTGAAAACGAAAGCGCCTGAAGCAAATTACGCGTGCCCATCAGGTTTACTTCATATATAGCATTTGAATCACCGTGACCAACATAGGTAATTGCCGCCAGATGAATAACATAGTGCGGATTTAATTCTGCGATTTCCGCTGCAAGAGAGGGCGCATCAGTCAGATCGCTAACCAGCGCAACAACCTGATGTCCTTCAGATTCCAGGGCGGGCTGAAGGTATTTCCCAGTAAAACTATCCAGCAGCCCGGTTACCAGGACACACATATTAATATGAGCGGCCCGACTTATTCCGCTGCAAATCAGCCTTAACCATCATTTCACACAGCTGCTCCAGGGTCGTTGAAGGCTCCCAACCAAGCTCATCTTTTGCTTTTTGGGGGTTGCCTATCAGAAAATCCACTTCAGCAGGACGATAAAATTTCGAGTTGACTCGAATAACCTCCTTGCCCGAGCCAATATCGACGGCAACTTCACTCACACCTGCGCCTTTCCACTCAATTTCTATATCAGCCGCCTGACATGACATGGATACAAAATCCCGAACCGACTGTGTGCGATTTGTCGCCAATACAAACGTATCGGGTTTTTCAGCCTGCAACATTAAATACATGCCTTCCACATAATCTTTTGCAAAACCCCAGTCACGTTTAGCATCTAAATTACCCAACTCTAATACGTCTTGCCGCCCCAGTTTGATATTGGCAATCGCATCGGTAATTTTTCGCGTTACAAATTCACGCCCCCGTAACGGCGACTCATGATTAAACAAAATACCGCTACAAGCAAAAATACCGTAAGACTCCCGATAATTGATAGTCATCCAATGCGCATAGAGCTTGGCGATACCATAGGGACTGCGCGGATAAAAAGGTGTGTTTTCTGTTTGCGGAATGGCCTGCGCTTTTCCAAACATCTCAGACGTAGACGCCTGATAAAAGCGTATCTTTGGGTTGACTATCCTGATAGCTTCCAATAAATGTACAGCACCAAGTCCCGTAATCTCGCCAGTGGTAATAGGCTGATCGAAAGAAACTCCAACGAAACTTTGTGCAGCTAAATTATATACTTCGGTTGCCTCAGTCGATTCAAGTAGGCGGACACTCGAGCTTAGATCCGTCAGATCATATTCTACTAAATGAAGATTGGGGTGATCGCTGACACCAAGCTCCTCAATACGCCAAAAGTTGACTGAACTGGTACGCCGAAATGCACCATAAACAACATAACCTTTGTCTAATAAAAGTTGCGCTAGATACGCACCATCCTGACCCGTCACACCGGTTATTAAAGCAACTTTATGCATGTATTCTCCAACCCAAAAACGACTGACGCAGTTACTTAGTAAAGGAAAAATCCATCATTAAATTCAATTAGAAAGGGATATCGTCGTCAAAATCGCCGGGGGGAGAATCTGCTCCGGAGCTCGCAGAAGATGACGGTGCTGAATTGAAATCACCTGTGCCGCTACCGCCTCTGCCGCCAAGCATCTGCATATCGTTGGCAATGATTTTGGTGGTGTAGCGATCCTTGCCGTCTTTATCTTGCCATTTGTCGGTCTGAATGCGGCCTTCTATATAAACCTGCGAACCCTTGCGCAGGTATTCGCCCGCTATTTCAGCCAGACGGCCAAACATGGCAACACGGTGCCATTCAGTGCGTTCCTGTTTATCGCCACTCTGTTTGTCCTTCCATGACTCGGTGGTCGCCAGACTCAGATTGGTCACCGCCGAACCACTTGGCATGTATTTCACTTCCGGATCTGCTCCGAGATGTCCAATCAGAATTACCTTATTTATACCTTTAGCCATGCTTTACCCCTGAAGTATGTTGACACCCAAATAAATGAGTCACCTACGTGAACGGCTGCGAAAATCTAACTTTCCGAATCCCCTGCCAACTTAATGCTAAAAGCGGCTGAGGTATCCTGATCAATATCCGAAAACAGGATCATGATCAATAACCAGGTCGCGATTATACCCGAACTGCAAATAAAGATGGCTTGTAAGCCCCAGTATTCGAGTATCAGCCCACCGAACAACCCACCAAAGAAGATACCCGCAAACTGACAGGTCGAAAATATACCCATCACCGCGCCCCTGTGTTTGGAAGGCGCGCGTCTTGAAGTGAACGAGGGCAACACGGCCTCCAGTGCATTAAAACCAACAAAAAAGAAAATGAGAGCAGAAACAACGCTATAGAACTCCGGCTCTAGTAAACCAAGCACTAATAGCGATGACATGCTGAATAACGCCGCCAACAATAGGAACTGGCCGCCTCGGCCTTTGCGCTCAGCCCACAACAGGCCCGGCAACATGATAACCAAAGACGAACCCATCACAATCAGATAAAGCCACCAATGTTGACCGGTCGCCATTTTGAATTGATCGCGAAGTAACAGGGGTACCGCGATAAAACTGGCTGTCAAAACAGCGTGGATTGAGAAAATTCCGGCATTTAAGCCGATAAATCTGCGGTCGATCAACAGTGAAAAAGAAAAAGTCGATCGGCTGCTTTCGAAAGATTTGGACTTTTGCGCGTCATCATTCGCCACCGCAGGCAATACCCACCACAACACGATAATGGCCAACACCGCCATCAGCGCGGTGAACAAAAATAATCCGCGCCCGCCAATCCAGCTGTAAATCACCGGACCAATAACAAGTGCTGTAATAAATGCTGCCCCGATGCTGCCGCCAATAGCGGCCATCGCCAGGCTGCGCTGGCTTTCTCGTGTTGAATCAGCAACCAGCGCTAAAATTGCGGCCGCGACAGCTCCTGCACCTTGTAAAGCACGACCGGCTATGAGCACGACTATTGTCTCTGCATAAGCTGCCAGCACACTGCCCAGCATAAATATGAGCAATCCCAGCGTAATAACGAGGCGCCGGTCCCAGCGATCCGACAATATGCCAAATGGAATTTGCAGCAGCGCCTGTGTGCAACCGTAAATACCAACAGCAATCCCTATCAGCGGTGCGGTGGCGTCCGGGAAGTGGCCGGCGTAGAGCACCATCACCGGTATCAGCATAAACAAGCCCAGCATGCGCACCGCGTAAATGATTGCCAACGCCGAAACAGCGCGCTTTTCCCTGGATAACATGTGGTTTTGTCGCTCGCTAATACTGATCTAAATCAATGGCTCAACGGTTGCTTTTACAGAAAGCGCGCCATGGTAACAGATTAACGCCAGGCTACCCGTCAAAATTGTGATTAGCAGCGAGTCATCAAGCTCCGATATACTAGTTCGTTTTCCCGCCCAAGAAGGCAATATGGATACTATCCAGCTGCGTGGCGCACGCACCCACAATCTGAAAAATATTGATCTGGACCTGCCACGCGACAAGCTGATCCTGATCACAGGTTTGTCGGGTTCCGGCAAATCGTCTCTGGCCTTCGATACCATCTTCGCCGAAGGTCAGCGCCGCTATGTCGAATCTCTGTCGGCCTATGCCCGCCAATTTTTATCGGTTATGGAAAAACCGGATATTGATCATATCGAAGGGCTTTCACCGGCTATTTCGATTGAACAAAAAGCCACCTCGCATAATCCTCGTTCGACGGTTGGAACGATTACGGAAATCTATGACTACCTGCGTTTGTTATTTGCCCGCGCGGGCATTCCGCGTTGCCCTGAGCACGATGTCTCACTTGAGGCGCAAACCATAAGCCAGATGGTGGACAAAGTTCTGAGCCTGTCGGAAGACCAGCGGTTGATGTTGTTGGCACCTGTTGTACAGGAGCGCAAAGGCGAACATATCCAGTTATTGCAGCAACTACACGCACAAGGTTTTTTGCGTGCCCGCATTGATGGTGAAGTGGTTGAACTGGACGATCCACCCACACTGGATCTCCGTCGTAAACATACGATCGAAGTGGTCGTCGATCGTTTTAAAGTCCGCGCAGATATTCGTCTGCGTCTGGCTGAATCATTTGAAACCACATTAAATCTGACCGATGGTCTGGCTCGCATCGCTTCATACGAAGGGGACGCGGAAGAACTTACTTTCTCCGCTAAATTCGCCTGCCCACACTGTGGTTACAGTATCGCCGAGCTTGAGCCGCGCCTGTTTTCCTTTAACAACCCGGTTGGCGCCTGCCCGAATTGCGACGGTCTGGGTGTTGAGCAATTCTTTGATCCGTCCCGCATCGTAGCGCAAGCCCATTTAAGCGTCGCTGGCGGTGCGATTCGGGGCTGGGATCGACGCAGCACCTACTACTACCAGATGCTGCTCTCGGTCGCTCAACACTATGGTTTTGATATTGAAAAACCGTTCAATCGTTTACCCAAGTCTGCCCGGCAAACGATACTTTATGGCAGCGGCGATGAGGCTATCGAATTCACTTACCAATCAGAGCGTGGCCGCAGCTTTACGCGAGATCATCCTTTCGAAGGCATCATCCCGAATATGCAGCGGCGCCTAAGGGAAACCCAATCGCAAGCCGTGCGGGAGGAATTGAGTAAGTATCTGACGCAACGTGATTGTCAGCAGTGCGGCGGTGCCCGTTTGAACCAGGCCGCCCGGCACGTATTTGTCGATGGTCACAACCTGCCCGAGCTGACAGCACGCTCAATCGAAGAAGTCCTTGGATTCTTCAACAATCTGACCTTACCCGGTCGACGCGGTGAAATCGCCCAGAAGATTCTGCGCGAGATTGTGCTCAGACTGGAGTTTTTGGTGAATGTAGGACTGGACTACCTGACCCTGGATCGCAGTGCGGAGACGCTCTCTGGGGGCGAAGCGCAGCGAATCCGTTTAGCCAGCCAGATCGGGGCCGGCCTGGTGGGTGTCATGTATATCCTCGACGAACCTTCCATCGGATTGCATCAACGGGATAATGCCCGTCTGTTATCGACCCTGACTCATCTCCGCGATCTGGGCAATACGGTTATTGTTGTTGAGCATGACGAAGACGCGATTCGCTCTGCCGACCATGTGGTGGACATCGGTCCGGGCGCCGGCATCCATGGAGGCTACATTATCGCCCAGGGCACCCCTGACGATATTACTAACAACAAAAACTCATTAACCGGCCAGTACCTGTCTGGAAGAAAAACCATCCCCTTGCCGAAGCTGCGCACTCCACGACAACCGAATTGCGAAATTAAAATGATCGGTGCAAGCGGCAATAACCTGAAACAATTGAACGCCAGTATTCCGGTGGGGCTATTCACCTGTGTAACCGGTGTATCCGGTTCGGGTAAATCCACCTTAATCAACGACACTCTGTACCGGTATTTTGCCAACCAGATCAATCGTGCCAGCCATTCACCTGCGCCATGTAAGAACATTCAGGGCATCGAACATTTCGACAACGTCGTTGATATTGACCAGAGCCCGATCGGTCGAACGCCACGTTCTAATCCGGCTACTTACACCGGGGTGTTTACACCCATTCGCGAATTGTTTTCTGGCACGCAGGAAGCGCGCTCGCGCGGCTACAACCCGGGGCGCTTCAGTTTCAATGTTAAAGGTGGCCGTTGCGAAGCCTGTCAGGGCGATGGCGTGATAAAAGTGGAAATGCATTTTTTACCCGATATCTACGTACCTTGTGATGTTTGCAAGGGCAAGCGCTATAACCGGGAAACGCTGGAAATACACTACAAAGGCAAGACCATACATCAGGTGCTGGCTTTAACCGTTGAAGAAGCATTTAGTTTCTTTAGCGCCATCCCTGTACTGCAAAGGAAGCTGCAAACCCTGCTGGATGTAGGTTTGTCGTATATCACCCTGGGTCAAAATGCGACGACACTTTCAGGCGGTGAAGCACAACGCATCAAACTCGCAAAAGAATTATCTCGTCGCGATACTGGAAAAACACTATACATCCTGGACGAACCAACAACCGGTTTGCATTTTCATGATGTTGAACAACTACTAAAGGTGTTACACCGACTGCGTGATCACGGTAACACCGTTGTTGTTATTGAACATAATCTCGATGTCATTAAAACCGCCGACTGGATTATTGACCTTGGTCCGGAAGGGGGTAATAAAGGTGGTCAGTTAATCGCCGAAGGCACACCGGAACAGATCGCCAAATTAAAACATTCCTTTACCGGGCAATATTTAAAACCAAAACTCAAGTGAACCACAAAAAACTGGTTTTATTAGCGCGGTCACCTAGAATAGCGCGCTCCAGCCCGGATAGCAGACCGCCCTAAAATTCTTCCACTTACATGATGCAAACAACCACATCCCCACAATCAACTGCTGAACAACTCAAGTCTGCGATGCGACGCATGGCATCATCGGTATGCGTTGTTACCAGCCTGGATCGGGCCGGCAATCCCCACGCTATAACCGCAACTTCGGTTAGTTCATTATCACTGGAACCAGCCGCGCTACTGGTTAGCGTTAATCGCCTAGCGGCCGTGCATGCGGCGATCATAGAAAGCAATGCCTTTTGCATTAACATCCTGAATAACAAGCAGAAATTGATCTCGGAGCAATGCAGTCGGCGAGAACTGGAAGAGGGTTATTTGTCGCAAACACCATGGCGCAGAGATAAATCCGGGATTCCGTATTTGCCTGAAGGCCTGGCTTGTGTATTCTGTGCACTAGATCGGGCCATAGAATACAGCACTCATAGTATATTTATCGGCCAGGTTCAGCGTACTCAGCTTCATGGCGAAATCGCGCCGCTGATATACTTTGACGGACAGTATTTTACCCATGGGTCAACCTTGATGGATTAGAGACTGGAAAAGCGAATGATTAAACCCGTAGCAAAACAAGCCAATAAAAACGCCAACCTGCGTCAGACGGGCATTGATGCCGCCACTAAAGTTGTGGCCAATTTTAGCATTCGCTCGGTCCAGTACTTAGATGAAAATGCCAATATTGTTCACGATCTGCCCATGTTCGCCGAAGATAGCGCCGAATTACTTAAACTTTTCCGCACTATGCTGCTCTTACACCATTTTGATCGAAAGGTCTTGATGCTGCACCGTACCGGCAAAATTGGGACTTACCCGGGCACTCTGGGGCAGGAAGCGGTGGGAGTAGGCATGGCCAGTGCCCTGACTGATGACGATATCCTGGTTCCCTACTACCGTAGTGTCACGGATTTGTATGTTCGCGGCGTCAGACTGCACGAAGTCCTTGCCTTTTGGATCGGTGATGAGCGCGGCCTTGATTTCAAAGACCCACGCGCAAGAAACGATCTACCTTTACCCATATGTATTTCCTCCCAGATTCCTCATGCCGCCGGAGTGGCCAACGCCATTCGCATCCGCGGCCAGAAAAACCGCGCAGTGCTAACAGCAATCGGCGACGGCGGTACTTCAGAGGGCGATTTCTATGAAGGTTTGAATTGCGCGGGCACCTGGAAACTGCCACTGGTAATTGTTATCAATAACAACCGTTGGGCATTAACCGAGCCCAACAAATGCCAAACCGCTTGTCAGACCCTGGCTCAAAAAGCCATTGCCGGTGGCTTTGAAGGTATCCAGGTTGACGGTAACGACGTCATCGCAGTTCGTGCAACCGTCGATGAAGCCCTGCAGAAAGCACGCGCTGGCGGCGGCCCCACGCTTATAGAAGCCTTAACCTATCGCCTTTGCGCACATACCACTATCGATAATCTGGAACGATACGTCGACAAGGAAGAGTACGATCAAGCCTGGCAAAAAGAGCCGCTGATACGTTTACGAAAATTATTACAGGTGCGGGAAGTGCTGGATGAAGCCAGTGAAACCCGCATGCTGAACGAGATTAAAGAGGAAATCGAACACGAAGTGGAACTGGCATTGAGCCTGCCTTTGCAACCACCCGAGGCAATATTCGATTACCTCTATGCTGAGCTGCCGGAGCGGCAACAGGCACAGCGAGCCGAGGTATCGGCTCGCTGGAGGAAAAACTGATGGCCGCGATTACACTCCTGGAAGGTGTCAACATGGCCATTGATCATGAGATGGCTCGTGACATCAATGTCGTCGCGCTGGGGCAGGATGTTGGTAAAAGTGGC
This sequence comes from Gammaproteobacteria bacterium, assembly GCA_016928055.1. GTDB lineage: Bacteria > Pseudomonadota > Gammaproteobacteria > HTCC5015 > HTCC5015 > JAFGLM01. The sequence continues at coordinate 79,533 of JAFGLM010000030.1, forward strand.
GGTGTATTTAGAGCAACGGATGGCTTATACAAAAAATACGGTGAAAATCGGGTGTTGGACACCCCTCTCGCAGAATCACTGATTGTTGGATTATCGGTTGGCATGGCCTCCCAACAAATGCGCCCGATTGCAGAGATCCAGTTTATGGGTTTTATTTTTCCCAGTTTCAACCAGATCGCCACCGCAGCCGCCAGAATGCGCAATCGAACCCGCGGTCGTATTACCTTACCGATGGTTATTCGCATGCCCTATGGAGGCGGCATTCATGCACCGGAACACCATTCGGAAAGCACCGAGGCCTTATTAGCGCATCTACCCGGTATCAAAGTGGTCGTACCATCAACACCGGAACGAGCCTACGGATTGCTGTTGGCAGCGATACGCGATCCGGATCCGGTTATCTTTCTTGAACCAAAACGCATTTATCGTGCGGTAAAACAGGAAGTGGAAGACAACGGTGAAGCATACCCACTGGAAAGCTGTTTTATTGATCGCGAGGGAACCGATATTACGCTGGTAAGCTGGGGTGCCATGATGCAGGAAACCCTCAAAGCGGCCGATTTAATGGAAAAAGAAGGTGTCAGTTGCGAAGTCATTGATCTGGTTACCCTCAATCCAATTGATATTCCAACCATTGTCGAGTCGGTTGAAAAAACCGGTCGCTGTATCATTATTCATGAAGCAACGCGTGCCGGCGGTTTGGGTTCGGAGATCGCCGCAGAATTATCTGAAAAAGCGTTATTGTCCTTATATGCACCGATCGGGCGCGTAACAGGTTATGACACCATCGTGCCGTATCCCAAATCTGAACATTATTTTATGCCTGATAAGGATCGCATCGTGGATGAGATCCGTAAAGCGATGGAATACCACTAGATTTTAATCGGTTACCGTTTTTATAGCGTGATTTTTTATACAGAAATAATTGGGGGTTGTTGTGGATATATTTAAGCTGCCCGATCTCGGCGAAGGTTTACCCGATGCTGAAATTGTTCGCTGGTTTGTAAAAGTTGGCGACCTGGTCGAAGCGGATCAAACGCTTGCAGAAATGGAAACCGCCAAAGCCGTAGTTGAAGTACCTGCCCCTCAGAGCGGACGTATTGTCAAACTACACGGTGAACCAGGCGATGTCATTGACACCGGCAAACCATTGGTCACCTTTGGCAACGCTGAAGAATTTAAAAAAATCCAGGCAGCAGAAGAATCTGTTGTAATCGATAGACCCAGTGTATTTCGTAACGATAGCATTGCCGCTTCCGCACCGGTCAAAGCACTGGCTCGCAAAATGAAAGTCGACCTGCTAAGCATACAAGGCAGCGGCAAAGACGGAGCGATTACTCTGACTGATGTGCGCACAAAAGCCAAGCAACTGCGTTCGAATGGCGACGGTCAAGCTACAGAACAATCATCAATGAAAACCGAAGAAGCAAAAAGCGTTGCAGTGAACTTTGCCGGCAATGTGCGCGCTGCACCACGCGTACGCGCTTACGCCGCTGAAGCAGGAGTTGATATCCGTGAACTTAAACCCACCGGTCACCAAAACAACGTAACACTTAAAGATTTAAAGAACCGTTGGACTTCTACCGTTCATGATCGCAGCAAAGCGCCCGGTGATTATCGATTACCGGAGCGCACTCAGGAAGTCACCGGCCAACCGCAGAAAATACGTGGCGAACGGCGCGCGATGGCACTTGCGATGGCCAAGACGCGTGACACAACCGTCAATACAACGATTTATGAAAAAGCCTATATCGACAACTGGTTACCAGGTTCGGATATTTCAGTACGACTGGTTCGGGCAATTATCGCGGCCAGCATGGTGGAACCAACATTAAATGCCTGGTTTGACGGCGAAAACATGGAGCGCACACTGAATCCGCATGTCGATATTGGAATTGCAGTTGATTCTCCACATGGTCTTTCTGTGCCGGTTATTCGTGCCGCAGAAACACTGTCACCTTTGGAATTACGCGCCGAAATTAATCGTTTGCGTCAGGCTGTTTATGGTAAAACGATCAAACAGGAAGAGTTAACACATCCCAGTATTACGTTATCAAATTTCGGTATGATCGCTGGTTTGTTTGCAACTCCGATTGTTATACCACCACAAGTTGCCATCGTTGCCACCGGTCGCATTGATGAAGAGTTGCGCTTGGCCAGTAGTGGAATTATTAAATCGCGTTACGTTCCGGTTTCATTGAGTTTTGATCATCGTGGTGCCACCGGAGGCGATGCGGCTCGCTTTCTCGCCGCCTATGTCGCTGATTTGACACTCCCTTACTAAATTTTCAACATAAAAAAGCCGGGCTCTACCCGGCTTTTTTATAAAACATGTTTCAGCTCTAATCTTTTTTAACTTCCGCATTTTCCGGTGTGCGGTCCACCAGTTCTACGTAAGCCATGGTGGCATTATCACCCGCTCGGAAACCACATTTCAAGATACGCAGATAACCACCTGAACGTTCTTTATAACGCGGACCCAGCTCATTAAACAACTTCGCTACCGCTGCCTTGTCGCGGATACGAGCAAATGCCAGACGCCGGCGGGACACGCTGTCATTTTTGGCCATAGTAATTAAAGGTTCGGCAACTCGACGCAGCTCCTTTGCCTTAGGTAAAGTTGTTTTGATCAACTCGTGCGTAAGCAAAGACGCCGTCATATTACGAAACATCGCCTGACGATGCGAGCTGTTACGATTAAGTTGACGACCTGATTTTAAATGACGCATAACGTTAAACCTGTGTGCTCAAAAATACAAAAATTATAAGATCTATGCAGAAGCTTTGTCTTTACGCTCTAGTCCGGGAGGCGGCCAGTTTTCCAAACGCATCCCCAGTGAAAGACTGTAACTTGCCAATACATCCTTGATTTCTGTCAACGATTTCTTACCAAGGTTGGGTGTTTTCAATAATTCCACCTCGGTACGTTGAATCAGATCACCAATATAGTAGATATTCTCAGCTTTCAGGCAATTTGCCGAACGAACCGTTAACTCCAGATCATCGACTGGACGCAATAAAACAGGATCCACTTCCGGCGTGTTTATTTTCGGCTCAGCGTGCTCAGTCGCTTCCAGATTTACAAAGACTGACAGCTGTTGCTGTAAAATAGTCGCCGCTCTTCGAATGGCTTCTTCCGGATCGAGCGTGCCATTAGTCTCAATATCGATAATTAACTTATCCAGATCGGTGCGTTGTTCAACACGCGCACTTTCGACGCTATAAGCAACACGGCGTACCGGACTAAAGCTTGCATCCAGTTGCAGTGTGCCGATTGCCTTCGATTCAACATCATCACCGCTACGGGTAACAACCGGCTGATAACCACGCCCCTTGACGACTTTCATGCTCATGTTTAACTGCCCTGCCTGGGTCAGATGAGCGATTACCTGGTCAGGATTTTTTATTTCGACATCATGATCCGATTCAATATCGGCTGCCGTCACAACGCCCTCACCTTTCTTACGTAAACGCAATACAGCCTCATCCTTGGCGTGCATAACGATCGCGACACCTTTCAAGTTTAGCAGTATGTCCAATACGTCTTCCTGTACACCCTCGATGGTTGTGTACTCATGCAATACACCCTCAATTTCCACTTCACTGATTGCGCAACCTGGCATTGATGACAGGAGAATTCTACGCAAAGCATTACCCAGGGTATGGCCGAAACCTCTTTCCAACGGTTCGAGGATAACTTTTGCATGCGTATCACTGCGGCTGGTAACGTCTACCAACCTTGGTGTCAGGAATTCTGTTACTTTATCTGTCATTGCGAATGACTCCACCTAATGTCCTACGTTAATTAACCCGAGTTACTTCGAGTACAATTCCACTACCAGCGATTCGTTGATTTCAGCTGGCAAATCGATTCGATCCGGCAAGCGCTTGAATACGCCGGTCATTTTCTTAGGATCAACTTCAATCCAGGCTACGATGCCGCGCTGCTGAGCTAATTCAACAGCATCACTTACACGAACCTGCTTTTTAGCTTTCTCGCTCACACAGACTTCATCTTCAGGCTGCACCTGATAAGACGAAATATTGACGATTTGTCCGTTTACTTTTATGCCTTTATGGTTGACCAGTTGACGAGCCTCGGCACGCGTTGAACCAAAACCCATTCGATAAGCGACGTTATCCAGTCGGCTTTCCAGTAATTGCAAAAGGTTTTCACCCGTTGAGCCTTTACCTTGCGCAGCACGTTTATAGTAATTTCGAAATTGACGTTCCAATACGCCATAGATACGGCGTAACTTCTGCTTTTCGCGTAGCTGCAAACCATAATCTGATAAGCGACCACGCTTGACGCCATGCTGACCGGGCTGACGCTCCATGTTGCATTTTGATTCAAGCGGGCGGGCGCCGGACTTCAAATAAAGATCCGTGCCCTCGCGGCGACTTAATTTACATTTTGGTCCAATATAACGTGCCATATATTCTATACCTTCAGTCTTACACGCGTCGGCGTTTGGGAGGACGACACCCATTGTGCGGCAACGGCGTTACGTCAGTGATATTTGTAATCTTGTAACCTACGGCATTCAGCGCTCTGACTGCAGAATCACGACCGGGTCCGGGTCCCTTGACCATAACATCCAGGGTTTTTAAACCATATTCTTTGGCAGCTGTGCCCGCACGTTCCGCAGCAACCTGCGCCGCAAAGGGTGTGCTTTTGCGAGAACCACGAAAACCGGAACCACCTGAAGTTGCCCAGGACAGAGCATTACCCTGACGATCGGTAATCGTAATAATCGTGTTATTGAAAGAAGCGTAAATATGCGCCACCCCATCGGTGACAACACGTTTTACCTTTTTCTTTTTGGTGCTGCTTGGATTTGCCATGCGTTTAACTCTGCTATGCCTTATTTCTTAATCGGTTTACGCGGGCCCTTGCGAGTACGCGCGTTGGTTTTTGTGCGTTGACCTCTCAGCGGTAACCCGCGGCGGTGACGCATCCCGCGGTAAGTACCCATATCCATCAAACGCTTGATATTCATTGAAACTTCGCGACGCAAATCACCCTCAATGGTGAATTTACCCACTTCGCCACGCAATGATTCCACCTGCGGTTCATCCAGATCCTTGATCTTGATCTCCGGTTTAATACCTGCCGCTTTGCAAATAATATATGCGCGTGTGCGACCGATACCGTATATGGATGTAAGCGCAATCCAGGTATGTTTGTTATCCGGGATATTTATGCCCGCAATACGTGCCATGTTTTACTCTCCTAACCCTGCCGCTGTTTATGACGTGGGTCACTACAAATTATACGTACAACGCCATTGCGGCGAATCACCTTACAATTTCGGCAGATTCTTTTAACAGAAGCTCTGACTTTCATTTCTTACTCTCCGATCCTGCAATCAGCGTCTGCCGAAGCCACGCAAATTTGCTTTCTTCATCAAACTCTCATATTGGTGCGACATTAAATGCGTTTGCACCTGCGCAACAAAATCCATAACCACAACAACAATAATCAGCAGCGAAGTCCCGCCAAAATAAAACGGTACACTAAAAGACAGAATCAAAAATTCCGGCAATAAACACACTGCTGTTATATATATAGCGCCGATCATTGTTAAACGAGACATAACCGAATCGATGTAACGTGCGGTTTGCTCGCCAGGTCTAATACCGGGCAACAAAGCACCGGCTTTTTTCAGATTATCGGCGGTATCACGCGCATCGAAAATCAATGCTGTGTAAAAGAAGCAGAAAAAGATAATCGCGGCACCGTAAAGCGTAATATAAATCGGTTGCCCCGGTGACAATACACCGACCATATCACGCAACCATGGAATATTCTGCGAGCCAAACCAGCTGGCAATCGTAGTCGGGAACAGGATAATCGACGAAGCAAAGATCGGCGGAATCACGCCAGCCATATTCAACTTCAACGGCAAATGACTGCTTTGCGCGGCGTACATGCGCCTGCCCTGCTGGCGTTTGGCATAATTAACCGTGATGCGTCTTTGGCCACGCTCAACAAAAATTACAAATGCCGTCACTGCAACAGTCACTGCAAAAATCAAAATCACAGACAAATTACTTAGTTCACCATTGCGCGCCAGCTCAAGGGTCTTGGCTACCGCGTTGGGTAAACCGGCTACAATACCGGCGAAAATCAAAATTGATATACCGTTGCCAACACCACGCTCGGTAATTTGCTCACCTAGCCACATCAGAAATAATGTACCGGTTACCAACGTCACCGTCCCGGTAAATACAAATGATACACCCGGCATCGGCACCAAACCCGGCGCAAAACGCGGCAAATTCATAGCAATACTAAACGCCTGAAATGTTGCCAGTGCCACCGTTAAGTATCGAGTGTACTGAGTCATTTTACGGCGACCGGACTCACCTTCCTTACGCAATTGTATCCAGGGCTGATAAACGTGACTTAACATCTGCACAATAATCGATGCCGAAATGTAGGGCATTACACCCAACGCGATAATCGACATACGTTGCAACGCGCCGCCCGAGAACATATTCATCAGGCCAACAAAGCCTCCTTCCTGCTGCGCAAACAAATCGGCCATAACCGTTGCATCAACGCCCGGTAAAGTAATATGAGTCGCAAGGCGATGGATAAGCAGCGCAATCACTACAAAAAACAAGCGCTGACGCAATTCGGTGAACCGCGCCAAACCGCCCAGACCGCCACTCATCGCCGAAGCTGGAGTACTCATTAATCTTCCACCTTGCCGCCGGCGGCTTCGATAGCTTTACGTGCACCCTTGGTCACACTGAGACCCTTAAGTGTAACGGCTTTCTTTAACTCGCCGGACAGAAAAACTTTAGCACGCACAATATGCCTGCTGATTAAATTGGCTTCTTTAAGCGCCTGCAAATCGACCACTTCTGCATCGACCTTGACTAATTCATGCAAGCGCACTTCAGCACTGTCAGAGGACTTTGGTGCAACAAATCCAACTTTCGGCAAGCGGCGCTGCAACGGCATCTGACCACCTTCAAATCCAACTTTGTGGTATCCACCGGCGCGGGACTTCTGGCCCTTATGACCACGGCCACCGGTTTTACCTAAACCGGAACCAATGCCACGCCCACGGCGTTTGCTATTTTGTTTTGAGCCTTCAGCCGGGCTTAACGTATTCAGTCGCATTTCAAACTTCCTCGACCTTGACCATATAAGACACTTTGTTAATCATGCCCTGATTTTCCGGAGTCGCCGCAACAGTGACACTATTGTGTATACGACGTATACCCAATCCTTTCAAACAGGCTTGATGATTACGCAACCGACCGTTTGAACTTTTAATTTGCGTTACTTTTAACATTTTATGTTGCTTATTTGCCATAACCGTTTTCCGACTTACTTATTCGTTATCACTCAATCAGGCTAAAATCTCATCAACTGACTTGCCGCGTTTAGCTGCAACCGATTCAGGTGTAACCATTTCAGTAAGTCCTCTGAAAGTCGCACGCACTACATTTATTGAGTTCGCTGAACCAATTGATTTGGCAAGCACATTGCGTACACCTACCGCTTCAAACACAGCGCGCATAGCGCCACCCGCAATCACACCGGTGCCTTCTGATGCCGGCTTCATAACAACTATCGCTGCACCGTGGCGCGACTGGATTGGATGCTGCAAAGTGCCGTCAACCAGCCTTACTGTTTGCATGGTTTTTCTGGCCTTTTCCATCGCCTTCTGAATAGCCAGAGGCACTTCACGAGCTTTACCGTAACCAAAACCGACACGACCGTTACCATCACCAACCACTGTTAGCGCAGTAAAACCAAACTGACGACCGCCTTTAACTACTTTGGCAACTCGATTTACGGTTACCAGTTTTTCGATCATGCCGTCAGAGACGGTGTTTTCGTCATAACTCGCCATAGCTCAACCTGTTTATGTGTCGTATCTCTTAAAACTTCAAACCGGTTTCACGTGCCGCATCGGCTAACGCCTTAACGCGACCGTGATAAACAAAACCGGAACGATCAAACGCAACCTTCTCCACACCTACGCTTTTTGCTTTTTCAGCAATGGCCTTACCTACCGCTGCAGCCGCTTCCCTGTTACCGGAGTATTTGACTGCACCTTTCATGCCTTTCTGCACTGTGGAAACGGCAACAAGCACCTTTGAATCCGGTGAAATGATTTGCGCATAGATATGACGCGGTGTTCGATGCACCGTCAATCTTGGCACGCGCAATTCGGCAATTTTAGCTCGCGTCTTGCGGCTACGACGTAAACGAGCAATCTTCTTATCCATATCGTTAAACTCTCAAATTCTGCGGTTACTTTTTCTTCGCTTCTTTGCGAACAACATGTTCATCTGTATATCGAACACCTTTGCCTTTATAGGGTTCAGGCGGTCGGTAAGCGCGAATGTCAGATGCAACCTGTCCGACTTTCTGTTTATCTATACCGGTAACAACTATTTCGGTCTGACTCGGAGTTTCAATTTTAATACCTTCCGGAATGTCGTATTCAACAGGATGGGAAAAACCAAGTGTCAAATTCAGTTTATTGCCTTGCGCCTGCGCACGATAACCAACCCCTATGAGGGTTAGTTTCTTTTCGAACCCCTGACTGACACCTATTACGACATTATTAAGTAAGGCGCGCATGGTGCCTGCCATCGCTCGGCCACTATCATCGCCGGCAATAACTTTCAATTCACCTTCGTTTTGCTCAAGGCCTACGGTTGGATGCAAATCCAATTGCATAACACCTTTTGAGCCTTTAACAGATACCAACTGGCCGTTAAGATTGATCTCAACACCTTTTGGAATCGGAACCGGCTTATTCGCAACTCTGGACATAACGTATTTCTCTTAATTCACTCAGGCTACCAGACATAAAATTTCGCCACCATGACCTTCCGCCTTGGCTTGACGATCACTCATAACGCCTTTTGAGGTCGATATAATGGCTACACCCAAACCGCCCTGCACTTTAGGTATTTCATCTTTGCCACTAAATCGGCGCAAGCTGGGTCGACTGACACGTTTTAACATGCTAATAACAGGTCGGCCCTGATAATACTTCAACAATATACTCAGAACAGGTTTATTGCTTTTTTCTATCGTTGAATAATCGGTAATATAACCTTCGCTTTTTAATACTTCGGCTATAGCTACTTTCAATTTCGATGACGGCACAATCACTTCAAGTTTTTGTGCGCGCTGGGCATTGCGAATACGCGTCAACATATCAGCAATAGGATCAGACATACTCATGTTATCGATATCCTCTTGTTAAACTTTTACCAGCTGGCCTTAACCAGGCCGGGTATATCACCACGCATCGCGGTTTCGCGCAGTTTATTACGACTCAGACCAAATTTCCGATAATACCCGTGCGGCCGACCCGTAAGACTGCAACGGTTGCGATGTCTGCAAGCGCTTGAATCGCGGGGCAGTTTCTGCAGTTTAACAACGGCTGCTTCATGCTCGGCAGCCGAAGTATCGGGATTACTTATGAGGGCGCGAAGCTCCGCACGTTTGGCTGCATACTTTACAACCAGTTTTGCACGCTTGATTTCACGCTGAACCATAGATGTTTTTGCCATATCGCTTATCTCGTTACTTGTTTAGTTCCTGAACGGGAAATTAAATTCGGATAACAGGGCTTTGGCTTCATCGTCCGACTTTGCGGTTGTAGTTACTGTGATATCCATTCCGCGTATTTTGTCGATTTTGTCGTAATCGATTTCCGGAAAAATAATCTGTTCCTTAACACCCATACTGTAATTACCACGACCATCAAAGGATTTACCGTTCAATCCCCTAAAATCACGAATACGCGGAATGGCAATGTTAATCAGACGATCAAGAAACTCATACATTTGCTTACGACGCAACGTAACCTTGCATCCGATCGGCCAGCCATCGCGAATTTTAAAGTTTGCAATCGACTTGCGCGCATAAGTGATAATCGGTTTCTGGCCTGCTATCTTGGTCATATCCGCAACAGCACTGTCGAGCACCTTTTTATCAGTAACTGCTTCACCTACACCCATATTCAATGTAATTTTGGTGAGACGCGGTACTTCCATGACACTGTTATACTTGAAACGCTCAAGTAGATTTTTTACAACAGTGTTTTTGTAATGTTCCTGTAATCTTGCCATCGTTTTCCAGACCTGTTTATCTTTGCTAACGTCTTAGACGTCCACCACTTCGCCGTTGGATTTAAAATAACGGACCTTGTTGCCATCTTGCAGCGCTTTAACCCCAACCCGATCACCTTTCTTGGTTACCGGGTTGTAGTGCAATACATTTGAAATATGAATATAAGATTCACGCTCGACAATACCGCCGGGCTCGTTTTTGGCGGGATTCGGTTTGCTATGACGCTTAACCATATTAATGTTTTCAATCAATACACTTTCACCATCAGCCGCAACTTTTAAAACATTGCCGGCACGGCCTTTGTCTTTACCGCTGATCACAATAACGTGGTCACCTGTTTTAATCTTGTTCATCGCTTCGCTTCCAGACCTGTACTCTTGTTAAAGCACTTCAGGTGCCAATGAAATAATTTTCATAAATTGCGCGGTACGCAACTCGCGGGTAACCGGGCCAAAAATACGCGTACCAATCGGCTCAAGTTTGGCATTCAATAACACTGCTGCGTTACTATCGAAACGTACAACTGAGCCATCTGCACGACGGATACCTTTGCGAGTGCGCACAACCACCGCATTATATATCTCACCTTTTTTGACCTTGCCGCGCGGGATTGCATCCTTAACACTCACTTTAATGACGTCGCCTACACCGGCATAACGGCGGTGCGACCCACCTAAAACCTTGATGCACTGAACACTGCGAGCACCACTATTGTCCGCGGCATTAAGCGTTGTTTGCATCTGTATCATGTCTGTATTCCCGTGCTCTCTACTGTTTTATACGCTGTCTGCGTGTTCCAGAACCTTAACCAAACGCCATGATTTTGTTTTTGATATCGGACGACATTCCTCAATCATCACTTTGTCGCCAATAGCGCAGGCATTCTCGGCATCATGGATATGAATCTTGGTTGTACGCCGAATATACTTACCGTACAGCGGATGTTTTACCAGCCGCTCGATCATAACCGTAGCACTTTTCTCCATTTTATTGCTGATCACCCGCGCAATTAATGTACGCGCTGCTGCTTTTTCGGCTTGCTCGGCGTTTACAGATATTTCATTTTCACTCATAACCATTTCTCTCAGGCATCAACATGCTGTTTCTTTTCATTCAAAACAGTCTTGATACGTGCAATATTTTGACGAATCTGACGAAATTGATGACTGCTGTTCGCCTGACCTGTTGCTCCCTGCGCTCGCAGGGTAAACTGTTCTTTGCGCAGCGCCAGCAATTCACTCTGTAATTCCTGCTCTGATTTATTACGCAATTCACTTGCTTTCATTTTAAATCACCGTCCGACTAACAAAGGTGGTTCTAATCGGAAGCTTGGCCGCCGCCAACTTAAATGCCTCACGTGCAGTTTCTTCCGTCACACCTTCCATTTCATACAACACACTACCGGGCTGTACTTTAGAAACCCAATACTCAACGTTACCCTTACCTTTGCCCTGGCGAACTTCGACAGGCTTTTTGGTAACCGGGACGTCTGGAAACAAACGAATCCAGATTTTGCCGCCACGTTTTACATAACGCGTCATGGCACGACGAGCCGCTTCGATTTGCCGCGAAGTGATGCGGCCACGATCAACAGCCTTCAGGCCATACTCACCAAAGCTGACCTTATTGCCCGACTGAGCCAGACCCCGATTGCGGCCTTTCTGTTGTTTGCGAAATTTTGTTCGTTTGGGTTGCAACATTTCTAACTATCCCGAATTGATTCCCGGCCTGAGCTCTTGGTTGCTTTGGTTTCTTTACTGCTTGCAGATTTTTCCTGCAAATCAAAAACCTCGCCTTTAAAAATCCACACTTTGACACCGATGATACCGTAGGTGGTCTTTGCTTCTGCGACGCTATAATCGATATCAGCGCGCAATGTATGCAATGGTACCCGACCTTCGCGATACCACTCCGTGCGTGCAATTTCAGCACCGTTTAAGCGGCCGCCAACACTTACTTTGATACCGAGTGCGCCCAGGCGCATGGTGTTAGTTACAGCGCGACGCATCGCACGACGAAACATAATGCGGCGTTCCAGTTGCTGCGCAATGCCTTCTGCAACCAGTCTTGCATCCAATTCAGGTTTACGAATTTCTTCAATATTAATTTTGATCGTATTACGCGAAATTCCCAAAATCTCGGCAACTTCCAGACGTAAACGCTCGATATCCTCACCCTTCTTGCCAATCACAATACCCGGACGCGCCGAGTGAATAGTGATCACAGCCTGCTTGGCAGGACGTTCAATCTGTATACGACTGACAGAAGCTTGTGCCAGTCTTTTACGAATATGTTCGCGCACCGCCAGGTCTTCATGCAAAGACTTGGCAAACTCGCCTTTTTCCGCATACCACTTTGACGTCCAATCGGTCGCTATGCCGAGTCGTATTCCGGTGGGATGTACTTTTTGTCCCATACGCTAGGTACCTTATCTATTTCTCTTTAATCGCCAACCGCAACAGTGATATGGCTGGTTCGTTTTAAAATCCGCATGCCACGGCCTTTGGCGCGAGGCTGGAAACGTTTAAATGTCGGGCCTTCATCAACGTGGATGGTGGCCACTTTTAACTCATCAATATCCGCACCTTCATTATGTTCGGCATTAGCAATCGCCGATTCGAGGACCTTTTTCACCAGACTCGCACCTTTCTTGCTACTAAAGGTAAGGATGTCCAGCGCACGACCAACCGGCAACCCGCGCACCTGATCAGCCACCAAACGACACTTTTGCGGCGATATACGTGCGTAACGATGTTTGGCAATTACATTCATGCTTTAGTCTCTCGCTTACTTGGCTTTTCTATCCGCTGCGTGGCCACGGAATGTACGGGTCGGCGCGAATTCACCTAATTTGTGTCCTACCATATTTTCACTAACCAGCACCGGAACATGCTGCTTGCCGTTATGAATAGCGAGCGTTAAACCAACCATCTCAGGCACAATCATTGAACGGCGTGACCATGTTTTGATCGGTCGTTTATCTTTACTCTCAGTTGCCTTATCCACCTTGGCCACCAGATGATGATCAATAAATGGACCTTTCTTTAACGAACGTGGCACAACTCTACCCTCTTAATCCGATTTACTTGCTCTTACGCCGACGCACGATCATGTTATCGGTACGTTTGTTGGCGCGTGTTTTATAACCTTTGGTTGGTGTGCCCCAGGGACTGACCGGATGACGACCACCTGAAGTTCTACCTTCACCACCACCATGCGGGTGATCAACTGGATTCATCACAACACCGCGAACGGTAGGTCGAACTCCGCGCCATCGTGTCGCACCAGCCTTACCCAAAGACCGTAAATTATGTTCAGGATTGGAAACCGTACCAATGGTTGCGCGGCAATCAATAAACACCTTGCGTGTCTCACCTGAGCGTAACCGCAAGGTTGCATGCGCACCTTCTCTCGCGACCATCTGCACTGCACTACCGGCACTGCGTGCCAGCTGCGCACCCTTGCCTGGCTTTAATTCCACGCAGTGAATTTCAGTTCCCACTGGAACATTGCGTAAAGGCAAGGTATTACCTGTTTTGATCGGAGCATCAACACCGGAATACAAGGTATCGCCGGCCTGAATGCCCTTTGGTGCAATGATGTAGCGACGCTCACCATCAGCGTATAACAACAAGGCAATATGCGCGCTGCGATTGGGATCGTATTCAATACGCTCAACCTTGGCAGCAATGCCATCCTTGTCGCGTTTAAAATCAATGATTCGATAACGTTGCTTATGACCGCCACCCTGATGCCGGGTGGTTATTCGACCAACATTATTGCGACCGCCATTTTTGGCTTTCTTTTCCAACAACGGCTCATGCGGGCCACCTTTGTAGAGCTCGGGTGACACGACTTTCACCACAAAACGGCGTCCGGCTGATGTTGGTTTGGTTTTTACGATTGCCATAACTAATTAACCTTCAGCACCTTCAAAGCTGATGTCCTGACCTGCTGCCAGGCGAACATAAGCCTTTTTATAATCTTTGCGCTTACCAAGCTGCTGCTGGAAACGCTTACTTTTACCTTTCACATTAACAACACGCACCGCATCAACCTTGACATCAAACATCAGCTCAACAGCTTTTTTGACTTCTGTCTTGCTGGCGTCCGGCAATACTTTAAATACGTGTTGAGATGCCTTGTCCGCCGCTAGCGTACTTTTTTCCGACACGTGTGGCGTGAGTAAAACCTGCATTAATCTTTCCTGATTCACGCCAGCATCTCCTCAACTCGCTTAACCGAATCAACGGTCATTACCACCTTGTCGAAGCGAATCAAATCAACCGGATTCACACCTGTCGCATCAACCACTTCAACATCGCGCAGATTACGTGCCGCCAGATACAAATTAATGTCATCGCTTTCAGTAACAATCAGCGCACTGCCAATATCAAGCCGCTTAAGTTTTTCGGTCAGCTGCTTGGTCTTGGGCGCATCGACAGCCAATGCATCCACCACCAGCAAACGACCCTGACGCAGCAACTCGGATAGCAGCGAGCGCATAGCACCCTGATACATCTTACGATTCACTTTTTGTGAATGATCCTGCGGTCTGGCTGCAAAAGTGACCCCACCGGTGCGCCAGATAGGGCTGCGTATGGTGCCGGCGCGTGCGCGACCGGTACCCTTTTGTTTAAACGGCTTGACTCCGCCGCCACTGACATCCGATCGGTTCTTTTGTGCGCGTGTACCGGAGCGTGCACCGGCCATATAGGCGACAACAACCTGATGAATCAACGGCTCATTGAATTCGCGTCCGAACGCCAGCTCGGACAACTCGATTTTCTTTTTCGCCTTATGCAGCGTAACTTCCATACCCATGACCTTACTTGGTTGCCGGCCGCACGATCAGCGTACCGCCTGTCGCGCCAGGCACGGCGCCTTTGACCAAAATCAGGTTGCGTTCAGTATCGACACGAACAACATCCAGGTTCTGTGCGGTGATCTGTACGTTACCCATCTGGCCAGCCATTTTTTTGCCTTTCACCACTCGCCCCGGGGTCTGGTTCTGTCCCGTTGATCCGGGTGCGCGATGCGAAAGGGAATTACCATGCGTCGCATCCTGCATATGAAAATGATAACGTTTGATAACACCGGCAAATCCCTTACCTTTACTGGTACCCGTCACATTCAGTTGCTTGGCTTCGGCAAAAAGATCCACCTTGATTTCCGAGCCCAGGGTCAACTCGGTACCTTCATTCTCATCAAGGCGAAATTCCCATAAACCATCGCCCGCCTCGACTCCCGCTTTGGCAAAATGCCCGGCTATGGGCTTGCTGACACGGGATGCACGACGCTGGCCGCGAGTTACCTGGACTGCTCGATAACCATCGTTCTCGATGGTCTTCAGCTGGGTCACCTTGTTGGGCTCTACTTCGATCACAGTGACGGGCACGGAAACACCGTCTTCTGTAAAGACGCGTGTCATACCTGTTTTGCGACCGATTAAACCTATAGTCATTTGCTCATTCCTACCGATTATTCCAGCGAACCAGCCAAAACATTTGCCGATTCGATAAAAAATGCGCCCGTCTTGATAACTCGGGCGCATCAGCGAATTCGACGAAAACGGCTCGGCGCAGATAACTCGTGCGCCGAGCCGCGAAAGTCGCGAATTCTACCACAAAATCTGTGGCCTGTTACACCCAGTATTGGGGCGCCGCTTATAGCGGACTTAATGTTACTGCGACCGAAGCCGCTGAGTTCTTACTATCCCTCTTAAAGAGAGAGCGCCCAACAACCCTCTAAAGATTGCTGGATTTTAACCGCCTAACTAATTGAATTTAATCAACTTAACTTAATTTGCACATCGACACCCGCCGCCAGATCAAGTTTCATCAAAGCATCAACCGTTTTATCGGTCGGTTCGATGATATCCATCAGGCGTTTGTGGGTTCGAATTTCGTATTGATCTCGTGCATCCTTATTAACATGCGGCGAAATCAGGATAGTGCATCGTTCCTTCTTGGTTGGCAACGGTATCGGCCCATGCACCCGTGCACCGGTACGCTTCGCCGTTTCGACGATTTCCGATGCCGAGCGGTCTATCAAACGATGATCGAACGCCTTCAATCGAATACGAATAGTCTGTGCCTTTTTAGTTGTTGCCATAATTTAAATCTCTTAAGTTCAGATTCAAAATCCCAAACAGGACTTGATTACTCAATAATCTTCGCCACCACACCGGCACCCACGGTACGACCGCCTTCGCGAATCGCAAAGCGTAAGCCTTCTTCCATCGCGATCGGGTTGATCAGCGTCACCGTCAGC